>VAUL01000081.1 GCA_005774545.1 Deltaproteobacteria bacterium | reverse complement strand
CTCCCCGCCCAGGAGATCAAACAGCAGATCCAGCGCCAGTTCGGCCGGCCGGTCGAAGAGTTCTGTCTCGAGTTCAGCGACGAGCCGATCGCCGCAGCGTCGATCGCCCAGGTGCACCGGGGCCGCCTGTTCAGCGGCGAGGAAGTGGTTTTCAAGATTCGCCGCCCCGGCATCAGCCGCACGGTCGAAACCGACATCGACATCATGATGGGACTCGCCCACCTGATCGAACAGCACGTCCCGGCCGTGGCCCTCTACGATCCGGTCGGACTGGTCAAGGAATTCCGCCGGACCATCCGCCGGGAAATGGATTTCAACCGTGAAGGGCATACCGTCGAGCGCTTTGCCGCCAACTTCGCCGACGACCCGACCATCTACGTCCCGAGGGTTTACTGGGAGTACTCCGGCGAGACGGTTCTGACCCTCGAATTCATCGACGGGATCAAGATCAGCGACTTCGGCGAACTCACGGCCCGGGGGTTCGACCTCAAGGAACTGGCACGCCGCGGAGCCACCGCGTTTCTCAAGCAGGTTCTCGAGCATGGCGTGTTTCACGGCGACCCTCACCCGGGAAACATTTTCGTTCTCCCCAATCATGTTCTGTGCCTGCTCGACTACGGCATGATCGGCCGCCTGAGCCCGGAACTCAAGCAGCAGCTGATCGACCTGCTGGAAGCGCTCCTGCAGCGGGACGTGGAACGGATCATCGCCCAGCTGCTCTACTCCGGCGAACTGACTGACGATGCCGACCTCAAGAGCCTGCGACGCGATCTTCACGAATTCATCGAGGACTACTACGACATCCTCCTGCAGGATCTGCGGGTCGGCCGCCTGCTCACCGATTTCATTGAAATCCTGACCCACCATCGCATTCGCTTCCCGGCCGACTTCATGCTGCTGGCCAAGTCGCTGATTGCCATGGAGGGGCTGGGGCGCCAGCTTGATCCGGGGTTCAACATGATCGACTACATGCGCCCGCACATCGAACAGCTGGTTCGCGAGCGTTTCCATCCGGGCACCATCTCCCGCGAGTTTTTCCGGGTCGCCCTGTCCTACAGCTCCCTGATCAGGAACCTGCCCCGGGACATCAAGGAGTTCCTCAACCGCCTCAACCGCAACCAGTTCAAGATCGATCTCGAGCACCGCGGGCTGGAAAAGCTGGTCACCGACCTCGACCGCTCCAGCAATCGCATTTCATTTGCCGTCGTCATCGGCGCCCTGATCGTCGGCTCCTCCCTGATCATGCAGACCAACAAGGGCCCGCTCATGTTCGGCTTCCCGGTCCTCGGTTTTCTCGGCTACTCGATCGCCGGAATCCTCGGCCTGTGGCTGGCCATCGGCATCCTCCGCTCCGGGCGGCTCTGACAAGTGTGGCTGCTACGCCACAACCGTTGAGAGACAGACACGCTCCGCCCCCCTTCAGCCTCCTCCAGCAAAAACAAAAAACATTAAATAACAGGTAGTTGGCAACAAGAACCGATTGGCCCGCCATTTGCAATACCAAGTGGCGTATCAATTTTTATTCATATTCATTGACGAAGGAAGCGCGCTCATGATCTGCCAGTGCACTCTAGACAAGACCGTGGCAATCTCCGGAATCGGCCTGCACTCGGGATCACGCATCAACATGACCCTGCGCCCTGCCGAAGCGGGAACCGGGATCGTTTTTCACCGCAGCCTCGGCGCACAGACGGTCAGCATCCCCGCCCGCTCCGAGAACGTGGTCGACACCCGCCTGGCAACGGTTCTCGGCCGCGGCGACGTGCGCATTTCGACCGTTGAGCACCTGCTTGCCGCCCTCGCCGCCTACGGCATCGACAATCTGCACATCGACATCGACGGCCCGGAAGTTCCGGTCATGGACGGCAGCGCCGCGCCGTTCGCGTCGCTGATCGAGGTGGCCGGGCTCCGCAAACTGGCCAAGAGCAGGGTTTATCTGGCGATCCGCCAGCCGATCACGGTGACTGACGGCGAGAAGCGGGTGAACATCATCCCTTCGCGCTTTTTCCGGATGACCTACGACATCGCCTTCGAGCATCCCTGCATCTCCCTGCAGCAGCGCTCCATCAAGGTAACGGCGGAGAGTTTCCGCCGCGAACTCGCCCCCGCCCGGACCTTCGGCTTCCTGCGCGATGTCGAGCGGCTCAAGGCCGCCGGCCTGGCCCGCGGCGGCTCGCTGGAGAACGCCATCGTCATTGATGACGAGCGGATTCTCAACCCGGAAGGGCTGCGCTTCCCCGACGAATTCGTGCGCCACAAGATTCTCGATGCCGTCGGCGACCTCAGCCTGGTCGGCTACCCGATCCTGGGTCACGTCCGCGCCTACAAGGCCGGGCACGACATCAACCACCAGGTCGTCGAGAAGATCCTGGCCAATCCCCACTGCTGGCAATTGATCGAATTCTCCGAGGAGGACCTGCACGAAGCCCTGCAGGTACCACTGCCCGCTTTCTCCCCGGAACTGGCCCTCTCCCGGGCCTGATCCCCTGACACCCCGAGGGCGGCCGTTGCGGCCGCCCTTTTCATTTCTCCCCTGCCGCTGCTGCTTGCAAACCCCCGGCATTCCCCCTAGAATGGCCATACCCTCACGGCCACCATGAAAATACCGGACATCTTCACCAGATCGAGCGCCACCCCACCGGCCGAATCGCGCAAGCGCCGGCGCGAGTGGTTTTTCGTCTTTGCCCTGTTTGCCCTGGTCTTCCTGTCGCTGCGCTACCAGACCAAGTTGTTCAGCCTGACCACCGAAATTCCGCTATCGGGGAACATCCTGGTCCTGGCGCTGATCAATCTCAACCTGCTGCTGATCATCATCTGCCTCTTCCTGGTCTTCCGGAATATCTTCAAACTCTGGATGGAACGACGCGGCGCCATCCCGGGGGCAAAGCTCCGCAGCAAGCTGGTGCTCGCCTTCGTCGCCCTCTCCCTGGTGCCGACGCTGCTGCTGTTTTTGGTCTCCGCCGGACTGATCACCAGTTCGATCGAAAACTGGTTCAACCGCCAGATCGAGGAAGCCATCGAAGAGTCGCTCGAAGTTACCCAGACTTACTACAAGAACTCGGCCAGCAACGCGCTCTACTACGCCGAGCAGATTTCCCAGATCATCAAGGAGCAGAAACTCCTCAACGAGGAGAATCTCCCGGCGCTGAACGACCTGATTCACCTGAAGCAGCGCGAGTACAACCTCGGCGTCGTCGAAGTCTTTTCCTCGACCAACGAGGAGCTGGTCCGGGCGATCAACCCGGAGGTTCCCCCGGCCGAATTCACCGACCCCGGCTCCGACAGCATTCGTGAAGCGCTGCAGGGGAACCGTTTCACGCGCATCAGCCCCATCGGCAAGGCGGACCTGATCCGCGGCATCGTCCCGGTCTATTCCAACTGGAACCCCAACGATGTCGTCGGCGTCGTGGTGGTCAACTATTACGTCCCCTATTCGCTGGTCAACAAGATGAAGGAGATCAACCACTCCTTCGAACAGTACCGCAACGCCAAGCTGCTTAAGGGCCGCATCCAGACCGGCTACGTCCTTTCCCTCCTGCTGATCTCGCTGGTCATCATCTTCCTGGCGACCTGGGCTGGGTTTTATCTGGCCCGGGGGATCACCGAGCCGCTCAAGGAACTGGCCGAAGCGACCAATCGGGTGGCGGACGGCAATCTCGACGTCAATCTTCGGAGCAGCAGTCACGATGAAATCGGCAGCCTGGTCAATTCCTTCAACAAGATGACCTCGGACCTGCGGCAAAGCCAGCAGACCATTCGCCAGGCCAATCTCGAACTGCAGACCTCCAACCAGGAACTCGAGCAGCGGCGCCGCTACATGGAGATCGTCCTGGCCAACGTCACCGCCGGGGTCATTTCCATCGACAACCACGGCGACATCACCACCATCAACAAGTTCGCCGAGAAACTGCTGCGCCTCGACCCCACCAGGATCGTCGGCCGCAACTTCCGCGAAGTCCTCGACCCCGAGCACCTGCCGGTGGTTCGCGATCTGCTGCGCGACCTGATCGGCTCGGGCAAGGACACCATCCGCCGCCAGATCAGCATCAATCTCTCGGACCGGCGGCTGACCCTGCTCGTCAACGTCACCACCCTTAAGGACGACAACCAGGAGTTCATGGGAACGGTCGTGGTCTTCGACGACCTGACCGAACTGCTCAAGGCCCAGCGCATGGCGGCCTGGCGCGAAGTGGCCAAGCGCATCGCTCATGAGATCAAGAATCCGCTGACGCCGATCCAGCTGTCAGCCCAGCGATTGCGCCGGCGCTATCAGGGGCGGTTTGGCGACGACGATCCGGTCTTCGATGAATGTACCAGGATGATTATCAAGCAGGTCGAGGAGCTGAAGACCCTGGTCAACGAGTTTTCCAACTTCGCCCGCATGCCGGCCAGCAATCCGGCCATGCACGACCTCAACGAGGTGGTCGCCGAGGCACTGGTCCTGTTCCAGGAGGGGCACCGCGCCATCACCTTCAGCATCCACCCCGACGCGACGCTGCCGAGATTCAGCCTTGACCGCGAGCAGATCAAGCGGGTGGTCATCAACCTGCTCGACAATGCCGTCGCTGCCGTCGGTCCGGGCGGCACTATCGAGCTGGCGACCAGCTACAATCAGCCGCTGCAACTGGCCACCCTGACCGTCAGCGACAACGGCTGCGGTATCCCCGAGGAAGACAAGCCGCGGCTGTTCGAGCCGTACTTCTCCACCAAGAAAAGCGGGACCGGCCTGGGCCTGGCAATCGTTTCGACCATCATCTCCGACCACAACGGCTACATCCGGGTTCGTGACAACGAACCGCACGGAACCCGCTTCATCGTCGAGTTGCCGGTAGCCGGGGAGATCCAGAAGGCCTGAGATCCGCAGCCGGACAAGAGGACATATGCACCAGATTCTGATCGTTGACGATGAGCAGAGCATTCGTGACAGCCTCGCGGGAATCCTCCAGGACGAAGGCTACAGCCCGGTCACCGCGGCCAACGGCGAGGACGCCCTCAACCTCCTGCGGGAGGAGCGCCCCGACCTGATTTTGCTCGACATCTGGATGCCCGGGATGGACGGGCTCGAAGCCTTGAGCAGGATTCGCGAATATCAGCCGGAGCAGCTGGTCATCATGATGAGCGGCCACGGCACCATCGAGACTGCCGTCAGGGCCACCAAACTGGGCGCGCATGATTTCATCGAGAAACCGCTGTCACTTGAAAAGCTGCTGGTCACTATCCAGAACGCCCTGAAATTGAACCGGCTGGTCGAGGAAAACCGCGAGCTCAAAGCGAAGATCGCCAAAGAGCACGAAATGATCGGCGCCAGCCCGGCGATTGTCGAGTTGAAGAAACAGATCGAAATTGTTGCGCCGACTTCCGGCTGGGCTCTGATCACCGGAGAAAATGGTACCGGCAAGGAACTGGTCGCAAGGGCGATCCACATGCAGTCCCAACGCAGCAGCAGGACGTTTGTCGAAGTCAACTGTGCGGCCATCCCGGAGGACCTGATCGAGTCCGAGCTGTTCGGTCACGAGAAGGGATCGTTTACCGGCGCAACAGCGCAGCGCCGCGGCAAGTTCGACCTGGCCAACGAAGGGACGCTGTTTCTCGACGAAATCGGCGACATGAGCCTGAAGACCCAGGCCAAGGTACTGCGCATCCTGCAGGAGCGCAAATTCGAGCGGGTCGGCGGCAGCCGGACCATCGAGGTCGATGTCCGGGTCATTGCCGCAACCAACAAGGACCTCCCCGCCCAGATTGCCGCCGGGCAGTTTCGCGAGGATCTCTACTATCGTCTCAACGTCATCCCGTTCCACGTCCCGCCGCTGCGCGAGCGGCGCGAGGACATCCCGCTGCTGGCCAAACATTTTCTGGCCTTTTTCTGTGGCAAGGAGGGACGCGAACTCAAGGAACTCGATGACGAAGCGATCGCAGTACTCAGCGCGTATACCTGGCCAGGCAATGTCCGGGAATTAAAGAACCTGATCGAGCGCCTGGTTATCATGGTCCCGACACGCACCATCACCCGCGCGCAACTGCCGGCCACCATCATCCAGCAAGGGACAACCGCCAGCGACGATCAGCCCGGGGCTATCGACCTTGGCACCATATCCGCCGACACCTTCAGGGAAGCCCGTGAGGAGTTTGAAAAGGAATTCCTGCTGCGCAAGCTGGAAGAAAACGACTGGAATGTATCAAAGACGGCCGAGGCCATCGAGATGGAACGATCCAACCTGCATCGCAAGATCAAAAGCTTCGGGATCGAGGTCAAGAAGTAAACAGCAACTTGCGGGCCTGTAAATCGAGTCAATGCAGCGAATAAAAAAAGGCCCGCCTCAATCGAGGCGGGCCTTCGCGATTAATTTCGGCGGCGTCCTACTTTCCCACATGGTCCCCCATGC
>VAUL01000016.1 GCA_005774545.1 Deltaproteobacteria bacterium | reverse complement strand
TCCAGCTGCGACGCTCCGTACCCTTCGGCCCCGATCAGACGCCGCCCCCAACGCTATCCCCTATCCTCTTCGTCGGCAGCGTCAGATGTGTATAAGAGCCCGCCCCGGAACGGCCGCCGCCATTGAAACGAAAGATATCGCGGGAAGCCCCCGGGAACGGCTGCGGCGCCTGGGACAGCAGCCCCAGGTGCAGCCGCTCCGCCGCCGGCAGCGCCTTCTTTCCGGCGGCCGGCTTCTTCGCTGCCGGCCGCTGGCTCTCGACCCGCGGCGGCGCCTTTTCCTGGCGGGGCGCGGTCCAGAAGGCGTAGATCAGGCTCAGGATAAGGAGCCCGACCAGGGCGGCAAGGATGAGACGTTTGCGATTCATGAAACCCCGGTGCGGAAAAACGTATCCAGGCTCAGCTGCAGTTTGACGTCGGTGCCCTCCTGGCCGACGCTCTGCAGGCCGATCTCGTTGACGATGATCAGGCGGGAGGACTGCTCCAGCGCATGAATGAACTGCTTGATGTCGCGATACTGCCCCTCGAGAGTGAAGGTCACCGTCGAACGCAGCAGGTCGCTGCCCTTCTCCGGCTTGTGCTCGTAGCTGACCTGATCCAGGTCGAGTCCGGAGTCATCGGCCAGAGTCTGCAGATCCCCTACCAGCCGGGTAAACTCCCGGTAAGGGGGGATTCTCTCCCGGAAGGCAGCCAGATCCTTCTCCCCCTGGGCAAGCAATTGGGCCGGTGAATCGCCGCCGCCGCGCAGTTCGGTCCGCAGCCTGATCAACTGTTGCTCACGGGAATTGACCGTGGGGACGAGATAGGCCTGCAGCGCCAGCCCCAGGATCAGGTTCGCCGACAGCAGCAGGCCGGCCACGCTCAACAGAACCCGGTGGCCGTTCCACAGTTGCCGCACGAAAGCGCCCGGCGCCATCATCAGAAGGCCTCCTTGATCGCTATCGAGAACTTCACGCCGCCGGCCTGCTCATCCCACGCCTGGTTGAGCAGGCTGACCCGCTGCAGGTCCGGCGACGACAGCAGCGCGTCGAGCAACTCGGTCATGACGGCCGTATCCCGGGCAATCGCGGCAATTTCCAGCGAACGCTCCTTGAAATCCGGCTTCAGGCTGCGGATCGCCACATCGGCCGGAAGCAGCTCTTCCAGCCTGCCAAGCAGGGCGCTCCAACGGAACTGATCGGCGGCGATCATCTTGTTGGCGCTGCCGACGGTGTCCATGACCTGCGCAAACCGTTCCGGAGAGTACGCCGTTGCCGAAGAGCCCCGCTGGGAGGCCAGCTTCTCCTCGATCTCGGCCAGATGGCCGTTCACCTGGCCCAGTTGCTGGAAATTGCGCCACGCGTAGAGCAGGTTGACCGCCAGCAGCAGAGCCAGCAGCCCGGCCGACAGCAGCAGCCAGCGCTGGACGCTGCGACGGTCGAGATAGACCCGGCTGGCAAGATTCAGGCGAAAGTGCATGGTCAGGTCCGTCAGGTAAGCATCAGTTGCTCGGCGGCGCTGATCGCCGCCAGCACCCCGCCGTTGGCCGGCAGCCCGATCGTCGCTCCGCCGGCGAAACGTTTCAGTTGCGGATCGAGGACCCGGACTTCGCGCTCCAGCGTCGAAGCGAGCACCTCCCGCAACGTTGCCGGGAGATCGGGGTCGAAGTGGGCGAACACCGGACAGCGCTGCATGACCGGGTGGGTCGCCGCCGCATCGGCCAGGGAACGCGACAACTCCCGGAACAGAGGCTCCGGCTCGGCGCGCAGATCGCGCACGCGGTGGTAAGCCAGCACCTTCCCGGCAAAATACATCATCTCAAGCTGGCCGTTTTCAACCCCGACCAGGAAAAACTCCTCGCCCAGATCGAGGCGCGGCTGATAGTAGTTGTACAGGCACAGGGAATGGAAGTCGACCCGCACCGCATGCCGGCCGGCCGCCTCGAACAGCTCTTCGAACTGCTCGATCACGGGGCGGGCGATGGCCGCGACGATACAGCGCTGGCGGCCGTCCTCCCGCCGCTCCATGACCTGGTAGTCGATCTGGACCTGCTGGGGCGGCGCCGGCAGGTTCCCCTTGAGCCGCCACTTGAGGATGTCGATCCCTTCCTGGCGGGTTTTGAAGGCCGCCTCGGTTTCCAGCAGGTAAAGACGCCCGAGGCGGTCCGGCAGCGACAGCGCGACCCGCTCCTCGCCGCCGGACAGGGGATCGAGCACCCGCTTCAGGACCTCGACGAAACGCCGCGGATCGGTCACGTTCGGCTGGCGACTGGAAGGCTCCAGGATGCCGGCGAACGCTTCGCTGCGCACACCGCCCAATCGCACCGCCGGGCGGCTGCGCTGCAGGGCCACCGCGGTCATCTGCCCGGCGCCCAGATCGAGCCCGATGTAGCTGCGCTTGATCATAGCGCCCCGACCTTCTCGGCAAACGTGACCCGGTTGATCTCTTCCAGGGTCGTGAGTCCGGCGAGCATCTTGTTGACCGCCGATTCGCGCAGGAACAGGGTGCCGGCGGCACGCGCCGCCTCCTTGAGCTGGCTGATCGGCGTCTTGTCGAGAATCATCTCGCGCAGATCGTCAGTAAGTTCGAGCAACTCGACGATCGCCGAACGGCCGTGATAACCCTGACCGTTGCACTCCCGGCACCCCCCTCCTTCGAAAAACGGGTGGTGTTCGTAGCGCGCGCCGTCGAGCCCGGCATCGTCCAGCATCTCCCGACTGTAGGAAACCGGCCGCTTGCAGTGCGTGCAGATCTTGCGCACCAGGCGCTGGGCCAGCACGCAATTGAGACAGGAAACGAAGTTGTGGGGATCGATCCCCATGTGCAGAAAACGGCCGAGCACGTCGAAGACGTTGTTGGCGTGCACCGTCGTGAACACCAGGTGGCCGGTCAAGGCCGACTGCACGGCAATCTGGGCGGTTTCCGGGTCGCGGATCTCGCCGACCATGATCTTGTCCGGGTCGTGCCGCAGGATCGACCGCAGGCCGCGGGCGAAGGTCAGCCCCTTCTTCTCGTTGACCGGGATCTGCACGACCCCTTTCAGCTGGTATTCGACCGGATCTTCGATGGTGATCAGTTTTTCCTGCTCGTTGAAGATCTCGGTCATCGCCGCGTACAGGGTCGTGGTCTTGCCGGAACCGGTCGGACCGGTCACCAGCACCATCCCGTAAGGCTCGCGGATCTTCCGCCGCAGCCTGACCTTCTCCCGCTCGTCGATGCCGAGCACGTCGAGGGTCAGCCCGTGCAGATCCTTGGCGATGTTCTCCTTGTCGAGGATACGGATAACCGCGTCCTCGCCGTGGATGCTCGGCATGATCGACACGCGGAAGTCGATCGACTTCCCTGCCATGCGCACCTTGAACCGGCCGTCCTGGGGGATGCGCCGCTCGGCGATGTCCAGTTCGCTCATGACCTTGATGCGCGAGATGATCGGCCCCTGGAAGCGGATGTCGAGCGGCTCGGTGGCACGGAACAGCACCCCGTCGACCCGGTACTTGATGACCACGCCTTCCAGGCTGGTTTCGATGTGGATGTCGCTGGCCCGCTTGTTGAGCGCATCGAACAGCGTCGAGTCGATGAGGCGGATGATGGGGCTGGCATCCTCGGTCAGCTTCTCGATGGAGAGGACTTCCTCACCCTTGTCGGTCTCCTTGACCAACTGCAGCTTGAAATCCTCGGACACCTCCTGCAGCACCTGCTGCGACCCCTGTCCCCGCTCGATCAGGGCAGCAATCTGCCCCTTGGGAGCAACCGCGTGTTCAAGCCGCCGGTCGAGCAGCATCTCCAGATCATCGAGCGCCCGCAGGCGCGTCGGGTCGGCGATGGCCACGGTCAGCCCGGCGGCATCCTCGCGCACCGGCACGCACTCGAAGCGCAGCATCAACTCGGCGGGAATCGTTTCGGCCAGTTCGCCGGCCGGCGGCGACTTGACGAGATCGACGAATTCGAGCCCGAACTGCCGGGCAAGAGCCTGGGCCAGGACATCGTCGCCGATCAACCCCTCGGCGAGCGCAACCTCGCCGAACCGCCGCCCGAGCAGAGGCTGGCGGTCGAGCACCAGGCGCATCTCGGCCGGAGCCAGACTCCCCATCTCGACCAGGATTTCACCGATTTTCTTGCGTTCGAAAGCCATTCAGCCCTTGTTTCCCGATTTATTAGGCACCCATCGCGCGGCACTCATCGCCCGGCGCAATCATCTCACCGTTCCCGCCAACTGGAAAATCGGCATATACATCGCGACCACGATGCCGCCGACCAGCAATCCCATGATCAGCATCATCAACGGTTCGACGAGAGTCGACAGACGCTCGAGGCGGCGCTCGACCTCGCCCTCGTAATAGTCGGCAACATCCGTGAGCATCTCGCCCAGCGAACCGCTCGATTCGCCGACGGAGATCATGCGCAAGGCCAGGACAGGGAATGTCCCGGTCTGCTCGAGGGCATCGGAGATACGCGTCCCCTCCTGGATCTTGCGGATCGCCGCAACCATCCGCTCTTCGAGCAACCGGTTGTTGAGCACCCCGCGGGCCATCTGCATCGACTGCACGACGGTGATGCCGCTCGCCAGCGTAGTCGACAGGGTGCGGCAGAAGGCCGACAGGGCGTACTCGTTGAACAATCCGCCAAAAAACGGCAGCCGCAGTTTCCAGCGATCGATCAGATAGCCGCCCCGGTCCGTTTGCGCCAGGCGGCGCAGCGCGAAACCGGCGGCGACCAGCAGCGGCAGCCAGACGGGAAGCGTCGCCACCAGCGTATTGGAAATGCCGATCACCAGGCTGGTCAGCACGGGCAGTTCCATGCTGGCATCGGTATAGACCTTGGTCACGTTCGGAATGACGTAGAGCAGCAGGAAGGTCAGCACGGCAACCACCGCAATCGCCAGCAGGGACGGGTAGAACGTCGCGCTGCGCACCTTCGCCTTGATGGCCTCGACCCGCTTCTGGTAGGTGATGTAGCGCGCCAGCGTGACTGGCAGGTCGCCCGACTGTTCCCCGGCCCGCAACGAAGCCACGTAAAGCTGCGGGAACATGCCGGGGAAGCGCGCAAAAGCGTCGGACAACGCCCCGCCGCCCTTGACGTCGGAGCGGATCTCCCGCAGGACTTCCAGCAACCGCCCGGCTTCCATGCGTTCGATGAGGGTATCAAGGACCTGCAGGATCGGCAGCCCCGAGCGGATCAGCACCACCATCTCCTGGTTCAGGGTCAGGAAGCGCCGGCCGCTCAGACGGGTGCCGCCCGAGGCGCCGAACAACCCCCGCAATCCTGCCCGCCGAATCTGAAAAACAAAGAAGCCTTGCTCCTCGAGATTCTCCAGCAGCGCCTGCCGGTCCGTCGCCTCGAACTCCCGCTCCAGGACCCGGCCGTCCGCCGTTCCTATTTTGCATTGAAATACAGGCATTAGCCTTAATATTTACCACAATTGTCGGGAAAAATGTATGTCAATCGCAAATTCGCGCACCTGAAAAAGCACGACCGGCCCGAACGGACCGGTCACCGGGCAACGAGCGAATTATCTGCAACAGCTCAGTATTTCAGCGGATTGTGCTCAACCCCGTGGCAATTCAGGTAACAGGCGCCATGCCGGGCGGCATACCCTTCGGCATCGAACTTGCGCTTGCCGTCCCTGGTTTCAAAAACAACCTGCTCGTCGAAACGGATCAGGAACTGATACTGGCTGCTGCCATGGGCATCGTGGCAGGCGATGCACGATGCCCCGCCCTGACCGGCAACCCGGCCCTGAATATGCAGGGCGTGGTAGGGGAAACTCTCGTTGTTGAGGATGCTCGTCCGGTCGTGGCACTTGTAGCAGAGTTCGTAGGAGAAGGAACTTTCCGGGCGGCCATCCTCCATCTGGTAGTTGAGCTTCAGCAGACCGGCGAAATTCGAACCGTGCGGACCGGCCGGGCCGTTCGGGTTGTCGCTGCCGTGACAGTCGCTGCAACTGATCGTGGAAACATCCCCGGGGCGTTCCTTCTTGGCCACATAAGGCTCTTTCAGGCTGATGACGTAGGTGTTCTTCCCCTCCCCTTCCACCGGATGGTAGGACGGGTTGCTGACCTTGAATTCCGCATGCTTGTCCGTGGAGGTACCGGGGAGATTGGCACTTTCGGAATGGCAGCGGTAACAGAGCTGGTACTCCTGCTCGATCTCACCGGTGAAGTTCCCCACGCGCCGCCCCTTGAGCCCCCGGTAAGGCCGGCCCTTTTCCGTCAGATGGGGGTTATGGCAGTCCACACACTCGGCATGGCGCGCGGCATTCACCACCTGCTCAGGAAGCACCTCGAACTTTTGATGCACCCCCTGGACAGTAAGGGTCGGGTGCCGGTAAGGCTTGCGCAATTCGGCGGCGATATCGGCAAAGGACGCATTGCCGGCCATTCGGAGCACCCCTTTGCCGACCATCTGGTTGCGGGCCTGGGCGTCGCCATGGCAGGCGAGGCAAACCGCCTCTTCGCCACTGAGCGCCATCGTCATCCCCATGTGGCAGGACCGGCAGCTTTTCGGCAGTTGCCCGCGACTGGCATGACTCCCCTGCAGCAATCCCTTGCCGGAAGCCGCGAGCGCAGGGGCGGGCGCCCCGGCCAACAGGACGACAACCCCTAGCAGAAGCATCGGAGCAGCCTTGCACAGAGCCCTCGCCATCACCCTTGAATAAGTCGGCATGATCTCAAAATATCCCGTGCTCGGTTTTCAGAGTGGCGGATGAACAGGGCTCGCCGGCGACGCGGCCGTCTGGTGACAATTGTTGCAGACGTCCCCGTAAGGGTCGGCCCCCGAGGTCTGCCGCCAGAAAGGAGGCAGGCTGGCATTGACCAGACTCGTATCCTGATGGGGATCGTGACAGGTTGTGCACTGCATGCGCCCCTGGCTGTCCAGCGGGGTGTCGACGGTGGCCACGAAGGAACCGGGGCCGTCGTAACGATCGGGCAACCCCGCGGCAATATAGGCGGGGTTGATGATCGTGTTGACAATGTTGTCGGTATAGACGAAGGAGATCGGGTGCGACGTCGACAGATCGATCACCGAACCGATCGCGGTGCCACCGGCACCGATGTTGGGGAGAGTCCCCTTGAGGGAGCCGTCCGGATCGAGCAGCGCCGGGTTGGCAACCATGGAGATGGTGCCGCCGTTTCGCAGGATATTGACCGCGGTCACCCCGTCGTGGCAGGACATGCACAACCGCGAAGAGCCGTTCGGATAAACGAAATTCGGGTCGCCAGGATCCGTGGTCCGGTACTTGGTGGTATCCGGGGCCGCCGGATTCGCCGCGCCGGGGATATCCCCCTTGATGGCCAGAGTACCGGAATACAGCGGGAACACCCCCGTCGGGGCGTTGCGGTTCCACAACGGCCCTTCTGCCGCGGCACCGTGCGGCGTATGGCAGAAGATGCAGATCTGGTCACCTTCCGGGGAGGAAATCGCCCGGACCTGACCGGCGGCGGCAAAACTGGAAAGGTTGTGTCGGTTGGTGGGAAGCGTAATCGAACCGGGAGGGGGATCTCCGGGGGCAGCCGGCACTCCTGGCACGACCAGCGCACCGACGACAAACATCGAGACCAGCAGAAAACCGATTTTTGTTGGCGTATGGGTCATGTATACCGAGACTCCATAAAGGGCACAGGCTCACGGATGCAACAATCACACCGATTGCACATCGCGCCCGCAATCACCTTTTCCCATCCGGTGTGAACTGGAAAACCTGGATGCGGTGGTTGTACGAATCCGCAACGAACAAGCGCCCTTCGCGGTCCAGGGCAAGCCCGGCCGGCAGATTGAACTGCCCGGGCCCGCTGCCGGCGGAACCGAAATGCAGCAGCAGCCGTCCGGCCAAATCGAAGACCTGGACATTGTCAAATGCCGCATCGGTAACAAAAACATGCCCTTCGCGAGAGACCGCCAAGCCGCGCGGCCTGGCGAACATCCCCGGTCCGTCCCCGAGGCGGCCGATGGTTCCAAGCAACTCCCCCCGGGCATCTTGCACTTCGACCTGGAAGCCCATCGATTCGTTGACCAGCAACTCGTCGCGCGGGCCGATCGCTATCGATACGGGACGGCGGAAGAGCCCGTCGCTGCTGACCCGGCTGCCGCGCCGGCCGACCACGTTCCCGTCCGGACCAAAGACAAAAATCTGCCCGGCCATAACGTCCGCGGCATAAAGCCGGCGCGATCCGTCAAGCGCCAGACCGGCCGGACGCCTGAAACCTTCCGGAGGGGCCCACTGCTCCAGCAACTGCCCCTCGAGATCGAAAACCAGGATCTTGGCCAGGTCGGCGTCGGCAACGAAAACCCTCCGACCGGGGCTGTCTACAGCAACCCCCGACGGCGTAACGAGACGGACACCGTTCGATTCCTGGATGTAGTCGACCCTGCCGCGCAGCAAATCGAAGCGATAAAGCATGCGGGCGCCGCTGTCGGCCACCCAAAGGAGGCCGCCATCGTCCGGGGCAACCGCATAGGGAGCCAGCAACGGCCAATCCTGGCCGTCATCACCCAACAGCCAACGGAACGCCCGGCCGGTCTTGTTCTCCCCCTGGAAATCGGCGGGACCCGAAAGACTGCGCAGGTAACTGATCCGCGGCGGCTCGGGAGGCGGAGGCCAGACCAGATCGACCCCCGCCTCCTGCCAGACGATCGGCCGGCCGCCGCCGCAACCGCTCAATGCCAGCAACCCGGCCAGGAGAAGGAAGAACCGGCTCACGGCTCAGGCCCGACGATCAGGGCGTCTGCAGAGGATACTTCTTGCGCAGCGAATCCATCCAGGCCTCATACAAACCGGTCCGGCGCTCTTCGGTCAGCCGCGTCCTGATATTGTCCGCCGACTCCTCGAAGGACATCTGCTTCTCGGGCTGGACATCGTCAAGCTTGACGATGTGATAACCGTAAAGCGTCTTGATCGGCCCGGCGACATCGCCGGGTTTCATCTTCTGCATGACGTTGCTGAATTCGGGGACCATCTGGTTGGCATGAAAGCTCCCGAGGCTGCCGCCGACATAGCGACTCCGGTCATCGGACTCGTAATAGGCGAGGTTGTAGAAATCCTCGCCGCTTTTGGCCCGCTCCAGGAGCTTCTCGGCCTTCTGGCGCTTCAACTCCTTCGATTCGGCCGTCTCGCCCGGATCGACCTTGACGAAAATGTGACTGGCCTTGAACAGCTTGGCGCGCAGGAACTGGCTGCGATTCTTGTCGTAGTAAGCCTTGATGTCGGCATCGGTGACCGACACCTTGCCGGCAACCGCCCTGTCCTCGGCCACCTTGGCGAGCAGGTCGAGATAGAGTTCCTTCTTCAGATACTCCTGCTGGGCGGCCGGGATCTGCCCGAGTTGCGGCGTCTTCGCCAGAGCGGCAGACCACTCGGCGTCAAAAGCCTTGGGATCGACGGCGATTTCATTGTCCAGCGCATACTGAACCTTGTAGGAGCGGACAATCAGGGCCTCCTTGGCCTCGGCGCGGATCTTGTCGAGTTTCTCCTGCTTCATGCCGCCATGGAAGCTCACCTGCATGGGAATCCGCTTTTCGATTTCCCGCTGCAGATCCTGCTCGGTCACCGCAACATTGCCGACCTTGGCGATGAACCCGGCCTCGGCCGCGGCCAGGACATAGTCCGCCCGCACACTGATTGACAGCAGGAGAAGCAACGCGAAGCCATATTTGACAGGCATGTTCATTTTTGAGCCGTCCTCTCTTGAAACACTTGTAGATTTATTCTGCTCGTTATCCTGCCTATTGTAGTGACTGCGGAGACTGTACGTCAACAACCGTCGCGCACCCTGTTGCCCAAAATGCCAGGAGGCGACCGTTTCCGGTCGCCTCCTGGCGAAAAATGGCGGGGCTGACGGGACTCGAACCCGCGACCTCCGGCGTGACAGGCCGGCGTTGTAACCGTCTCTACTACAGCCCCTGATTTGTGGTGATCGTATGATCTGGTGGGCGAAACAGGGCTCGAACCTGTGACCCTCGGTTTGTAAGACCGATGCTCTCCCAGCTGAGCTATTCGCCCTTAAGAATGGCGGGGCCGACGGGACTCGAACCCGCGACCTCCGGCGTGACAGGCCGGCGTTGTAACCGACTCTACTACGGCCCCGCAACAGACAGAAAAAGGAAACGGGCAAAAGGTCGAGGAGACACCCGGCCCCCTGCTCCGCTTCCTGTTGTGACTCGACAAGGTGCGGCCACCGCCCTGTAGCGGCGGCCGCACCTATGAACTTACTTCTTGTTGACGGCGTCCTTCAGAGCTTTGCCAGCCTTGAACTTCGGAGACTTGGCGGCAGCAATCTTGATCTTGGCGCCGGTTTGGGGGTTCTTTCCGGTCCGCGCGGCACGCTGCCCCACGCTGAACGTGCCAAACCCGACCAGGGACACCTTCTCGCCAGCCTTGAGGGCCTTGGTCACGGCGCCGGTGAAAGCCTTCAGGGCTTTCTCGGCATCGGCTTTGCTCAGTCCCGCCTGCTCAGCAATCGCATTTACCAGATCGGCCTTTGTCACAGCATACCTCCACGCGTAAGAAAGAAATGGGTTAGCCCCTGTTTAAACCGGCTATCTTTGTAGCAGAGCGCCCCAAAAACTGTCAAGAAGATATTTTCAGTTTGCTAGTGGTGAACGGACGGTTCCGGCGCCTCGGGAAAACCGGTCGACTCGGCCTCGGCGACCGGCGTCAACCCGCCCTGGATCGCCTCCGACAGCACCTCGTCCATGTGGGCGACAACCTGGATCTGCAGGGTACGCCGGACCGTTGCCGGCACTTCCTCGAGATGCTTCTCGTTGTCCTTGGGGATGAGCACCCGGGTGATGCCGGCGCGCTTGGCCGCCAGCAGCTTCTCCTTCAGGCCGCCGATGGCAAGTACCCGTCCGCGCAGGGTGATCTCCCCAGTCATGGCCAGATTCTGATCGATGCTGCGGCCGGTGAGGGCCGACACCAGCGCCGTCGCCATGGTGATCCCCGCCGACGGGCCGTCCTTGGGGATGGCGCCTTCGGGCACATGGATGTGGATGTCGATCTTCCCGTAAAAATCCTTCTCCAGCCCCAGCTCCGACCAGCGCGAACGAACGTAGCTCAACGCCGCCTGGGCGGATTCGCGCATGACTTCGCCGAGCTTGCCGGTCACCGTCAGCCGCCCCTGCCCCGGCATGATCGTCGCTTCGACCGTCAGCAGTTCTCCGCCGACTTCGGTCCAGGCCAAACCGTTGGCCAAACCGACCCGCTGCTCCGTTTCCTTCACGCCGAAACTGTAGCGCGGCACGCCGAGATATTTCCTGACCTGCTGGGTGCCGACCTGGTAACCGGACATCGCCCCGGTCTTGACGACTTCGCGGGCGATCTTGCGGCAGATCGTGGCCAGCTCCCGCTCCAGATTGCGGACCCCGGCCTCCCGCGTGTAGCGGCGCAGGATTTCCCGCAGGGCCGCCTCGCTGAACTTGACCTGGTCAGCCTTCAAGCCGTGTGTCTGGATCTGCTTCGGTATCAGGTAGCGTTCGGCGATATTGAGCTTTTCCTCTTCGGTATACCCTTCGATGCGGATCACCTCCATGCGGTCGCGCAGCGGGCCGGGGATCGCATGCAGGGTATTGGCCGTGGCGATGAACATCACCGCGGACAGATCGTAATCGACGTCCAGGAAATGGTCGCTGAAGGTGTGATTCTGCTCGGGATCAAGCACTTCGAGCAGGGCCGACGACGGGTCGCCGCGGAAATCGGTGCTCATCTTGTCGATCTCGTCGAGGAGAAAGACCGGGTTGCGCTCCCCCACCTTGCGCAGGCTCTGGATCACCTTGCCGGGCATCGCGCCGATGTAGGTCCGGCGATGGCCGCGAATCTCGGCCTCGTCGCGAACCCCGCCGAGGGACACGCGGATGAACTTCCGCCCCATCGCCCGGGCGATGGACCGCCCGAGAGAAGTCTTGCCGACCCCCGGCGGCCCGACCAGGCAGAGAATCGGCCCCTTGATCTTTTTCATCAGGGCCTGAACGGCCAGGTATTCGAGAATTCGCTCCTTGACCTTCTCCAGCCCGTAGTGATCGGTCTCCAGGATCTGCTCGGCACGCGCCAGATCGAGCCGATCCCGCGTCCCCTTGCGCCAGGGGAGCGAAACCAGCCAGTCGATGTAGTTGCGCACCACCGTGGCCTCGGCGGACATCGGCGACATCATCTTCAGCTTGCGCAGCTCTCCCTGGGCCTTCTCCGTCGCCTCCTTGGACATCCGCGCCTTCTGGATGCGGTCCTCGAGTTCGCGCAATTCCTGCTTGAACTCGTCCTTCTCTCCCAGTTCCTTCTGGATGGCGCGCATCTGCTCGTTGAGATAATACTCCTTCTGGCTGCGCTCCATCTGGCTCTTGACGCGGTTGCGGATCTTCTTTTCAATCTGCAGGATTTCGACCTCCCGCTCCAGAAGCGAGAGGAGGCCCTCCAGGCGCAGGGCGATGTCGATTTCCTCGAGAATCTTCTGCTTGTCGGCAATCTGCACGTTGAGATGAGCCGCCACGGTGTCGGCGAAGCGCGCGGCCTCCTCGATGCCGGAAATCGTCGCCACCATCTCGGGGGGAACCTTCTTGCTCAATCCGGCATAGTTTTCGAAAGCCGCATTGACGCTGCGCATCAGGGCGGCCTGCTCGGACAGGGCGAGTTCACCCTCGGCAATCGGCTCGACGGCTGCGAAGATGCTCTCTTCGTCGTAATCGAGGCGCACGACCCGGGCCCGCTGCTTCCCCTCCACCAACACCTTGACCGTCCCGTCGGGGAGCTTGAGCATCTGCACCACCTGGCCGAGCGTTCCCATCTGGTAAAGCTCGTCGGCCTGCGGGTCGTCGGTCTTCGGGTCGCGCTGGGTCACCAGATAGATCTGCTTGCCGTGCTCGACCGCCCACTCCAGGGCATGAATCGAACGGGGCCGCCCGACGAAGAGGGGCGTGACCATGTAAGGGAAGATGACGATATCCCGGAGGGGGAGGACGGGAAGCGGGGACGGGATTTCACCCGCCTGATCGATTAGGGCGTTCATGGTCAGGCGGACTCGGCAACCTCGTAGACAATGATCGGCTGGCTCCCCTGCAGGATGACATCGTCATTGACGACCACTTCCTTGACGCGGTCCTGCGACGGGATGTCATACATCACGTCAAGCATGGCGTTCTCGAGGATCGAGCGCAAGCCGCGGGCTCCGGTCTTCCGTTTCAGCGCCTCTTTGGCCACGGCAACCAGGGCCCCGTCGGTGAACTTCAAATTCACCCGTTCCATGTCGAACAGCTTCTGATACTGCTTGACAAGGGCGTTCTTCGGCTCGCAGAGAATACGGACCAGCGCCTCTTCGTCGAGTTCGTCGAGAGTCGCCACCACCGGGAGGCGGCCGATGAACTCGGGGATCAGACCGTAACGCAGCAGGTCGGCCGGCTCCACCAGGGCCAGCAGTTCGCCGAGCTGGCGATCGCGGCCACTCCGCACCTCTGCGCCGAATCCCATGTTTTTGGCCCCGATCCGCTGGCTGACGATCCCTTCCAGACCGGCAAAGGCCCCGCCGCAAATAAACAGGATGTTGGTGGTGTCAACCTTCAGGAATTCCTGTTGCGGGTGCTTGCGCCCCCCCTTCGGCGGGACGCTCGCCAGAGTCCCCTCGATGATCTTCAGGAGCGCCTGCTGCACCCCTTCACCGGAAACGTCGCGGGTAATCGACGGCGAGTCCGACTTGCGGGCAATCTTGTCGACCTCATCGATATAGATGATCCCTTTTTGCGCCTTCTCGACATCGTAATCAGCCGCCTGCAGCAGGTTGAGGATGATGTTCTCGACATCTTCGCCGACGTAGCCGGCTTCGGTCAGGCTGGTGGCGTCGGCAATCGCGAAGGGGACGTTGAGCACCCTGGCCAGCGTCTGGGCAAGCAGCGTCTTGCCGCTCCCCGTCGGGCCGAGCAGGAGAATGTTGCTTTTCTGGACCTCGATGTCGCCGGTCCGCTCGGCACCCTCGACGCGCTTGTAGTGATTGTAGACCGCGACGGCCAGAACCTTCTTGGCACGCTCCTGGCCGACCACGAAATCGTCGAGGATCTCCTTGATCTCGGCCGGCTTGGGGAGCTTGCCGCCGCGCCCGGCCGGCTCCTCGAGCTGGGCTTCTTCGGCAATGATATCCTTGCACAGCTCGATGCATTCGTCGCAGATATAGACCGACGGGCCGGCAATCAGTTTCTTCACCTCCTCCTGGGCCTTGCCACAGAAGGAGCACGTCAACTGGCCACCCTGGCCGTTTTTGTTGGTCACGTCGTCACCTCACCGTAACGTTCAGCTTTTCCTCTGCACCACGCCATCGATAATACCATAGTCCTTGGCAGCCTCGCTACCCATGAAGAAATCGCGCTCCGTATCGGCCGCGATCCGTTCGAACGGCTGCCCGGTGTGCCGGGAAAGAATCTGGTTGAGGTCGTCCCGCAGGCGCAGGATCTCCTGCGCATGGATGCTGATGTCGGTCGCCTGCCCCTGGAAGCCGCCGAGCGGCTGATGGATCATGATCCGCGCATGCGGCAGGGCGTAGCGCTTCCCCGCGGTGCCGGCCGCCAGCAGCACGGCCCCCATGCTGGCAGCCTGCCCCACGCAGATGGTCGAAACCGGCGTCTTCAGGTACTGAATCGTGTCGTAAATCGCCAGCCCGGCAGTGACCAGGCCGCCGGGCGAGTTGATGTACAGGTGGATATCCTTGTCCGGGTCCTCCGACTCGAGGAACAGCAGCTGGGCGATGACCAGGTTGGCCAGGTAGTCGTCGATGCCGCCGCCGAGAAAGATGATCCGGTCCTTGAGGAGCCGGGAGTAGATATCGTACGCCCGCTCACCGCGCCCGGTCTGCTCCACCACCATCGGGATGAGGGTCATGACGAGGCCTGCCCTTCTTCGAGAGCGGCGCGCGGCACTTCGGTGACCAGCGCCTTGTCGAGCAGGAAGCGCACCACCTTTTCCTCGGCGATCTGCACCATCAGCCCTTCACGGGCCTCCTCGCCGGCGTAGTACTTCTGCACCATCTCCAGGGGGGCGTTGGCCATCCTGGCAATCTCCTCCAGGCGCCCGTCGACTTCGCCCGCCTCGACGGTGATCCCCTCCTGCTTGCCGACGGCCTCGAGCAGCAGCGTGCCGCGGACCTGGTTGACCGCCGTCTCGCGATAGCGTTCCGCGAACGTCTGCGGGTTGAGCCCGAGCATCTCCGGCGCCAGCCCCTGGGAGCGCATGCGGTTGCTGATGTTCGCGTACATGTACTCGAGCTGCTTCGCCGTCATGGCCGCCGGCACCTCGAAGGGATTGCGGGCGATCAGTTCACGCACCAGGCGCTCGCGCAGGTCGTTGTCGATCCGGTTGCGCTCCTGGGCGACAAAGGACGATTCGAGCTGCTCGCGCAACTCGGCCAGAGTCTCGACGCCAAACCCCTTGGCCAGATCATCGTCGAGGGCCGGCACGACCTTCTCCTTGATCTCCTTCAGCACGACCCGGAAAACGGCGGGCTTGCCGGCCAGGGTCTTCTGCCCGTAATCTTCCGGGAAGACCACCTGGACGTCCTTCGCCTCGCCGCGCGTCATCCCCGCCACCTGCTCCTCGAAGCCGGGGATCAGCGCGCCGGAGCCGAGTTCAAGGGTGAAATCTTCGGCCTTGCCGCCATCGAACGGCTGCCCGTCGACAAACCCCTCGAAATCGATGACCACCGAATCGCCGGACTGGGCCTGCTCGCGGCTGCTGACATCAAGCTGGGCCCGGGAAGTCTGCAACTCCTGGAGCCGGCCGTCGATCACTTTCGGGTCGAGCTCGAACTTTTCTTTCTGCAAGACGATGCCGGCATAGTCCTTGACCGTCACCGCCGGTTTGACTTCGATCTCCGCCTGGTAGGTGAATGCCTGACCGCGCATCACGCCGCTGCTGTCGACGATGCGGGGTTCGCCGACAGCCGGGATGGCATGCTCGTCGAGCGCCTTGAAATAGGTATCGTTGATGAGACGTCCCAGGACTTCCTGCTCCATCTGGCCGCCGTAATACTGCTCCAGCACCGACTGGGGGATTTTCCCCGGCCGGAAGCCCTTGATCTTGGCGGTCTTGCCGATCTTGCGGAAAGCCCGTTCGATTTCCTGGTCGACACGCTCGGCAGCGACTTCGAAGTGCAATTTTTTCGAGATGCTGCTGACTTCTTCGATTCTGACATTCATGCGCATACCCTCACTGACTGGCCGGGACGTCCGGGGGACGACCGGCACGGTTATCTTCACGGCCTGGAGCAAACACCCGTCTTGGCTGGTGCGAGAGAGGGGAGTCGAACCCCTACGGTTGCCCGCTGGATCCTAAATCCAGTGCGTCTGCCAGTTCCGCCACTCTCGCTAAAAGCAAGGGCCCGGCCTTTCCCGCACGACGATGCCCGGCGAACAGGGACGATCGAGACGGAAGAGGACAGACCCGGGAAAAACATGGGGTGAGTGAAGGGGTTCGAACCCTCGACACCTGGAGCCACAATCCAGTGCTCTACCGGCTGAGCTACACCCACCACAAAAAGGGAGTTCAATTTAGTCAAGGAACCCGGAGCTTGTCAACGGTTAACTCGCCACCGGCCCGATTCATCAAGTGGCGCGCCAGGGAGGATTCGAACCCCCGACCGACGGCTTAGAAGGATTCGGGTCATTATGTCAACGCCGCATCCCTGCTGGTTTTTCTGCCTGCCTGCCGTGGTGCACTGACCTTGACTTTGCGGTCGAGATCGGATGCGAGCTGCTCGGGAACCAGGTGCAGGTAGCGTTCCGTAGTCTTGATCGTGCTGTGCCCCATGACCAGTTGCAGGGTGCGCAGAGAGACGCCGCGCTGCAGGGCGTGCACGGCGAAGGCGTGCCGAAACGTGTGCAGGCTTATAGCAGGGATTCCCACGGTCTTGCAAGCCCTTTTCATGACTTTCTTGAGGTCGTGCCACGCCTTGCCGGTTTCCGGGTTGGTGAACAGGCGGCCGGATTGGTGGGCACTGCGGATGTAGGGCTTTAGTTTGGTGACAATCGGCACCGTTCGGTTTTTCTCGCCCTTCCCACGAATCAGGATATACCAGGAGCGCAGATCGATGCGGCGGCCGTCGAGGGTCAGCAGCTCGGTGCGGCGCAGGCCGGAGTAGTAGGCAGTGGCGAAGATCGGCCGGTAGATGCGATCTGCGCCTTTGCAGGCGCGCAGCAGCAGGACCATGTCGCGCCGTGACGGGATGATCTTCTCCGGGCTGGTGGTCTGGCTGGCCTTGTAGTTGTTGATGCGCCACGTCAGCGGCAGGCAGCGGTTGTTGGCGATCATCCATTTGAGCATCGATTGGATATAGGTGATCTCCTTCTGCACGGTGCGCTTGGATGGCGGCCGTCGCCGGGCTGATTCCTCCGCGGTATCATCCTCTGGTTTCTGCAGGGGCTTGCCGGGGAGGTAGTGCTGCTGGCTGCGCCGGTCCTTGTAGGCGTCGAAAAGAGCCGGGGTGAGTAGCTGCGGCTTAAACGGCCCGAAGTAGCGCTTGAGGTGCCGCTCCCAGGTGAGTAGGAAATCCTTGTAGGTACCGGCCGAGGCTTCGGTGCGGTAGTGTACGCAGAAGTCTGGATACGCCTGCTCAAGGGTCGGCGCGATCGGCGGGGCCTTGCGCGGGCCGGAGCGCACCAGGTTGACGTACCAGTTGCGGGCGGCGGCTTCGTCACCTTCAAACCAGTAGGTTTCGCGCTTGTTGGAGGCTTTGCCGGTGGTCGGATCCTTGCGCCGGCCGTTCGGGTAGATCCTGGCCTTCCAGAGGGTCTTGATTTTGGGATCGCGTTCCAGAGACATAATATCAGCGGGGGTAGAAACTGACCTCGGCGACTTCCCACTTGCTGATGTTGAGAGCCTCAGAATCTTTGACCATGGTGCTATCGGTCAGAGTGACCTTGCTATTTTCGTCGACTTCCCCGGATAGCAAGACGCTTTCCAGTTCGTGCCCGTCATAGCGTTTTCCTTTGATGCTGACATAAACCTTCCCGGCTGGCCCTGGGTTGTCGATATCAACCTTGACGCTGTAGTAAACGTAGCCATAGGACCGTTTGGTCTCCATTACGCTCAGACTGTCGGCGTTGACCTTCGGTTTGATGGACCGCTGTGCAGCCGTCAAGGCGTTTTGATATTTTCGGTCGAGATCGGCCCGCTCGAGATCGAGGTCGCGCAGTTTTCTTTCCAGATCATCGCCCGTCGCCGTTTCTTTGATGAGGTCTTCAACGGCGTTGAATCTATCAATGCGCAGATAATAGATGTCATGGATCAGCTGTTCGGCGTCTTCTGGCCGCGCCATGTCGAGTTGCGCCCTCATGCTCTTGATGCGGCTGTCGTAGTCGGCAATCGTATAACGCAGATCCTCGACGTATCCTGCTGAAGCTAAAAGCGGAAGCATAACGAAAACCATTGCGCAGAATATCGATTTCACAACGATCCCCTCCCCTGTATCTATGCCATCTTCATGATGGCGACGACGCGGCCCTTGATTTCAATTCCCTCGGCTTCCATCTCCTGAATTGTCATCTCCTTCGACCATCCGGCCGGGTTGTCCGAGGCGATGCGGATGGTGTTCTTCGTCAGCCGGTGGAGACGCTTGACGGCGGTGGTCTCGCCGATCTGCAGGATGTAGGGCGCGGCATCCTTCTGCACGGTGCAGTCGCTCATGTCGATCACCAGCAAGTCGCCCTGCGAGATGGTCGGCAGCATGCTGTCGCCGGTGGCGCGCAGGCAGACCAGGTTGGCGGTCGTGCCAAACGATGACCGAGCAAACGCCCGCTCGAAAGCCAGATACTCCTGCACTTCCCCTCCCCCGTTGATGGCCCAATGGCCAGTCGGCAGCGCGCCGCTGGCGTGGCCGTAAAGCGGCACATTCAAGAATTCTCCGTGGATCGCCGCGCCATCAGGCCGTTCCCTGTGGCCGCTGTTCATTTCCCCTTCGCCAGTCATCAGCCAGGAAGCATCTATGCCGAGCCCTCTCGCTAGCTTTGTAACTGTCTTTACTTGGGGGTTCTGCGTCTTCCCTGTGGCTATTTCATGGATGCGCGGAGGAGCAACGCCTGAAACCCTTGCGAGTTCCGCAGGACTTTTCCCTGTAATTTCAATGGCCTTTAAAAGCCTTTCCCCGATGCCATGCAAAATATTATGTCCTCGTAATTTTCCCGTTGACTTTGTTACGGACTCGTAATATTCATGTAACCGTAACTAACAACGCACGGTGACAGGAGGCGGATGATGTTCGAGCGTTCCGAGGGCCGACTTGAGGCCTACCTTGTGACCAGAAAAGATGCGAACGGGTCACCGTTCTCCGTCATCCACCTGGCCGTTTCCATCCCTGAATCCCTGGAAAGCGATGAGCGCGCCGTGGTGTCCGTCAAGCATCTCGATCTTGGTGTTGTGCTGCACACTGATGATGGCTCCGTGCAGTTGGTTCCTCGGTAATCATTTGATGCCTGCCTTAGACCAGTAACGATTATTTCTACCAGTAACAATAAAGGATTTCAAATGGAAACGAAGATCGACAACGTGAAGACCATCGAGGCGGTTCGCGGCCGTTACGGCTCGATCGTCAATTTCTGCCGGCAGGCCGATATTGGCACGCCGCATTTCTATCTGATCGTGACCGGTCAGCGTGGTCATGGCCGGCGCGGTACCGGGCCGGCTGCCACCAAGTCGCCGCTGGTGCTCCAGCGCCTGCGCGACGAGGGGCTGCTGGTGGAGGTCCCGGTCGAGTCGGCTGTCAACGACTGATCTTTCCATGCTGGCACGGTAGCGCTGCTGCCGGCGCGTTGAAATTACAAAGGAGCGAGTGCGGTGGAGAGTTACGAGGCGTTCAGGAGGGTTGTCGGCGGGGATGCGGTGACGATGGCGAAGCGGCTGGGCCGGTCGTCGTCGCTGGTGCACAAGTGGTGCGAGCCGCATGCGGATTTCACCGACAGCGGCACGCGCAATCCGCTCGATCAGCTGGAGATCGTGCTCGAGACGGCTCAGAAACTCAACCGTGCGCCGCGCGATGCGTTCGCGCCGATCTTCTACCTGGCCGAGAGTGTCGGCGGCCTGTTCCTCCCCCCTGTCCCGCGAACCATCGAAACCAGCGACTACAGCAAGCAGCTGTGCAAGGCGATCAAGGAAGCCGGCGAGGCGTTTGCGACCTCGGCCCGGGCGCTTGAGGACGACAACCTGTCGCCGAACGAGCGCCGCCTGATCCTGCGCGATATCTACGAGGCGATTGCCGAGCTGTCGGCGTTTGCCCGTCTGGTTGAGGCCGGCAAGTGACGGCCACGGAACTGCTCATCCTCGAGCGGCTCGAGGCGATTGAGCGCCGTCTCGACGTGC
Source organism: Deltaproteobacteria bacterium (assembly GCA_005774545.1). Lineage (GTDB taxonomy): Bacteria > Desulfobacterota > Desulfuromonadia > Desulfuromonadales > BM103 > VAUL01. The sequence continues at coordinate 39,770 of VAUL01000016.1, read as the reverse complement.
TGGCCGAGCCGTTGCTGATGGAGCAGGCGCGACAGCTGCGCGCGGCGAGCCACGAGGCGATTTTGGAGCACAACCGCGAGGTGCGGCGGCGGGCGAAATCGCGTGCGCAGGGTGGCATGAAGAGTCAGACCGGCCGCCGTTGAGCGGCTTTTGCCCGCGCCGGAATTCTCCCTCCTACCGGCGCGGGACTTTTTTACAGGAGCTGGCCATGAGCAAGCATGCACAGAACATCTTCGCGGCGATCGCGGCCATTTTGATGACGGCCGCTTTGTTGGTGTTGACGGTCCAGGCAATCGACGCCGATGGAAAGATGACCGAGGAGAAGGTCAAGCGGCATCTGGCCGGGTGGGAGCAGCGCCTGTGAGCATGCCGTCTGTCGATCATTCTGAACGCGAGGCCTGGCTGAGCGAGCATGCGGTCGATTGCCAGCGTTACAACATGCGGCTGTCGCCGGTTTCTTGCCAGCAGCATCAGGCGGCGACTCCTGAGCGCTGCAAGGGTTGTGCGCGGTTCGCTGGCGAGATCGAGCAGCCGGCGAAAAAGCCGACGCCATTCCAGGCGAGGAGGAAGATGGTGACAAAGGTGAAGCACAAGGTGGCCGAGTGCAAGGAGTGCCGGCGGGTGATTCCGCTCCCTGGCCGGGGACTGTGTGGCCGGTGCTATGCGGCGGCGCTGAAGGACGAGGGGCGCACGGGCAAGGCAAGGGGCAGGGCGGTTGCTGAAAAGCCTCCTGTGGCCGAATGTGCGCCGGTTGCTGTGCCGCTTGCTGAGGCAGGACATGCTGATCCGGTGACGTGGCTTTTTGCCGGTGAGGAGGCGATGCTGAATCGGATCGCCGAGGCGGCGCGCAAGGAGCGCCGTGATGTTCGCAACCAGGTGCTGTTCTATTTGGACCAGGTGGCCAAGTGATGGGCCGCAAGTGTTTTATCTGCCCGGTGACCAGGGAGAAGCGGTGCGACGGCCCGTGTGGGCTCGGCTGCGCGGATTGTCCGGGGGAGGATCAATCATGAAGGCATCGGAACTGATTGTCAGGCTGTGCGACCTGATCAAACAGAACGGCGGGGATCTGGATGTGCAGCTCGACACGAACCCGATCTCTCTGGTCGGCATCGATTACGTCGAGATCGATCCGGAGTCGGATGTTGTGGTGATCAGCGCGCTATCGATCGATGAGGCTGCGGCGTATGGGTGAGCGGCTGATTGTCGAGTGCGCGACCTGCCGCGACCGTGACCGGTGCGCGGCTCGTGACCTGCGCTACTGGCATACCGGGCTTTACTGGTCGCGTGGCGCAGAGATGATTCCTTGCGCCGATTACCGCGAAGATATGCGCATCGAGACCGGTTTTTCTCCAGGGCGATTCCCCCGCTCCCCCCTGGCTGCACGGCGGCCAGAAATGAGGATGAAACGATGAGCCGGAGAGAAAGGGGTGGTGGGCACGGAAGCTATCATCCAATAGGGTTTGAAGATCGGCAGGACACGTCGGCCATTATCTCTTTCCGATTTGTCGGGTTTGAGAAGGCTTTGGCGGAAGCCGTTGATGATGATATCAAGATAGTCAAGCGTGCAGCTCGAAGCACAATCAACAAGGTCACCAAATCTGCCAAGGCGGTGATCGTCGAGGAGATCCGCAAGCACTACAACGTCCCAGAGCAGGTATTGCGCAAAAGAATAAATACCTTACTCGCAAAGATGTGGGACATGCGCGGTGAGTTGACAGTTGGTGGAGCGTCCGTTTCCCTTTCCTACTTTGGGGCCAGGCAGCAGGCTGGCCAGATGATTACTACCAGGAAGAACATGAAAGACGGCAGCGGGCTAAAGAGTGTAAAGGGGCGTGGTCTTCGTCACTTCCAGGGAGTCTCTGTCCAGGTCGTGCAAACTCACAGCACCTTGCTCCGCAGGGCGTTCATGGTGCAGGTCAAGTCTGGTCATGTTGGGATCTTCGTTCGCCGTGGAAAGGGTCGGTATCCCATTGAGCATAAGGCGTCGATCTCCATTGCTTCGATGTTTGAGACCGCCGGGGTATCGTCAGCGGTTGCGGCGAAGATTGAAGCAGACCTTGAGCGTGTGTTCGAGCATGAGTTGGCCTACTACCAAGGCCGTTTATGATGGCGGGTCCTTCCGGAGGGCAGAGGCATACGGGCGGGCAAGCGCGCAGTCAATAAGTCCATATGATTTTCGGTTTGACCTTGCAACAATGCAAATTCAGCAGGTGGGTGATGGCATGGGATCGAGTTCGGGAGTGGTTGACGGGATTGAGCTGCGGCCGGAGCTGGTCGACGAAGCGGCGGCGCGGCATTGGCTGTTGCAGGCGTTCAAGTCGGGACGAATGATTTGCCCTGCATGCGGCCGGAGCGAGTTCAGTGTGGCGCAGATGACCAGCTTTAGAGATGGCCGGCGGGTGAAGTGCGCCTGTGGGCGGTGGTTCATCGACCGCACCGGGACACCGATCGATCACAGTTCGCTGACGCACGCCCAGGCGGCGGTGCTGATCCACCTGCTGGCCTGCCGGTATCCGGCGGCCGAGATCGCTGAGCGGATCGGATGCAGCGCGGACACGGTGACCAGGATGCAGCGCCGCCTGGCCAGCCGGAATCCTGCCGCAGCGATGGGCGGGTTGCGCGTATGAGTCTATTCGAGAGGTACCAAGTCGAGCCGGTGGAAGAGGCGGTTCCAACGCAGTCTGATTACGCCGTTGTCATCAGGCAGACCAAGACGGGCCGGGACATCATGGTCTGCACCGCAGAGATTGCTCCGCAGGCGGTTATCGACGAGGCTGCCGCCATGGGGCTGCCTCTGTTCGTCGCACCTGAGATTGCACGGATGCGTCACTGTCATCAAGACCAGGTCGATCATATCCTCGCTACCAAGCGAGCCTTCCCTGGCTGCACCGTCCAGCAAATCCTCAACGAAGAGCGGGACGCATGAGTTACGCCAACTACGATGACGTGCTCAGGCAGTTGACTGATCACGGGCTGATCGTCTCGGGCCTCGAGGTCGGCTCTGATCGGGTGCGTCGTTGCCTGACCAGGGACGATCAGCGGGAAAAGCGCGGATGGTATTGGCTGTCATCCATCACCATCGGCAGCGACCCGTATATTGTCGGGGCCTACGGCATCTACACCGGGAGCGACAACGGCAAGCAGAAGGTGGTGCTGTCTCGCCAGCAGAGTGAGCGGTTGAGCGACGACCAGCGCAAGGCCATCGCCGCCCAGCAACAGGCCGCGCGCAAGAAGGCCGAAGCCGAGCGCATCAGGCAGCACGATCGGGCGGCTGCGCGCGCCAAGGACGCCTGGGGGAAACTCGCGGCCACCGGCAGCAGCTCCTACCTTACCGCCAAGCAGGTCGGGGCCCATGGGGTGCGCTTCGGTGAGCGTGGCGAGGTCGTCATCCCGATGCGCGATGGAGCGGATGCGATCCGCGGCCTGCAGGTCATCCTGCCGCCTGGCCATGAGCGCATCGCCAAAATCGGGCGGAACAAAGAATTCTTCCCGGCTGGGCTTGGGATGTCAGGCACCTGGCACCTGATCGGCGATCATCCGCGCGATCTGCTTCTGGTGACGGAAGGCTATGCCACTGGTGCCACGTTGCATGAGGCGACCGGCCATCCGGTGGCCGTGGTGTGGAGCGCGAACAACCTGCTGTCCGGATGCAAGGCTCTGCGCAAGAGATACCCGCGGTGCCAAATCCTGATCTGCGCCGACGATGACGCGGTGCAGTCATGCGTGGCGTGCGATCAGTTCACGGCCGTGGCCACTGCCGATTGCAGCCATTGCGGCAAGCCGCACCGCAAGCAGAATGCCGGGGTGTCGTGTGCCGAGGCGGCGGCGCTGGCGGTTGGCGGGGCGTGGCTGGTGCCGCAATTCAGGGCCGAGCGTCCGAAGGACTGCAAGGGCGACACCGATTTCAACGATCTGCACGTCGCCGAAGGGCTGCGGATCGTCGGGGCGCAGATCGCCGGCAAGGTCGCCGACCTCGGCTGGTGCCGCCCTGCTCTGGAAGCCGCCCAGGTTACGCCCTGTGGGGAGGGGGGAAAGCGCCCTGCCCTCAAGTCGATGCTGACGATGGATGAGGCGCTCGATCGGTTCTGCATGGTGTACGGCGGCAAGGGGACGATGTTCGACAGGCAGGAACATTGCCTGGTGCCGAAAGCCGACGTGCTCGACATCCTGCCGGAACATGGGTGGCGCGATATGCGGGCGCACAAGACGGTGGTGCGTCTCGATGAAGTTGGGTTTGACCCGGCCGGGACGGATAAGCGGATCGTCTGCAATCTCTACGGTGGCTGGCCGACTGAGCCGGTGGCCGGTGACTGTAGCAACCTCCTGGCCACGCTACGACATCTGTGTAGCAACGAGGTCGAGTCCGACGAGGTGTTTGAGTGGGTGCTCAAGTGGCTGGCGTTCCCGATCCAGCATCCTGGATCCAAGATGCAGACCGCCCTGGTTTTTCATGGGCCGCAGGGGACCGGCAAGAACCTGTTCTTCGAGTCGATCATGGCGATCTACGGGGAGTACGGCCGGATCGTCGACCAGGCGGCCATCGAGGACAAGTTCAACGACTGGGCCTCGCGCAAGCTGTTCCTGATCGCCGATGAGGTGGTAGCGCGCACCGAGCTGTTCCACGTCAAGAACAAGCTCAAGTCGTTCGTCACCGGCGAGTGGATCAGGATCAACCCGAAAAACGTGGCGGCGCACGATGAGCGCAACCATGTCAACCTGGTGTTCCTGTCGAACGAGTCGACGCCGCTGGTCCTGGAGCACGACGACCGGCGCTACATGGTCATCCATACGCCGGACAAGCTCCCTGCCGAGTTCTACAGCGCCGTGCGGGCCGAGTTGGATAATGGCGGCGTCGCGGCGCTGCACCATTATCTGAAGACGATCGATCTGTCTGGATTCGATATCTACACAAAGCCGCTGCGCACGAAGGCCAAGCTGCAGTTGATAGAGGCCAGCCTCGATAGCGTCAGCTCGTTTTTGCGGGAGTGGTATCTCGGCGAGATCCAGAAGCTGCCGTTCTGCCCGTGCACAATTGCGAACCTGTTCTCGGCCTACCAGAAGTATTGCGCAGCCACCTGCGAAAAGGCGCCGCGCAACCGCAAGCAGTTCACGGCGGAGCTGCGGATGCAGTCGGGGTGGAGAGTCGGGCCGTTCCCGGTGAGGGTCTCTCCAGGGCTTGAGGATCGCACCACGCGCAAGATGGTCATCCCTGCGGACGATCTTTTGGCTGGCGGCGAGTTCGCCAGGCAGGATGGAATCAGCCAGGAGCAATGGCTGGCGGAGTGCCATCGGGCCTTCTCGGTGGCCGGGGAGTTCGCGGAATGATTACGCTTATTACGCTTATTACGGTTGTGATTACGCCGCAAGCTGCTGTTTTTGTTTTGTTATTACGATTATTACGGTTTTTGCGCGCGCATTATACGCGCGAGACGTTATCGTGATGCAGCTATATACACAACACGTTCTCGCGCGCGTATATAAGGATTTACCGTAATAACCGTAATCATCAATATTATTAATAACTTAAACGTAATCAAAAGCGTAATAAGCGTAATAAATGGTGAATAAGCGTAATCACTGGATAGAAACAGTTCGGAAAGGGAGATCGTTTGAGCGTCTATCGCATCCATCCGCAGTCTGGTTTCAACTTCGGGGAGCTGGTGATCGATAACTTCGCCGGTGGCGGCGGTGCGTCGACCGGGATCGAGGCGGCGCTGGGCCGTACGACGAATATCGGAGTGATGGTGCAAGCAGCTATGAGGCGATCGCCACGGGGCCAGAGTTTGGGTGTGTCCATTGGGCTGGCTAACGGACGTAGCTCTGCTGCCGGATCACCTGGCGTTGAGCGGCAGAGAATTGAACGAGTAGCGAGGCAGCACCATCCGGTCAGCAGTAGCGTGTAGTTAGAGAGGCAAGGCAATGAGCATCGGTGGACACCAGAGCCATAAAATGATGAAAGACGAGTGGCTGACGCCGCCTGAGATCCTTGAGGCTCTGGGGCCGTTCGATCTTGACCCGTGCTCGCCGATTGACCGCCCATGGCCGACAGCGGAGCAGCATTACACCGTGCTGGACAACGGGCTGAAAAAGCCATGGCGCGGCAGGGTGTGGTGCAATCCGCCATACGGTGAGCAAACCGGTATCTGGCTGGCCAGGTGCGCGGATCACGGTGATACGATTGCGCTGGTCTTTGCCCGGACGGAAACGCGGATGTTCTTCGAGCACGTCTGGCCGAAAGCATCGGCGGTCCTGTTCCTTGAGGGGCGGCTGCACTTTCACCACGTCTGCGGCCGGCGTGCGCGGGCCAACTCTGGCGGGCCGTCAGTGTTGATCGCTTACGGCGAGCAGAATGCCGAGGTCTTGAAGAGGTGCAAATTGGCAGGCCGGTTCATTGCCCTCTAACGTTAAGTTCTGCGGCGGTCTGGAAAGATCGAGGCGAAGAAAGAACGTCTATCCCGTCCGCCGTAACGGCTAGTTGTACGGAACGCCGACCGCAATCACGCGCTATTACAAACAGGAGATAGGCTATGACTGGTGCAGAACTGATCGCCGCTGAACGGCAACGGCAAATCGATAAAGAGGGGTTTTCGGCTGGACATGATGATGAATACAACTCTGGCCAGCTCGTAAATGCCGCCGCCTGCTACTTGTCGAGCGGCCAAGCAACGCTGTTCGGAGGGGAGGCACACCCGCAAATTCTGAAATTGTGGCCGTGGTCGCAAGGCTGGTGGAAGCCGAAAGACCCTATCAGTGACCTGGTCCGCGCTGGTGCGTTGATAGCGGCCGAAATCGATAGAATACAGCGCATCCAGGAGAGGTTTTAGCGCGCCTGAGCGGTGTTCCGTACAACGGTCTGAGTTAAGCGGCGGGGCAGTATGATCGAGGCGAGCAAAACTGTATAATCCGTCCGCTGTGAGCGCAGCGAACACTTAACGATTGGTTAGGAGGAATGAGATGGCGACAAAACTTGAGCGGGTGTGGCTTGGCGATGGCCCTGGCGGAACGAAGTCGATCAGGCTTGATTGGGATAATGACCGGCATCATGAGGTTGTTATCGGACCCGTCTGCGACGCTGACGCTGTACGTGAGGCATTGCTCCAGATGGCGCATCTGGTAGGGCGAGATCCGCATTTGCGCTCCTAACGGTTCTGGAGCTGAGCGGCGGGCCGACGAAACTTTGAGCGGCTGCGTATTTCACGAGAAGCGAGACTGCATAAACCGTCCGCTCCGTGATTTGTTAGGCAGCACAGGTAGACACTATGACAGAAATCCATTGCTACTACTTCGCCACTAACAACCGGGTGTCGCCATTCTGCATGCTGATCGGGATCTGGCCATATGGGGCGAGGATGCGGAAAGCATGCGTTGCTGGACGTTTTCTTGGCAAGCGACTGGCCGTCCAAAGCGAGATTGATTTGCTCGAAAAATCAACGCGACATGCGGCCATCTATTGGCAGACCCTGCGCGATATGCTTCGGGAGCACAAACTTGCCGACGAGCTACGGCCGTTTTATTCCGGCCTGCTTGCTGCCGTCGGGAGAAACTGGCCGAGTATCAAACGTTGCCAGGCCAGAGTCGCCGAGAAAAAGTCCGCGCATATGGCAGAGAGACAGAGGACGGCCGCTATTGTGGCTGAGAACAGGCGCAGAGAGAGATTGGCGCGCGATCCACAGCTAAACCTGTTCAGTGCAGCCTAACGTTTGAGCACCCCGGCGGAGGAATACGATGAAACAAGTAGAAATTGAACGAGAAGCTAGAACGTCTATCCCGTCCGGCGTGCGACTGGTTAGCCCCTGTGACGCGCCGTGTCCGAAATGCGGGAGTAAAGACATTTCCCGGAAGTATTATGCCAAAGGTGACAGCATTCCAAACGAGAAATATGACCGATGTGAGAACAAATATGCAGCAGGGATGTGCTACGCATACACCGCGTACAAGGCACACATAAATCACCGATGTCGTTGCTGCTCGTATGAGTGGCAAGGATTGCCGATGAAAAAGGCGAAAGGCTAACGTCCTTGACCTGAGCGGCGGCGCATTGTCGGTGCAGCAGGTAGAAATTTCACGCGTACCGCGAGCGTATAACCCGTCCGCTCTCGGGAATTGTTAGAAAGGGACCGCCAATGAAATGCCATTGTGACCACAGAAAGGGTGCCGCATACCACTCTCCATGGTGTCCTGCGAAAGTTGGAAAACCAGTTGAAGATGCTCTGCGCGGGATGATGGCCGCATACGAGCGCCGTATCCGATCCGAGTGCAAAACACAGGATGATCTTGATGCAAAGCCGTGGAGGTGCGCCGAGTATGTCGCCGCCGAGGAAGCACTCAAACGCTAACGTACCTGACCTGAGCGGCGGGGCAGCGGGCTTCCGCGAGGCGATGAATTTTCCGAGTAATAGAGAGCGTACCATCCCGTCCGCTCTTGGGAGTTGTTAGGTATGGTCGATATTTCGCAGGTAGCAATCCCGATCCTCTCGGGCGCGTCAATTTGGGCATTCGCTGGGAAACGGCACAAGCTTGGCTTTATCTGTGGCCTGTGCGGGCAACCATTCTGGCTCTACTCAACGTTTACCGGGCAACTGTGGGGAATGTTCGCGGTAAGCCTTTGGTTCACCGGCAATTATATCCGTGGGCTATTGAACCATAGAGATACCTAACTAGTAATTAGGCGGAAATTTTGCGGCCTAATATCCACGGCAGGTTGCTCGTGGAATGGCCGGTAACTATCGGAGGAAGTTGAAATGATCGTCGGGATAAGCGGGAAAATGGGGACGGGCAAAACGGTTTTGGCCAACCACCTGGCTGAGTTGTGCGGCGGGAGGGTGGTGTCGTTCGCGGATGCGTTGCGCTCCGAGGTGGCCGATGTGTTCTCTTTGCCGCTGGCGGCGATGACCAGTCGGGAGTGCAAGGAGCACATGCTGGTGCCGGTCGGGTTCAATCCGATGAGCGTCCGCCAGCTGCTGCAGTGGTGGGGCGCTCTGCGGCGGGAGTCGGACCAGGACTACTGGGTGCGGCAGTTGATCGAGTCGGTAGCCGGTGACGAGCTGGTGCTGGTCGATGATGTTCGCTATCGGAATGAGGCGCGTGTGATCCGCGAGGAAGGTGGGATGATGATCAGGCTTGATCCTTACGACGGCTGGCAGCGGGGCATCGGCGCGGACCACCTGAGCGAGACGGATCTGGATGATGGTGTGGCCTTCGACTGGAGGAGCGCGCCTGCGTTTGGACAGTTGCAGCCGCTGGCCGTGCAGTTGGCCGGGCTTATCGGGTGATGTGGTGAGCACTCCTCCGCAGGTCTTCAAAAACCGCGTAGAAGCGCACCGGTATGTGGCCGGACTCGGCATCGCCGTGGCGGAGCGGACGTTCTACCTGGACGTGGATCGGCGGAACATGCTGCAGCCGGACAAGTCGGTGCTGCTCTGCGATGTGTTGGCGTACCTGCGGGAGAAATTCGACTACGGCTCGCAGCACCAGCGCCGGGACATCTCGGCCGAGGAGAAGCAGCGCGAGATTGACGACCTGGACCTGCGCGAGAAGCGGGCGAAGGTGGCGAAGCTGGAGCGGGAGCAACGCGCGGAAGATGGGAAGTGGATGCTGTGCGAGGAAGCGTGGGCGCAGCAGGCGGCTCTTGTAGGGACGCTGCGCGATGCGCTGCGGCATCACTTCCACCTTGGGCAGTCAAGCCTGGTGCACCTGGCCGGTGCCGATCCGGCGCGCGGGCCGGAGCTGTACGAAGGAATCGAGGAGATCATGGCCCGGGCGTTCAACGAGATTATGGCGTCTGGTCGGATTGACGTGGTTTTCGAGGCAGCCGACGAAGAGGTGGCGCAGCCATGATGCAGCAGGAGCTTGGCACGGCCGCGCGCACACTTACGGTTCCGGAGTTCCTGCCGGAGGCGGTGCGCCGCGGGCTGTCGGGGCGGGCGGTGGCGTTCGATCTGTCCAGGCCGGTGCGGATGCGGCTGCGCTCGCCGGAAAAGATCCGGGTGAGCGAGTGGGCTGAGCGCTACCGGGTCGTGGCGGAGGGGGCGCACGAGGGACCGTGGCGGCATGAGCTGGCGCCACACACGGTGAAGATAATGGACACCTACGGCATGCCGTGGGTCCGCGAGGTGTGGTTCTGCGGGGTGGAGCAGTCTGGCAAGACGAATACGATGATCAACTGTCTCGGCTGGGCGATCGACTGCGACCCGGGGAACGCCTTTTACCTGATGCCGACCGAGGACACCAGCGCCAAGGTGGTCGGCGGCAAGCTCAAGCCGACGCTGCAGCGTTCGCCGCGGCTATCGCGCTACCTTTCCGACCGGCAGGATGACACGACGCTGGCGCGGATCAACCTGCAGCACGGCATGACCATCCTGCCGGCCTGGGCGAACAGCCCGTCATCGCTGGCGACCTGGGCGGCCAAGCACTGCTTCGGCGACGAGGTTGACAAGTACCCGGCGCTGTCGGGCCGCGAGTCGGACCCGATCACGCTGCTGAAAAAGCGCAACCGCAACTACAAGGGACGGTTTAAGCGGTTCTTCGCCAGCACGCCGGCGGGGATGTTCATCTACAAGGGGATGCGCAACTGCCACCAGGTGTGGGAGTTCCGCGTGGTCTGCCCGGAGTGTGGTGCGGAGATCCGGATGGATGCGGAGCACCTGGTCATTCCCGAGGGGGCGACGGCGGAGCAGGTGGAGCGCGACGGCTGCGGCTACGCCTGCTCCGGATGCGGCGTGGAGTGGGATGACATGGACCGCGAGTCGGCGACCCGCGCCGGACGGTGGGTGTGCGTGCAGGGTGCGGACGTGTCGCGGCCGGCGAAGGTCGGCTTCCACCATCGCGCCTGGGAGTGCCTGGACGTGCCGATGGCAGAGATCGGGGCGGCGTGGCTGCGGGCGCAGGATCAGGCGGATATGTCGGCGCGGATCGCGTGGGCGAATGGCTATGAGGCGGTTGATTATGAGGCTGACGATGCCGAGGCGCCAGAGCTGGCAGGGCTGATCGAGCGGCGGGAGAGTTACGCGCCGGTGGTGCCGATGGCGGCTGGGGTGCTGACCGCCGGGGTGGACGTGCAGGGCGACCGACTGGAGATCGAGGTGGTGGCCTGGGGGGTTGGCGCGGAGTCGTGGGGGATGGAGTACGCGGTGCTGTACGGCGATACCAGTCTTCCCGAGGTGTGGGCGCAGCTCGATGCCTTCCTGATGAAGACGTACCGGCACGAATCTGGCGAGGAGCTGTCGATCGCGCGGGCGTTTGTCGATGATGGCTTCCGCACGCACATGGTGGTGCGCTTCACTGGGCCACGGCTCGGGCGCGGGGTGTTCGCCTGCAAGGGGGCGGTCGACGCGAAGGCGGCGGAGGTGCGCGGGCCGAACCAGGTGAAGGTCGGCGGCGCGAAGGTGCGGCAGTTCCTGCTCGGGACGCAGCGGCTGAAAAGCCTGATGTTCGGCTATTTCGGGCTGACGGCTCCAGGGGCAGGTTATTGCCATGTGCCGCAGAGCTACGCGGCCAAGTGGTTCGAGATGCTGCAGTCTGAGCATCTGGTGACGCGCAAGGTGGGTGGGCGCGAGGTGAGCCTGTGGGAGCCGGTGAAAAAAGGGGCGCGCAACGAGGCGATCGACTGCCGGGTCTATGCACTGGCTGCGCTATTGAGTCTGCGGGTGGATCTGCGGGCGCGGGTGGCGGAGCTGAAGGAGCAGGCGGCGTTGGCGACAGAGAAGACCGTCGCCAGGGAGAAGAAAAAGCGCTTCACTCAAAGCAAGGGGGTGCGTCTTGACGACTAGAATCCGGATCACGCGACAGGAGATCGATGCCTACAAGCGGGAAATCCTCGAAGAGACGGTTCTGGTCACCATCAGGGACGCAGCGGCTGTGCTGCAGGTCTCGGAGAGCACCGTCCGTCGGCGCATCGACGAGGGGCGCATCCCGGTGTACGGAGAGAACGGACGGGAGTCGCACGGCCTGCGCATCCTGGCCAGCGAGCTGCGCGCATACGTCAGGTCGATCCGCCTGACCGTCAACGATGACTGACACAATATCCTGTGGTGAATTACAATCAAAACAGCAAAATATAGTTGCACAGCCTCTCACAGCCTAGCACAGCCTCCTAGACTCTTCTCATAATCCCTCCGAAAATACGGCCATTATCACGGGAGTGATCATGGCCGGAATTACCCTTGTCCAAGCAGAAGCCCGTCTCGCCATTTACCTCGATGCCGAGGCGAAGGTGCTGGCCGGTCAGGAAGTGCGCATCGACGGCGAATGGATGCGCCGCGCCGATCTGGAGATGATCCAGTCCGGCATCCGGCTGTGGGAGGGTCGCGTGCAGCGGTTGACCCGTGCGGCGGCCGGTTCCGGCGTGCTGTCGGTTAAAGAGGTGATCCCGCGATGAGTCTTGCCAAGACCGTCACCATCGCCGGCAAGGAAGTCGCCGTCCCGGTCACTGTCGTTGACCAGGTGGTCAACTTCTTCAACCCGACCGCCGGCGCCGAGCGTTTCCGTTCGCGGCTGCGCATGGCGATTTCCGGCGGCTACTCCTCGGCCGACAAGACCCGCCGCGCCAACCAGCGCGGCAGCCGTGCCGAGACTGACGCCGACGGCGCCATCATCCCCGACCTGAAAACTCTCCGCGAAGATTCCCAGCACCTGCTGCGCAACTCTCCTCTGGCCGTCGGCGCGGTCAACACCAACGTGACCAAGGTGGTCGGCACCGGCCTAAAGGTCAAGGCGCAGATCGACCGCGCTGTGCTCAAGATTAGCGAGAAGCAGGCGCAAGACTGGGAGCGCGCGGCCGAGCGCGAGTTCCGACTGGCGACCGAGACGCGCGAGATCGATGCCGAGCGCGGCCTGCCGTTTTCGCTGTTGCAGGGGCTGGCCTTCCTCAAGGCGCTGGAAGATGGCGACGTGTTCGTCAATATGCCGCGCCTGGCGCGCCCCGGGTCGCCGTACAAGCTCAAGCTGCAACTGATTGAAGCGGCGCGTATCTGCAACCCTGACGGCGCTGCCGATACGGCCACGCTGATCTGCGGTGTCGAGAAGGATACCATCGGCGCACCGATGAAGTACCACGTCGCCAACGTTCACCCTGGGGCGCGGCTGCGCTGGCTGACCAAGCAGAAACCGACCTGGACGGCGCTGCCGGCCTTCGACCGTTTCGGCAATCCGCAGGTGCTGCACCTGATGGACAAGCGCCGCCCTGGGCAGACCCGGGGCGTCCCGTATCTGGCCCCCGTGATCGAGCTGATCAAGCAGCTCGGGCGCTACACCGACGCCGAGGTGATGGCCGCGGTGGTCTCGGGGATGATGACGGTGTTCGTCACCACCGAAAGCGGCGACGCCAGCCTCGGCGACCCGGCCGAGAACACCGACCCGTACGATACCACTGGCATGGAGCTGGGGCACGGTTCAATCATCGGCCTGACGCCTGACGCCAAGGTCGAGTCGTTCAACCCGAACCGGCCGAACACGGCTTTCGACCCGTTCATCCAGGCGGTCCTGCGGCAGATCGGCGTGGCGCTGGAAATCCCATTTGAGCTGCTGATCAAGCATTTCACCGCAAGCTACTCGGCGGCACGCGCGGCGCTCGAGGAGGCATGGGACTATTTCCGCCGCCGCCGGCACTGGCTGGAGGTGTCGCTGTGCCAACCGGTCTATGAGGCGGTGATTACCGAGGCGGTCGCCAACGGACGACTGAAGGCTCCCGGCTTCTTTGCCGATCCGCTGGTGCGCAAGGCGTGGCTGTCGTCGGTATGGATCGGCGACGCGAAGGCGCAGATTGACCCGCTCAAGGAGATCAACGCGGCGGCCCGGCGCATCGAGCTGACCATCTCGACGCTGGACGAAGAGTCGCGCAAGTTCACCGGCACGCCGTGGGAAGACAAGCTGCCGCAAGTGCTGAAAGAGCGAGCCGTCCTGCGCGAGAACGGCATCACCATCACCACGCTGGAGCAGGTGGCGGCCGTCGAGCCTGATGCCGACGATGCGGACGGCAGCGACAGCGATTTGGAGGGAGCGGCATGAGACTGATCGATATTGTCAACGGGCCGTGGGCGATCCGCCCGGCGATGCTTGAAGAAATCCAGAGGATCTATGCCACGCACCTGCGCGGCGAGAAGATCGACATCGCCAAGGTCGAAGCGGCCACCGGCAAGAAGCTGGACAACAGCCGCAACGGCTCTTACGTGCTCGACCAGGTCGCGGTGATCCCGATGATCGGCGTGATCGGCAAGCGCATGAACCTGTTCACCGAGATCAGCGGCGGCGTCTCCACCGAGATGATCGCCAAGGATTTCGAGCAGGCGGTGAATGATCCGGCCATCAAGGGGATTGTCCTGCACATCGATTCCCCTGGCGGAACGGTGGACGGAACCAAGCAACTGGCCGACATGATCGCCGGCTATCGCGGGACCAAGCCGGTGCTGGCCTGCGCCGATGGGATGATGTGCAGCGCTGCCTACTGGATCGGCTCGGCGGCGGACGGCATCAACATCGCCGATTTGACCACTGATGTCGGCTCGATCGGCGTGGTGGCGGCCCATCAGGACATCAGCGGCTGGGAAGAGAAGCACGGCGTCAAGACGACGGAGATCACCGCCGGCAAATACAAGCGCGCCATCTCGCAATATCAACCGCTTTCCGAAGAAGGCCGGGCGATGATCCAGGCCGACCTCGATCAGATCTATGAACTGTTTGTCGACGCCGTGGCCGGAAACCGTGGCAAAAGCGTTGACGCGGTTCTTTCCGAGATGGCCGAGGGCCGCGTGTTCCTTGGCCGCAAGGCTGTAGAGGCTGGCCTGGTGGACGGTGTTGCCACCCTGGCCGAAACCATCAACCAGGTGCTCGACCTGTCGCGCGCCGCACAACCAACCAGCCGGCGGGCCGGTGTCGCCACGCCTACCAAGGAGAAAAAAACCATGAACCTCGAAAAACTGAAAGCTGACCACCCTGAGTTGGTGGAGGCGATCGTCGCCGAGGCGCAGGCAGGAATGGCGGAGGCCGTGGCCACTGCCCGCACCGAAGGCGCCGAAAGCGAGCGGCAGCGCATCGCCGATGTCCGTGCGCAGAGCATCCCCGGCCACGAAGCGCTGATCGAGCAGCTGGCCTTCGACGGCAAGAGCACCGGGGCCGACGCGGCGTTGGCGATTGTCGCCGCCGAAAAAGAAGCGCGCACCACGGCCTCTGCCGCTGCCGACGCGGATGCACCGCAGGCCGTTGATGCGGTCGATGCCGGTGACGGTGCGGCCAAGACCATGAAGCGCAAAGAGTTCAATGCGCTGGATCAGCAGGCGCGCCGGGCGTTCTTCGCCGCCGGCGGCAAACTGATCGACTGACCATTCACCCATCCATCCTTAAAGGAGATCGAAAGCCATGGCCAACACCTTGACCGGACTCGCCGAGTTCATCTACGAAACCGTCGACAACGTGAGCAACGAGCCTGCCGGACTCATCGATGCCGTTTACATCAACGGCGCTGCTGAGCAGGCCGCTCTCAACCAGGACATCACCTACGATGTCACCGCCGTCGGCACCGCCCGCAACATCACCCCGGCCGCCACGCCGCCCGCGTTCGTCGACGAGACCACCGCCGCCGGCACCATGAAGCTGACCAAGTCGCGCAGCGTGCCGTTCTACTGGTCCGGCGACGACGTGGCCAAGCTCGGCCGCAGCAAGGCCGCCATCCAGAACAACAAGATCGCCCAGGCGCTGCGCACCCTGCGCAACGAGATCGAGGCTGATCTGGCCGCGCTGCACGCGCTGACCTCCCGCGCCTATGCCGCGCACGCCACCACCCCGGCGGCGCTGTTCGGCACCAACTTTGGCGAGGCCGCCCAGGTCCGCAAGATCCTGGTCGACAACGGCGCGCCGATGGCCGATGTCTCCCTGGTGCTCGGCACCACGGCCGGCGCGGCGGTGCGCACCCTGATCGGCCCGACGGCCACGCAGGGGAACGTCGAGAATGGCCAGCTGGTCAACATGTTCGGCATGGCCCTGCGCGAGTCCGGGCAGATCGTGACCACCACGGCGGTCGGCAACAATACCGGCACCTACGCCATCAACGGCGCGCACGCCAAGGGTGCGACCACCCTGACCATCAAGACCGGCACCGGCACCATCCTGGCCGGCGACGTGATCACCATCGGCACCGACACCGCCACCAAGTACGTGGTGACCACCGGCGTCGACAACGGCACCAGCATCGTGATCGGCGCGCCGGGCCTCAAGAAGGCGCTGTCCGGCAACGAGGCCATCGCCATCGTCGGCGTCTGCGAGCGCAACATGTGCTTTAGCCGCACCGCCATCCACCTGTTGGCACGTCTCCCGGCCCAGCCGGAAGGTGGCGACGCAGCCACCGACGAGCTGATCGTGCAGGATCCGATCACCGGCCTGCCGTTCCGCTTCGCCCAGTACAAGGGCTACCACGCCAACCAGTACGAAGTCGGCATCGCCTGGGGCGTGAAGAACGCCGCACCGCAACACACCGCGCTGCTGCTCGGCAACTAGGTGAACGCTGATCGAGCCGCCGAGGAGACTCGGCGGCTCCCTTGAGCGTTCAACCATCACCGAGGATTGCGCCATGCCACCGAAAAAAGACGCGAAACAGACGCAGCAGCCGCAAGCGGAGCCGGAAGCGGCTTTCGTTGCGGTGACCAAGGACGGCGCCGAAATCGCCATTCATCAATCGCAGGTCGAGCAGCATATCCGGCTCGGCTGGGCGGTCAAGGAGTAATCCATGAGTGCCATCGAAGCCAGTGTCCTGGGCGCCAAGGAGCGCGTGACCGGCGCCGAGGCGGTGATCACCACCGATCATGCTTTCATCCATGACGGCATCGCCTTCACGGTCGCCAACAAGATGGATATCGCCTCGACCAAGGTCGGCGCGCTGCAAATCACCGTTCCTGGCAACGTGGCGGCGGCGGTGACCATCAACATGACCAACGCCACGGCCGACCTGACCTACACGGCGGTAAAGGCTGGCAGCGCTGGCAACTTGATCAACGTCGTGCACGTCGACCCAGGAGCGAACGACGCGGAGCTTGCGGTCTCGGTGTTCGTCGAGACGATCACGGTGAGCCTGGCCACCGACGGCAGCGGTACCATCACCAGCACCGCCGCCGAGGTCAAGGCCGCCGTCAACGCGCACGCCGAAGCCTCGGCTCTGGTCATCTGCGAGGACGAAGGAGCTGGCTCCGGAATCGTCAACGCTGTGGCCAACACCAACCTGGCCGGCGGTACCGACGCGGTGTACTGCCATTTCAAGCCAGCCGCGTTTGCGGCCACTGGCGGTCCGGTTGTCATCGGCTTGCTCGAGGACTACACCTTCACCGGTGGCAGCGGAATCACCCCGGTCAACCGCAAGCGAGTCGGCTCGCCAGCGGCGTCGAAGCTGACGGTCAAGGGGCATACCGACATCACTGCGGTAGCCGGTTCTGCGCCGGTGTCGCTCGACATGACGGTTATCCCTGGTAATTCGCTGGCCGGAAAGTTGGGAGGGTCTGCACAGTCTGCGGAAGAGTGGGTGCTGTGTCCCGGCAAAAATTACCTGGTGACGATGTCGAACCTCACCAACCCGGGAGCGACGGTCACGGTTGGCTACGAGCTGTTCTGGTACGAAGAGGGCGGCGCCTGATGATTTTCGCCGACACCGACCTCGACGCTTTCCTCGACGCCTTTGACGCGCTGCCGGTGCTGGTGCGTCTCGACGGCGTGCCGGTGAAGACGATCCGGGGGATCTGGAAGCGGCGGACGGAGTTTGTGGGGACCGGCGGGCAGATTGTGATTCTGCCGTCGATCACCTGCAAGGAATCGGACCTGGCTGACGTGACGCGGCTGCACAGCTTCGAGATCGGCGATGTCGAGTACAAGGCCTATGGGGATTTCGTGCCGCGCAACAGCGGCTTTGCGCAGGTGGGTCTGGTGAAGCGATGAGCCGACTGTCCGACATCATCGAAGCGGTGGAGACGGCGCTGCAGGGGATCAAGCAGTCTGCCGGCTACCACACCGACGCCGGCTACCACGTCCACCTGCGGCGCGAGTTCCAGCTTTCGCCGCCGGACAAGCCGGCGCTGATCCTCTGGCCCGGGGATGTGACTGACTCGCTGGATGGGGATCCGGCGCCGAGCCAGGGGGAAGAAAACCATCTGCTGCCGATCGAGATCGAGGGCTATATCGACACCGACGAGCGCGGCGAGGCGGCCGAGAATTTGCGGCAGGACATCCTCAAGGCGCTCAAGGCCGATCAGTATTTTGGCGGGCTGACAGAGGGTTACAGCGGCAACACGTCGAGCACGGTCGAGGTCGAGGAGGCCGGAGAGGAGGGTCTTCTCGGGCACGTGCAGGTGAAGGCGACCATTTTTTTCGTGACTGGCTATGGCGAGGAGGATTGATGACGCAGCCGTGTGAGCAGGCGCCGAACATCATCCAGATCCGCCGCGAGATGGTGGAGTCGTTCAGCGAGGTTCGCGAGAGCCAGCAGCGGATGATCGGCCTTCTGGAAAACGTCGCGCGGCAGGACGAGCGGATCAAGGCGATGGCCGATACGCTGCACCGTCATGAAACCTCGATCAACGGGCTGTATTCGCGGGTCCGCAAGATTGAGGAAGCCCCTGGGAGCACGGCCAGCCGTGCCTGGTGGGTTATCTTCGGCGGCGCGGTGGCGGCCATTGGCGGGGTCATCACCAAACTTGTCGAGGTGGCGGCAAAATGAACATCCTCATCGATCCAGGGCATGGCGGGTTCGACCCGGGGGCCTGCAGCAACGGGCTGCGCGAGGCGGACTATGTGCTGGCGGTCGGCCGCTACCTGATGACCTATCTGCAGACGCTCGGCCATGAGGCGCACCTGACCCGGTCGTCGGATCACGCGCTGGGGCTGAGCAAGGCCGCCGACCTCGAGGAGCGGTGCAAGATGGAGCGCAGCTGGCGGCCGGCCCTGTTCCTGTCGATCCACTGCAACGCGGCGAGCAACGAGCTGGCGCGTGGGTTTGAAATCTGGACCTCGCCGGGACAGACCCGCTCGGATGTGGCCGCAGAATCGCTTGTCGAGGCGTTCGCCGCAGCGTTCCCGCAGCGGCTGATCCGGCGCGACCTGGCCGACGGCGACAGTGACAAGGAGAGCCGGTTCCGGGTGCTGACCGGGACGGTCGGCCCGGCAGTGCTGGTGGAGCTGGGGTTCGTGACGCATGCCGAGGAGGCGCAGTGGCTGCGTGACAACCAGATCGCCATCGTCAGGGCGCTGGCCGCCGGCATCGAGGGATATGCGCGCACACAGGAGGCGGCATGAAGGCGTGGATTGTGAAGCGGTTGCTGGAGCGGTCGACATGGCTGGGGCTGATCGCGCTGGCAACCCTCTTCGGGGTGAACCTGAGCGAGGAGCAGAAAGATCTGATCGTCCAGGTTGGCGTGGCGGCCACCGCCCTGGTCCTGACTTTCACGGCGGATCGGGCGTGATCGTGATCCGCAAGACCTGGCGGGTCGATTGGGATGTCGTCCTGCTGCGCTGGCTCAAACGATGGAGGAGACAGTCATGAGTTTCGCCCAGTGGTGCAAAGCGTTCTTTTCGTCGGCTGGCAAGTTCCTGGTGCCGTTCGTGGCGTCGTTCTTCACGGCCATGGGGCCGATCCTGGCGCAGGCGGCGGTCGGCGCCGTGACGGCCGTGGCCAAAACCCACGGCGACAAGGACGGCGACGCCAAGCGCAAGGCGGCGTTCGACATGATCGAGGCCGACCTGAAAGCCAAGGCGATCACCGTCGGCGTCGATGTGTCGGCGCAGATGATCAACCGGGCGATCGAGGCGGCCCTGGCCAAGACGGGGGTCTGACATGGACAGGATCACCGTCCGCGCCAAGATCACCGCCGGAACGCATCCGGTGCACGGGCCAATTGTCAAGGACCAGGAGTATCGCATCCATCCGCATGAGATGGCCGACGAGCTGTTCGAGGTGGTCGAAAACAGGCCGCTGAAATCGGCCGAGGCGGCGTCTTTGGGCGGGGATGCAGGGGAAACCATTCACCAGCCGGCGCCGTCCGGCAAGAAAACGAGGAGGTAAGTCATGGGCGGAGTTGCTGGGGTCGAGATGAAGTATGCCTTGAAAAAGGCCACCACCTGGGGCACGCCGGTGGCGGCCGGGGCAAATGACGGGTTGCTGCTGCTGCCGACCGGGATCAGGGCCGGCGATGCGCAGCTGGATATCGATGACAGCCAGGGTCTGTTCTTCTCCGCGGACGGCACGCCCGGGCCGGTGAAGATCGAGGGCGATCTGCCCGGCTACCTGCGCTATGACGGCTGCGACCTGCTGCTCGCGCTGTTCATGGGCAGCATCGGCACGGCGCGGGCGCTGCACGCGGCCGGTGCGGCGTCCTACGACTACGTCTACGACCTGGACACGGACACCGACGGGCTGTTCGGCACGCTGGTGCGCCACTGGAAGAACTACGTCGAGGAGATCCGCAGCGTGAAAATTGCCGGGATCACCATCAAAGGAGAGCGCGGCAAGCCGCTGCAGCTGATTGCCGAGTGCATCGGCGACCACGCGGCCTACGACGGGACGAACACCGCCAGCACGTTCAACAACGTGACAATCCGCGAGACGCGCAACCGCATTCACTTCGCGCAGTCGGTGTTCAGGATGAACAGCCAGTCGGGCGCGGCGCTGCAGGCGTCCGATGCGATCTACCCGAACAGCTTCGAGCTGACGGCCAAGCGCAAGCTGACCGGCGTCTACTCGGGCGCGCTGACCACGGGCGGGACGACGCCGCGCGACATCATCGACGAGCCGACGAACGACGGCATGCCGGAGATCACGCTGAAGCTCGGCTTCCCGACGCACACCAGCAAGACGCGCCTGACCGATCTTGGGAGCGATGCCCGCAAGAAGTGCGACATCACCTTTACCGGCGGAATCATCGAGGGCGCCATCCCGCGCCTGTTCAAGCTGGAGTTCCCGCACTTGCAGATGAAGAGCGTGGACGTGGTGGACGAGGCCGGGATCATCAAGGAGCCGGTCGAGTTCGTCTGCCACACGGCCAGCGCGGCGCCGACCGGGATGACCGGTGTGACCAAGCCGTTCCGGATCTCCGGGACGAACCAGCTGGCCGCCGACCCGATCTAAGGACAACGCCATGGAATGGGGCCGGCGCGCGGCCCCCCATTTTTCGACGAGGAGAATTGCAATGGATATTTCGGCACTGAAAAAAGACCGGCTTGAGGTGTGGGTGCAGTTCACGCCGGACGTGCGGTTGAAACTGCGCTACATCCCCCGCGACGAGCTGCAGCGTCTGGCGAAGGCGGCGACGGTGGTCGAGTTAGATCCGAAGAGCCGGCAGAAGGTGGAGACGTTCGATGGCCTGAAATCCGACGTACTGCTGTGCCAGGCGGCTGTGGTCGATTACACCGGCCTGGAGATGGACGGCCAGCCGTTCCCATGCACGCCGGAAAATATCGAACTGCTGGCGAGCAAGTGGACCGGCTTTGCGTCGTTCGTGGCGCGGGTGTGCATTGACCTGGAGGAGATGCAGCGCAGTGATCTGGAGGCCGTCGAAAAAAACTGACGGCTCACCTCCGGTCGAAGCTGGACTTCCCGGGGGTGAGCTGCGAAGCCTGCGCCGAGGCGCGGGAAATCGACGGTGTGGTTCCGGAGTGCGAGACGGGCGAATGCCCGGTAGTGCCGATGCTTC
Organism: Deltaproteobacteria bacterium; assembly: GCA_005774545.1. Classification (GTDB taxonomy): domain Bacteria; phylum Desulfobacterota; class Desulfuromonadia; order Desulfuromonadales; family BM103; genus VAUL01. Next base: position 18,114 of record VAUL01000016.1, on the reverse strand, counting down.
AGGAATCGGCGCGCATCCTGGGGATCAGGGACTTGCTGGTTGGCCTCGATGGGCTGGTAGATGCCGGGACGGTTTGCCGGCTGACGGATGTGGACCTTGATGACCTGCGGCTTTTGGCCGTGGTCGAGAACCTGCTAAGGGAGAACCGCCGTGGCGAAGGATGTCAGGCTGATCATCAAGGGTGACACGCGTGATGCCGAAACGGCGCTGAGAGAGTTGGCGCGCACCGGTGGTCAGGCGGCCAGTATCCTTGAGCGCGAGTTTCAGCAGCTCGGGACGAAGTCGACCATCGCCTTCGACAACCAGCGTAAAGCCGCGCAGGACGCTTATGCGCGGATCAAGAGCAGCGGGTTTGCCACGGCCGACGAGTTGAAGCGCGCGCACAAGAATCTCGGCGACGAGATGACGCGCATCGATGAGGAACAGTACGGCAAGCGCACCACGCTGGCGCAGAAATTCAAAGACAACTGGTTGAATGTGACGGCGGCGATCAGCGCCGGGTACATGGTCAAGAACTTCGCGGAGTCGGCTCTGAACGAGTTCAAGCAGTTCGAGTCGGCGCTGACGGACATGGCCAAGGTGACGGCGCAGCCTCTCGGCGAGATCAAAAAGCAGATCATGGAGCTGCCGGCCGAACTTGGCAGCGCCACGGAGCTGATGAAGGGCTATTACGAAATCATGTCGGCGGGCGTGGCAGAACCTGCCAAGGCGATGGAGATGCTGGTCACGGCATCGAAGGCCGGCAAGGCGGCGCACATCGACCAGAAGACGGTGGTCGAGGCGCTGACCAAGATGATGGCTGGCTTTGGCGACAAGATCAAAAGCGCCAAGGAAGCGTCCGATCTGCTGTTCACCATCGAGAAAGTCGGACAGACGACGTTCGCGGCACTGGCTCCGGTGATCGGTGGACTGGCCTCGATGTCGGCGCAGCTCAGGATCATGCCGCAGGAGATGGGCGGTGTCCTGGCGCAGCTGACGCAGACGGCCGGGAGCACGTCGCAGGCGGCCACGCAGTTCGAGGCGATCATGAGCGGCTTCATCAAGCCGACCAAGACGATGGCCGAGACGCTCAAGGCGCTTGGTTATGAGAGCGGCCAGGCGCTGATTGGCGACAAGGGTTTGACCGGGGCACTAATGGCGGTGAAGACCGCAGCAGAAAGTTCGTTCGGGCCGCAGGGTCTCGGCAAACTGTTTGAGAGCAAGGAGGCGCTGATCGGCCTTGGTCCACTGTTTGCCGACAGCTTCGCCAAGACCAACCAGGCGATCAAGGATGTCGGCAACTCAGCCGGTGCCACGGATGCCGCGTTCGAGCGGTGGAAGGTAACGCTTGATGGGGTCGAGGAGACGTTCAAGAACACGGTCGGCAAGGTGATGATCGAGATCGGCGAGAAGCTGGCGCCGACGGTGATGTCGGCGTTGACCGGATTGGCCAAGTGGATGACCGACAACAAGGCCGGGATCGTCGCCTTTTTCGAGGGGATCATGGCGGTGGTCAACGGGGTTGCAGGTGCTATCAATGCCGTGGCCGGTGCTCTCAAGCCGGTGACCGAGTTGATCTACGATATTGTCAATTCCGACTGGATGAAGAATGGCGGTCTGGTCGGGGCTGTTTCTGGGGCCATTTCAGGCCCATCTCAGGCTACCGCAGCTTCTCCTTCACCGTCAGGGGTTGTCGACATCAACGCGCCAATGGGCACCTACAGCATGGGGAGTTGGGCCGTCGGCACCGCCTACGTCCCGCGCACCGGCCTCTACCAGCTGCACCGTGGCGAGGAAGTGCGGACGCGGGGCGAGGTGGCCAAGGGTGGCGGTGGTTCGGTGACGATTGCGCCGGTCATCAATATCAGCGGGGTGTCGGCGGCCGGCCGGGAGAAGACCGGGCGCGAGCTGGCGCGGGAACTTTTGCCTGAACTGCAGCGGCTGGCGCCGCGCTTCGCATAAGGAGGTCGCATGGCCGAACGATTGCCTGATGAGTCGATGAGCCGGAATGCCGGCTGGGGGATGTACCTGACGCTGTACCAGGACAGCAAGCGCACCGTGCCCTTCGCCCTGACCGGATATGAGGCCCTGTGCCAGTTCCGCGCGGTGGAGGGTGATCCAACCAGCGATCTGCTGGCGACAGCGACCATTGTCATCGGGACGCTGGACGCGCAAAAGAATTTCTCGGCTGATCCTGACGGCGACACGTTGTATTTGAGCCTGACTGCTGCTGAAATCGCGGCAGCGGCGATTGATGGCGTCGAGGTCAACGAGATGTTCGCCGATGTCCTTGTCAGGCCGGTGGGTGGCGAATCGGATCGGGTGGCCTACTTCCGCGCGGTGATCGGGGACGGAGAGAGCGAATGGCCAACATAAGGGCAATCGTCGTCAGCAAGAAGGTCAACGCCCTGACCGTTGGCCGTCCTGGGCCACAGGGTCCCGGGCTGAAAGAGTATGCCAATCTGGCCGCGTTTCCAGCAACCGGATTGGCCGGCCTGATATATCTCGCCCAGGATACCGGCCTGATCTACCGCTGGACAGGCTCGGGATATTCTGCCGTCGGCGGGGCAGCTTACGCGGCAGCGACGCAACCGGAAGCCGAGGCGGGGACCGAGGCGGGCCTGCGTAGCTGGTCCCCTCTGAGGGTGTTCCAGGCAGCGGCGGCAAAAGTCGCGTCAATGTTCGGGACAACCGCAGGGACGATCTGCCAAGGGAACGACGCGCGGTTGTCGGATGCCAGGCCGCCGACGGCTCATACCCACGGCGGGATCAGCAACGACGGCAAGGTAGGAAGCACTGCTGGCTTGCCGCTGAAGACTGGGACGGCTGGGGCTGTCGAAGCCGGGGCATTTGGCACGGCGGCAGGGACGTTCTGCGAAGGCAATGATTCGCGGGTTGCCGGGGCGCTGCCGGCAACGGGCGGAACAATCAACAACTACCGGGAGATGGTGGTCACGGTCGGAAATTTCGGGTCGGCATACACCATCGACCTGTCGCTCGGCTCAGAGTTTCACGGAACGCTCGACCAAACCACGTGCGCCCTGACGATGCCTGCCGCGCCAGCTGCTGGCTTGTCTGCGTCGTTCGTGATGGTATTCACGCAGGGGTCCGGAGGCGGCAAAGGGATCACCGCCTCGGGAGCACTCGGGCCTGATCTGACCTCTGCCCTGCCGAGCCTCAATACCACCGCCGGAAAGGTGACTGAGCTGGTGGTCCGCTACAACAGGACGAAGTCGGCCTGGGTGTTCTACGCCGGCGCAAAGGACGCCTGATCATGCTTGGACTGCTGCGCGCCTTGATGATCGGCCGGCCCCGTGCGGCCGCCGGGCACCGTTACTGGAGGCTACTGGCGAATGATGCGTCGTGGGTCGCCTACCTCGGCTCCTACACGCACTTTCAGACGCTGTTCACCATCCAGTTTTACGAGGGGGCGACCACGGGCACGGACCTCTGCTTGTCCGGGACGGCGCAGGCCTCAAGCTATTTCAATTCGCCCGATCCGACCTACAACGCGGCCAAAGCCAACGACGGCAACAACACGACAACCAGGTGGGCAACGTCAGGGGTGGCAACGACCCCGCAGAGCTGGTGGGTCGATCTCGGCGCCGGCGTCAGAAAAGATGTGCGCGGGGTCGGTTTTATCCCGTTCAGCACGGCCTACCACGCGAAATCTTACCTGCTGCAGTGGTCGGATGACGGCGTGAGCTGGACAACCAAGGCGACAATCAACACGGCGAACGCCGGGACAACCCGGCAGACCTTCGAGAACCTGTGAGGCCCCGCATGAACGTCTACCAGCTTACCGCCGACCACGCCGCCGTCGCGGCCGGCCCTTACGACATCGAGTCGGTCGAGGTCCGGAAGATCACCGGCCACAGCAACCCGGAGTGTCTGTCTGCCGAGGATCTGCTTGCCTACCACCTGGCGGCGGAAGAGGCCGCGCCGCTCGGGCCTGAGGAAAAGGCCGGTGCGCCGGCTATCGTTGGCGGCAAGGTGATCCTTCCGGCCGTGCCGAAAACGCCAGAGGAGCTGGCGGCAGAAGTCGCCGCATGGCGCGAGGCGGCCGAGTGCACTCGCCGGCAAGGGCTGATGCTGCTCGAAGAAGCCGGGCTCTATGACGCGGTGATGGGGATCGTCTCCGGGTTGCCGAGGCTGGACCAAATCGAGTTCCAGAATGCCGGGACGTTCAAACGGCTGCATCCGCTGCTGACGGCTGTGGCCGCGCAGGCCGGCATCACCCCGGAGCAGCTCGACGCCATGTTCCGCGAGGCGATGCTGAGATGATCGGCAGCCATGGCATGCTGAGCATTGTGGAGGCGTGATGGGACAGGCGCGGTTTGCTTTTGAGATTGATGAACCGACAGAGGGTGCGACAGCTTGTGCTTTCAGCCCTGACGGGAAGATGCTTGCCGTGGCATTGTATGGTGAGCCATACATCGTTGTTTACGATACGACGACCTGGCAAAAATTCACAACTCCTGCAGCTCTCCCTCTTGGCAGTGCATACGACTGCGCGTTCTCCCCGGACGGAAGTCTTTTGGCTGTGGCCCATAGTGGTGCTGCTGTCAACGTCACAATTTACAACACGGCCGACTGGTCAAAAGTTGACGACCCGGCCAGTGCGCCGGAAGGCATCTGTTTTGGGGGTGCCTTTTCTCCGGATGGCAGCCTGTTGGCGTTGGCCATGGACACGTCACCTTACGTGGCCATCTACGATACCAGCGACTGGTCGAGGCTGAGCAACCCGGGAACGCTTCCAGGCGGCATCGGCTGGGCTTGTGCGTTCTCTCCTGATGGTGGTCTGCTGGCGGTCACCCACAACGGCAGCCCTTACGTAACGATCTACGATACCAGCGACTGGTCGAAACTGAGTAACCCTGCCAACCTCCCAGCAGGGGCTGGGTATGGGTGTGCGTTCTCCCCGGATGGCGGCATGTTGGCGGTCACCCACGTCGGCAGCCCTTACGTAACGATCTACGATACCGGCACATGGGCAAAGCTCAGCGATCCAGTGGATCTTCCAAACGCGCCAGGTGAAGGGTGCGCATTCAGCCACGATGGATCGCTGTTGGTTGTTGTCGACAGCTCACCGCCGGCGGGGATTGTTTACAACACTGGCAGTTGGGCCAAGGTGGCAGATGTCGGGTTGGAAAGCCAAGGCAACTCCCTTGGTTGTGCGTTCAGCCCAGATGATGAGCTGCTGGTGATTGCGTCATCCACTCCGGCCTATCTCTCGCTGTTTGAAACGGCCAACTGGACCGATTATCTGACCAACGTCCTGCAGGTCATCTTCTCGCGCAACCCCCAGAGGCCGGCGCGGTCTCTGGCCCTGCATCAGGCCGAGGGAGAGACGGGTGGCGGCGTGCGCTATGGCTATGATCCTGCTGGTGCTGACAAGATCATCACGCTGAGCTGGCCGGCGATGTCGGCCGGCGACCTGGCGGCGCTCAGGGCGTTTTTCTCAGGACCTGCCAGGGGCATGGCCTACCCGTTCACATACACTGACCAAGCTGGTACCGAGTGGACGGTGCGCTTTGCCGATCCTGAGATTGCGGCCAGCGAGGTGGCTCTCGATGCTTATGCCGTGACCGTGCGGCTGCTGGAGGCTTAATGACCAGGTTCGTCAAGGGGCTTGTGACGCTCCAGTTCAACCAGGACCCGCAGCGGCCGGCCGCGTCGGCGGTGTCTCTGCACCAGGTGCTGGAAATCGATTCTGCCGGCGCCGTCTACGTCTACGGCAAGAGCAGCCTGCAGCGTGGCCGTTACCGGCTGACGTTCAACCGGATCACCGACGAGGTGCTGGCCGACCTGTTGGCGTTCGTGGAGACGACGGTGGCCGGCGTCCGCCACACGTTCACCTGGTATGACCACGCGGACGTGGCGCGGACCGTGCGCCTGACCAGCCCGACGGTCGAGCACAGCAATATCGGCCCCAACCGCCATCAGGTCGAGATCGAACTGACCGAGGATGTCACGGCATGAAATCGTTCCCGTCTGCCTTCGCCGCCGAGAAGAACAGAAAGACCGGGATATCCCCGGTCTGGATGCTGAAGCTGACCGTCAATGCGGTCGACTACTATCTGAGCGACCATGTGTTCACCGTCGCCGGTTGGAATGGTGGGGTGACGACCAAGGCCTGGGTGGAAAGCTGGGGGCCGGTGCTCGAGCAGGTGACTGGGGCCGTGGATGAGATCAGGGTCTCGGATATTGCGCTCAGATGTGTGGTCGACCCTGATGAGGCGACGAATATCGAGACGCTGGCGCTGGCCAGCGACATTGAGAAGTCGCCGGCGGTCCTTTACCTGTGGTTTTCCGGTTTGAACGCTGCGACGGCGCCGCCGCAGGAAATGTTCCGCGGCTACGTGCGCGAGGCCGACCTGCCCGACGAGACGACCGCCAACCTGGTGTTTGAGGATGCGACGGTGCGGCTGCACAGTTTGGTCGGGACGGTGATCACAACGGCGGACTACCCGAACGCTGACCAGGACGACGTGGGGAAAATCCTGCCGCTGCCGTACGGGGTGGTGAAGAACGTCCCGGCTGTGGCGACAAAGGCTGGACTGGTGACGACGTTGAAGGCAGACATCACCAGCGGGGCGACAAGCTGCGTTGTGGCGCGGCCTGACGGCATTGTCGCCAACACGACAAAGTTCCGCATCGGCAGTGAGGTGGTCAAGGTCACGGCCGTAAGCGGATCGACGCTGACGATCAGCCGTGCCCAGGACAGCACCACCGCGGCGGCGCACAGTGCCGGTGACGTGCTGGTCGAAGAAATCACCGACCCATTCGTGTTCGTCGTTTCCGGCCATGCTTTGACCTCAATCGACAAGGTTCTGGTCAGGGCAGGTGATCTCGATGTCGATGTGACCGACCAGTGCACGCGCTACACCGGGCAGGTCGGCAGCCAGTATTCGACCTATGGCGCCAAGGGGGTTGTCACGATCACCAAGGCGCAGGCGGCGGTGATAAAATTGCGTGTGGGACAATGGGCAAAAAGCTCTTTGCAGATTTCAAACCCAGAACACAATCATTCGTACACCGAATCTCGAGACCAAGCCGCTTCAAATACCCCTGCAACAGCCGGCGGGCCAACCTTCAGCCAGGCCTCTGTGGCACCAACTTATCCGGCTGTTTCTGGGGTTATTGAGCAGACCAACCGCTACACATATTCCTGGGCTGGCGGCGATATGGGATCTGCGGTCTACGTCAATGGTGTGCTTCAGCACTCTGGATCTTCGTCTGGTTCTGGTACGTGGGCCGGGACAACTACTGGGTCGGATATCCCGCTAATCACCCATGTGCGCGGGAGTGGAACTGGGGCAACCGTCACGTTGTCGAGTGCCTCGCGCAGCGTAGTTTTCACCTCAACAGCTGGGAATACTGCTCAGGCGTCGACTTTGAGTGGCAACATCAATTCCACGGCAGATTTGTTGATCGGTGGGGCGGTGCATGCCGATGTGACGGCTCCAAACACGGACCCGGACGATGTCATCGCCGATCTGCTGACATCGTGGTCGGGGATCTCCAGCCTGTCGGTCGATGGCTCTTTCCCTGCCGGGTACAAGTTCAACGGGGTGATCAATGAGCAGGTCGAGCTGCTGCCGCTGTTGCACCGGCTTGCGTTCCAGACCCGCAGCTATTTCCGCGTCTCCGCCGGCGCCGCCAAGCTGATTGTCAGGCCGGACACGCTCACCGGGGAAAAGACCATTGCGGCCTGCAGGGTCGACGGCGGCCGGAAGGTTTACGCACGCCGGAAAGCTCCGCTCGAGGACGTGGTCAACATCATCAACCTGCGATACGACCGGGACTGGACCAAGGCCGACGGTGACGACGCATATCGGCAGGTGAGCAGCGCGACGGACGCCACCAGTATCACCGACTATGGGGAGAGGGAGAGGCCGGAGCTGTTCCGCTGCGACTTTATCACGGCGGCGGCAATGGCCGATGACGTGCGAGACTTCTACCTGGCCGACCTCAAGAGGCGCAAGTGGCTCCACGAATTCGAGACGCACCTGGACCATGCCGAGATCGAATTCGGCGCCGTGGTGACCTTGGGATTTGCCGGCGACACCGTTGTCGAGGTCGTGCAGTCCGGATTGACGCCTGGCGATAAGGGCCGGATGGATACGATCCGGATGATCGGCAGGGGATGACGCGCTGATGATCTCTTGGTGGTGATCAAAAAGTGCACCACGAATGCACCACGAAAAAAACGGCTTACTCGCGTAAGCCGTTGATTTTTGGCGCGCCAAGGAGGATTCGAACCCCCGACCGACGGCTTAGAAGGCCGTTGCTCTATCCAACTGAGCTACTGGCGCATTTGGTCGGGGCGAGAGGATTCGAACCTCCGGCCCCCTGCTCCCAAGGCAGGTGCGCTACCAGGCTGCGCTACGCCCCGACAAAGGAGAACTTATTAGCACGGGTCCCAAACCGGATGCAATCACAAAAGCTGGCAGGCGCAGCCGTCGTCATCGCCGCGCCGGAAACCTGGCAGCATGCCCGAAGCAGGGGGTCTGGAGAGCGGACAAGGCGGGCCCGGACGAGCCGGGCGGACGCGGCAGAAGGGTTACTCCCGCCGCAGGTGCTTGCTCAGACGAACATGTCGCCGCCTTCGACATAATAATCATCGTGGCAGAGTTTCGCATCAGCAGCTCGCTTGTTCTGCATGCGGACGAACAGCAGGGCAATAGCGGCACCGATGATCGCCCCGGAGACAAAAACCGCGGTGGCCCCGGACTTTTCATCATGGACAGTCGACATCGAACATCTCCTTGTCATAAGTGGCTGCCGGGCGGCGGCTATGGATCGTCGCCCGAATTCCGTCTAAGTTAGCGCATCTTGCGCAAATCCTCAAGAGGGATAGGGCAGGCAGTTGCCTCTTGACCACCCGCCGGCCTCTCCCTATAATGCAACCCCTGCGCCGAAGTGGTGGAATGGTAGACACGTCGGTCTCAAAAACCGATGCCCTCCGGGCGTGCCGGTTCGAGTCCGGCCTTCGGTACCACGCAAAGGATCGAGCCCTCCCCCGCACGGGAGGGCTCTGTCGTTGTCGGCCGGCCTTGTTTTCTTGCCCGAACCGGCGGCACATGTTATTTAAATCTGATAAATCCGCAACAAGGAGTACGGAGATGAGCAACCCGATCGCCATCATGCAGACCAGCAAAGGGGAAATCTGGATCGAACTCGATCGCGCCAAGGCCCCGATCTCGGTCGAGAACTTCATTGCCTACGCCAAGGCCGGCCACTATGAAGGCACCGTGTTCCACCGGGTCATCAAGGGGTTCATGATCCAGGGCGGCGGCATGACGGCGGACATGACGCAGAAACCGACCCTCGCCCCGATCAAGAACGAGGCGACCAACGGCCTGAAAAACAAGATCGGCACCGTCGCCATGGCGCGCACCATGGTCGTCGACAGCGCCACCAGCCAGTTTTTCATCAACACCGCCGAGAACAAGTTCCTCGACAACGCCGGCCTCAATCCCGACAAGTTCGGCTATGCCGTGTTCGGCAAGGTGATCGACGGCATGGACGCCGTCTGGGCCATCGAAGGGGTCGCCACCGGCACCAGGGCCGGGCACCAGGATGTCCCGGTCGAACCGGTGGTCATCGAAAAGGTGACGATCGAGGAGTAACCGCACGGTCGCAGCTGGCGACCGGCATCAAGGGGGGAGACCGGTTTGCCGCCGAGCCTGCTCCACCGCTTCTATTACGGGGTCAAGCTCTTTCCGTTTCGCAAAGAGCGACGGGAGCGCCTGGCCGCCGGGCGTCGGCCGGGCTTTGTCGGCATCCAGATCGACGGCCTGGCCTGCCCGCACCTGCGGCAGGCCCTCGACCGCGGCTACATGCCGCACCTCGACCGTTACCTGCGCCGGGGACATCGGCTGATCGAATACCGGGCGGGGTTGCCAAGCACCACCCCGGCGGCCCAGGCGGTCATCTTCTACGGCCGCGACGAAGGGATCCCCGCCTTCCGCTGGTTCGAAAAGAGCACCGGCCGGATCATCTCCTGCAACGACCCCGACCACGTCCAGATGTTTCGCGAACGCCTCTTCCGCGACCGGGAGGGGCTGCTCGCCGGCGGCTCGTCCTACTCCAACATCATTGACGGCGGCGCCGAACGCAGCGTCTTCACCGCCTCATCCCCCCACCCGCAGACGCTCTTCGGCCGCCTCGGCGGGGTGCGCATCCTGCTGCTCCTGCTCTTCAACCCCTGGCGGGCGCTGCGCCTGTTCGGCGCCACCCTGATCGAGTACCGGGTCAATCGTGCGGACGAGACATGGCATCGCCGGAGAAACCGCTGGCGGCCGATGGAGGGGCTTTTCCCGCTGATCCGCATCATCTGCAACGTGATCCTGCGCGAGCTGCAGACCTTCGGCGTGCTCGCCGACATCTATACCGGCGTACCGCGCATCTACACCACCTACAGCGGCTACGACGAACTGGCCCACCATTACGGCCCCACCTCGCGGCCGGCGCTGAAAAACCTGCGCTATGTCGACCGGCGGATTGGCGAACTGATCCGCGCCATCGATCACGTCGCGGCAGCCGACTACACCCTGGTGATCCTTTCCGATCACGGCCAGACCCCGGGCTATCCGTTCCAGGCCCGCTTCGGCTGCACCCTCGGCGAGGCCGTCAGCGCCTTCCTGCGTGAAAACCAGACGGCCACCGTCTCCGCCGGGCCGCTGGCCTTCACCCGCATCCAGCTGGGCTACCTGCAGGACGAACTGGAAACCCGCCAGCGCGGCTGGCGCTACCGGCTCTACCGCACGACCAAAAACTACATCCAGAAGAAGATCCGCGATCTCGTCCCGGAGACATTGAAGATTGACTCCGAGGGGGGCGTGGTCATCACCTATTCCAGCACCCTGGCGCACCTCTACATTACCGGGAGCAGGCACCGCCTGACCTGGCGGGAGGTCGAGGCGACCCAGCCGCTCCTGCTGCGCTTCCTGCAGAGCCACAAGGGGATCGGCTTCGTCCTGGCAAGGGGAGACACGCCCGGGGAGGTTTGCATCTTCCACTCCGGCGGGCGGTTGTGCACGGCACCGGGAAGCCGCCACCACCAGCAGGAACTGGCCTTCCTGCGTCCTTACGGCGTACCGGACGATGTCGTCGAAGAATTGCGCCGGTTCGGCAGCGGGGAGAATTGCGGCGACCTGGTCATCTGCGGGGCCCTCGACGCGCAGGGGATCGCCTGTTTCGACGACCAGGTCGGCGGGCACGGCTCCGTCGGCGGAGAACAGTCGCGGCCGTTCCTGATCCTGCCCGTCGGACACCCGGTCCTGCAGCGCGAAAAGCTGGCCGGCTATGAATTCCTTTACCGGGATGTGTTCCTGCCGGCCCTGCAAAAACCGTAACGCCAAAAACGCGCGCCGCTCCCTGTCAGCCCCTTCGCCCTGCCCTATTCCACCACACTGACCACGTACTTGAGGTAGCGCCCCTCGGGGAAGGTGACGGGATAAGGGAAGTCGCCTCCCTGCCCCGCCGTTTCGATGACCCGCAACTCCCGCCCGGCAGCCAGCGCACCGCGCCGGAGTTCCTTGAGATAATCGGCCAGATCAACCTTCTGGTGATTGGAGGAGGTAACCAGCAGCCCCCCCGGCGGCAGCAGCCCGAGGGAGAGCTGAACCAGCTCGGCGGTCCCGCCGCTGGTGGTGAACCGGCTTTCCCGGGTGGTCGAGAAACTGGGCGGATCCATGAACACGACGTCGAAGCGGCGGCCGGCCCGGTTCAACTTCTGCAGTTCGGCGAAACAGTCCCCGGCGACAAATTCGTGTCCGGCCGGATCGAGGCCGTTAAGGCGAAAATTCTTGCGGGCGCCTTCCAGATAGCGGGGCGCGGCATCGACCGTCGTTACCCGCCCGGCCCCTCCTGCCGCGGCCGCAACCGAGAAGGCGCCGGTGTAGGCAAAGAGGTTGAGGACTTGCTGCCCGGCACACCGGCGGCGAAAGGCGCGGCGATTGTCGCGCTGGTCGAGAAACAGCCCGGTATGCAGGTCGCCGGTCAGGTCGACGCGATACCGCAGGCCGTGTTCGACAACGGTCAGCGGCGCGGACAGCGGGGTGCCGGCAAGGAGCCGGCCCTTGACGGCATCCCCCGCCGCGCGGGTCTGCTGGGGGCGGAACTTGCCGTAGATGGCCCGTACCCCGCCCACAGCCTGCAGCGCACGGGCGATAACCGCCAGGTGCGGCTCCCAGGCCCGCGTATAGTATTGCACCAGCAATGCCTCGCCGTAGCGGTCGACGGTCAAGCCCGGCAGGGCGTCGCCCTCGCCGTTGACCAGCCGCCAGGCCGTCGTGTCGCCCAGATCGAGCCAGCTCCGCAAGCGGCCGGCCGCAGCCAGGCGCGTCGCAACCCAGGCGGGGTCGAGCTCGATCCGTTCGGCGGCCAGAACCCTGGCGACGACACGGGCAGCGGGATCGAGAAGGGCCGTCCCCAACAGGCGCCCCCCCTCATCGACCAGATCGGCCAGGCTGCCGCACGCCGCTTTGGGCCAGCGGGCCGTGTAGCGGTCGGCAATCACCCACGGGTGGCCCAGCTGCAGCATGCGGACGGTCTCGGGACCGACCTGGCAGCGCGGCCTCTTCTCTGCGACAGGACCTTTCATACGGGGCATCTTATCCCGCAACCAGCCCGTTCCCAAGCAAATTCATACCCCGCAGGACACAGAAATCAGCCCCTCCCGCTCCGAAACGTGTTAGGATGGCCGCCCCCATGCCGGGGAGGAGGACGCGATGGAAACCACGCCCACCAAAGGCGGCCAGCACATCGAGCAGCTGCTGCAGCAGCTGCCGCCCGACTCGGAACGCTACAAGGTGCTGATTTCGGCCAAACAGTTCAAATCGTCGTGGGTGGAACTCGGCGAATCGCTGACCCGGGTTGCCAATACCGGCCAGTTCCACGACTGGGGTTACACAACCTTCGAAGACTACTGTACCAGGGAGATCCGCATCCGCCGACAGACCGCCGACAAGCTGCTGCTCGCCTTCCGCTTCCTCGAACGCGAGGAACCCGGCGTGCTGGAGCGCAGGGACGAGCGGCCGCTGCCGGATTTCCGCTCCGTCGACCTGCTCCGGCAGGCCCGGGAGGAGCAGGCCTTTTCCCCGGACGACTACAGTGAACTGCGCCGGACGGTCATCGAGGAGGACCGTAGCCACCCGACGGCCGCCAGGCAGTATCGCGAGATGCTGCAGGAATACCAGCCCGACCGCCGTGGAGAACGCCGCTGCCAGGGGGCGCTGAGCGCCGCCCGCCGGCTGAGCAACGCCCTCGCCGAACTGGACGCCGTACCGCCCGACCTGGAGCGCGCCGTGCAGGAACTGGTCGGTTACCTGGAAGGACGCCTGGAGGAGGAAAAGAGCCCTAGAGACTGATGGGCAGGGCGCGCAGGAGCAGCGCCAGGAGCAGCGGCCCGCCGATGCAGATGGCCAGGTAAAGGGCCAGCACCCGCGGCTTGAACATGGTGATGAACACCCCCATGACCGGCAGGGCCGTCACCGGCGCGCCAATCAGCATGATGACCCCGGCCCCCTTGGCCAGCGGGATGACCTGCCCGGGATCGGGGAGGTAGAAACCGTAGAGCATGGACGCCGCCGTCACCTGCGGCATATGCAGGAACGCGGTGGAGAGCGACAGCGTCAGCAGGGAAGCGAGGCTGTCGCCTTCGAGCAGCGCAGCGATCCATTCCGTCGGGATGAACATCAGCGCGACGACCTCGATGAGCAGGCCAAGCAGGGCAAATTTGCCGATCTTCACAGACCCTTCCCAAAACCTGGCGAGGAACACCAGGAATTTGTTGTGGGTGCAGCGATCGACCTTGTGGGAGAGCTGCTGGCCGCATTCGCAGCGCAGCGATTCAACCGGGTAATCCGGATCGTGAAAATCCCCGGGCGGCAGCTGCTTGCGGAAGATCGCGTCCTCGGTGAAACCGTACGGACGCAGGAAATGGGTCACGTAACCGGCCACCAGCCCGAGAATGCCGGCGCAGACCAGGATGGCGGTCGCCCAGGAGACGCCGAGCATCCCGGAAATCATGGTGAACCCCGTAGGGCTCATGATCGGCGCGGTGACCAGCAGCGCCATGGCCGGCGCCAGGGGGAGCCCCGCGACCAGCAGGGAGATGACCAGCGGCAGGGTCGCACAGGCGCACAGGGGGCTGAACAGCCCGAGGGCGGTTGCCGCCGGAATCGCGAGAATGCCGTAATGGGTCAACGCCTTGCGGATCTTGACGTGCCACTTGAAGGTGCGGATGATCGCCTCGCACAGCACGCCGAGCATCAGGAAAGGCAGGATGTACAGGAACTCCTTCCAGAGTTCCGCACCCAGTTGCAGCATCGTCTGCGAGAATTGCTCCATGTGCAGCTCACCCCTTGCAGGCAGGATTTTGTCGGCCGGGCAGGTCATGGACAGCTTTCCGCCCGGCACCGGAAGCCGATTCCGGCGAGAAACCGGCAACCCGGCCATCGCGGCGACGACCAGCAGCTAGCTAGCAAAACCCGTTCCGAATTCGCACCCCGGCAGCCGGTTCCGCGGACCGGTGCGGGCCGCGGAAATTTGCCGTGCGGTTCATTTCCTGACGGTTTTTTCCGCGACCGATGCTATAATTGTGCGACAGCCAGGAGGTATTTGAATGCGCGACTTCAAGAACAAGGTCCGCGAGCAGTTCGGCAGGGCCGCTGAAGGATATATCCGGGACAAGGGGTTCGCCACCGGTGACGACCTCGAGGCGATGGTTCGTCTGCTGCAGCCCTCGCCGGACGACAACATGCTCGACGTCGCCTGCGGCGGCGGGCACACGGCCTTGCGCTTCGCTCCGCTGGTACGCAGTGTCGTCGCCTCCGATCTGACCATGGTCATGCTCAAGCGCGCCCAGGAGTTCGTCAGCGAGGAAGGCGGCGTCGACAATGTCACCTTCCGGGAAGCCGACGCCGAGGACCTCCCCTTCCCGGCCGGAGCCTTCACCGTTCTGACCTGCCGCATTGCCCCGCATCACTTCCCCGACGTGCCGCGGGCCCTCTCCGAATTCCACCGGGTCCTGCGCCGCGGCGGACGAATGGCCATCGTCGACACGCTGCTTCCCGATGACCCGGAAATCGCCGAGTGGTACCAGGCCATGGAGAAGATGCGCGACCCGACCCATATCCGCGCCTACACGGCAAACGAGTGGGTGGAGATGATCCAGGCCAGCGGGTTCATCCTGCACGAAACGGCGGTCTTCCCCAAAACCCACGACTTCCCGACCTGGGCCAAACGGGCCGGGCTCAACCGCGACGGCGTCATGAAGCTGAACCGTTTCTTCGTCGAAGCCCCGGACAAGGTCCAGGAGTATTTCCAGATCGAGACGTTCGCTGGCGAAGTCGAGGCCTACACCGACCGGAAACTGCTGATCTTTGCCAGCCGGCCGGCGAAAAAATAGTACTGAGCGATGAGCGACAAGGGCTGAGTTAAATTCACCGGCAGGAAAAAGAAAGGGCGCCCTTGCGGGCGCCCTTTTTGTTGCTGCCGATTGGTGCTTAGGAGAGCTGGCGGCCGCCTTCGGCAGCCCACTTCTCCAGCATCGGGGTGGTCACGGACTTCGGACGCTCGATGGCGTAGCCGAGGCCGCGGTCCCAGGTGATGTTGGCCATGCAGCCGAGGGCACGGCCGACACCGAACAGCACGGTGTAGAAGTCCCACTCCTTGACGCCGTAGTACCACTGGATGACGCCGGACTGCGCATCGACGTTCGGCCAGGGGTTCTTCGCCTTGCCGTGCTCCATGAGGACGCCCGGAGCCACCTGGAAGATCATGGAGACCAGCTTGAACAGCGGATCGTCCTTCAGCCCCGGGGTCTTGAGGCAGAACTCGCGCTGCGCCATGTAGCGCGGGTCGGTCTTGCGCAGAACCGCGTGACCGTAGCCCGGGACGACCTGGCCGGAGTTGAGGGTGTCCCACAGGGCCTTCTTGATGAGTTCTTCGGTCGGCTCGACATCCTTGCAGTACTTCTCCTGGAACTTGATGGTCCAGTCGAGCACCTCCTGGTTGGCCAGGCCGTGCAGCGGACCGGCCAGGCCGTTGAGGCCGGCCGAGTAGGCATAGTACGGGTCGGACAGGGCCGAGTGCACCAGGTGGGTGGTGTGGGCCGAGACGTTCCCCGACTCGTGGTCGGAGTGCAGGATGAAGTACATGCGGGCCACGTCGTCATACGGCTTCGGCTGGCCGATCATGTGGGCGAAGTTGGCGCCCATGTCGAGATTCGGGTCGATGGCGATCTGCTTGTCGCCCTTGTACTTCAGGTTGTAGATGAAGGCCGCGATGATGGGGATGCGGGCGACGATGTCGGAGGCATCTTCGTAAACGTATTCCCAGGCGAGCTTCTTGTTGAACTTGCCGGAGTTGTAGAAGCCGGCGAATTTCGAGTCCTTCTGCAGGCTGAGGATGCCGACCGACAGCATGACCATCGGGTGGCTGTCGCGCGGCAGGGCGCGGATCGCGTCGAACACGTACTGGGGGACCTGCTGGCGGGTCTTCCACTCCTTGAGGACTTCGTCGACCTGGGCCTGGGTCGGGATGTCGCCGGTGAGGAGGAAGTACCAGAACGATTCGACCGTCGGGTAGTCGGAGCCGGCCGCTTTCGGCAGGGCTTCGAACGTCTCGGGGATGGTCTTGCCGCGGAAGCGGATCCCTTCCTGCGGGTCAAGATAGGAGATGTCGGTCACCAGGCAACGGATGTCGCGGGCGCCGCCGATCGCCTGGTCGATGGTGACCTGGTCGATGATCACCTTGCCGAATTCCTTGACCAGCTTCTGGGTACGGGGCTGGAACTCCTCAATCTTCTGCTTCAGGGTGTCCTTCAGTGCCATTTGCTCTCTCCTTTACTGGAATGAAATGAACGGTGGGACAAGCAGCCCACCCGGCGAAGCTGCCCAACAACGACTGAACAGCCGGCTTGCAAATCTATCAAGGCAAAAAATCAGGGCAAGACCGCAGGGGGATTACTCCGGGCGGTATTTTATCAAATTGCGTTTTAACAGCCTCTCATGCATCTGTCAAGCTGAATTCGTATACTGCATACAACGCAGGGGCCGGGCGCAAGGTTGCGACGCCGTTCATTTTCCCTGTTTGCATTCTCTGCCGGTCATGCTACGATGCTTATAATTTAAGCAAAAAAGATTTGTCTTTCATGAAAATTAGCTCACTGGCTCTCGACAACCCGGTCATCCTGGCGCCCATGGCGGGGATCAGCGACCTCCCCTATCGCCTGACGATGAAGCGGTTCGGCGCAGCCCTGGTCTTCACCGAAATGGTCAGCGCCAACGGCCTGTTCCATGGCGGCAGCGGCACCGGCGAGCTTCTGCGGACGGTCCCGGAAGAGCGCCCGCTGGGCGTGCAGCTGTTCGGCGACGACCCGCAGCGGCTTGCGGAAGCCGCGCGGCGGGTCGAGGAGACTGCCGACGTGATCGACCTGAACTGCGGCTGCCCGGTGCGCAAGGTCGTCGGCAGCGGCGCCGGCAGCGCCCTGCTGCGCGATCCCGGCAAGATCGCGCGCATCATCGCGGCCGTCCGCCGGGCGACAAGCCGGCCCCTGACGATCAAGCTCCGCTCGGGCTGGGATGCGACCAGCCGCAACTTCCTGGAAATCGCCCGCCTGGCGGTGGCCGAAGGGATCGATGCCATGACGCTGCACCCGCGAACCCGCAGCCAGATGTTCGGCGGCCGCGCCGACTGGGACGACATCGCCGCCCTCAAGCACGCGGTCCCGGTTCCGGTCATCGCCAGCGGCGACCTGTTTACGGCGGAGGATGCGACCGAGGTCCTGGCCCGGACCGGCTGCGACGCCGTCATGGTCGCCCGCGGCGGCTACGGCAACCCCTGGCTGATAAGGCAGAGCCTCGACCGGTTGGCGGGGAACCCGGCCTGCCACCCCACCGGAGAGGAACGGCTGACCGTGGCCCGCGGACACCTCGACCTGTTCCTGGACACCTACGGACCGGCACGCACCCTGGCCCACATGCGCAAGCATCTTTGCTGGTACACGCACGGCCTCCCCGGTGCCGCCGTCTTTCGCCAGAAGGTCAACCAGGCCCGGTCGGTGGCGGAGCTGTACGACCTCCTGGCCGGCTTCGAGGCCGCGGCATGACCCCCCCCGCC
>VAUL01000080.1 GCA_005774545.1 Deltaproteobacteria bacterium | reverse complement strand
GTTTTTCGCGTTTTCTGGACCATGCCCCCAATAAAAACCCTGTGTAATTGAATCGTTATGTCATGGGTAGCAAGGGGGCATCAAAATAAATGCTCTACCACTTAAAAAAAGGAGATGTGAAATGGGCAAACAAGACAACAAAACAGGGTCGATTCTTCGTGTCGAGGAAGATGGCGACTTCCTTCTCGGGCATCTCAATGCCGAACTCGGCGAGGAGCTGCAGTCAGCATTCGACGTGCTGAAAACTGCAAACGCCGGCAAGAAGTTGGTCAGATGCGCCATTGTAAAAAATGCGTCTCGGCAGCGTTTCGCAGTAATCCCGCTCTGGGATGCAACGCGGAGATTCCCCGAGGAGTCGATCGAGCGTCAACTTGCCAGAATGGCGAAACGATCCAGTAGATAAGGTGGTGACAGATGTCTTTTGGAATGACCATCCAGGCCTGAACAGTTCAATTTACCCAACGATAGCGGCAATGAAAACTATCAAGAAGAAATCACAAAGATAGAAAGGAGTAGATCATGGGGGTACAAGACCAAATCAATAGCCTCTCGGTTCAATGGAAAAGTGCGTGTGAAAAGTACTATGAAGCGCTTTACGCACGCAAAAAAAACCCACTTCTTCCTGAAAGCGACGTTAAGGAGGCTTTGCTGAAGGTCAAGAGTCTGGAAGATGAGATGAAAGCTTTATCCAGGGAGAGAGACGAGATCGCCGCTGAAGTGAAGGAGTTGATTAAACAGCCTCAACTCAAGCAACCGGCAGAGCGCTTTGACGACCAAGACAATCCGTTAATTGTCGAAGGCGATGGCAACGACAGCGACGAATACGAATTGGTTGACGAATAACAACCCAAACCACGAGGAGGAAGTTTATGAAAGATCTTTTTGGCAGAGTTGATAGCACGGAACTTCCGACAACGGAAGAAGAGATGTTAGCCTTCGAGGCCCAAAAAACGGCCGAAATAGAACAGGCCAGAACCTACTTGGCACAGATTCAAAGAAAGGACCGCGCTGCGGCGATACTCATCCAGCCGATCGGCGCGCGGCACATCGACAACGAGGTGTTGGCATCCGCATGTCGCCGACTGACGGTCCGCCACTTTATCGATTTAATCTCACCTGCCATCCCGGGAGGTTTTTGTCTTCCGCTTGAGCTCTCGCGTTTTCAGGAAAAAACCTTTGAGGAGCTCATCTATCTGCTGCAGAAACCATGCGAAACAACCAATAGCATGGAAGAAGGCTAATTATTGATTATTAGTTAGTAAATATTTGACGGTAATGATCAGTATTTAAACATCACAATTGAGATATTGACAATGATTACATCAATAAAAATTGAACATGATCTTAACCGTATTATTATAGATCTTGATAGATTGTCATTACAATTGCCAAGAGCATCCCAAAAAGCTTTAAGAAGAATAGCCAAGGGAATTCATCGTGACGCCTTTAAATGGCTATCAGGAAACGGATATTTGTATGAAGAACGTGCAAGCAGTAAGACGGGGAAAAAATACAAAAAACAACTAGGTAGGACTAGCAGATGGTTGTATCCTGTCCCTGTAAGAACTGGACATTTGCGTCGAAGCCTCGCCTGGTTATCGCCTGGAGAATCAAAAAATAGTAATGGTGAAAGTTTCACAGCAGGTGATAATGAGGCGATCATTTACAATTCGGCAATCTACGCTCGGAATGTCCACAATGGATGGGCCTTTCTTGGACGTACTTGGCCTGGAAGGCCATTCATTACGGACGCTTTTGAAAGCTTCAACCAGAGCGGAAAGATAACAGCCATCGTTGAAGAAGAAATTGGCAAAGCAATCACCGCCAATGGGCTTTCCTAAATACTTGGTATTTACACGTAGCATCGTTGTCTTAGGAAGTAGCAGCCAACCAGGAGAAAGTCGGTCGACGACTGCCGGCAGAGTCCCGTCCTCTTGGTTGTTCGTGTGGGTCTTCTTGTCAATGGTGTTAGTATGAAGTCTCTCGCGCTTTTTCGTGACGGGCTGAGCCGTGGAGAGCCAACCTGGCCGAAGGTTGGTGAAGTCTCGTTCCTCCGGTGAAACTCCTTGGCGAGCAGGAGAGGGAGTTGGTCAGTGCACTGATCGGCTCCCTCTTTTTCTGGGGTCCATGGCTTTGCCGTGTAGCCGCTCGCCGTAGTTTGGCAGGTTGGATTTTCTTCCGGGAAGTTGTTCGCATAAAGAGGATTTAGTGAGGTTACACGCGGCTGTCATCGGAATGCGGTAGGTGCTGGGTTTGTTGGTCCCCTGTCGCGGCTCGCTTCGCTGGTTTGTAAATACATTAGAAAAACAGACCCGAAGCAAAGCCGATTTGAGTCGGTAACCCCTATCAAAGCGGTAGGTCAATGGCTTGTTTATTCGTTATTGTTCAGTAATTTAAGGCTGTTTGGTTGAGGTCGGAAACAGGCTATTATTCCTGGGTAGCTGCTGGGTAGCGTTTTGGTGTCTGGTCGGTGTTGTTAGGTGACCGCGTATTATTGGAAAAGGTGCGGTTTATCGGTTCGGCGGTGGCGTCGGATCAATATCTTACGGTTGGAGATGCCAATGAATTGTGCGGTTATTCTCGGGAGTGTTGGCGGATCGGTGGTGATGGCCGCCCCCCCCTGGCAAAGATTCAGCGGATCTGAGGCCGGCTGGCCACCCGGTCGTGTCTATGATCGCGACCGGTGGTCAAAACCGTTTTCCGAGAGCGGGGGCCTGGGGGGGGCTGGTCAATGGGGTGAGTTGTGTCCACAAAGAAAAGGCCCTCCTGAAGGCACGGCGGCGGCCGGCGATGCTGATCGGCGCGGTGCTGGTGAGGCGGCCGACGGGCTGATCGTCGCCGCCCTGGTTGCCGCTGGCCATGCTGCCAGGTGACAGCCCGACCGGCGGTCCCCGGCGGTCCTGATCTCCTGCGGCTGATCGCTCCCCGGCAGAGACCCCCGGCGCGGCCGGGGCGGCTGTCAGGTGAGGCGCTGCCGGCGGCGGCCGGCGGTGCTGAGCTGGTGAGACGTCCAGTGGGTCCGGCGGGCTGATCGTTGCAGCCCTGGTGAGTTTGCACTGTTACGCAGCAACGGGCGGGAAGGATGCCGGCCCACAGGCTTCACCTTTCCGACCCATCAGCTGTCTGAGCACCGGTATCCCCCCCTCCAAAAGATTCAGCGGATCTGAGGCCGGCCGACCCCCCAGACGTGTCTATGATCGCGACCGGTGGTCAAAACCGTTTTCCGAGAGCGGGGGCCTGGGGGGGGCTGGTCAATGGGGTGAGTTGTGTCCACAAAGAAAAGGCCCTCCTGAAGGCACGGCGGCGGCCGGCGATGCTGATCGGCGCGGTGCTGGTGAGGCGGCCGACGGGCTGATCGTCGCCGCCCTGGTTGCCGCTGGCCATGCTGCCAGGTGACAGCCCGACCGGCGGCCCCCGGCGCGGCCGGGGCGGCTGTCAGGTGAGGCGCTGCTGGCGGCGGCCGGCGGTGCTGAGCTGGTGAGACGTCCAGTGGGTCCGGCGGGCTGATCGTTGCAGCCCTGGTGAGTTTGCACTGTTACGCAGCAACGGGCGGGAAGGATGCCGGCCCACAGGCTTCACCTTTCCGACCCATCAGCTGTCTGAGCACCGGTATCCCCCCCTCCAAAAGATTCAGCGGATCTGAGGCCGGCCGGGCCCCCAGACGTGTCTATGATCGCGACCGGTGGTCAAAACCGTCTTCCGAGAGCGGGGGCCCCGGGTGAATAGTCCCATAGCAAACCATCTGCAGATTAATGTCGCTGGCCGAATCGATGGTGCATACCTTGATTGGTTCCACAAAAACGAAACGGCCCGTTTTGCGGGCCGCCGAGGCTGCAGATTTATATATGCGGCCTGGTTATCTAGTTTTTCGGCTCAAATCTTATTCCGTGATCGCTTGGATAGGCTTTTGTGTGATCGAACCCGTCAATAAAAATATCATCGGGGATGCCTTCTCTATCTGGAAAAGCATCACAGAAAAACCCGAAGAGCACCCCTTCTGGGCGATCCCTCAAATGCTTACACTCAAGGCATTTCGGCGCTGGACCAATCATTGTGACACCTAAAAAATGCGATGGTCAAAAGTCAGTCAGCGGTTTCATTCTGAACAATCCTTCGGACTTGTCTCTTTTTTATCCCATACTTTATGGCAAGGTCTTCGTGATTATTCCCTTTGAAATCTGCTCGAATACGAGAGTTTCGGTCTGATCTACATAATGCCTTCATGTCTGGGAAAATCAAGCGAGCCCCTCCAACCTCTTCTGCCATAATTTTGATGATTGCCGGGGCAAGTTCACCAAAATCAACGTGCAGCCGAAGAAGAAGTTGTCGGATCAGACCGCGGTTGTCGTCCCTGTCCATGATTCCCCTAACAGAAGAATGAGAGATTCGAGCTCAAGGATACTATCAAGGGGAAATAATTTTCAACGGCATAATGCTACCCAAAACGCTACCCAACAAAAACAAAAGCACTCAGACTTTAGTCTAAGTGCTTGATTTTATGGCGGCCCCGGCGCGACTCGAACGCACGGCCTACCGCTTAGGAGGCGGTTGCTCTATCCACCTGAGCTACGGGGCCTTTGAAGCAATGTCATATTCTGAGCGAGGCGTGTTGGGCAAAGCTAAAACTTCAGCAGGCTGAAGACCTTGCCGGCCGGGAGCCTTTCCCGGCCATGAAGGAATTCAAGTTCGGTCATGAACGCGCATTCGACAATCTCGGCGCCGAGCCCCTCGACCAGTTTGACGACGGCCGCGACCGTGCCGCCCGTGGCCAGAAGGTCGTCGGCAATGATGACACGGTCCCCGGGCGCAAAGGCGTCCTCATGAATCTCCAGGGTATCGCTCCCGTATTCCAGGTCGTAACTGACCGTGCGGGTCTTGTAGGGGAGTTTCCCGGGCTTGCGCACCAGGGTGATCCCGGCCCCGAGCTTGTAGGCGAGCGCCGAACCGAGGACGAAACCGCGCGCTTCGACACCGACGATCTTGTCGATATGCTGCCCCACATAACGATGCGCGATCAGGTCGACCATGCGATGAAAACTGCGGCCGTCCGACAGCAGCGTCGTAATGTCCTTGAAGATGATCCCCTTTTTGGGGAAATCAGGGACATCCCTGATGATCTTCTTGAGCTCATCCATGGCTGCGATCCTTCTCTTCTTCTTCACTGATGATCTGCTGCATCTTCTGCAGCGCCTTCGATTCGATCTGGCGGATGCGCTCCCGCGTCACCCCGGATGACTGTCCGATGATGTCCAGAGTCTGCTGGCTGACGTCGTCCAATCCGAAGCGGCGCTTCAGGATGCTCAGTTCATGATCGCTCAGGGCGTCCCTGATCCGGTCGAGAATCCGCTGTTCAGAGGCATTGAGCGGATCGTTGTCATCCTTGTCCGAAGTCGAGAACAGCTCGCGAAACGGCCGGTACTTGTTGCGCCACTCGGCCAGTTCCGACGGGTTGACCGAACTGGTGTCCTCGATCGTGTCCATCAGGCTGTAGTCGCTGTTTTCCCCCATCGGATGCTCGAAGGAATAGGTGCGCTTGAGCAGCACCATGAGGCGGCGCACGTAGGCGGCGTCGACGCCCATTTCATCGGCCACCTCCTTGACCTGCGGCTCGCGGTTGTGTTCCTGGACCAGCTTGCGGGTCACCTTGACCAGGCGGTTGATGTCATCGGACACATGAACGGGCAGACGAATGGTCCGACTCTGGTTGACCAGCGCGCGTTCGATCGACTGCCGGATCCACCACGTTGCGTAGGTTGAAAAGCGGCACTCCTTGCTGAGTTTGAAACGCTCGACCGCCTTGATCAGGCCGAGGTTCCCCTCTTCGATCAGGTCGAGGAAAGGCAGCCCGCGGTTCATATAACGCTTGGCAATCTTGACGACGAGGCGAAGGTTCGACTCGATCATCCGGTTGCGGGCGGCCATGTCGCCCTGATCGATCCGCCGGGCCAGTTCGCGTTCTTCCTCGGCCGTCAGCAGGCTGGTCTTCTGGATATCCCGCAGGTAAAGCTTGATGGCATCGCGTCCGGTCTCCTCCGGTTCGTGACTGCTGTCAGGAACGGCATCGCCCTCGTCGGTATCCAGGTCGGCCTCGATCTCGGCATCCGCTTCGAAATCGTCCTCCTCATCATCAGCAGCCCCGGCCTCGCTTTCAAGGGCCAGATCGGACGGTTCGATCTCTTCCTCGTCGATTTCGACCCGATCGTTTTCGTCGAGCATTTCGTCCATGTGAGTTCCGGCCTCCGATCGCCGTTCCGCAGAGCTTTCGAGTCTAAGGGAGCCACCTGGTCATGGCAAGTAAAAAATCGGGTTGGCCGCCGTCTTGCCCTTCCTGATTTCGAAGTGAAGTCGAGGACTTCGCCCCCCTGACGGGGCGCCGCTCAGGGCAATTTTGTCTCCCTGGCCGACAAAGCTGTCGACCGCCACCAGGTTCCTGGCATTGAAGCCGTACACCGTAAAGTAATTGTCGGCATGCTCGAGAATGATCAGATTGCCATAGCCGCGGATGCCGTTGCCGCTGTAGATGACCTTCCCCGCGGCGGCGGCAGTAACCGGTGTTCCGTGCGGCACGGCGATTTCGATCCCCTTGCTCGACGCCCCTTCGGCCGTACCGAATTCGGTCACGACCTGGCCGCGGACCGGCCAGACGAAGGTTCCCGGCGACGGGCGCGGTCCGGGGATCTCCTCGGCCTTCGCCACCGGAACAGATTTTTTGAGGGAGGGTTTGGCCTTGGCAGGTCCAGGCGCAGCCTTGCCCTTCACCGCTTTTGCCGGGGGGGGCGGGAC
>VAUL01000079.1 GCA_005774545.1 Deltaproteobacteria bacterium | reverse complement strand
ACCACGGCGTTTGATCCAAACTTTTCGCCGTGGAAAAGTTTGGCCGCAGTCCGGGCGCGGCAGCCCGGGATCTTGATTCAGACAAACAAAGGAATTCGACGGAGTGCGGGGGCGGGACCCCGCGGTTTCGACGGAAACAGGGAAGACCATCGTCCGGGCGCGGCAGCCCGGAACTTTGATTCTACCGCAACTTCTTCCGCGTCTGCACCAGCCAGAGCACGGAGATCGCGACGAACAGCGCGGGGATCAGGTCGCCCATGCGGGCGTAGAGACCGGGGCGGGCGCCGAGGCCGACCTCGACGGTGGCGGCGGCCGGGACGAACAGGCCGGTGGCGGCGTGAAGCCGGCCGGACGGGGCGATGAAGGCCGAAATGCCGGTGTTGGCGGCGCGGGCCACCCACACCCGGTTCTCCACCGCGCGGAAGCGCACCATCGCCAGGTGCTGCCAGGGCGCCGACGAATTGCCGAACCAGGCATCGTTGGTGATGTTGACCAGCAGCCCGCTCCCCTGCCGCACCCACTCGCGGGCCAGCTCCGGGAAGATCGCCTCGTAGCAGACCAGCACCCCGAGCTTGTGGCCGTCGAGCGGCAGCGGGTTGATCGTCCCCGGCGAAAAGTCGCCGATGCCGACCACGATCTTGTCGATGAACGGCAGAAAGCGCTTGAGCGGCACGTACTCGCCGAAGGGGACCAGGTGGATCTTGTCGCTGCGCCCCTTCTCCCGGCCGTCCGCATCGAGCAGGTAGGCGCTGTTGAGATAGCGCACCCCGCCCGGCTCCTTGCGGTAGGCCGGGCTGCCGAACAGCAGCGCGGCCCCGGCCTCCTGCGGGAGCTTCGTCACCTCGGCGGCGAGCTTGCCGCCCTCCTGGTAGAAGAACGGGGTGGCCGCCTCGGGCCAGATGATCAGGCCGGGCTGCGCCTCGCGGGCGGCGCGCAGCGACAGGTCGCGATAGATGGCCACCGTCTCCTGCTGGAACTCCGGCAGCCACTTGACGTCCTGCGGGATGTTCCCCTGGACCACGGCGATCTTCAGGCGGTCGTCGCGGCGGTCCGGGTCGCCGCCGAGGCGCCACTGGCCGTAGCCCCACGCGGCGGCGAGCAGCACCGCCGCCACCGCCGCGGCCGCCAGCGGGCGCCGGCCGCGCGGCCGGCGGCGGGCGAGCAGCCATTCGGCGGCAACCGCGTTGACCAGCACCAGCAGGTAGCCCAGGCCGTAGACCCCGAACAGATCGGCCGACTGCAGCAGGCGCGCGCTGTCGTGCTGGGAGTAGCCGATGGAGGCCCAGGGAAAGCCGGTCAGCAGGAATTCGCGCAGGAACTCGAGGGCCACCCACACCACCGGCAGGGTCAGGCTGTAGGCGTAGCCGCACGACTCCTTGAGCCGGCAGGCGGTCCAGGTGGCGGCGGCGAAGAACAGGGCGAGGTAGGCGGAGAGGAGCAGCCAGGCGATCACCGAGAAGAGCGGGTGCATCTTCCCGTAGGTGGTCATGACGATGTTGACCCAGTAGAGGATCGCCGCGAAGAACACCAGCCCGGCGGTGAAGCCGCTGCGGAACGGGCGGCGGTGCATGACCAGCAGCAGCGGCACCAGGGCGCCCCACGCCAGCCAGTCGAGGTCGGGGCGGGGGAAGGCCAGGGCCAGCAGCCCGCCGGCCGCGCCGGCCGCCAGGGTGGTCGCGTCGGGGAGGAAGCGGCGCATGCTCAGCTTTCGCCCTCGGGCGCTTCGGGCTCGGGCTCGCGCCGGGCCAGCACGCTGCAGACCTTGCGCGCGTCGGCCTCGAGCACCTGCAGCAGCACGTCGCCGATGCGGACGGCCTCGCCGGCGGCCGGCACGCTGCCGAGCAGATGCACCACCAGGCCGCCGACCGTGTCGAACTTCTCCCGGGGGATCTCCAGGTCGAAGAACTCCTCGAGCTCCTCGACGTTGGCCCGGGCATCGAGCAGCAGGGTGCCGTCGGCCTGCGGCCGCGCCCACTCCTCCTCGAGGTCGTATTCGTCCTGGATGTCGCCGACGATCTCTTCGAGCAGGTCCTCGATGGTGATCAGCCCCGAGGTCCCGCCGTACTCGTCGACGACGATGGCCATGTGCACGCGGCGGGTGCGGAAATCGACCAGCAGCTCCTCGATCCGCTTGGTTTCCGGGACGAAGAACGGCGCGCGCATGACCCCCGCCGGCGACAGTTCGCCGGGGCGGGCGCCCCAGTAGCGCAGCAGGTCCTTGGCGTAGACCACGCCGACGATGCGGTCGACGGAGCCTTCGAAGATCGGGACGCGCGAGTGCCCCGAGTCGAGGATCAGGTGCAGCAGCTCGTCGAGGGGGGCGTCGCCGGCGCAGCAGACCATGTCCGGGCGGGCCACCATGATCTCGCGCACGATGGTGTCGCCGAACTCGAAGATGGCCTGGAGCATGTCCCCTTCGGTTTCGTCGAGCAGCCCCTCCTCTTCGGAGCTGCTGATCGCCTCCTGCAGCTCCTCCTCGGTCAGCGCCCGGCGCCGCCCGGTGAGAAAGCGGCTCAGCGCGCCGAGGACCGTATCCCCTTTTGTCCGTGGACTTTCGTCCGCCACTGGTACCACCTCCATGAAACAACCGGGGATTGCCCCCCGGAAGCGCAGCCCTTTCCGCCTAGCGGAAGAGCAGATGAACGAACAGGGTCACGGCCGCGCCGAGCAGGCCGCCGGCCAGCACCTCGGCATAGCTGTGCACGCCGAGCAGGATCCGGCTCTGCGCCACCAGCAGCGCCAGCACCCAGGCCAGCAGCAGGACCGGCAGCCCCGGCGCGGCGAACGCGACCGAGGTGGCGATCGAGCAGGCTACGGCGGCATGCCCGCTCGGCATGCCGCCGTGCAGCGGCGCACCGCGGCCGACCCGGGCCTTGAGCAGGACGACCAGCAGCACCACCAGCACCACGGCGACCAGCGCCAGGTTGCCGGTGGAGCGCAAAAAGGCCGGGCTTTGCGCCAGCTCCGGCGGGGAGAAGAAGCGGGACAGGGCCAGATAGCCCATGATCACCGCACCGATGCTGGCGACCAGGACCGCCCCGGCCGCCACGTCCTTGGCCCGGCGGGCCAGCGGGTGGTAGTCCGGCGACACCAGGTCGACCACCACCTCCAGCGCGGTGTTCACCAGCTCGGCAAAGAGCACCAGGATGATCGCCAGCGCCAGCAGGGCGAACTCGAGCAGCGTCAGCCGGAGCGTCAGCGCCAGGAGCAGGACCGCGACGGCCGCCAGCAGGTGCACCAGCATGTGCCGCTGGGTTTTGGCCGCCCACAGCACCCCCTCGATGGCGCAGTTGAGGCTGCCGACGAAGCCTCTCGGGCGCTCCGGCGGCGTCACCCCTGCAGGTACTCCTCGCGGATCAGGGCGAACAGCTCCTGCTCGCGCGCTTCCATGCGGCGCGCCTCGGCGGCCGTGCCGCGCTCGTGGTCGTAGCCGAGCAGGTGCAGGATCCCGTGCAGCAGCAGGAAATACAGCTCATGCTCGAAGGGGACGCCGGCCTCGGCGGCATCGCGGGCGGCGGTTTCGGCGGAGATCACCACATCGCCGAGCAGGTCGGCCTGCACCCCCGCCCCCTCCCCTTCCTGCATGGCGAAGGAGATGACGTTGGTGGGGCGGTCCTTGCCGAGCCAGTCGCGGTTGATCTCCTGAATGCCGCGATCGTCGGTCACCAGGACCGACAGGCGGGCGTCAGGACATCCCGAGGCGCTTAAGATCCTCCGCGCGACGCTTCTTAGCGGGAGCTTGAGCAGCTTCACCTTCCTCTGCCGGTTTTCGATCGCGATCCTCGCCATTCTTTTTCGCCCCCTTGTCGCCCCGCTCCTTGCTGACCGGTTCGGGATAGTCGATGCGCTGGTGGAAGATGCCGCCGAGCACCCGGTTGAAGCTCTTGGCGATGTTGTGCAGGTCCTTCAGGGTCAGTTCGCACTCGTCGAGCTGACCGTCGATGAAGATGTTGTTGATGATCTTCTGCACCATCCCCTGGATGCGCGCCGGCGTCGGATCGGTCAGCGTCCGGCTGGCCGCCTCCACCGCGTCGGCCAGCATGATCACGGCCGCTTCGCGGGTCTGCGGCTTCGGCCCCGGGTAGCGGTAGTCGTGCTCGTCGACCTCGCGCTCCTCGCGCTGCTTGGCCCGGTCGTAGAAGAACTTCATCAGGCTGGTGCCGTGGTGCTCGTGGATGATGTCGACCAGGATCCCGCCGAGGCGGTGCTCCTTCGCCATCTCCACGCCGTCCTTGAGGTGCGACATCAGGATCAGCGCGCTCATCGACGGCGACAGCTTGTCGTGCTTGTTCTCGCCGCCGCCGACGTTTTCGATGAAGTAGAGCGGCTTCTTCGCCTTGCCGATGTCGTGGTAGTAGGCGGCGACCCGGGCCAGCAGCGGGTTGGCGCCGATCGTCTCGGCGGCAGCCTCGGCCAGGTTGCCGACGATGATCGAGTGGTGGTAGGTGCCGGGCGCCTGGATCATCAGTTCGCGCAGCAGCGGGTTGTTCATGTTGGCGAGTTCCACCAGCTTGAGGTTGGTGGTGTAGCGGAAGGCCGTCTCGACCAGCGGGATGATGCCGCTGACCAGGGTGGCCGCGATCAGGCCGCCGCACAGGCCGAAGCCGAGCTCGAAGAGCAGCCCGATATCGAACTCCTGCCCGCCCACCAGGTGGACGCCGAGGATGGCCACGGCATTGAACAGGGCGAGCCGCCCCCCGGCCCGGAACATGGAGGTCCGCTCGGTCAGTTGGCGGACCCAGTGGGCGCCGGCCAGGCTGCTCAGCAGCGCGAAGAGCGCGAGCTCGAAGCTGTTGCCGAACAGGAAGCCGACCAGCATGGCGAAGACCACGCTGAAGATCAGCGCCACCTCGCTGTTGAGGACGATGCGCACCGCCATCGCCGCGGCGGCGAACGGCAGCACGTAGTAGTAGGCGGCCGGCTCGATGTAGGGGAAGGCGCTGGCCATCGCGGTGGCGACGAAGCTGCCGAGCTTGAGGATCACCACCATCCCCAGCAGGGTGCCGGCCAAAAAGAGCAGGTCGAGCTTCTGCGGGCGGTACTTGCGGATGTTGCGCTGCCCGTAGCGATGGATCATGAACAGCAGGACGAAGCTGCTCAGCATCAGGCCGACGACCCGGCTGATCAGCATCCCCCGGCTCCCCTGGGCGCGCAGGGCGGCAAGCTTGCCGGCCTGGCCGGGGGTGACGCGGTCCCCTTCGCGGACGATGATCTCGCCCTTCTTCACCTGGATCAGGACCGGCTGGACCGCTTCGCGCGCCTTATGCCGGCGCAGCTCGGTTTCGTTCTGGTTGTAGGAGATGCTCGGCCGCAGCAGGTTGGTCAGCAGGGCGCTCAGGGCGCGGGTCTGCCCCGTCCCCAGCTGGGCCTTGCGGAACTCCTCGCGCACCAGCTGCTGCAGCTCGTTCGGCCCGGCCACCGTCTCCTCGGGGTCGGCGGCGCGCTCCTTCTGGTTCTCGACGTTGCGGTAGACGATCCCCGCCGCGCGGTCGCGCTCCAGCATGGTCAGGTTGCTGACCACCTTGACCCGGTAGATGCGATCGATCAGCCCGGCCAGCCACTCCTTGGTCCCGGGCGCGGCGGCCAGCTGGGCCAGGGCGCGCAGGTCGGCCTCGCCGAGTCTGACGCCGAAGGAGTTCTCCAGCTGCGTGCGCAGCGCGGCGGCCGGCGTCCCCCGACCGTGCTCGTTGCGGATGAAATCGAGGACTTCCGCCGTCCGCCCGGCAATGGCCGGTCCGGTCTTCGGGTCGAAGTCGTAGAGGATGCGGACGGCCACCTCGGCCTCGGTGCGCTTCTGGGCGGTCAGCTCCTCGTCGGGGATCAGCAGGTCCCGCGGCGACTTGACGTCGCGCCGGGCCACCTCGCCCGGATCGTAGGAAGGGACCAGGAAGTGCCCCCGGGGGATGATGAAGAGCGTCAGCAGCACCACCAGCAGCGCCATCAGGGTGATGCGCTGCCACCCCTCGTCGAGGCCGAGCAGGGCAACGAGCTGCCGGTGGCGGGGCGGCCTGGCGGGAGAAACGGCTTCGCCGGTCGGTTCGGTCATGGTCGTGAGTGTGGAGGCTGGCGCCCCTCGGCGGCATCGTAGGCCTTGACGATCGCCTGCACGATCGGGTGGCGCACGACGTCGCGGTCGGAAAAACGAACGAAACGGATCCCCTCCACGTTCGCCAGGATATCGATGGCCTGCACCAGCCCGGACGCCTTGCCGGCGGGCAGGTCGATCTGGGTGACGTCGCCGGTGATGACCGCCCGGCTGCCGAAGCCGAGACGGGTCAGGAACATTTTCATCTGTTCCGGGGTGGTGTTCTGCGCTTCGTCGAGGATCACGAAGGCATCGTTGAGAGTGCGCCCGCGCATGAAGGCGAGCGGCGCCACTTCGATCACGCCGTGATCGATCAGCGCCTGTCCGCGGTCGAAATCCATCAGGTCGAACAGGGCGTCATACAGCGGCCGCAGGTAGGGATTGACCTTTTCGGCGAGGTCGCCGGGGAGGAACCCCAGCTTCTCGCCGGCCTCGACGGCGGGGCGGACCAGGATGATCCGGCTGACCTCCTTCTTCTGCAGGAAGGCGACGGCCATGGCCATGGCGAGGTAGGTCTTGCCGGTGCCGGCGGGGCCGATGCCGAACACCGCGTCGCTGCCGCGGATCGCATCGACGTAGCATTTCTGGGCCAGCGACTTCGGCGCGATGACCTTGCTGCGGGCGGTGACGGCGATCGTGTCGAGGAAGATGTCGGTCAGGCGGGCCTCCGGATCGGCCTGCAGGATCCGGTCGGCATATTCGATGTCGGGGGCGCGCAGCTGGAACCCCTTGGCCAGCAGGGCGGCGAGCTCCTCGACGAGGCGGGCGGCGTGCCGCACCTGCGCCGCGGGCCCTTCGAACCGGGCCGTTGCCCCGTGGGAGCTGGCGTCGACGCCGGTCAGCCGGGCGATCTGGCGAAGATGGCGGTTCTGCTGCCCGAAAAGCGCGCCGGCCAACTTGGGGTCGTCCAGCACAAAACTCTGCGTATGGGAGCTTTCTTTCAAACAGCAGCCTTCGAGTGATATTAGGTCTAGCAGTTAAGAATATCACCAGCGCAAGTG
>VAUL01000015.1 GCA_005774545.1 Deltaproteobacteria bacterium | reverse complement strand
CCCCGCTGGACCAGCACCCCGCCGGCCACCAGGCAGCCCAGCAGCTCTTCGAAGGCTTTCGGCGACACCCGGGCGGGGAGCGTCCCCTTCAGGGTCGCGTGGGGGATCCCCGGGAGGAGCGGCTGTTCGTCGTGGCAGCGGCCGGCGGCATCGACCAGCAGCCGCTCCCAGTGCCGGGCCGTGGCTTCGGTCAGCCACTGATCGCCGAGGCGGCGGATCGCCCCGGCAGCCATCAGGGTGTCAAGGAGGGCCGCCACCCGCTCGCGCCCCAGGCCGGCGGTCGTCTCCAGCTCCCTGGCGCGGGCGCAGGCCAGTTCCTGGATCTTCTGCAGCAGGAAGGCCTGCTCGCCGGATTCCAGCTCGCCGAGGGCAGTCATCACCTCGGGGCGGAAGCGGCGATGGCGGGCCGGGGCCGGGTCAACGACCCGACCGCCGCCGATGGTGGTCATCGGCGAGTAGGAACGGACGATGAAGCGGTCCTGGCGATGGGTGACCAGCGGCTGGTCGAGCTGGAGCTGGACCAGGGCGCTGTCGCCCGCGTCCAGGCGGTCGCGGTCGAGCAGCACCACGCGGGCGATGGTGCGGGCGGTGCCGAGGTGGAGGTGCACAGGGTCGCGGAACCTTACGGGGCGCGGCGTATCGGCGAGCAGGGTGAGCCGGGCGTCCAGCCGTGCGGTCAGGGTGAAGAAGCCGGGGGTGGCGACCACCGCGCCGCGCGCCAGATCTGAGCGCTCGAAGCCGGCCAGGTTGACCGCGACCCGCTGCCCGGCATATGCGACGGCGGCTTTTTGGCCGTGCACCTGCAGCTCGCGCACCCGAACCGTCTCGCCGGGGGGGAGCACCTCCACCGGGTCGCCGACCCGGAGGCGTCCCGACAACAGGGTGCCGGTAACCACCGTACCGAAGCCGCTGACGGTGAAGTGCCGGTCGATGGGCAGGCGCGCCGGACCGTCCGCGTCGCGCGGCGGCAGCTCCTGCAGGATCGTCTGGATGGCGGCGAGCAGCTCGGGGAGTCCGGCGCCGGTGACGGCCGAGACCCGGCAGGCCGGGGCCCGGGCGAGAAAGGTGCCGGCCACCTCCTCGCGAATCTCCTCCTCGACGATGTCGAGCCAGTCGGGCTCGGCCAGGTCGCACTTGGTCAGGACCAGGATGCCGCGGGGGATCTTCAGCAGGTCGAGGATCTGCAGGTGCTCGCGGGTCTGCGGCATGACCCCTTCGGTGACGTCGACCACCAGCAGCACCAGGTCGATGCCGCCGATGCCGGCCAGCATGTTGTGGATGAAGCGCTCGTGCCCCGGCACATCGACCACCCCGGCCACAGTGCCATCCGGCAGGGTTAACGGGGCAAAACCGAGGTCGATCGAGATGCCGCGCGCCTTCTCCTCGCGCAGGCGGTCGGTGTCGATGCCGGTCAGCCGGCCGATCAGCGCGGTCTTGCCGTGATCGACGTGGCCGGCGGTGCCGATGATGTGGAAGCGGGGCTCAGTCATGCGACGGGGCGGCCAGGGCGGCTCCGAGTGCCTTGGTCAGCAGGGGTTCCTCGCCGGGGAGCAGGGTGCGCGGGTCGAGGAGCAGCCGGTTGTCCTGGGTGCGGCCGACGACCGGCGGGTCGCTCCGGCGCAGGCGCGCGGCCAGCTGTTGCAGGGAGAGCCGGTGCGGGGTGACGGCAAGGGCGAAGCCGGGGAGTTCCGCCAGCGGCATGGCTCCGCCGCCGACCGTGGCCGTGGCGGGGATGATCTCCAGATCCGCCCGGTCGCCGGCAACGGCCTGCATCGGCGGCAGCAGTTCCCGACAACGGCGCAGCAACTCTTCGGCGGGGATGGCCAGCATCCCCAGGGCCGGAATCTCGCGCAGGGCCCGCTGCGGGTCGAGGTAGAGACGCAGCGTCGCTTCCAGTGCCGCCAGCGTCATCTTGTCGAGACGCAGGGCGCGGGCCAGCGGATGGTGCTTCAGTCTGGCGATGATCTCCTGCCGTCCGGCAATCACCCCGGCCTGCGGTCCGCCAAGCAGTTTGTCGCCGCTGAAGGTGACCGCATCGATCCCGGTCGCCAGCGCCTCCCGCACCGTCGGCTCGCGCGGCAGGCCGAGAGCGGCCGGGTCGAGCAGCAGGCCGCTGCCGAGGTCCTCCAGCACCGGAAGGCCGCGCTCCCTGCCCAGCGCCGCCAGTTCCTCGCCGGTCACGGTACTGGTGAAGCCGAGGATCCGGTAGTTGCTGGTGTGGACCTTGAGGATCAGCGCGGTGCCGTCTCCGATGGCCCGGCGGTAGTCGTCGAGATGGGTCTTGTTGGTGGTGCCGACCTCGACCAGCCTGACGCCGCCCGCTGCCATGATCTCGGGGATGCGGAAGGAGCCGCCGATCTCAATCAGTTCGCCGCGCGACACCAGGGCGCTTTTGCCGCCGGCCAGGGCGGCGAGGGCCAGCAGCACCGCGCCGGCGTTGTTGTTCACCGCCAGTGCCGCCTCGGCGCCGGTCAGACGGCAGAGCAGTTCCTCGACGTGAACGTGGCGCTCCCCGCGCCTCCCTTCCCCGAGCTCGTACTCCAGCGTCGAATAGCCGCGGGCCACCTCGACGACCGCCTGCAGGGCACTTTGCGCCAGCGGCGCCCGACCGAGGTTGGTATGCAGCACGGTGCCGGTCAGGTTCAGCACCCGGCGCAGGGACGGGGTCTCCAGCGCGTGCAAGAATTCGACGGCCAGCCGGGCCACCGCGCCGGGGGCAAGGTCGGGGAGCGGTTTCTCCCCGGCCAGCAGCCGCCGGCGCAACTCCTCCACCGCAGCCTGTGCCGCGGCACGCAGCTGTGCATGGGCATGGCTGTCGGCCATAGCCTTGAGCGGCGGGGTGTTGAGCAGCCGGTCAATGGCGGGGAGCTGGCGGAGCAGGGGGTGGTGGTCGGTCATAAATAAGTTCTTAGGGATTTCTGGCGGGAGTAAATGGGAATCGAACCCACCGGGGACGGGATGCGCCCCCCAACGGTTTTGAAGACCGCGAGCGTCACCAGACTACTGCTTACTCCCTTGACATTGAAATCTCCAGATTCTCGGGCGGCTCAACAAGGTCCGGATGCAAGGCGCCTGCAGTCCGAGGCGTGAGTTTTGGTACGTTGCCGCGGCGAGGACAGGGGCAACACCGCAGCTGGGCCATTTTCAGCCGCCTCTACGGCCGGATGATCCGCCCGGCATTCTGCAGAGAGGTGGCGATCTCCAGCATGTTGGTGACGCGGCCAACCACCAGCGTGTCCTTGAGCCCGAAGAACTCCAGGCAGAGGCCGCAGGTGGCGATGTCGGCGCCGAGATCGACCAGCCGTTGCAGCGGTTCGATGACGTCCGAGCCGCCGACGGTGAGCCTGGCACCGGCGTTGACGAACAGCAGCAGGTCGGGGGCCACGTCGTTTTCGGCCAGGGTAAAGAAGAAGTTCTTCATCAGGATCTGGCCGAGCTTCGGGTCGCCGCTCCCCATCTGATCGGAGGTGACGAACACCACCGTCGGCCCGGCGATCGCCGCAGGCTGGGCCGCGGCCGTCTTCTCGCCGGGGGCCAGTTCCAGCCGGAAGCCGCTCTCCTGGGGTTCGACCCGGACCCGGTAGCCGCGGCTGCTCGCCAGCCGGCCGACGTTGTCGCGGGCGGCCGGATCGTCGACCAGCACCTGCAGGGGGGTATCGGGGGCGGCCTGCATCTGGCGGCGCACCTGCACGACGGGCTGGGGACACTGCTGGCCGCGGCAATCGAGAATGACCATGGTTGCGCTCCGGAGAGGAAGTCGCCGAAACTATACGGTGAAAGCCGGCGTCTGGCAAGGTGGCGCGGCTTGACTTGCCGGCCGCCCTCTCCGTAAACTCGCCGGTATCCTTCGCCGCCTGCGCGGCCTGCGAGGCTCCATGTCCCGAATCACCCGCCAGCTTCACGTCGGCAGCGTCGCGATCGGCGGCGGCGCCCCGGTCTCGGTCCAGTCGATGACCAACACCGATACCCGCGACGTCACAGCGACGCTCGCCCAGATCCGGGCCCTGAGCGACGCCGGCTGCGAGATCGTGCGCTGTGCCGTCCCCGACCGGGAGGCGGCCGTGGCCCTGGGCGCCATCCGCCGCGATTCCCCGGTGCCGCTGATCGCCGACATCCACTTCGACTACCAGCTGGCCCTGGCCGTCCTGGACGGCGGCATCGACGGCCTGCGCCTCAACCCCGGCAACATCGGCGCGCGCTGGAAGGTCGAGGAGGTGGTGCGCGCCTGCCGCGACCGGCAGGTGCCGATCCGCATCGGCGTCAACGCCGGCTCGCTGGAAAAGGAGCTGCTGGAAAAGTATGGTCATCCCACCGCCGCGGCGATGGCGGAGAGCGCCCTGGGGCACATCCGCATTCTCGAAGAGTTGAATTATCGCGAGATCAAGGTCAGCCTGAAGGCTTCCGACGTGCGCCGCACCGTCGGCGCCTACCGCCTGCTCGCCGCGCAGGTCGACTACCCGCTGCACATCGGCATTACCGAGGCCGGCACCACCTGGGCGGGGACCGTCAAGAGCGCGGTCGGGCTCGGCGCCCTGCTCATCGACGGCCTCGGCGACACCCTGCGCGTGTCGCTGACCGGCGATCCGGTCGAGGAGGTTCGGGTCGGCTGGGAGATCCTCAAGAGCCTCGACCTGCGCGAGCGCGGCCCGGTATTCGTCTCCTGCCCGACCTGCGGCCGCTGTCAGATCGACCTGATCCCGGTCGCCGAGGAGGTCGAGCGCCGTCTGCACGACCTGCCGAAGAAGCTCACCGTCGCAGTGATGGGATGCGCGGTCAACGGCCCCGGCGAGGCGCGCGAAGCCGATATCGGCATCGCCGGCGGCAAGGGGGAGGGGCTGCTCTTCCGCAAGGGGGAGATCGTGCGCAAGGTCCCCGCCGACCGGTTGGCCGACGTGCTGGTGGAGGAAGCGCGCAAAATGGCAGAGGAGGAGTGAACGATGGATCCGCTGGAGATCGTCTACCGCTATCGTTTCGACGACGGCCGGGAGCTGGAGATCCCGGTACAGCTGGATCGGGAAACCATGGCCTTTTGCGCCGGGGCGCGGCCGGAGGTCATGCCGTTCTGGGCGGAGCTCGGCTTCAACCGCTGCAGGGTCTGCACGCTCGATCCCGCCGGACACGCCTGCTGCCCGATTGCCGCCAATCTCGTCGGCGTCGTCGCGGCCTTCAAGGACTATTTCGCCTACGAGACGGTGGACGTGGTTGCCGTCACCGCCGAGCGGGCCTACTCGAAGTCGACCACGATCCAGGAAGGGCTGAGCGCGCTGCTCGGCATCGTCATGGTGACCAGCGGCTGCCCGGTGATGGCGCGCCTCAAACCGATGGTCCGCTTCCATCTCCCCTTCGCCTCACTCGAGGAAAGCACCTACCGGATGCTCTCCATGTACCTGGTCGCCCAACTCTACCGGCACCGCCAGGGGTTGAATGCCGACTGGGACTTGCTCGGGATCGAGGCCGTCTACGCCGATATCGGCGAGGTCAACGAAAGCTTTGCCAACCGTCTGCGGGCTGCCGCCGAGAAGGATGCCAACGTCAACGCCATGGTCAACCTCGACTGTCTCGGCAAGATGATCCCCTTCGCCGTCGAGGACCTGCTGGCGGAGATGGCGGGGTATTTTCCCCGGGCGCTGCTG
The DNA here is from genome assembly GCA_005774545.1 of Deltaproteobacteria bacterium. GTDB lineage: Bacteria > Desulfobacterota > Desulfuromonadia > Desulfuromonadales > BM103 > VAUL01. The sequence continues at coordinate 55,392 of VAUL01000015.1, read as the reverse complement.
CAGTTCCGGCCGCAATAGAGCGAAGGGCGGGTGCGCCTGCCGGCCGCGCCCGTTGCAATCCCCCCCGAAATCGGCTAAGTTCAGAATCCGCCCCCGTCCGGCGGGCGTTCATCCCGTGACATTCCGAGGTCCTCCATGCGCTACAGCCAGTATCTCCTCCCCACCCTCAGGGAGACCCCCGGCGACGCCGACGTTGTCAGCCAGCAGCTGATGATGCGGGCCGGCATGATCCGCAAGGTGGCGGCCGGCATTTATGATTATCTCCCCCTCGGGCTGCGGGCGATCCGCCGGATGGAGACCATCGTCCGCGAGGAGATGAACCGCGCCGGCGCCATCGAGGTGCTGATGCCGATGGTCGTCCCCGCCGAGCTGTGGGAGGAGACCGGCCGCTGGCAGCAGTACGGCAGGGAGCTGCTGCGCCTGAAGGACCGCAAGGAGACCGACTTCTGCCTCGGCCCCACCCACGAGGAGGTCATCACCGAACTGGTGCGCGGCACGGTCCGCTCCTACCGCCAGCTCCCCCTGAACCTCTACCAGATCCAGAGCAAGTTCCGCGACGAGATCCGCCCGCGCTTCGGGCTGATGCGCGGCCGCGAGTTCATCATGAAGGACGCCTACTCCTTCGACCTCGATCAGGCCGGGGTGGATGCCGCCTACGACCGGATGTACCAGGCCTATCGCCGCATCTTCGCCCGCTGCGGGCTGAACTTCCGCGCGGTGGAGGCCGATACCGGCAACATCGGCGGCTCGTCGTCCCACGAGTTCATGGTGCTCGCCGAGTCCGGGGAGGACGCCATCGCCTCGTGCAGTCACTGCGAGTACGCGGCCAATGTCGAGAAGGCCGAATGCCGCCCGCAGCCCGTCGTCTGCTGCGACGACGCGCCGCCGCTGGAGCAGGTCGCCACCCCCGGCCGCAAGGCGATCGGCGAGGTCGCGGAGTTCCTCGGCGTGCCGGCCTCGGCGACCGCCAAGGCGCTGGTGCTGATCACCGACGGCGGCGAAGCGGTCATGGCCCTGCTGCGCGGCGACCACGAGCTGAACCCGATCAAGCTCAAGAACGTTCTCGGCTGCGCGGAGCTGGAGATGGCGACCGACGAGCAGATCGAGAAGCTGACCGGCGCCCCGGTCGGCTACCTCGGTCCGGTGGGGGCGCAGATCCGCGTGGTCGCCGACCTCGCCATCCAGTCCGGCGGCCCGTGGATCACCGGCGCCAACGTCAGCGACGCACACCTGCGCAACAGCGTGCTCGGCCGCGATTTTACCGTCGAGCGCTTCGCCGACATCCGCAACGTCGAGGCCGGCGACCCCTGTCCGCGCTGCGCCGCCGGCCGGATCGAGATGTGGCGCGGCATCGAGGTCGGCCACGTCTTCAAGCTCGGCACCAAGTACTCCGCGGCGATGCGCGCCACGGTCCTCGACGACCAGGGACAGGAGCGCACCCTGGTGATGGGCTGCTACGGCATCGGCATCGGCCGTACGGTGGCCGCGGCCATCGAGCAGAACCACGACGACAAGGGGATCGTCTGGCCGATGCCGCTGGCCCCCTTCCAGGTGCTGATCACCCTGGTCAATCCCAAGGACGAGACGGTGCGCGGCGCCGGCGAACAGCTCTACCTGGAGTTGCAGCAGCGGGGGGTCGAGGTGCTGCTCGACGACCGCGACGAGCGTCCGGGGAGCAAGTTCGCCGATGCCGACCTGCTCGGCATGCCGCTGCGTGTCACCGTCGGCTCCAAGGCCCTGGCGGAAGGGGCCTTCGAACTGCAGGAGCGGCGCTCGGGAGCGCGCAGCCTGCTGCCGCTCGCCGAGGCGGCCGACCGCATTGCCGCGCAGGTCCGCGCCGCCCTGGCGACCGGAATCGAGGAGGGTGGCGATGGGCGATGAGATCCGCATGGAGAAGGGCGGGCGGCTGACCGTTCCGCCGCCGGCCGCCCGGACCATCGGCGAGCGGCCGCTACGGCTCGCCTCCTGGTCGGAGCACCACCTGCTCTTCGAGACCGGCGACGCCGACGGCCGGGTGATGCTCTCCGGGACGCTGGGCGAAATCTGCATCGTCGACCTGCTCTCCTTCTGCAACATGTTCCGCAAGAGCGGCCTGCTGCACTTCACCCTCGGTGGCGGCGACAAGGTCCTCTATTTCCAGAGCGGCGAGATCGTCTATGCCACCAGCACCTTCCCCGAGGAGGAGATCGGCGAGATTCTCTACAGTCTGGGGAAGTTCGACCGCGAGATTCTGCAGGGCGCCCGCCAGTTCGCCGGCGGCACGACGCCGCTCGGCAAGATCCTGGTCGAGCGCGGGGTGATCACCGCCAAGGATCTGTGGAGCGCCACCCGCAACCAGGTCGAGACGATCGTCTACAACCTGTTCGCGTTCCAGCAGGGAAGCTTCGCCTTCGTCGCCCGCCCCCTTGCCGAGGACCAGGTGGTCAGCCTGTCGATGAACACGCAGAACCTGATCATGGAGGGGCTGCGCCGCTTCGACGAGCGCGCCCTGTACATGCAGAAGATCAAATCCCTCGACGCCGTGCCGGTGGCGACCGGCAAGGTGGCGAACGACCTCGACAGCACCTCGCAGAAGATGCTGGCCCTGGTCCAGGCCGGGGTCTGCGACGGCCACGAGCTGCTGCGCCGCAGCGGCGCCGGTGATTTCGACGGGCTGCGCCTGCTCAGCCAGTTGATCGATCGCGGCATGGTGACCATGGAAGAGGCGCCGACCGTGGCGGTCGAGGGCGATCTGGGCGAGATCATCGCCATCTTCAACGGCGTGCTTACGGCCATGTGCCGGGTGGTCTCGGTCAAGAATCCGCAGTTCCGCGACGAGGTCAGCCGCTTCCTGCGCGATCTCCCCCAGCCGTTCTCCTACGTCTTCCGCCAGGCCAGCCTGTGCGAGGACGGCTCGGTCGACGGCGGCCGGGTGCTGGCCAACCTGGCCGGTCTGGAGGAGGGAGACAAGATCCGGCTGCTCACCGACGCCCTGAGCGAACTGGTCTACATGGAATGCATCGCCGCCCGCCGCGAACTGGGCGCCTCCGATTCCGCCGAGCTGATCAAGCGGGTGCAGGAGGTGTCGCAACGCGTGCAGGCGGTCATCGGGAGGCGTGACAATGGATAAGGCGCAACGGCGGCTGATATTCGCCCTCGACGTCGACAGCTTCGAGGAGGCCCGCGGCTGGGTCGACCGGCTGGACGGCCAGGTCGGGGCCTTCAAGGTCGGCAAGCAGCTCTTCACCCGCTGCGGTCCGGACGTGGTGCGGATGATTCGCGACCGCGGGGCCGACGTGTTCCTCGACCTGAAGTACCACGACATCCCCAACACCGTGGCGATGGCCGGCATCGAGGCGCTGCGGCTCGGCGTCTGGATGTTCAACGTCCATGCCCTGGGCGGCCCGGAGATGATGGCGCGGCTGGTCGCCGAAGTGGACAAGGTCTGCCCGCGCGGCACGCCCGGGCGGCCGCTGCTGATCGCCGTGACCATCCTGACCTCGTCGACCGACGACACCCTGCGCGCCATCGGCATCGACCGGCCGGTCGGCGAGATGGTCCCGCGCCTGGCCCGGCTGGCGCAACAGGCGGGGATGGACGGCGTGGTGGCCTCGCCGCAGGAAGTCGGGTTGATTCGCCAGGCGTGCGGCCCGGACTTCGCCATCGTCACCCCCGGCGTGCGGCCGGCCGATGCTGCTCTCGATGACCAGAAGCGGGTGATGACCCCCGGCGAGGCGCTGCGCGCCGGCGCCGACTATCTGGTCATCGGCCGGCCGATTTCGGCCGCCGCCGACCCGGCTGCCGCCGCCGCCGGGATCGTCGCCGAGATGCGCGCGGCCCTGCCGGGCTGACCACGACCATGACCGATTTTCTCTACGGCGTCCATCCGGTGCGCGAAGGGCTGCGAGGCCGGCGTCAACCCCTCGAGCTGTTCGTGGTCGAAGGGGCGGTCAACGACCGGTTGCAGAAGCTTCTCGACCTGGCTGCCGAGCGCGGGGTGCCGGTGCGCCGCCGCCGCAAGGCCGATCTCGACCGCCTGGCCGGTCTCCCGCATCACCAGGGGGTGGTGCTGAGCGTCGAGCCTTACGCCTACGCCGATGTCGACGACCTGCTCGCCGCCTGGCGCAACTCGGGACGCCCCGCATTCTTCCTGCTGCTCGACGGCATCACCGACCCGCACAACTTCGGGGCGATCCTGCGCAACGCCGACGCCGCCGGCTGCCACGGCGTGGTGGTGCCCAAGGACCGCAGCTGCCCGGTGACCGGGGCGGTCGACAAGGCATCGGCCGGGGCCGTCGAGCACCTGCCGGTCTGTCAGGTCAACAACCTGGCCCGTGCCATCGAGCAGTTCAAGGCTGCGGGGGTCTGGGTCTACGGGTTGAGCGGCGAGGATGCCGACCGGACGATCTATGCCGAAGATCTCACCGGGTCTGTTGCCCTGGTGGTCGGCAGCGAAGGGGAAGGGTTGCGGCAGTTGACCAGGAAATCGTGCGATGGCCTTCTGTCCATCCCGATGGCCGGTGGGGTCGCCTCGCTCAATGCCGCCTCCGCCAGCGCCGTGGCGCTGTTCGAAGTGGTGCGGCAGCGGCAGTGAGGAGCGCGGCGTCCCGAACGGGACGTCACGGCGGTGAGAGGGAAGGCAAGACCGCAGATGGGGGTTTTTGATCGGCCGCAGCAAAAAAATGGGGTGGGCCCAGGAGGTTGAAACCCACCCCGAATAACGGGTTTCTGTTACGGTTTTATATATAACAATATTGGTCATAATTGTCAACCGTGCCGGCGGCGAAATTTTTTTTGCAATCTCTCTTGCAATTCATTCGGGCATGATGTATAAGGCACTTCTTGTGCTGGCGTAGCTCAATTGGCAGAGCAGCTGATTTGTAATCAGCAGGTTGCGGGTTCAATTCCTGTCGCCAGCTCCATTGAGCGACCGGGACGCAGTAATCCCAGGGCAGCACATAGCGTCACACAGACAAAGCAGATCCCCTGGAGGGGTTCCCGAGCGGCCAAAGGGAGCAGACTGTAAATCTGCCGTCGTAGACTTCGGAGGTTCGAATCCTCCCCCCTCCACCAGACAAATTACTTGCCGGAGAAGATGCCGGCGGCCCGATGCAGGAGGTTTTCACCGCATTGACTGCATGGGCGGCGGTATCGAGCTCCACCCGGTTTAGAAGGCGGGACAGGTCGGAAACAGGTTTGGGCGGGAGTAGCTCAGTTGGCTAGAGCATCAGCCTTCCAAGCTGAGGGTCGCGGGTTCGAGTCCCGTTTCCCGCTCCAGTTTCCCGAAAGGCCCGCAGAGGTGTCCGAAAGCCCACATAGCTCAGGAGGTAGAGCACTTCCTTGGTAAGGAAGAGGTCTCCGGTTCGAGTCCGGATGTGGGCTCCATTTCAGCTGGGTTGCTCAGGCGGAACAAAATTGTCATGGTTGGCGCCGGCGCATGTACAGCCGGCGGCGGGATGGCTGCACACCCTGATTTACACACAACAGGAACACTCAAACGTTAGCACGAAGGAGAGACAGCGATGGCGAAGGCGAAATTTGAGCGGAAGAAGCCGCACGTAAACATCGGGACGATCGGGCACGTCGACCACGGGAAGACGACGTTGACGGCTGCGATCACGAAGGTGCTGTCGAACAAGGGGTGGGCGCAGTTCACGGCGTTCGACCAGATCGACAAGGCCCCTGAGGAGCGCGAGCGCGGGATCACGATCGCGACCGCCCACGTGGAGTACGAGACGGCGAACCGTCACTATGCGCACGTTGACTGCCCGGGCCACGCTGACTACGTGAAGAACATGATCACCGGCGCGGCGCAGATGGACGGCGCGATCCTGGTGTGTTCGGCGGCCGACGGGCCGATGCCGCAGACCCGCGAGCACATCCTGCTGGCGCGTCAGGTTGGCGTGCCGGCGATGGTGGTGTTCCTGAACAAGGCGGACATGGTTGACGACGCCGAACTGATGGAGCTGGTGGAACTGGAGCTGCGCGAGCTGCTGTCGATGTACGAGTTCCCCGGCGACGACGTGCCGATCATCCCGGGGAGCGCGCTGAAGGCCCTGGAGTGCGGCTGCGGCAAGGACGGTTGCCCGGCGTGCCAGCCGGTGCTGAACCTGATGGCGGCGGTGGACAGCTACATTCCGCAGCCGGAGCGCGACATCGACAAGCCGTTCCTGATGCCGGTCGAAGACGTGTTCTCGATTTCGGGCCGCGGTACGGTGGCGACCGGTCGTATCGAACGCGGCGTGATCAAGATCCAGGAAGAGGTGGAGATCGTCGGCATCAAGGCGACGGTGAAGACGGTCGTGACCGGTGTCGAGATGTTCCGCAAGCTGCTGGATCAGGGTCAGGCCGGTGACAACGTCGGCGTGCTGCTGCGCGGCGTGAAGCGCGAGGACATCGAGCGCGGCCAGGTTCTGGCGAAGCCGGGGAGCATCACCCCGCACACGAAGTTCAAGGCGGAAGCGTACGTTTTGACCAAGGAAGAGGGCGGCCGCCACACGCCGTTCTTCAAGGGGTATCGCCCGCAGTTCTACTTCCGGACGACGGACGTGACCGGTGTGTGCGAGCTGCCCGAGGGTGTGGAGATGGTGATGCCCGGCGACAACATCGCCATGACGATCGAGCTGATCACGCCGATCGCGATGGACAAAGGGCTGCGTTTTGCGATCCGCGAAGGCGGCCGCACGGTCGGCGCCGGCGCCGTCACCGACATCATCCAGTAACTGCCAACTGACGAACGGCCCGCTCCCTGCGGGGAGCGGGCGGAGAATAGACGATGCGCGATATCGTGACCCTGGCTTGCACCGAGTGCAAGCAGCGCAACTACACGACGACCAAGAACAAGAAGAATACTCCGGACAAACTGGAGTTCAAGAAGTACTGCCGCTTCTGCCAGAAGCACACGAACCACCGCGAAACCAAGTAATCGCGGCGGTTTTGTCGGGTGCGACGCGTCTGCAGGCCAGTAGCTCTAACGGCTAGAGCACCGGTCTCCAAAACCGGGTGTTGGGGGTTCGAATCCCTCCTGGCCTGCCATTTTCAACCGAACACAGGGGACAAGGTTCCGATCACATGAACAAGGCTGGCGAGTTTCTCGGTCAGGTCAGGGCCGAGCTGGAGAAGGTCACCTGGCCGACCCGCAAGGAGACTTACGGGACCACCATCGTGGTCATCGTGCTGGTTCTGTTGGTCTGCGTCTACCTCTGGGTGGTCGATACGGCCCTGTCAACGCTGATCCGCTCCCTGCTCAAGTGAAGGTCTGGTAACGATCATGGGCGACAAGAAGTGGTACGGCGTACACACCTACTCGGGGTATGAGAACAAGGTCAAACTGAATCTCGAGGAGCGGATCCGGATGATGGGCGCCGAGGAGTTCTTCGGCGAGGTCCTGATCCCGTCCGAGACGGTGGTCGAGCTGAAGAACGGCGAGCGTCGCACCTCGAGCCGCAAGTTCTTCCCGGGCTACATCCTGGTGCGGATGGAACTCAACAACGAGACCTGGCACATCGTCAAGGATACCCCCAAGGTGACCGGCTTCGTCGGCGGCGGGACCAACCCGCCCGCGATTCCCGACGAGGACGTGGCCAAGATCACCACCCGCATGGAAGAAGGGGTCGAGCGCCCCAAGCCGAAGGTCGAGTTCGAAGTCGGCGAAACCGTGCGCGTCATCGACGGGCCGTTCCTCAACTTCACCGGCGTGGTCGAAGACGTCAAGCCGGACCGGGCCAAGCTCAAGGTCATGGTCAGTATTTTCGGGCGCGTCACACCGGTGGAACTCGAATTCATTCAAGTGGAAAAAACCAGCTGAATTGCGGCTGGCGGAGCATTTAGTTAGCAAGGAGCCCTCTTTATGGCCAAGAAGATTACCGGACAAATCAAGCTGCAGATCCCGGCCGGCAAGGCGAACCCCTCGCCGCCCGTCGGCCCGGCGCTGGGTCAGCACGGCGTCAACATCATGGAATTCTGCAAGGCATACAACGCCAGAACCCAGGACCAGGAGGGGCTGATTATCCCGGTCATCATCACGGTCTATGCCGACCGCTCCTTCACCTTCGTGACCAAGACGCCGCCGGCGTCGGTTCTGCTGGTCCGGGCTGCCAAGATTCCGAAAGGGTCGGGCGTTCCCAACAAGGACAAGGTCGGCAAGGTGACCAAGGCCCAGGTCGAGGAGATCGCCAAGCTGAAGATGCCGGATCTCAATGCGAACGATCTGGCGGCAGCCGTCAGGACGATCGAGGGCACGGCCCGCAGCATGGGGATCGAAGTCGAAGGTTAACCAAACCAACTTTACGCACGTAGCGGAGTAGAAGAGCGATGGCTATCGGAAAACAGCACAAGGCGGCCAAGGCGAAGATCGATCGCACCAAGGCCTACACGATTGAAGAGGCCCTCTCCCTGGTCAAGGAAACGGCTCACGCCAAGTTCGATGAAACCGTCGACGTCTGTGTGCGTCTCGGCGTCGATCCGCGCAAGGCCGACCAGATGGTGCGCGGCGCCGTCGTCCTCCCCAACGGGCTCGGCAAGACCGTGCGCGTCCTGGTGTTCGCCAAAGGCGAAAAGGCCCAGGAAGCCCAGGCTGCCGGTGCTGATCACGTCGGAGCCGACGACCTGGTGGCCAAGATCCAGGAAGGCTGGTTTGATTTCGATACCGCCATTGCCACGCCGGACATGATGGGTACCGTCGGCAAGATCGGCAAGCTGCTCGGTCCTCGCGGCCTGATGCCGAATCCCAAGGTCGGTACGGTCACCTTCGAGATCGGCCGCGCCGTTCAGGAGGCCAAGTCGGGCAAGGTCGAGTACCGTGTCGAAAAGGCCGGGATCGTCCATGCGCCGGTCGGCAAGGTTTCCTTCGACGTCGACAAGCTCAAGGGGAATGTGGTCGCTTTGATGGACGCCCTGGTCAAGGCCAAGCCGGCGACCTCCAAGGGGACCTACCTGAAGAAGGTCAGCGTCTCCAGCACCATGGGCCCCGGCGTCAACATCGACGTGCCGGCACTCCAGTCGCAGGTCAAGTAACGCCCGATAACACCCCGTCCGGCTCCGGCCGGGCGGCTGCGGTTCACAATAAGTTTAATCCTGGCCACAGACAGCAGGCACCTCGCGGTTTAATGGTTGCTGCCGCCTGCCGAGGCGAAACGGATGAACGTAGGCGGAACGATTCCGCCTCCGACCTCCAGATCGGCTGGGATGAAGGGCCGGACGGCCCGGAAATCTACAAGGAAAGGAGGAGAGGCGTTTGAACAAGCAATCCAAGGAAGAACTGGTCGCAGAACTTGCCGAGCGGCTCAAGGTGACCAAGGCGGCGTTTCTGGCCGATTACCGCGGTCTGAACGTCGAGAAGGCCACTGAACTGCGGCGCAAGCTGCGGGCTGCCGGCGTCGAGTTCCGGGTGGTGAAGAACACCCTGCTGCGCCTGGCCGCCCAGGGAACCCCGGCAGCCTGCCTCGATGCGGAGCTCAAGGGCCCGACCGCCGTGGCGTTGGTGACCGGCGATCCGGTCGCCCCGGCCAAGGCTCTGGTCGAGTTTGCCAAGACCAACCAGGCGTTCGAACTGAAGGCCGGCATGCTCGACGGCAAGCTGCTCAAGGCCGACGACGTCAAGGCGCTGGCCGAACTGCCCAGCCGCGAAGTGCTGCTGGCCAGACTGCTCGGGACGCTCAACGCGCCCACCGGCAACTTCGTCGGTGTCCTGGCGGCGATCCCGCGTTCGCTGGTCCAGGTGCTGAGCGCCGTCAAAGATCAGAAGGCGGCGTAGTCGCGCCCGCCCCCCTATTTTACAGACCAAACATTCATACGGAGGATACGTATCATGGCTGATATCACCAAGGCTCAGGTTGTTGAGTTCATCGAGAAGATGACCGTTCTTGAACTGGCGGAACTGGTCAAGGAACTGGAAGAGAAGTTCGGTGTGTCTGCGGCCGCTCCGGTGGCGGTTGCCGCCGTGGCCGCTCCGGCTGCCGGTGAAGCTGCCGCCGTCGAGGAGAAGGACGAGTTCACCGTCGTGCTCAAGGACTCCGGCGACAAGAAGATCAACGTCATCAAGGTGGTCCGCGCGGTAACCGGCCTCGGCCTCAAGGAAGCCAAAGATCTGGTCGATGGCGCCCCGCAGAACGTCAAGGAAGGCGTCTCCAAGGCCGAAGCCGAAGACCTCAAGAAGCAGCTGGAAGAAGCCGGCGCCAAAGTGGAGCTCAAATAGTCGCCTGTAGCCTCAAGGCCCTTTGCTAGCCAAGGTCGCCCGGTGCGACCTTGGCTATTCATGCTTTCGCTTATCTTTTCGAGGAGACACCATGGCTTACTCGATCGCGAATAACCACCTTTTGAGGAAACACTTCCAGGAAATCAAGCGGATCATCGACATCCCCAATCTGATCGATATCCAGAAGAATTCCTACCAGCGTTTCCTCCAAGCGGAGCTGCCGCCCTCGGCCCGTCAGAACATCGGACTCGAGGCGGTGTTCCGTTCGGTGTTCCCGATCAAGGACTTCAGCGAGACCTGCTCGCTGGAGTACGTCGAATACACCCTGGGCACGCCGAAATACGACGTCGAGGAGTGTCACCAGCGTGGCATGACCTTCGCCGCCCCGATGAAGGTCAAGGTCCGCCTGGTCTCCTGGGATGTCGACAAGGAGTCGGGGGTCCAGTCGATTCGCGACATCAAGGAGCAGGAAGTCTATTTCGGCGAAATCCCGCTGATGACCGCCAACGGCACCTTCATCATCAACGGGACCGAACGCGTCATCGTCAGCCAGCTGCACCGTTCGCCGGGCGTCTTCTTCGACCACGACAAGGGGAAGACCCATGCGAGCGGCAAGCTGCTGTACAATGCTCGCGTGATCCCCTACCGCGGGTCGTGGCTCGATTTCGACTTCGACCACAAGGACATCCTCTACGTGCGCATCGACCGGCGGCGCAAGCTGCCGGCCACGGTTCTCCTCAAGGCCCTCGGCTACAGCGCCGAGGAGCTGCTCAGCATCTATTACGACACCGAGGAGATCGTCATCGCCGATGGCGGTTTCCGCAAGACGGTGAACCTCAAGCTCCTCCCCGGGCAGCGGGCGACGTCCGACGTCGTGGCCCCGGACGGCGAAGTGATCGTCAAGGCCAACCGCAAGTTCACCAAGGCCTCGATCCGCAAGCTCGAGGAGAAGCAGATCGAATTCATCCACATCCCGCAGGAGGATGTGATCGGCAAGATCTCCTCGACCGACATCGTCGATCAGGCGACCGGGGAGGTGGTGGTCGAGTGCAATCAGGAGATCAACGCCACGCGGCTCGAGGAGCTGAAGAAACGCGGCATCGACCGTTTCCGCGTGCTGTTCATCGACAACCTGTATGTCGGCCCCTACCTGCGCGAGACGCTGCTGCTCGACCGGGTCAACAGCACCGAGGAAGCGATCATCGAGATCTACCGCCGGCTGCGTCCCGGTGACCCGCCGACGGTCAAAAGCGCCAACGCCCTGTTCGACAGCCTGTTCTTCAATGCCGAACGCTACGATCTGTCCACCGTCGGCCGGCTCAAGCTGAACCACAAGCTCGGCCTGAAGGCCCCGCTCGAGATCACCACCCTGACCAAGGAGGATATCCTCGAGGTGGTGCGCTACCTGATCGATCTGCGCAACGGCGTGAACGATCGCGACGTGGCCGACGAGAAGGGACATGTCCGCAAGCTGTCGATCAAGATCGACGACATCGACCATCTCGGCAACCGCCGTGTGCGTGCGGTCGGCGAACTGCTGGAAAACCAGTACCGGGTCGGCCTGGTGCGCATGGAGCGCGCCATCAAGGAGCGCATGAGCCTGCAGGAGGTCGACAGCCTGATGCCGCACGACCTGATCAACTCCAAGCCGGTTTCGGCGGTGGTCAAGGAGTTTTTCGGCTCGAGCCAGCTGTCGCAGTTCATGGATCAGACCAATCCGCTCTCCGAGATCACCCACAAGCGCCGCCTGTCGGCCCTCGGGCCCGGCGGCCTGACCCGCGAGCGCGCCGGTTTCGAGGTGCGCGACGTCCATCCGACGCACTACGGCCGCGTCTGCCCGATCGAAACGCCGGAAGGCCCGAACATCGGCCTGATCGCCTCGCTGTCGACCTATGCCCGGATCAACATTCACGGTTTCGTCGAAACCCCTTACCGGATCGTGAAGAACGGCCAGGCGACCAACGAGATCCGCTACTTCTCGGCTCTCGACGAGGAAGGCCACGCCATCGCCCAGGCCAACGCGCTGCTCGATGCCAACGGCTTCTTCGTCAACGACCTGGTCAACGCCCGCAAGAACGGCGAGTTCATGCTGGTGAGCCCCGCCGAGATCGAGTTGATGGACGTCTCGCCGAAGCAGCTGGTGTCGGTGGCGGCCTCGCTGATCCCGTTCCTCGAGAACGACGACGCCAACCGCGCCCTGATGGGATCGAACATGCAGCGCCAGGCCGTGCCGCTGCTGCGTGCCGACGCCCCGCTGGTCGGGACCGGCATGGAGCGCATCGTCGCCCATGACTCCGGGGTTGCCGTGGTCGCCCGCCACGACGGGGTGGTCGAGAGCGTCGATGCCGGCCGCATCGTCGTCAAGATCGACGAGCACGAGGTCGACGAGACCGGTACCGGCGTCGACATCTACAACCTGGTCAAGTTCATCCGCTCCAACCAGAACACCTGCCTGAACCAGAAGCCGATCGTCAAGGTCGGCGACCGGGTCAAGCGCGGCGAGATCCTTGCCGACGGCCCATCCACCCAGCTCGGCGAGCTGGCGCTGGGGCAGAACGTGCTGGTCGCTTTCATGCCGTGGGGCGGCTACAACTTCGAGGACTCGATCCTGATCTCCGAAAAGCTGGTGCGCGAGGATCGCTACACCTCGGTGCACATCGAGGAGTTCGAGTGCGTCGCCCGCGACACCAAGCTCGGCAAGGAGGAGATCACCGACGACATCCCCAACCTCGGCGAGGACGCTCTGGCCGATCTGGACGAGTCGGGGATCATTCGCATCGGCGCCGAGGTCAAGCCCGGCGACATTCTTGTCGGCAAGATCACCCCGAAAGGGGAAACCCAGCTGTCACCCGAGGAAAAGCTGCTGCGGGCGATCTTCGGCGAGAAGGCCGGCGACGTGCGCGACACCTCCCTGAAAGTCCCGCCCGGGGTCGAGGGGGTGGTGATCGGCGCCCGGATCTTCTCCCGCAAGGGGGCGGACAAGGATACCCGTACCGAGGCGATCGAGAAGGCCGAGATCGACAAGCTGCTCAAGGATCAGCACGACGAGATTCGCATCATCCGCGAATCGGCCCGCGGCAAGATGGCGGCGCTGCTCGACGGGCAGACCGTGACCATGCCGGTCAAGGATCTGGAAGGGAAGACGCTCCTGCCCAAGGGGCGCGCCATCACCACCAAGGCGCTGGAGACGATCCCCTTCAGCCAGTGGAAGGAGCTGTCCCTGGCGGACGAGGAGGTCGAGGAAAAGGTCGCCGAAGTCGGCCGTCGCCTCGCCGAGCGTGAGGAACTGATCAAGCACGTCTTCTCCGACAAGATCGAGAAGCTCAAGCGCGGCGACGACCTGCCGCCGGGCGTGATCAAGATGGTCAAGGTATACGTGGCGATCAAGCGCAAGCTGTCGGTCGGCGACAAGATGGCCGGCCGTCACGGCAACAAGGGCGTCCTGTCGCGCATCCTCCCCGAGGAGGATATGCCGTACATGGCCGACGGCACGCCGGTCGAGATCGTGCTCAACCCGTTGGGCGTCCCGTCGCGCATGAACGTCGGCCAGATTCTCGAGACCCACCTGGGGCTGGCCGCCCGCGGCCTCGGCGTGCAGATCCAGGCCGAGATCGATCGCCAGACCGCGCCGAAGAAGCTTCGTGCCGATATCAAGAAGATTTACGGCGACAAGGAGCTCGACCGCTTCATTGACGGTCTCGACGACGAGACGGTACACGAGCTGGCCCGCACCCTGAGCAAGGGGGTGCCGATGGCCTCCCCGGTCTTCGAGGGGGTTGACGAAAGCCAGATCAAGAGTGAACTCGAGCGCGCCGGCATGCCGCTCGACGGCCAGATGACCCTCTATGACGGCCGCACCGGCGAAGCCTTCAAGGAACAGGTCACGGTCGGCATCATGTACATGCTCAAGCTGCACCACCTGGTCGACGACAAGATCCACGCGCGCTCGATCGGTCCCTACAGCCTGGTGACCCAGCAGCCCCTCGGCGGCAAGGCCCAGTTCGGCGGCCAGCGTCTCGGCGAGATGGAGGTCTGGGCCATGGAAGCCTACGGGGCGGCTCACGCGCTGCAGGAGTTCCTCACCGTCAAGTCTGACGACGTCGCCGGCCGCACCCGCATCTACGAGGCGATCGTCAAGGGGAAGCACACCCTGGAAGCGGGGCTCCCCGAGTCGTTCAACGTGCTGATCAAGGAACTCCAGGCCCTCTGTCTCGATGTCGAGCTCCTCGAAGAGGAAGAGGACTGAGCATAGGTCTTGTCCGACTTGGAAGGCCTATTCGAGTTAATAAAACCCCAACCATCCTGACAAGGAGGGTGTCTTGGAAGATATCTTCAGCCTGTTCGAGCGTCCGAAGGATCCGCTGAGCTTCAATGCCATCCGGCTCTCCGTGGCTTCCCCGGAGAAGATCCGCGAGCGGTCCTTCGGCGAGGTCAAGAAGCCGGAAACGATCAACTACCGGACCTTCAAGCCGGAGCGCGACGGCCTGTTCTGCGCCAAGATCTTCGGTCCGACCAAGGACTACGAGTGCAACTGCGGCAAGTACAAGCGCATGAAGCACCGTGGCATCGTCTGCGAGAAGTGCGGTGTCGAGGTCATCCCCAGCAAAGTGCGCCGCGAGCGCCTCGGGCACATCGACCTGGCCTGTCCGGTGGCGCACATCTGGTTCCTCAAGTCGTTGCCGAGCCGCATCGGCACCCTGCTCGACCTGACCCTCAAGGAACTGGAGCGGGTTCTCTATTTCGAGGCCTACATCGTTCTCGACGGCGGCGAGTCCGAGCTTGAGCGCGGCCAGACGCTTTCCGAGGACAAGTATCGCGAGATGATGGATGCCCATGCCGGCCAGTTCAGCGCCGGGATGGGGGCGGAGGCGATCCGCGAGATGCTCGCCAGCATCGATCTCGACGAGGAAGCGGCCAAGCTGCGTGTCGAGATGGTCGATGCCGCCAGCGAGGCCAAGCGCAAAAAGGTCGCCAAGCGCCTCAAGGTCGTCGAGGCCTTCATCCAGAGCGGCAATCGCCCCGAGTGGATGATCCTCGAGACGATCCCGGTGCTGCCGCCGGAACTGCGTCCGCTGGTGCCGCTCGACGGCGGGCGCTTCGCCACCTCCGATCTCAACGATCTCTATCGCCGGGTGATCAACCGCAACAACCGGCTCAAGCGCCTGATGGAACTGCGCGCTCCCGAGGTGATCATCCGCAACGAGAAGCGCATGCTGCAGGAGGCGGTCGACGCCCTGTTCGACAACGGCCGCCGCGGCCGGGCCATCACCGGCCCGAACAAGCGCCCCCTCAAGTCGCTCTCCGACATGCTGAAAGGGAAGGGCGGCCGCTTCCGCCAGAACCTGCTCGGCAAGCGTGTCGACTACTCGGGCCGTTCGGTCATCGTCGTCGGCCCGGAGCTCAAGCTGCACCAGTGCGGCCTGCCGAAGAAGATGGCGCTGGAGCTGTTCAAGCCGTTCATCTACAACAAGCTCGAGGAGCGCGGCTACTGCACCACCATCAAGAGTGCCAAGAAGCTGGTGGAGCGCGAGCGTCCGGAGGTCTGGGACGTTCTCGAGGAGGTCATCAAGGAACATCCGGTGATGCTCAACCGTGCGCCGACCCTGCACCGCCTCGGCATCCAGGCCTTCGAGCCGGTGCTGATCGAGGGGAAGGCGATCCAGTTGCACCCGCTGGTCTGTACCGCCTTCAACGCCGACTTCGACGGCGACCAGATGGCCGTGCACCTGCCGCTGTCGGTCGAGAGCCAGATCGAGGCGCGCGTGCTGATGATGTCGACCAACAACATCCTCTCTCCCGCCCACGGCAAGCCGATCATCGTTCCCTCCCAGGACATGGTCCTCGGCCTGTACTGGATGACCCGCGACCGCGCCTTTGCCGCCGGCGAGGGGAAGATCTTCGCCTCCCCGGCCGAAGTGCGCATGGCCTATGATTCCGGCGCCGCCGACCTGCAGGCGAAGATCAAGGCGCGCATGGTCGTCGAGGAGGGCGGGCAGCCCGAGCTGGTGGAGACGACTGTCGGCCGCGTGCTGCTGCGCGAGGTGGTGCCCGACGCCATCCCGTTCCGCTACATCAACCGCGTCATGAACAAGAAGCAGGTCGGCGAGCTGATCGACGTCTGCTTCCGCCTCGCCGGCAACAAGGAGACGGTCATCCTTGCCGACAAGCTCAAGGAAACCGGCTTCCGCTTCTCGACCCTGGCGGGGATCTCGATCTGTCTCGACGACATGCAGATTCCGGAAGGTAAGGAGGAACGCATCGCCCAGTCGGTCGACGAGGTCAAGGAGATCCAGAACCAGTACACCGAGGGTCTGATCACCGACGGCGAGCGCTACAACAAGGTCATCGACATCTGGGCCAAGTGCACCGAGGATATCGCCCAGAACATGCTCTCCAAGCTGGCGGTCGAAACCGCCACCTCGACCACCGGGGAAACCGTGCAGGTGCCGGCCTTCAACCCGATCCACATGATGGCCGACTCGGGCGCCCGTGGCAGCCAGCAGCAGATCCGCCAGCTCGCCGGGATGCGCGGCCTGATGGCCAAGCCGGACGGCTCGATCATCGAAACGCCGATCACCGCCAACTTCCGCGAGGGGCTGACGGTGCTCCAGTACTTCATTTCGACCCATGGCGCCCGCAAGGGTCTGGCCGACACTGCCCTCAAGACCGCGAACTCCGGCTACCTGACCCGCCGCCTGGTTGACGTCGCCCAGGATGCGATCATCACCGAGGACGATTGCGGCACCATGGATGGCATCACCATCAGCTCCCTGATCGAAGGCGGCGAGATTATCGAGCCGCTGGGCGACCGCATCCTCGGCCGCACCGCCCTCGAGGACATTCTCGACCCGGTGACGGACGAAGTGCTGATCGAGGCCAACCAGGAGATCGACGAGGCGCTGGTGCAGAAGGTCGAGGATGCCGGCATCGAGAAGGTCCGCATCCGCTCGGTGCTCACCTGCCAGAGCAAGCGCGGCATCTGCGCCACCTGCTACGGGCGCGACCTGGCTCGCGGTCACCTGGCCAACCTCGGCGAAGCGGTCGGCGTCATCGCCGCCCAGTCGATCGGCGAGCCGGGTACCCAGCTGACGATGCGGACCTTCCACATCGGTGGCACCGCGTCGCGGCAGGCCGAGCAGACCTCGCTGGAAGCCCGTGCCGAGGGGACGCTCAAGTTCATCAACCTCAACACCGCGGTCAACAGCGAAGGCGGACTGGTGGTCATGAACCGCAACGCCGAAGTGGCCGTGGTCGACGAGACCGGCCGCGAGCGCGAGCGCTACGGGGTCGTCTACGGCGCCCGCCTGCGGATCGGCGAGAACGGTGCGGTCACCAAGGGGGCGGTCATCGCCGAATGGGATCCGTTCACCATGCCGATCCTCACCGAAGCCTCGGGTAAGGTGCGTTTCGGCGATCTGGTCGAGGGGGTCACCATGGAGGAGCAGGTCGATGACGTCACCGGCCTCTCCCGCAAGGTGATCATCGAGTCGAAGTCCGCCGACAAGCGGCCCCGCATCTCGATCAAGGACGACCACGGCAAGACCATTCAGCGGTACATGATGCCGGTCGGCGCCAACATCGTCATCCAGGAGGACCAGGTGGTCAGCGCCGGCGACATCCTCGCCAAGATCCCGCGCGAAACCACCAAGACCAAGGACATCACCGGCGGTCTGCCGCGCGTCGCCGAGCTGTTCGAGGCGCGCAAGCCGAAGGAGTACGCGGTCATCACCGAGATCGACGGCGTGGTGAGCTTCGGCAAGGACGCCAAGGGGAAGCGCAAGGTCATCGTGACCCCCGAGGTCGGCGAGCCGAAGGAGTACCTGATCCCCAAAGGGAAGCACATCAGCGTCCACGAAGGGGACTTCGTCCGGGCCGGCGAGCCGCTCATGGACGGCTCCAGCAACCCGCACGACATCCTGCGCGTTCTCGGCGAGCAGGAGCTGGCGAAGTACCTGGTCGACGAAGTGCAGGAGGTCTACCGACTGCAGGGCGTCAAGATCAACGACAAGCACATCGAGGTCATTGTCCGCCAGATGTTGCGCCGCGTGCGCATCAAGGAGGTCGGTGACACCAGGTTCCTGCTGGACGATCAGGTCGAGCGCGGCCAGTTCATCGAGGAGAACCAGCGGGTGCTGGCGGAGGGCGGCCGGCCCGCGGTCGGCGAGCCGCTGATGCTCGGCATCACCAAGGCCTCACTGTCGACCGAGTCGTTCATCTCGGCGGCCTCCTTCCAGGAGACCACCAAGGTGCTGACCCAGGCGGCCATCGAGGGGCGTGTCGACTACCTGCGCGGCCTCAAGGAAAACGTCATCATGGGGCGGCTGATCCCGGCCGGAACCGGCATTTCCAAGTACCGCAGCGCCAAGCTGATGATCGAGGATCCCGAGGAGCAGCTGCCGCTCCCCGAGGAGATCGATGAGGATGCCGAATCCGCCTACGACGAGGAAGTGGCCTCGTTGTCGGTCGGCGTCGCCCAGGATTTCGGGGACGAACTGGAACCGGATACCGAGTGATTTCAGGAAAATTTCGCCTGCAGAAGAAATTTGCTTGACAGGGACGACCCGGCCTGATAACTTCGCCGGGTTTTCCCCCCTATTCAGGGGCTCTGCTCTTTCAACGTCGCGAATACGCAGATATCGGGAGTAAGTCGATGCCGACGATCAACCAGCTGATCCGCAAGGGTCGCCAGGAAAAGAAGGACAAGTCGAGTGCGCCGGCGCTGCGGGGAAACCCGCAGAAGCGCGGTGTGTGCACCCGTGTTTACACCACTACCCCCAAGAAGCCGAACTCGGCGCTCCGCAAGGTTGCCCGCGTGCGTCTTACCAGTGGGATCGTGGTGACCTCCTACATCCCTGGTGTCGGTCACAACCTCCAGGAACACTCGGTGGTTCTGGTGCGTGGCGGCCGCGTGAAAGACCTTCCGGGCGTGCGCTACACCATCGTCCGCGGCACGCTCGACCTGGCCGGTGTCAAGGGTCGCCAGAAGTCGCGGTCGCGCTACGGCGCCAAGCGCCCCAAGTAACCAGTAACCGTTCGAGGCCGAGAGGACGTTATGCCGAGAAGAAGAGAAGTGGCCAAGCGGGTGATTCTGCCCGACCCGAAGTTCAACGACCGCCTGGTTGCCAAGTTCATGAACGTCGTCATGCTCAGCGGCAAGAAGAGCACCGCCGAGCAGATCGTCTACGGCGCTTTCGACCTGATCAAGGAGCGCACCGGCGACGAGCCGGTGGAGGTGTTCCGCAAGGCGGTCGAGAACGTGCGGCCGGTGGTTGAGGTCAAGTCGCGGCGCGTCGGTGGGGCGACCTACCAGGTGCCGGTCGAGATCCGCGCCGAGCGCCGCAACGCTCTGGCGATCCGCTGGATCATCGCCAACGCGCGCAAGCGCAGCGAGAAGACCATGCGTGAATGCCTGGCTGCCGAGTTCCTTGATGCCGCCAATAACCGCGGCAACTCGGTCAAGAAGAAGGAAGATACCCACCGCATGGCCGAGGCCAACAAGGCCTTCGCGCACTACCGCTGGTAAGGCAGTTAAGGACGGTTTGACGTGGCACGACTCGTTTCACTCGATAAGACCCGGAATATCGGCATCATGGCTCACATTGATGCCGGCAAGACCACCACGACCGAGCGCATCCTCTATTACACCGGGGTGTCGCACAAGATCGGCGAGGTCCATGACGGCGCGGCCACCATGGACTGGATGGAGCAGGAGCAGGAGCGCGGCATCACCATCACCTCCGCTGCCACCACCTGTTTCTGGAACGATCATCGCATCAACATTATCGATACTCCCGGTCACGTCGACTTCACCATTGAGGTCGAGCGGTCCCTGCGTGTTCTCGACGGCGCCGTCGCCGTGTTCTGTTCGGTCGGCGGCGTGGAGCCCCAGTCTGAAACGGTCTGGCGTCAGGCCGACAAGTATGGCGTTCCCCGCATTGCTTTCATCAACAAGATGGACCGCATCGGTGCCGATTTCGATCGTGGCCTGAAGATGATGCGCGACCGTCTCGGCGCCAATCCGGTGCCGATTCAGCTCCCCATCGGCAAGGAAGAGAAGTTTCGCGGTGTCGTCGACCTGATCAAGATGAAGGCGATCCTGTGGGACGACGAGTCTCTCGGCGCCAAATACACGGTCAGCGACATCCCCGCCGACCTGCTCGACGAGGCCCAGGCGGCCCGTGAGGCGATGATCGAGGAGATCAGCGCCAACGACGACGAGCTGATGGAGAAGTATCTCGGCGGCGAGGAGCTTTCCGAGGCCGAGATCAAGGCGGGGATCCGCAAGGCCACCAGCACGCTGCAGATCAACCCGGTCCTGTGCGGTTCGGCGTTCAAGAACAAGGGGGTCCAGACCCTGCTCGACGCCGTGGTCGACTACATGCCGGCTCCCACCGACGTTCCTCCCATCAAGGGGATCAACCCCGACAATGGCGAAGAGTTGACCCGTCCGGCCGACGACAAGGGGCCGTTCGCGGCGCTGGCGTTCAAGATCATGACCGACCCGTTCGTCGGGCAGCTGACCTTCTTCCGCGTCTATTCCGGGGTTGCCGAGTCCGGCGCCGGCATCTACAACGCGACCAAGCAGAAGAAGGAGCGCTTCGGCCGCCTGCTGAAGATGCACGCCAACAAGCGTGAGGAGATCAAGGAAGTCTACTCGGGCGATATCGCCGCCGCGGTCGGTCTCAAGTTCACCACCACCGGCGACACGCTCTGCGAGGAGAAGAACGTCTGCCTTCTCGAGGCGATGGAATTCCCCGAGCCGGTCATCCATATTGCCATCGAGCCGAAAACCAAGGCCGATCAGGAGAAAATGGGGACCGCCCTGCAGAAGCTGATCCAGGAAGACCCCTCGCTGCGCGTGCGCACCGACGAGGAGACCGGGCAGGTCATCATCTCGGGGATGGGCGAACTGCACCTCGAGATCATCGTCGACCGCATGAAGCGCGAATTCAAGGTCGAGGCCAACATCGGCGCGCCGCAGGTGGCCTACCGCGAGACGATCACCAAGAAGGTCGAAGTGCAGGGCAAGTTCGTGCGCCAGTCGGGTGGCCGTGGCCAGTACGGCGACTGCTGGCTCCGCCTCGAGCCCCTCGAGCCCGGCAGCGGCTTCGAGTTCGTCGACGAAATCAAGGGCGGCGTCATCCCCAAGGAGTACATCCCGGCCGTCGGCAAGGGGGCCGAGGAGGCCTCCGAGAAGGGTGTCCTCGCCGGCTTCCCGATTGTCGACGTGCGCGTCAGCTGCTTCGACGGGTCCTATCATGACGTCGACTCTTCGGAGATGGCGTTCAAGATCGCCGGTTCGATGGGCTTCAAGGAAGGTGCCGCCAAGGCCGCCCCGGTCCTGCTCGAGCCGATCATGGCGGTCGAAGTGGTCTGCCCCGAGGAGTACATGGGCGACGTGATGGGCGATCTCAGCAGCCGCCGCGGCCGGGTCACCGGTATGGAGGCGCGCGGCAGCGCCCAGGTGATCAGCGCTCACGTGCCGCTGGCCAATATGTTCGGCTATTCGACCGATCTGCGCAGTGCCACCCAGGGGCGTGCGACTTATACCATGGTGTTTGCACACTACGAGCAGGTACCCAAGGTGCTGGCCGACGAACTCGTCGCCAAGGCCAAGGGTTAATACGACAGAATCAATCCGGCGCAACCAGTACGGTGTGAGGAGAGACAGCGATGGCGAAGGCGAAATTTGAGCGGAAGAAGCCGCACGTAAACATCGGGACGATCGGGCACGTCGACCACGGGAAGACGACGTTGACGGCTGCGATCACGAAGGTGCTGTCGAACAAGGGGTGGGCGCAGTTCACGGCGTTCGACCAGATCGACAAGGCCCCTGAGGAGCGCGAGCGCGGGATCACGATCGCGACCGCCCACGTGGAGTACGAGACGGCGAACCGTCACTATGCGCACGTTGACTGCCCGGGCCACGCTGACTACGTGAAGAACATGATCACCGGCGCGGCGCAGATGGACGGCGCGATCCTGGTGTGTTCGGCGGCCGACGGGCCGATGCCGCAGACCCGCGAGCACATCCTGCTGGCGCGTCAGGTTGGCGTGCCGGCGATGGTGGTGTTCCTGAACAAGGCGGACATGGTTGACGACGCCGAACTGATGGAGCTGGTGGAACTGGAGCTGCGCGAGCTGCTGTCGATGTACGAGTTCCCCGGCGACGACGTGCCGATCATCCCGGGGAGCGCGCTGAAGGCCCTGGAGTGCGGCTGCGGCAAGGACGGTTGCCCGGCGTGCCAGCCGGTGCTGAACCTGATGGCGGCGGTGGACAGCTACATTCCGCAGCCGGAGCGCGACATCGACAAGCCGTTCCTGATGCCGGTCGAAGACGTGTTCTCGATTTCGGGCCGCGGTACGGTGGCGACCGGTCGTATCGAACGCGGCGTGATCAAGATCCAGGAAGAGGTGGAGATCGTCGGCATCAAGGCGACGGTGAAGACGGTCGTGACCGGTGTCGAGATGTTCCGCAAGCTGCTGGATCAGGGTCAGGCCGGTGACAACGTCGGCGTGCTGCTGCGCGGCGTGAAGCGCGAGGACATCGAGCGCGGCCAGGTTCTGGCGAAGCCGGGGAGCATCACCCCGCACACGAAGTTCAAGGCGGAAGCGTACGTTTTGACCAAGGAAGAGGGCGGCCGCCACACGCCGTTCTTCAAGGGGTATCGCCCGCAGTTCTACTTCCGGACGACGGACGTGACCGGTGTGTGCGAGCTGCCCGAGGGTGTGGAGATGGTGATGCCCGGCGACAACATCGCCATGACGATCGAGCTGATCACGCCGATCGCGATGGACAAAGGGCTGCGTTTTGCGATCCGCGAAGGCGGCCGCACGGTCGGCGCCGGCGCCGTCACCGACATCATCCAGTAACTAATTGTTAAGCAAGCAAGGGGAACGCTCCATGCAGAACCAGAAGATCCGCATTCGCCTCAAGGCGTATGATCACAAGCTGCTTGACCAGTCGGTCAACGAGATCGTCGACACCGCCAAGCGCACGGGCGCCAGGGTGGCCGGTCCGATCCCCCTGCCGACGGTGATCAACAAATATTGCGTGCTGCGTGGCCCGCATATCGACAAGAAGAGCCGCGAGCAGTTCGAAATGCGGACTCACAAGCGCCTGCTCGATATTCTCGAGCCGACGCAGCAGACGGTCGATGCCCTGATGAAGCTCGACCTCTCGGCCGGCGTCGATGTCGAAATCAAGCTCTAAGCCAAGCGGACGAAGGTAGAGTCATGATCGAGGGAATTTTGGGAAAAAAACTGGGGATGACCCAGGTGTTCGCTGCTGACGGCCGCTGGATTCCGGTGACCGTGGTCGAGGCCGGGCCCTGCACCGTCCTGCAGAAGAAAACGATTGCCACCGACGGCTACGATGCCCTGCAGCTTGGCTTCGGCGCCAAGAAAAGCCATCGTGTGAACAAGCCGCTGATGGGGCATTTCCGCAAGGCCGATCAAGGTGCGTTTGCTCATCTCAAGGAAGTGCGTGCCGCGAATCTGGACGCCTATCAGGTCGGTGACCAGGTTACCTGCGAAACGGTCTTCAAGGCCGGCGACATCGTCGATGTGACCGGCACCAGCAAGGGCAAGGGTTATCAGGGTGTGGTGCGACGCTGGCATTTCGCCGGTGGTCCCGGTGCTCACGGCTCCAACTTTCACCGCCTCCCCGGTTCCATCGGCTGTAGCGCATGGCCGTCCAGGGTCCGCAAGGGGATGAGGATGGCCGGCCAGATGGGCAACAAGCAGATCACCACGCAGAACCTGGAGATCGTCGAGGTCCGCCCCGCCCAGAACCTGATTCTGGTCAAGGGGGCGCTCCCCGGTCCGAACCAGGGGCTGGTTCTGATCCGCAAGGGCGTCAAGGCCAAGAAGAAGTAATCGATTCGATTATCGGACGGAGTTTCGTCATGGCAAAAATTGCAGTCTACGATATCAACCGCAAGCAGGTGGCCGAGCGTGAGCTGGCCGATGCGGTCTTCAACACCGAGGTCAGGGAGTACCTGATCCATGACATGGTGCGCTACCAGCTGGCAGCGCGCCGCCAGGGGACGGCCAAGACCAAGAACCGGACCGAGGTCAGCGGCGGCGGCCGTAAGCCCTATAAGCAGAAAGGGACCGGCAATGCCCGCCAGGGGAGCACCCGCGCGCCGAACCACGTCGGTGGCGGCACGGTTTTCGGCCCGACCCCTCGCGACTATGAGTTCAAGCTGAATCGCAAGGTCAAGAAGGCTGCGCTCAAGAGTGCCCTTTCCGCGCGCTACCGCGACGAACAGATGGTTGTGCTCAATGCCCTCCAGCTCGAGCAGGTCAGCACCAAGGGGTTCGTTGAAGTCCTCAATCGTTTCGAACTCGGCAAGACTCTGGTGGTGATCGAAGGCGACAACCGCAACGTCGAACTGTCCGCCCGCAACCTCCCCAACGTCAAGGTGCTGCGCGCCGAAGGGGTCAACGTCTACGACGTCATGAAGTACCCGCGTCTGGTGCTGACCGAAGGGGCGGTCGAGCAGATCGAAGGAGCCTTGAGCAAATGAAACCTCTACACCAGATCATCAAGCGCCCGCTGATCACCGAAAAGTCCAACCTGCTGCGCGAAGCAGGCCAGACCATCGCTTTCGAGGTCGCCAAGGACGCCAACAAGATCGAAATCAAGCAGGCTGTCGAGCAGGCGTTCAAGGTTAAGGTCAAGGATGTACGCACCATCGTGACTGCCGGCAAGGTCAAGCGCGTCGGCCGGAACATCGGCAAGCGGTCCGCGGTGAAGAAGGCCTATGTCACCCTCGCCGAGGGGACGATCGATTTCTTCGGCGTCTGAGCGTCTGACAACCCTCTGACGGAGTAGCAATAATGGCGATCAAAAAGTTCAAGCCGACCTCCCCGGGTCGTCGTCAAATGACCTCCTCGACTTTCGAGGAAATCACGACATCCACTCCGGAGAAGTCTCTGCTGGCGCCTGCCAGGAAGAGTGGCGGCCGCAACAATGCCGGCCGGATTACCAAGCGGCACACCGGCGGCGGTCACAAGCAGCGCTATCGCTTGATTGACTTCAAGCGTGACAAGAAGGAAATCCCGGCGCGGGTCGCGACCATCGAGTACGATCCGAACCGTTCCGCGCGCATTGCCCTGCTCAATTATGTCGACGGTGAAAAGCGCTACATCCTTGCGCCGGTCGGCATCAATGTCGGCGACATGGTCGTCGCCAGCGAGCAGGCGGACATCAAGCCCGGCAACGCTCTGGCGATCCGCTCCATTCCGCTGGGTACCTGGGTGCACAATGTCGAGCTCAAGGTCGGCAAGGGCGGCCAGTTGGCCCGCAGTGCCGGCACCTATGCGATGATTGCCGCCAAGGAAGGGAAGTACGCGCAGCTGCGTCTCCCCTCGGGCGAGGTACGCCTGGTCCTTCAGGACTGCTGCGCCACCATCGGCCAGGTCGGCAATGTCGAGCATGAAATCGTCAACATCGGCAAGGCCGGCCGTAACCGCTGGCTGGGCAAGCGCCCGCAGTCGCGCGGCGTAGCCATGAACCCGGTCGACCACCCGCACGGCGGTGGCGAAGGGAAGAGCTCCGGCGGCCGCCATCCGGTGACCCCGTGGGGCGTCCCGACCAAGGGTTACAAGACCCGCTCCAATAAACGCACCGACCGCTTCATCGTTAAGAAGCGGACCAAGTAACGAGTACACGGACAGAGGAGACGACCGTGGCGAGATCGATCAAAAAAGGCCCGTATGTCGAGGGAAGCCTCGCGCGCAAGGTGCAGAAATCGGGAGAGGGGAGCCCCGGCAAGGTCATCAAGACCTGGTCGCGCCGGTCCACCATCATCCCCGAGTTTGTCGGCCAGACGTTTGCCGTTCACAACGGCAAGAAGTTCATCCCCGTGTTTGTTACCGAGAACATGGTTGGCCACAAGCTCGGCGAATTTGCCCCGACCCGCACCTACTTCGGGCATGGCGCCGACAAGAAGAAGAAAAAGTAGCGAGAGCCAAGGAGTAACGGTACATGGAAGCAAGTGCCAAGTTGAGTTTCGTGCGCCTCTCCCCGCAAAAGGCCCGCCTGGTCGTTGACATGGTGCGCGGCAAGGGAGTTCAGGAAGCGCTGAACATCCTGAAATTTTCCCCCCAGCGTGCGTCGGAGATCGTCGGCAAGCTGGTGCGCTCGGCGGTTGCCAATGCCGAGCAGAAGGGGGTTGGTGACGTCGACCGTCTGTTCGTCAAGACGATCTTTGTTGACCAGGGCCCGGTGCTGCGCCGCTTCATGCCTAAGGGCCGCGGCAGTGCCAGCCGTATCCGCAAGCCGACCAGCCACATTACCGTGGTCCTGGCTGAGCAGTAACCGATCGAGGAGGTGAAGGTTTGGGCCAGAAAGTACATCCAGTAGGATTCCGTCTCGGTGTCATCCGGACGTGGGAATCCAGGTGGTATGCGGAGAAGGATTACTCGGGGCTGCTCCATGAGGATCTGAAGCTGCGCGACTATCTCAAGAAGCGCCTCCACCATGCCGGCATTTCCAAGGTCGAGATCGAGCGGGCCGCCAGCAAGGCGAAGGTCAACATCTTCGCGGCGCGTCCCGGGATCATCATCGGCAAGAAGGGCTCCGAGGTCGAAGCGCTCAAGAAGGATCTGGCGAAGCTCACCGACAAGGAAGTCTTCATCAATATCCAGGAAGTGCGCAAGCCCGAGATCGATGCGCAGTTGGTCGCCGAAAACGTGGCCCTGCAGCTCGAGCGCCGGGTGGCGTTCCGCCGGGCGATGAAGAAAGCGGTCAGCCAGGCGCTCAAGTTCGGGGCCGAAGGGGTCAAAATCGAGTGCTCCGGGCGGTTGGGCGGTGCGGAAATGAGCCGCCGCGAGTGGTACCGCGAAGGCCGCGTGCCCCTGCACACCCTGCGCGCCGACATCGACTACGGTTTCGCCGAAGCGAAGACGACCTACGGCATCATCGGGGTCAAGGTTCTGGTCTTCAAGGGCGAAATTCTTGACCGCGGCCAGCTGCAGCAGAATCGTTGACAGGAGTTGATGCGTCATGTTGATGCCCAAGAAGGTCAAGCATAGAAAACAGTTCAAAGGTCGCATGAAGGGTGCCGCTGCCGGAGGTACCGACCTGAACTTTGGTGATTTCGGCCTGCAGGCCGTCGAGTGCGGGTGGCTTTCTTCCCGGCAGATCGAAGCCGGGCGCCGTGCCATGACCCGCTATATCAAGCGCGGTGGCAACATCTGGATTCGTGCTTTCCCCGACAAGCCGATTACCCGCAAGCCCGCTGAAACCCGTATGGGTAGCGGCAAGGGTTCCCCCGAGGGGTGGGTGTGTGTGGTTCGCCCGGGGCTGGTGCTGTACGAAATGCAGGGTGTGACCGAGGAGATCGCCCGCGAGGCGTTCCGCCTGGCAGCCCACAAACTGCCGATGAAGACCAAGCTGCTGATTCGCGAGGAGACCGGTCATGAAAGCTAAGGAACTGCGTGACTTGAGCGCCGCTGACCTCAGCAAGAAAGAGGCGGATCTGAACCAGGAGCTGTTCAACCTCCGCTTTCAGTTGCACACCGGTCATCTGGAAAACAGCGCACGCATCCCCCAGGTGCGCCGGGAGATCGCTCGCGTGAAGACCGTTCTCCGCGAGAAACGCGGTTAAACGGATATAAGTGAGGACGGCATGAGCACAGAGCAAGGCAACCGGAAGACCCGGGTCGGCGTGGTGGTGAGCGACAAGATGGACAAGACCGTGGTCGTCCGCGTCGACACCATCGTCAAGCACCCGACCTACAAGAAGTTCATCAAGCGCCGTGTCACCTGCAAGGCCCATGATGAGCGCAATGAATGCGCAGTCGGCGACAAGGTTTTGATCGTCGAGACTCGCCCGCTGTCCAAAGACAAGCGTTGGCGGGTGCGTGAAGTCCTGGAAAAGAACGTCAGCGTTTAGGAGATAGCCGGCCATGATTCAGATGCAGACCATGCTTGACGTGGCAGACAACTCCGGCGCACGGAGACTCTGCTGCATCAAGGTCCTTGGCGGTTCGAAGCGCAAGTATGCCGGGCTGGGCGATGTCATCATCTGCTCGGTCAAAGAGGCCCTGCCCAATTCCAGGGTGAAAAAGGGCGACGTGGTGCGGGCTGTTATCGTCCGGACCGCGAAAGAGGTGGCGCGTCCCGACGGATCGTACATCCGTTTCGACAACAACTCCGCGGTTGTTGTCAATGCCGCCGGCGAACCGGTTGGGACCCGTATCTTCGGTCCGGTCGCCCGCGAACTGCGCGCCAAAAAGTTCATGAAAATCGTCTCGCTGGCCCCAGAAGTTCTGTAGGCCAAGGGGAGAATGAGAGCCATGGCAGTCAAGAAGCTGCATGTCAAGAAGGATGACCTGGTGAAAGTGATCGCCGGGAAGGAGAAGGGGAAGAACGGCAAGGTGTTGCGTGTTCTCCCCGAGCGCGGCCAGGTTGTGGTCGAAAGCCTGAACGTCGTCAAGCGCCATACCCGGCCGACCCGGGGCGGTGCCCAGGGGGGGATCGTCGAGAAGGAAGCCCCCTTCGACGCCTCCAACGTTCAGGTGGTATGCAAGGGCTGCAACAAGCCGGCGCGCACCGGCATTCGTGTTCTGGAAGATGGCAGCAAGGCCCGCTTCTGCAAGAAGTGCAACGAGATCCTGGACAAGTAGGAGGTTTTATGGCCAGGCTGAAGGATTTGTATGTAAAGGAGCTGGCTCCCAAGCTGATGCAGGAGCTGCAGCTCGAGAACGTGATGGAAGTCCCCCGCGTTGAGAAGATTGTGATCAACATGGGGCTGGGCGAAGCCATCCAGAACATCAAGATTCTTGAATCGGCGGTCGACGAGCTTTCGCGGATTACCGGTCAGAAGGCTGTCGTGACCCGCGCCAAGCGATCCATCGCCACCTTCAAGCTGCGCGAGGGGATGCCGATCGGCTGCATGGTGACTCTCCGTCGCGAGCGTGCCTACGAATTCCTTGATCGTCTGATCAATGTGGCTCTCCCCCGCGTCCGCGACTTCAAGGGGGTTTCCTCCAAAGGGTTCGACGGCCGTGGTAATTTCACGCTGGGAATTCGCGAGCAGTTGATCTTCCCGGAGATCGACATCGAGAAGATCGACAAGGTCAAGGGGCTGAACGTTACTGTGGTGACCAGTGCCCGGACCGACGAAGAGGGGCGCGCCCTTCTGACGGCTCTCGGCATGCCGTTCCGTAAACAGTCTGCAGCAGCCTAGCGGAGGATATCGTGGCGAAGAAATCGATGCGCATCAAGGCCGCCCGGCCTGCTAAGTTCAAGGTGAGGCAGTACAATCGTTGTCCGATCTGTGGCCGGCCGCGGGCCTACTATCGCAAATTCGACATGTGCAGGATCTGCCTGCGCAAGCTGGCCTCCCAGGGGAAGCTCCCGGGTGTGGTCAAGTCCAGCTGGTAACCGGTCGATAAGGAGCAGCTTCCAATGGGTATGACGGATCCAATCGCAGACATGCTGACCCGCATCCGCAACGCGGGTATGGCCAAGCACCCCAAGGTCGACATCCCGTCGTCCAATCTGAAGGTGGCGGTCGCCAACGTGCTCAAGAGCCTTGGCTACGTGCGCAACTTCAAGGTCATCACCGATGACAAGCAGGGGGTGTTGCGGATCTACCTCAAGTATGATGCCAACAACCAGTCGGTCATCCACGAGATCACCCGCGTGTCAACGCCCGGCCGCCGTGTCTACGTGGCCAAGGACGACATCCCCCGCGTGAAGAACGGGATCGGTGCCGCTATCCTGTCAACCTCCCAGGGGGTGATGGATGACAGTGCAGCCCGTACCGCCGCCATCGGCGGCGAGGTGCTCTGCACCATCTGGTAGCCGAATACTTCCTGTTCGAGGAGAAAGAGACAATGTCGCGCATCGGCAAAAAACCGATTACCATCCCGGCCGGAGTCAAGGTCGCCCTGAATGGCCAGACTGTGAAAGTCGAAGGGCCGAAGGGCCGGCTCGAGCGGGTTCTGCATGATCAGGTCGATGTCCGGGTGGAGGCCGACCAGATTGCGGTCAGCCCCCGCAACCCGAAAACCGGCGGTGCCCTGCAGGGCCTGACCAGGACCCTGGTGGCCAACATGGTCGAAGGTGTGACCAAGGGGTTCAGCAAGGGGCTCGAAATCAACGGCGTCGGCTATCGTGCCGAGCTCAAGGGGACAACTCTCAACCTGGCGCTCGGCTACTCGCACCCGGTCGAGTACCCCCTGCCGGCCGGCGTGAGCGCCGAAGTCGACAAGCAGACCAAGATCGTCCTGACGGGGATCGACAAGGAACTGGTCGGCGCCACGGCCGCCAAGATCCGTTCGTTCCGCCCCCCCGAGCCTTACAAGGGGAAGGGGATCAAGTATGCTGATGAGCGCATCCTGCGCAAGGCCGGCAAAGCCGGCGCCAAGAAGTAAGTAACGAGGTGAGATCGTGAACGTCGCGAAAGAACGGCAGACGGCCCGTAAAAAGCGCCAGGTGCGCGTGCGCCGCAAGGTGCAGGGTTCCCAGGATCGCCCGCGGCTGTGTGTTTTCCGCAGCTCCAAGCACATTTATGCCCAGATTATCGAGGATACGACTGGTTCGACGCTGGTTGCCGCATCGACCGTTTCCAAGGAAATCTGCGGGGATCTGAAGGCGAGTGGCAATGTGGAAGCGGCCAAGCTGATCGGCAAGAAAATTGCCGAGCAGGCTCTGGCAAAAAATATCACGCAGGTGGTCTTCGATCGCAACGGGTTCCTCTACCACGGCCGCATCAAGGCCCTGGCCGATGCGGCTCGCGAAGCCGGTCTGTCTTTCTGAGCACATAGGAGGCGAACTTGCAACGCGTTGAAACCAGCGAAAGCAATTTTCTCGATCGCGTCATCCACATCAGCCGTACCGCCAAGGTCGTCAAGGGTGGCCGTCGTTTCAGCTTCTCGGCACTGGTCGTCGTCGGCGACGGCGCCGGCAAGGTCGGCTACGGACTCGGCAAGGCCCGCGAGGTGCCCGAGGCGATCCGCAAGGGGGTCGAGCAGGCGAAGAAGAGCATGATTTCCGTGCCGCGCCAGGGGACGACCATCCCTTACGATGTCCTCGGCAAGTTCGGCGCCGGCAAGGTTCTGCTCAAGCCCGCGTCGCAAGGGACCGGAGTGATCGCCGGCGGTGCCACCCGTGCCATTCTCGAGGTTGCCGGCATCAGCGACATCCTTTCGAAGTGCCTCGGCTCGAACAACCCCCACAACGTGGTCAAGGCGACCATGCGGGCTCTGACGATGCTGCAGGATCCCGAGGAAATCATGGCTCGTCGCGGTCTCGCCGAGGGCGATGACGAGAACGCCTGAAACGGAGCGAACAATGGCTGACATCAAGGTGACCCTCAAGCGGAGCGGTATCGGCCGCGACAAATATTTCACCAAGGTTTTGCAAGGTCTTGGCCTGCGCCGTCTCAACCAGACGGTGACGCTCAAGGACACCCCGGAAATCCGCGGCATGATCGTCAAGGTTTCCCACCTGGTGGCCGTCGAGGACTAAGCGCGAAGGACAAATGAACATGGATCTGAGCAATCTTCAGCCGGCTGCCGGCTCGCATCGCAACAGAAAAAGAATTGGCCGGGGCCACGGCTCCGGGACCGGGAAAACGGCCGGTAAGGGCCACAAGGGCCAGAAGGCCCGCAGCGGCGGCAGCATCAAGGCCGGTTTCGAAGGCGGCCAGATGCCTCTGCAGCGCCGCTTGCCGAAGCGTGGCTTCACCCCGCTGACCCGCATGGAATATGCGCTGGTCAATCTGCGCGACCTCGAGTTGTTCGAGGCTGGCAGCGTGGTGGATGTCGAAGCCCTTGGCAAGGCAGGCCTGATCGGTCAGCTGAAGGACGGCGTCAAGGTTCTTGGCGATGGCGAGCTGAGCAAGGCGCTTACCATCAGGGCTCATAAATTCAGCAAGTCCGCTCAGGAGAAAATTGCTGCAGCGGGCGGCACGGCCGAGGTCATCTAGCCTTGTTCGACAAGATCCAGACAATTTTCGGCATCCCTGAACTGCGTCGCCGCATCCTCTTCACTCTGGGGATGCTCGCGGTCTACCGCGTCGGCTGCCACGTGCCTCTGCCCGGTGTCGACCGGGCGGTGCTGGCGCAGTTTTTCCAGGGGACGGAAGGCACGCTTCTGGGGCTGGTCAGTTCGTTCACCGGCGGCGCGCTTGAGCGGATGACCGTGTTCGCGCTGGGCATCATGCCCTACATCAGCGCGTCAATCATCCTGCAGCTGCTGACGGTGGTTTTTGAGCCGGTTGAAAAGCTTGCCAAGGAAGGCGAGCAGGGGCGCAAGACCATTACCCGTTGGACCCGCTACGGGACGGTCATTTTGTCGATCATTCAAGGTGCCGGCATTGCCATCGGTCTGCAAAGCATGCGCGGGCCGGCCGGTGAGCCGGTCGTTCAAGCCCAGGGGATTGGCTTTGTCGTCCTCAGCGTGATCACCTTGACTGCGGGTACGGCCTTCATCATGTGGCTTGGCGAACAGATTACCGAGAGAGGGATCGGCAACGGCATCTCCCTGGTGATTTTTGCCGGTATTGTCGCCGAGATGCCGGGAGCCCTCGTGAACAGCGTCCGCCTGATCAAGACCGGCGCCCTGTCGCCGGCTCTGATGTTGGCGATCATCGGGCTCATGGTTCTGGTCATCTGGGCGGTGGTGTTCATGGAGCGCGGTCAGCGCCGCGTGCCGATCCACTACGCCAAGCGGGTTGTCGGCGCCCGCAGCATGGGCGGGCAGAGCAGCCACCTGCCGTTGAAGATCAACATGAGCGGCGTCATCCCGCCGATCTTCGCCAGCTCGATCATCATGTTTCCGAGTACGATCGCCAGTTTTGTCGATGTACCGTGGGTGCAGGCCTTCGCTGCCATGATGACCCCGGCGCACTGGCTCTACAACCTCTGTTTTGTTGCATTTATCGTTTTCTTCTGTTATTTCTATACGGCTGTGACTTTCAACCCGGCCGATGTCGCCGAGAACATCAAGAAGCATGGCGGCTATATCCCGGGCGTTCGCCCCGGCAAGCCGACGGCGGACTATCTCGACACCGTGCTGGGTCGACTGACCTTTGCCGGCGCCCTCTATATTTCGGCTATCTGTGTCCTGCCGACGGTTCTGATCAGCCAGGCCAACCTGCCCTTCTATTTTGGCGGGACGTCGCTGTTGATCGTGGTCGGTGTGGGCATGGATACGGCCTCGCAGATCGAAGCGCACCTCATTTCCCGCTCCTACGAGGGGTTCATGAAGGGTGTCACGATCAAGGGGCGCCGCGGCTAGTCGGTGCGTGACGTCATGAAGCTGATTCTGCTCGGACCGCCGGGGGCCGGCAAAGGCACCCAGGCAAAGATGCTCACGGACCGCTTCCGCATTCCGCAGATCGCTACCGGCGATATTCTGCGCGGTGCTGTTCAGGCCGGGACCGCCCTCGGTCTGCAGGCCAAAAGCTTTATGGACGCCGGCGCGCTGGTTCCGGATGAAGTTGTTATCGGCATCGTTCGCGAGCGTCTCCAGCAGGAGGATTGCTCTGCCGGCTTCATTCTGGACGGCTTTCCCCGCACGGTGGCTCAGGCTGATGCCCTGCAGGCCACCCTGGCAGGGCTGAATCGCCGTTTGGATCGGGTCATCTCGCTGACCGTCGATGCCGATGCCCTTGTGGAGCGCCTGACCGGCCGGAGAACCTGCCGGAATTGCGGCCGTGGCTTCCATGTGCTTTTTGATCCGCCCCGCCAGGAGCAACTCTGCGATGCCTGCGGTGGCGAGCTGTACCAGCGGGACGACGACCGGGAAGAGACGATCCGCAAGCGTCTTACCGTCTATGCTCAGCAGACGTCGCCGCTGATCGCCTATTACCAGGCTGCCGGTCTGCTGACCGAACTGGATGGCATGCAAGCGATTGCCGACGTTCAGGAGCAGGTGCTGGCTGCCTTGCAGGCGGCTTGAAGTGATCGTTGTCAAGAGTGCCGCCGAGCTAGCCAAGATGCGGGCGGCCGGCCGGATCGTCGCCACGATCCTGGCCAGACTCGAAGAAATGGTCAGGCCGGGGGTCACCTCCGCCGAGCTTGACCGGTATGCCGAGCAGGAGTGCCTGCGGCAGGGCGCCACGCCGGCGTTCAAGGGCTACGGCGGGTTCCCCTTTGCCATCTGCGCGTCGCCCAACGACCGGGTGGTTCATGGCTTCCCGGATCGGCGGCCGCTGGCCGAGGGCGATATATTGAGCATCGACTTCGGCGTGCTCTACCAGGGTTATTACGGTGATGCCGCCGTAACCGTGCCGGTGGGGCGCATCGACGCCGGAACGTCACGCTTGGTGGATGCCACCCGCGAGTCTCTCCGGCAGGCGATTGCCAAGGCGGTGCCGGGCGGCCGCCTCTCGGATATCTCGCATGCGGTTCAAGGCTGGGTTGAACCGCTCGGCTTCAGCGTGGTCCGCGAGTTCGTCGGCCACGGGATCGGCCGGCAGCTGCATGAGGCTCCCCAGTTGCCGAATTTTGGCGCTCCGGGGCAGGGCCCCAGGCTCAAGCCGGGGATGACGCTGGCTATCGAGCCGATGATCAATGCCGGGACGCCCGGCGTGAAGATACTGGAAGACGGTTGGACCGCAGTGACTCAGGATGGTAAGCGGTCGGCCCACTTTGAACATACCGTCGCCATCACCGAGCACGGCCCGGAGATCCTGACCCGGGTGTGATCGGGCGACGAGGCCACGGTCAGCCGCAAGGCTGATCTCGACTGAGGGAAGAATCATGAAAGTCCGTTCGTCGGTCAAAAGCATCTGCGACAAGTGCAAGATCATCAAGCGCAAGGGGATCGTCCGCGTCATTTGCGAGAACCCCAAGCATAAACAGAGACAGGGTTAACCATTTAGGAGGATCGGACATTGGCACGCATCGCTGGCATCGATTTGCCCAGAAACAAGCGGATCGAAATCGCCCTGACCTACATTTACGGGATCGGGCGCTCCACGTCCCAGAATATCCTTACCAAGGCCGGAGTCGACTTTGACACCCGGTCGGACAACCTGACCGAGGAAGAGGTCGCAAGGATCCGCAAGATCATTGACGGCGAGTACAAGGTCGAGGGTGATCTGCGTCGCGACGTGACGATGGGCATCAAGCGTCTGATGGATCTCGGCTGCTACCGGGGTCTCCGCCACCGCAAAGGGTTGCCCGCTCGTGGTCAGCGCACCAAAACCAACGCCCGGACCCGCAAGGGCCCGCGCAAAACCGTCGCCGGCAAGAAGAAGTAGGGGAGTGAACCATGGCCAAGCCTGGCAAACGTGTACGCAAAAAGATCGAACGTAAGAATATCCCCACCGGGATTGCCCATATTCAGGCGACGTTCAACAACACCATCGTCACCATTACCGATGTCGCGGGCAATGTGATCTCCTGGTCGACATCCGGTGCCAAGGGTTTCAAGGGGAGCCGCAAAAGCACCCCGTTTGCGGCCCAGGTTGCTGCCGAGGATGCGGCGAAAAAGGCCCAGGAGCACGGGCTGCGCAGCATCGAAGTGTGGGTCAAGGGCCCCGGGTCCGGTCGCGAGTCGGCGCTGCGGGCGCTGCAGGCTGCCGGTCTGAACATCACCCTGATCAAGGACGTCACGCCGATTCCTCACAACGGCTGCCGTCCCCCCAAGCGCAGAAGAGTTTAACCACAGTAAGGAGGAAGTGCCTTGGCCAGATATACCGGTCCTGTCTGCCGCATGTGCCGACGGGAGAATATGAAGCTGTTCCTCAAGGGCGACCGCTGCTTCACCGACAAGTGTGCAATCGAGCGTCGCGCTTATGCGCCGGGCCAGCATGGCCAGGGGCGCGTCAAGGTGTCCGACTACGGCACCCAGCTGCGTGAAAAGCAGCGTGTCAAGCGGACTTACGGCCTGCTGGAGAACCAGTTCCGTTCTTACTTCGAAAAGGCCGAGCGGATGAAGGGGGTTACCGGCGAAAACCTGCTGGTGCTGCTGGAGCGGCGTCTCGACAGCATGGTCTACCGCATGGGCTTTGCCACGTCGCGGACCGAAGCGCGGCAACTGGTGCGCCACAGCCACTTCGCCGTCAATGGCCGCAAGGTGAATATTCCTTCCTACCTGGTTCGCCCCGGTGACGTTGTCGAGTTGCGGGAGAAGAGCCGGCAGGTCGCCCGGATCAACGAGGCTCTCGACGGCGTGATGCGCCGCGGGCTTCCGTCCTGGGTCGAGGTCGACCGTAACGGGTTCAAGGGGACGGTCAAGACGCTGCCGGTGCGTGCCGAAATGACCACGCCGACCTTCCAGGAACAGCTGATCGTCGAGCTCTACTCGAAGTAACCAGCTGGTGGCGCCGGTTTGTTTTTATCCCGCAAGCTCATAACGGAGGCTTCGCATGCATAAAAACTGGAGCGAACTGAAAAAGCCGAAAAGTCTCCAGGTGGACAAGGATACCCTGACGGCGACCTACGGGAAGTTTACGGCCGAGCCGTTCGAGCGTGGTTTCGGTACCACCCTCGGCAATGCGCTGCGCCGGGTGCTTCTCTCCTCCCTGCAGGGGGCGGCCATCACGTCGGTGCGTATCAAGGGGGTGCTGCACGAGTTCTCCACCATCCCCGGCGTGACCGAGGATGTGACCGATATCATCCTCAACCTCAAGGGTGTCCTGCTGAAGCTGGAAGGCGACGGGGCGCGCAACGTGCGCATCGTCAAGAAGGGCGCCGGGGTTATCAAGGCCGGCGACATCGCCACGGATTCGCATGTCAGGATTCTGAACCCCGACCACCATATCGCCACCTGCGGCAAGGAAGCGGACATCGAGATGGAGATGGTGGTGGCGATGGGGAAGGGCTATGTCCCCGCCGAACGTAACCGCGATGAGCGTGCGCCGGTCGGCACGATCCCCATCGATGCGCTGTTCTCGCCGATCCAACGGGTCAACTTCACGGTCAGCAACGCCCGTGTCGAGAACGTGACCGATTACGACAAGCTGGTGATGGAAATCTGGACCGACGGCAGCGTCAAGCCCGACGATGCCCTCGCCTATGCCGCCAAGATCGTCAAGGAGCAGGTCCAGCTGTTCATCAATTTCGAAGAGCGCGATGACGTGGTGCGCAGTGGCGAGCCCGGCGGCGCCGAGCCGCCCAACGCCAACCTCTATCGTCCGGTCGAGGAACTCGAGCTTTCGGTGCGCAGCGCCAACTGCCTGAAGAATGCCAACATCCGCCTGATCGGCGAGCTGGTGCAGAAGTCCGAGGCCGAAATGCTCAAGACCCAGAACTTCGGCCGCAAGTCGCTGAACGAGATCAAGGACATTCTGGCCGAGATGGGGCTGGGGCTCGGGATGAACCTGGAGAACTTCCCGGATCCCGAATACCTCAAGATGATGCAGAAGAGCGAGGAAGAGCTGTAATTCCGGCGTCTTCCCTGTCAGGTCAGGACCAGAAAGGAATATTATTCAATGCGTCACCGGAATTCAGGCAAGCGGTTGGGCCGCAATACCAGCCACCGCAAGGCAATGCTGCGCAATATGGTTACCTCCCTGTTCGAGCATGAAAAGATCACTACCACG
Organism: Deltaproteobacteria bacterium; assembly: GCA_005774545.1. Lineage (GTDB taxonomy): Bacteria > Desulfobacterota > Desulfuromonadia > Desulfuromonadales > BM103 > VAUL01. The sequence goes on along the minus strand of VAUL01000015.1, from coordinate 17,700 downwards.
GATGCTCGCGCCAAGGAACTCCGGCCGATGGCGGAGAAACTGATCACCCTGGCCAAGCGCGGCGACCTGCATGCCCGCCGGCTGGTCACCGAGGTGGTGCGCGACCGCAAGATCGTGGCCAAGCTGTTCGAGCGCGTCGCCCCCCGCTATGCCGACCGCCCCGGCGGCTATACCCGGATCATCAAGTTGGGTCATCGCCTTGGCGACAATGCGGCGCTCTCCATGATCACCCTGGTTGAAGAGGCCTGTGCGCCGAAAGCCAAAAAGGCTGCGCCGAAGGCTGCTCCCGTTGCCAAGGCCGCCCCCGCGCCGGCCCCGGTCGTCGCGGAACCGGCAGCGGCCGCTGCGGTGGAAGCCGAAGCGCCCGTCGTCGCGCCGGAGGTGGCCGAAGCGGCTGCGCCCGAGGCTGCCGGGGAAGCCGAGCAGAAAGACGCCTGAGCGCGTCGTTTGTGTGAAATGCCGGGCCGGACGGGGATCGCTCCCTGTCCGGCCTTTGTCGTTTCATGGCCCCGGCGAGCCGGGCTTTTCTTGACGATTTAACGGCCTCTGTGCTAATTTAACCCACTTTTGCCGACAGGATGAGTGATGGTTTTCCCCTCCCGCAACGAGTTTTTCCGGCTGGCCCGCCGCGGCAACCTGATCCCGGTCTGGCGTGAAATTCTCGCCGACATGGAGACGCCGGTTTCGGCCTTCCGCAAGATCGACGACGGGCGCTCAGCGTTCCTGCTCGAATCGATCGAGGGGGGGGAGAAGTGGGCGCGGTATTCCTTCCTTGGTGTCGGCAGCGGCCGGGTGTTCCGTTCGCGCGGCCACTACTTCGAGGTGCTGGAAAACGGCGAGGTCGTAAACTCCGGCGAGGTCGCCGATCCGCTGGCGGAACTCAAGAAGTTCGTTGCCCCGTATGCCCCGGTCGAACTGCCGGAACTCCCCCGTTTTTTCGGCGGCGCGGTCGGCTATCTCGGCTACGACATGGTACGCTTCGTCGAAACGTTGCCGGCCCTCAAGCCCGCGCAGATCGATGCGTGGGACTGCTGTTTCCTGATTACCGAGAACCTGCTGATCTTCGACAACATGCGGCAGAAGATCAAGGTGGTCAGCAACGTCCATCTCGGTGACTTCGAGGATCCGGCCCGGGCCTATGACCGGGCGACGGCGGCGATCGACGGTCTGGTCGCCAAACTGCGCGGCGAACGCCCGCCCCGGGTGCCGGTCGAGCGTTGTCCCGCTGCAGGTGAACTGCAGTCGAACTTCACCCGCGCCGAGTTCGAGGCGGCGGTGGAGCGCTGCAAGGATTACGTGCGCGCCGGCGACGTGATCCAGGTGGTCCTCTCCCAGCGCTTTTCCGGCGACCTCGACGTCGATCCCTTCGATATCTACCGGGCCCTGCGCGTGGTCAACCCCTCGCCCTACATGTTCTATCTGCAGTTCGGCGAGACCCGCGTGATCGGCGCTTCTCCGGAGGTGCTGGTGCGCAAGGAGGGGCGCCGTGTCGAAGTCCGGCCGATCGCCGGCACGCGACCGCGCGGCGCCACCGCCGAGGAGGATGCCCGTTTCGAGGAGGAGCTCCTTGCCGATCCGAAGGAGCGAGCCGAGCACATCATGCTGGTCGATCTCGGCCGCAACGACCTCGGCCGCGTCTGCACCACCGGCAGCGTCCAGGTCGACGAGCTGATGGTAATCGAGCGCTACTCGCACGTGATGCACATCGTCTCCAACGTCAGCGGCGAACTGCTCCCCGGCCGCGACGCTCTCGATGTCTTCCGGGCGGCCTTCCCCGCCGGAACCCTCTCCGGGGCGCCGAAGATCCGGGCAATGGAGATCATCGAGGAACTGGAGCCCTGCCGGCGCGAGATCTACGGAGGGGCGGTCGGCTACATCTCCTTTACCGGCAACATGGATCTGGCGATCGCCATCCGGACGATGGTCGCCCACGCCGGCCGCATCCACCTGCAGGCCGGGGCGGGGATCGTTGCCGATTCCGATCCCGCGGCCGAGTACCAGGAGACGGTGAACAAGGCGATGGGGGTGAAGCTCGCCCTGCAGATGGCGCGCGAGGGGCTCGACTGACATGCTGCTGATGATCGACAACTACGACTCCTTCACCTACAACCTCGTCCAGTATTTCGCCGAACTGGGGGAGACGGTGGAGGTGCACCGCAACGACAGGATCAGCGTCGCCGAGATTGCCGCGCGGCGCCCCGGGCGGCTGGTCATCTCGCCCGGGCCGTGCAGCCCTGATGAAGCGGGGATTTCGGTGGAGGCGATCCGGACCCTCGCCGGACAGCTGCCGATCCTCGGCGTCTGCCTCGGTCACCAGGCGATCGGCCAGGCGTTCGGCGGCCGGATCGTGCGTGCCGGCCGGCTGATGCACGGCAAGACCAGTCCGATCCATCACGACGGCCGGGAGCTGTTCCGCGGGTTGTCCAACCCCTTCGATGCCATTCGCTACCACTCCCTCCTCATCGAGAAGGCGACCCTGCCGTCCTGCCTGGAGATCACGGCCTGGACCGCCGAGGACGAGATCATGGGGGTGCGCCACCGCGACCTGCCGCTGTGGGGGGTGCAGTTCCACCCGGAATCGATCCTGACCGTGGAAGGGAAGCAGCTGCTGCGGAACTTCCTGGAGATGACGACATGATCAAGGAAGCGATTGCCAAGGTCGTCGAGCGCCTCGACCTGAGCGAGGGCGAGATGGTCGAAGTCATGGGCGAGATCATGGGGGGGGAGGCGACCCCCGCCCAGGTGGCGGCGTTCATCACCGCTTTGCGCATGAAGGGGGAGACGGTGGCCGAGATCACCGGCGCCGCCCGGGTGATGCGCGACCGGGCCACGCCGATCCGTGTCGGCGCGGTGCTCGACCTCGATCGAGACGACATCAACCTCGACCGCGAGACGATCCTCGACACCTGCGGCACCGGCGGCAGCGGCACCAAGAGCTTCAATATCTCGACGACGGTGGCCTTCGTCGTCGCCGCCTGCGGGGTCAAGGTCGCCAAGCACGGCAACCGAAGCGTCTCCTCGACCTGCGGCAGCGCCGACGTGCTCGAAGCCCTCGGCGTCAACCTCGCCGTCACGCCCGAGAAGGTCGAGGAGTGCATCCGCGAGGCCGGCATCGGTTTCCTCTTCGCTCCGGCCCTGCACGGGGCGATGAAGCATGCCATCGGTCCGCGGCGCGAGATCGGCATCCGCACCATCTTCAACCTGCTCGGCCCGCTGACCAATCCGGCGCGCGCCGACCGGCAGGTGCTCGGCGTCTACCGCGCCGACCTGGTCGAAACCCTGGCGCGGGTGCTGAGCGGCCTCGGCTGCCGGCACGGCTTCGTGGTGCACGGCGAGGACGGCATGGACGAACTGACCCTGACCGGACCGACGCGGGTCGCGGAGATCCGTGCCGGCCGGGTCGAGCTGGCAACGGTCGCCCCGGAACAGTTCGGTTTCCGCCGCTGCCCCCTGAGCGACCTGCAGGGGGGCGATGCCGCGCAGAACGCGGCGATCGTCAGGGCGGTGCTCGACGGCGAGCCCGGGCCGAAGCGCGACGTGGTGCTGCTCAATGCGGCCTACGGGCTGGTGGCGGCCGGCGTGGCCGGCACCGTGGACGACGGGCTCGCGCAGGCGCGGGCCGCCATCGACAGCGGCGCGGCCCGCGACAAGCTGGCACACCTGGTGGCCCTGACCAATGGCTGAGATTCCCGACATCCTCAAGGCCATCGTCGCCCGCAAGCGCGAGGAGGTGGCGGCGGCCCGGGCGGCCATGCCGCTGGCGGCGCTCAAGCAGCGGGTCGCCGATCTCGAGGAGCCGCCGCGCGGCTTCGTGCGCGCCCTGCGGGCCAGCGTCGAGTCGGGCTGGACGACCGTTATCGCCGAGGTCAAGAAAGGGTCGCCGTCCAAAGGGGTGATCCGCGCCGACTTCGACCCGATCGGCATCGCCGAAACCTACGAGCGGCACGGCGCCGCCTGCCTGTCGGTGCTGACCGATGAAAAGTTCTTCCTCGGCCATCTGCGGTTCCTCGGCCTGATCCGCGAACAGGTCCGCCTGCCGCTGTTGCGCAAGGATTTCCTCTACGATCCCTACCAGCTGTGGGAGGCGCGCGAGGCCGGCGCCGATGCCGTGCTGCTGATCGCCGCCATGTGTGCGCCGGCGCAACTGGCCGATCTGGCGGCCGAGGCCCGGGAAATCGGCCTCGACGTGCTGCTCGAGATCCACGACGAGCGGGAGCTGGAGATGGCGCTGCAGGTGCCGGTCGAACTGGTCGGCATCAACAATCGCGACCTGCGCAGCTTTCACACCGACCTGGCGGTGACCGAACGGCTGGCGCCGCGCATCCCCGCCGACCGCCTGGTGGTCGCCGAAAGCGGCATCGGCAGCCGCGCCGACGTGCGCCGCCTGCAGGCCGCCGGCGCCCGCGTCTTCCTGGTCGGCGAATCGCTGATGCGCGCCGACGACGTCGGCGCCAGGCTCGAGGAGTTGCTCAATGACTGAGGGGAGCATGGACAGCAAGATCCTGTTGCCGGAAGCCCGCATCCCGAAGGCGTGGTACAACGTCATTCCCGACATGCCCGGCCCCCTGGAGCCGGTCATTCACCCCGGCACCCTGCAGCCGGTGACCCCCGACGATCTGCTGCCGCTCTTCCCGATGGCGCTGATCGAACAGGAGGTGACGACGCAGCGCTGGATCGAGATCCCGGAAGAGGTGCGCGACATCTACCGGCTCTGGCGCCCGTCGCCGCTGTACCGGGCGCGCCGCCTCGAGCGGGCGCTCGGCACGCCGGCGAAGATCTACTACAAGTATGAAGGGGGGTCGCCGGCCGGCTCGCACAAGCCGAACACCGCGGTCCCGCAGGCCTATTACAACAAGGTCGCCGGTACCCGGCGCATCGCCACCGAGACCGGTGCCGGCCAGTGGGGCTCGTCGATCGCCCTGGCCTGCCAGATGTTCGGCCTGGCGTGCACGGTGTACATGGTGAAGGTCTCCTTCAACCAGAAGCCCTACCGCAAGAGCATGATGCAGCTGTGGGGCGCCGAGGTGCTGGCTTCGCCGTCCGAGCGCACCGCCGCCGGGCGCGGCATCCTCGCCGGCGATCCGGAAAGCAGCGGCTCCTTGGGGATTGCGATCAGCGAGGCGGTCGAGGATGCCGCCGGCCGCGAGGACACCCGCTACGCCCTGGGGAGCGTGCTCAACCACGTGTGCCTGCACCAGACCGTCATCGGCCTGGAGGCGAAGGAGCAGTTGGCCATCGCCGGCGACTACCCCGACGTGGTCATCGGCTGCCACGGCGGCGGTTCCAACTTCGCCGGGATCGCCTTCCCCTTCGTGGCCGACAAGGCGGCCGGCAAGCAGCTGCGCATCGTCGCCATGGAGCCGACCAGCTGCCCGACCCTGACCCGCGGGATCTACGCCTTCGATTACGGCGACACCGCGAAGATGGCGCCGATCACCCGGATGTACACCCTCGGCCACGACTTCATGCCGCCGGGGATCCATGCCGGCGGGCTGCGCTACCACGGCGCCTCGCCGCTGGTCTCGCAGCTGGTTCACGCCGGGGTCGCCGAAGCCCGGGCCGTACCGCAGACCGCCTGTTTCGAGGCGGCGGTGCAGTTCTCGCGCTGCGAGGGGATCATCCCGGCGCCGGAATCGTCCCATGCCATCCGCGGGGCGATCGACGAGGCGCTGCGGGCGAAGGAGGAAGGGCGGGAGCGCACCATTCTCTTCTGCCTCTCCGGCCACGGCCATGTCGACATGGCGGCTTACGACGCCTATTTCGGCGGCCGGCTCGAGGACTTCGACTATCCCGAGGCGGCGATCCGGGAATCGCTGGCCCACCTGCCGAAGGTCACGGTGTGACGGTCAGGGTCAAGATCTGCGGCATCACCAATGTGGGCGACGCCCTGCATGCCGTCGCCTGCGGGGCCGATGCCCTGGGCTTCGTGTTCTACGCCGGCAGCCCGCGGTGCGTGACGCCGGCGCAGGTCCGTGCCATCACCGCCGAACTGCCGCCGTTTCTGACCCGCGTCGGCCTGTTCGTCAACGAGGCGCCGGAACGGATTCTGGCGATCGCCGCCGAGTGCGGGCTCGACGCCCTCCAACTGCATGGCGACGAGCCGCCGGAGAGCTGCAGCCTGCCGCCGTACCGGGTGATCAAGGCCCTGCGCGTCCGTGACGCCGGGAGCCTGGCCGGCCAGGAAGCGTTCCGGGTCCCGGCGCTGCTGCTCGACGCCTGGGTCGCCGATGCCTACGGCGGCACCGGCCACAGCTTCCAGTGGGAGCTGGCGGCCGGCATCGCCCGGCAGCGGCCGGTGATCCTCGCCGGCGGGCTGACCCCGGCCAACGTCGCCGCCGCGGTCCGCCAGGTCCGCCCCTACGGGGTCGATGTCTCCAGCGGCGTGGAGAGTGCCCCCGGCAAGAAGGATCCGCAAAAGGTCGCCCAATTCATCCGCATGGCCAGGGAGGCCGGCTGACATGTCCAGACACCCCGACGCTCACGGCCATTTCGGCCCGTTCGGCGGCCGCTACGTGGCCGAAACGCTCATGCCGGCGCTGCTCGAACTGGAGCAGGCCTACCGCGACGCCAAGGCCGACCCGCTCTTCCAGCGCGAATTCGAGCGCTACCTGCGCGAGTACGTCGGCCGCCCCAGCCCCCTCTATCTCGCCGAGCGCCTGACCGCCCATGCCGGCGGGGCGAAGATCTACCTCAAGCGCGAGGATCTCAACCACACCGGCGCCCACAAGGTCAACAACACCGTCGGCCAGGCGCTGCTGGCCCGGCGCATGGGGAAGCGCAAGGTGATCGCCGAGACCGGCGCCGGCCAGCACGGCGTGGCCACGGCCACCGTGGCCGCCCTGTTCGGCATGGAGTGCGATGTCTTCATGGGGGAGGAGGACATCCGCCGCCAGGCGCTCAACGTCTTCCGCATGAAGCTGCTCGGCGCCAGGGTCCACCCGGTGACCAGCGGCACGGCGACGCTCAAGGATGCCATGAACGAGGCGCTGCGCTACTGGGTGACCCACGTGCGCGATACCTTCTACGTCATCGGCACGGTTGCCGGTCCGCACCCCTACCCGATGCTGGTGCGCGATTTCCAGGCGGTGATCGGCCGCGAGGCGCGGGCCCAGTTCCTCGAGGCCGAGGGGCGACTCCCCGACCTGCTGCTCGCCTGCATCGGCGGCGGCTCCAACGCCATGGGGCTGTTCCACCCGTTTTTCGACGATGCCGCGGTCCGCATGATGGGCGTCGAGGCGGCCGGGCTGGGGGTGGCCACCGGCAAGCACGCCGCGAGCATCGGCGCGGGGAGCGTCGGCGTGCTGCACGGCAACAAGACCTACCTGCTCCAGGACGAGCACGGCCAGATCGCCCACGCCCATTCGATTTCGGCCGGGCTCGACTATCCCGGCGTCGGCCCCGAGCATGCCTGGCTGCATGCCAGCGGCCGCGCCGAATATGTGGCGATCACCGACGACGAAGCGCTGCGGGCTTTCCGCCTGCTGACCGAACTCGAGGGGATCATGCCGGCACTGGAGAGCGCCCACGCCGTGGCCCAGGCGCTCAAGACCGCGGCCACCATGCGCCCCGACCAGGCGATCCTCGTCTGCCTCTCCGGGCGCGGCGACAAGGACATCCATACGGTCGCCTCCGCCATGGGGGTCGAACTGTGAACGGCTGATGAAAAACGCCCCTCTGCGGCGTTGCCCTTGCCCTCGTTGCTGCGGCGTACCGAAGGGTACGCCTCGCGCCTCGGCCTGCGGGCGCCTTGCCCCTGGACTTTTTTGATCAGCCGCAAAAGCAACGCGAAAGGTAACGATGAAATTCACCGAACTGAACATTCCCGCGGAAGTCATGCACGGCATCGAAGCGGTCGGCTTCACCGACCTCACCCCGGTGCAGGAGGAGTCGATCCCCTTGGCGCTGGCCGGCAAGGACGTCGCCGCCCAGGCCCAGACCGGCACCGGCAAGACCGCCGCGTTCCTGATCTCCCTGTACAGCCGCATGCTGGCCGACCCGAAACCGACCGGCGAACAGCCGCGCGCCCTGATCCTGGCGCCGACCCGCGAGCTGGTGGCGCAGATCTGCAGCGACGCCGAGGGGCTCGGCCAGCACTGCCCCTTCAAGGTCCAGGCGATCTTCGGCGGCATCGACTACGACAAGCAGCGCCAGGCCCTGCGCAACGGCGTCGACGTCATCGTTGCCACGCCTGGGCGGCTGATCGATTACTTCAAGCAGAAGGTCTTCAGTATGCGTCAGGTCGAGATGGTGGTCATCGACGAGGCCGACCGCATGTTCGACATGGGGTTCATCAAGGATCTGCGCTACATCCTGCGCCAGCTGCCGTCCTTCGACAAGCGCCAGACCATGCTCTTCTCGGCGACCCTGTCGCCACGGGTCATGGAGCTGGCCTACGAATTCATGAACCTCGCCGAGCGGGTCAAGATCGCCCCCGAGCAGGTCACCGCCGAGCGGGTCGAGCAGATCCTCTACCACGTGTCGCGCCGCGAGAAGTTCCCGTTCCTGCTCGGCCTGCTGCGCCGCAATGCCGACATGGATCGAGTCATGCTCTTCGTCAATACCAAGCGGGAGGCCGAGCATCTGGCCGAGCGCCTGAACGCCAACGACTGCAAGGCGGCGGTGATCTCCGGCGACATCGATCAGCGCAAGCGCCTGCGCCTGATCGACGATTTCAAGAACGACCGGCTGCGCTTTCTGGTTGCCACCGATGTCGCCTCGCGCGGGCTGCACATCGATGACGTCACCCATGTGATCAACTACGATCTCCCCCAGGATGCCGAGGACTACGTGCACCGCATCGGCCGCACGGCACGCGCCGGGGCGCAGGGGAAGGCGATCTCGCTGGCCGATGAGGACCTGGTGTTCCACCTGCCGGAGATCGAGGAGTACATCGGCCGCAAGATTCCGAGCGAGTTTCCGGCGGACGAGGACTTCGTCTGGGACTACCGGCGGACCCCGCACAAGCGCAAGGCGCCGGTACCGGAGAAGGCGGCGGCGCCCGAGGGGAAACCCCGGCGGCCGCGGCGCCACCACCGGCGCGGCAAGGGCGGCGCGCCCGGCGATGGCCATTGAATGTACGCCCCGGTTCCGGTAAAATCCCACAGCTCGCAAACCCTGATGGCGGATGCATGTCACGGATAGCGCATACTTTTGAAGCCCTGCGGCAGCGCGGAGAAAAGGCGCTGGTCACCTACCTGACCGCCGGCGACCCCGATCTCGAAACCAGCGAGCAGGTGATTCACGCCCTGGTCGGGGCCGGTGTCGACCTGCTGGAGATCGGTTTTCCGTTCTCCGACCCGATGGCCGACGGGCCGACCATCCAGGCCGCCGCCGAGCGGGCCCTGGCGGCCGGCACCACGCTGCACGGCGTGCTGGCGCTGGTGGCCAGGGTGCGCCGGCACACCAACGTGCCGATCGTCCTGATGGGCTATTTCAACCCGGTGTTCCGCTACGGCGCCGACGCCTTTGCCCGCGATGCCGCGGCGGCCGGCGTCGACGGCCTGCTGCTGGTCGACCTCCCGCCCGAGGAGGCCGGCGAGCTGCACCCCCAGCTGCGCGCCGCCGGCGTCGACCTGATCACCCTGCTGGCGCCGACCACCCCCGAGGCGCGCATGGCCCGGCTGGCCGGCGCGGCGGAAGGTTTTCTCTACTACGTGTCGATGACCGGCGTCACCGGCACGCAGGCGGTCGATCCGGCCGCCATTGCCGGGGCTGTCGCCGAGGTGCGCCGGCACAGCGCGGTGCCGGTGGCCGTCGGCTTCGGCGTGACGACGCCGGACGATGCCCGCGCCGTGGCGGGGTTTGCCGATGCGGTGGTGGTCGGCAGCGCCCTGGTCAAGGTGATTGCGACCCACGCCGGCTCGCCGCGGCTGATCGAAGAAGTGCAGGGGTTCGCACGGGCGCTGAAGGCGGCCGTCACCCCGGACGCAGCTTGATGTTGACCCCACATCCGGCCGGCTCATGCCGCATGCCGGTCAAGGAGGCCTGAAGATGGCTTGGTTCAAGAAATCGAAAGCACCGATCGCGACGCCCGTCGAGGCGAAGAAGGTCCACATGCCCGAGGGGTTGTGGACCAAGTGCAAGAACTGCGACGAGACCCTCTACACCCGCGAGATCGAGCGCAACCTGAACGTCTGCCCGAAGTGCGACCACCACTTCCGCATCAGCGCCCGCGAGCGGATCGCCCTGGTGCTCGACGAGGGTTCCTTCGCGGAAACCGACCCCGGCATGACCTCGGTCGACTTCCTCAAGTTCAAGGATTCCAAGAAGTACAGCGACCGGATCAAGGCGGCCGTCGCCAAGAGCGGCGGCGGCGACGCGCTCATCACCGGCAGCGGCACCCTCGACGGGCTGCCGGTCGTCGTCGCGGTGTTCGACTTCGGTTTCCTCGGCGGCAGCATGGGGTCGGTGGTCGGCGAGAAGGTGACCCGCGCCATCGAACTGGGGCTGGAGAAGCGCCAGCCGGTGCTGGTCTTCTCGTCGTCGGGCGGGGCGCGCATGCAGGAGAGCATCCTCTCCCTGATGCAGATGGCCAAGAGCAGCGCCGCGCTGGCCAAGCTCAGGAAGGCGGGGATCCCGTTTCTGTCGATCCTCACCGACCCGACCACCGGCGGGGTGACGGCGAGCTTCGCCATGCTCGGCGACCTCAACATCGCCGAACCGCGTGCGCTGATCGGCTTCGCCGGCCCGCGCGTCATCGAGCAGACGATCCGCCAGAAGCTGCCGGAAGGGTTCCAACGCTCCGAATACCTGCTCGAGCACGGCATGGTCGACATGATCGTGCCGCGCCGCGAGATGAAGGAGCGGCTGGCGCAGATTCTTCGCATCCTGACGAGACAGCCGGCGCCCGCGGCCTGACCGTGACGCCGGACGAGAGCCTCGCCTGGCTCTACGGCCTGCAGCAGTTCGGCATCAAGCTCGGCCTGCAGAACATCACCGGGCTGCTCGCGCGGCTCGGCGACCCGCAGCAGGCGTTTCGCTGCCTGCACGTGGCCGGGACCAACGGCAAGGGGTCGGTCAGCGTCTTCCTGGCGGAGATTCTCCGCCATGCCGGCTACCGGGTCGGCCTGTACACGTCGCCGCACCTGCACGATTTCACCGAGCGGGTGCGCATCGACGGCGTGCCGCTGGCGCGCGGCCGGCTGCCGGTCCTGGCCGGGGAGGTGCAGGCCGCGGCGGCGGGGATCCCGGCGACCTTCTTCGAGGCGACGACGGCGCTGGCCCTGCTGGCCTTTCGCGACGCCGCCGTCGAGGTCGCCGTGCTGGAGACCGGCATGGGCGGCCGCCTGGACGCCACCAACGCGGTCGATCCGGCCCTGTGCCTGATCACCCCGGTGTCTTTCGATCACCGCGAGCATCTCGGCGAGACGCTGGCCGCCATCGCCGCCGAGAAGGCGGGGATCATCAAGCCGGCGGTGCCGGTGGTCAGCGGCGTGCAGCCCCCCGACGCGGCGGCGGTGATCGCGGCGACGGCCGCGGCCCGCCGGGCGCCGCTCTGGCAGGCCGGCAGCGATTATCTCTGGGGCGGCGACCACGCGGCCATGTGGTTCCGTGCCCCGGGGGCGGAGTTGAGCGGTTTGCGCTGCGCGCTCCCCGGCATCCACCAGTTGGCCAACTATGCCCAGGCGCTGGCCGGGGCGGTGCGCCTGCGCCAGGCCGGTATGCCCATCGCCGACGCGGCCCTGGCGCGGGCCGGGGAGACGGCGCGCTGGCCCGGGCGGCTGGAGTGGTGGGGGACGCCGCCGGCCGTGCTGCTCGACGGCGCCCACAACCCGGCGGGGGCGGCGGCTCTCGCCCGCTACCTGGCCGACGAGGTGCGCCGGCCGGTGCGGCTGGTCGCCGGGTTGAGCGGGCAGCGGCTTCCGGCCGAGGTCTTCGCGCCGCTGGCCCCCCTGGTCCGGGCCCTGTATGTGACCCCGGTCCCCGACGGCGTGACCGTTCCGGCCGAGGTGCTGGCCGGCTGGGCCTGGGACGCGGGGGTGCCGGCCCGGACGTTTGCCGATCCGGCTGCGGCGCTGGCCGCGGCCCTGACCGACCGGCAGCGCGACGAGGTGGTGGTCGCGGCCGGATCGCTTTACCTGGTGGCGGCGGTGCGCGGCCTGCTCTGTGCCGATGCCGCCTGGTCCCTGACTGATCTGAAGGAAGGCCGCTGAGCGCGGGGCGGGAGTGCTGATGAGGCGGAGCCTGCAAATCTTTCTGGTGCTGTTGTGCCTGTGCGGCACGTTCGTGCTGTCGGCGCCCCTTGCCGCCGCGGCCGTCTCGATCGGCTTCGTGGCCGGGGAGGGGCCGGTGCGCGGCGAGAGCGATGCCCGGGTGCTGAGCGAACTTTTGGCGGCGCGGCTCGGCACCCCGGTGAGCGTGCGCCTGTTCCGCTCCGACGCCGAGCTGCACCCCTGGCTGAGCCGCTACCGCGAGCTCGACTACGGCTGGCTCGGCGAGGCGTTCCTGAACCGGCTCCCGGCCGGCGACGTCCTCCCGCTGGCGGCGGCGGAAGGCCCCGCACCCGTTTCCGGCCGGCTGGTGGCCCGTCAGGATGCCGATCCGGCAGGGCTGCGGCAGCTGCTCGACGCCTTGGCGGAGTTCGGCCGCCGCCCCGAGGAGGCCGCCCTGCTCGCCACCCTCGGCGTCTCCCGCTTCGTCGCGCTGGCGGCGCCCGGCGGCGAAGACGACATCCTCCTCCCGACGACCGCCGTGACGGTGCTCGAACGGCCCGCGGCGGCGCCGCCCCGGCCGGTCGCCGCCCCGGCTGCAGTCCCGGTGGCCGCCATCGTCCCGCGCGCCGTCGCCCCGGTTACGGCCCCGGCGGCGCGCCCGCTGCCGCCGGCCGCACCGGCCGCCCCGGCCGAGCCGCCGGTGTCGCTCGCCGCCGACCGCCTCGATGTCGACAACGACAACCGCCTCGCCCGGGCCAGCGGCAACGTCGCCCTGCAGCAGGGCGACATCACCCTGAACGCCGCCGAGCTGATCTGGCAGGAGAGCACCCGCGATGTCGCGGCCAACGGCTATTTCCGCCTGGCCGAGCCCGACGCCGAGATGCAGGGGAGCAGCCTGCAGGCCAACCTCGCCACGCGCATGGGACTGGCCCGCAACAGCCGGGTGTTCATCCGCCAGCGCAACTTCCACCTGGCCGGCGAGGAGATCGAGCGTCTCGGCGAGGCGACCTACCAGGTCCGGGGGGGGAGCTTCACCACCTGCGACGGCGACATCCCCGACTGGCAGTTCACCGCCGACCGGGTCAACGTCACCCTCGGCCGCTACGCGACCGCGCGCAACGTCTGGTTCGAAATCCGCAACACGCCGGTCCTCTATCTCCCCTACCTGATCTTCCCGGCCAAGGCCGAGCGCGAATCCGGCTTCCTGCTGCCGCGGGCCGGCTATTCCAGCCGCAAGGGCGGGATGCTGTCACTGGCCTGGTACGAGGTGATCGACCGCCATCTCGACGCCACCCTCTACCTCGACTACCTCTCCCGGATCGGCGTCGGCACCGGCGCGGAGTTCCGCTACCTGCTCGGCAGCGACAATGCCGGCGAGGCCCTGGCCTACCGGGTGACGGGGGTGCGCGGCAACGACGACACCTTCGCCTTCAAGTGGCGCCACCGGGGGAACAGCCTCCCCGGCGGCTTCCGTCTCACCGCCGATGTCGACTACGTCGAGGACATCGAGTACTTCGAGGATTTCGGCGACGTCGCCGAGGAGTATACCCGCGACCAGGCGGTCTCCACCCTGATGCTGCAGCGCAACTGGGACCGTCTCAATGTCACGGTGCTGGCGCAGTACATCCGCGACCTCGAGGAGGAGCTGATCGACAACGACCGGATTCCGCAGCGGCTTCCGGAGATCAACGTGAGCGTCCCCCTCAAGCGCCTGGGGACGTCGCCGCTCTATGCGCGTATGGAGAACCTGCTGACCAACTTCGTGCGCCAGGACGGCGTCGACGGGCTGCGCTACTACCTCAACCCGGAACTGAGCGCCGTGCTGCGCCCCGGCAGCTGGCTCGAGCTGACGCCGTCGGTTGCCGCCCACGGCCGCTACTACCATGTCGACAGCACCGACGACCTGCTCAGCCGCGACGATTACGACAACGAGAGCCTGGTCGGCGACTACGCGCTGACCGCGAGCACCCGGCTTGCCCGGGTCTATCCGTTCACCGGCTTCGGCTTCGAGAAACTCCGCCACAGCATCGAACCGCAGGTCACCTACCGCTACATCCCGGACAGCTCCCAGGCGCGCCTGCCGTACTACGACGTCTACGACCGGATCGGCCCGGCCAACCGCATCGAGTACGCCCTGGTCAACCGGCTGACCGGGCGGGCCGCCGATGCCGCCGGCGCCCCCTCCTACCGGGAACTGCTCAACCTGCGCCTGTCGCAGAGCTACGACATCGCCGTCGAACGCGACGACGACCTGGCCGACCCGCAGCCGTTCTCGGAGCTGCGCATCGAAGCGGAGGCGCGGCCGACCGCCGAAACCGCCCTGAGCCTCGATGCCCTCGCCCCGGTCTACGGCGACCAGCGCTTTTCCCGCCTGACGGCGTCGGCGCGCTATTCCGGCAGGTACGGCAACACCGCGGCGCTCCACTATACCTACCTGAGCAGCAGCTACAGCGACGATCCGACCGACTACCTCGACCTGCGGCTGGCGACCTCCCTGCTGGCGCCGGTCTACGCCGAATTCCGCGAGCGCTACGACTTCCGCGAAGGGCAGTCGCTGGAGAGCCTGCTCAACCTCGAGTACCGGTCGCGGTGCTGGAGCCTCTTCCTGTCGCTGCGCAACCGCTCCTCCAAGGACGGCGGCTCGGACAACAACGAGATCATGGCCGGCTTCGCGCTCTCCGGGATCGGTCGCGTCGGTGGCTTCGGCACCAAGCTGACCGCGCCGGACGGCGCCGTCGACCAGGCTGCGGCTCCGTAAGTAACGGTGCGGCCGGCTTTTTTTTGGGCTGCCTGCCGATGAGTGCTTGATTTTTTTTTAATGTTGGGGGAGTATGGTGGCCAATGTCCATGGCCGGGCTCTTCCCCGGGGATGAAGGCGACCGACCTCCCGATGAGCGAAAAGAACCCACCAGCAACCGGTTCCTCGCCGCGGCGCATGCCGTGGTGGCCGCTCGGCGTCGCCGCGGTGATCTTCCTGTTCGCCCTGTTCAGCAACCGCGGCATCCTGCACATCATCAAGCTCAAACAGCAGCGCACCGCCCTGCAGCAGCAGCTGGGGGAGGTCGAAGAGGTCAACGGCGGTCTGCGCAAGGAGATCGCCTCGCTCAGTTCCGACCGCCACCACCTCGAGCGGATGGCCCGTTCGCAGCTCGGGATGGTACGCGACGACGAGGTCGTCTACCAGTTCGCCAGCAAGCAGTCGCCGGCGCCTGCCGCCGCTCCCGCCGCCCCCCCGCGCTGATGCCGGGCTTCCGCCGGCCGGCGCCTTGACAGTGGCCGGGCGGAACGCTAACATATCCCGCTTTACAGTCTCTATCCCGGACCGGTTCCATGAGTGAAGATCGTCGCAAGAGCTGTCTCGTCTGCGCCTGGCGTGCCAACTGCGCCAAGCGCTTCAGCATGGGGGACGAGGCCACGCTGCACTGCCCCGATTTCAGCGAGGACATCACGCTGCGCAAGCGCGCCGCCGAACCGGCCGCGACATCCGACGAGGAGGCGCAGGGATGAAGGATCTGCTGCGGCAGCGCCTGCAGGCGGCGCTGCAGGAATGCTATGCGACCGGGACGCTGGCCTCCGGGGCGGCCCCCGAGGTGCAGCTCGAGGTGCCGGGGAACCCCGACCACGGCGATTTCGCCACCAATCTGGCGATGATGCTGGCCAAGCCCGAGCGCAAGGCGCCGCGCCAGGTGGCCGAGGCGCTGGTCACGGCGCTGGGCGACGGCGGCGGGCTGTGGCGGCGGCTCGAGATCGCCGGTCCCGGCTTCATCAATTTCACCCTGGCGCCGCTCGCCTGGTTCGGCACCCTCGACGAGATCCTGCGCCGGGATGCCGTCTTCGGCAGCGCGACGACCGGTGCCGGCCGCAAGGTGCAGGTCGAGTTCGTTAGTGCCAACCCCACCGGCCCCCTGCATATCGGCCACGGCCGCGGCGCCGCGGTGGGCGACACCCTCTGCCGCCTGCTCGCCGCCACCGGCTGGGACGTCACCCGCGAGTTCTACTACAACGACGCCGGCGCCCAGATCGCCAACCTGGCCCTGTCGGTGCAGGCGCGCTGCCTGGGGATCGAGCCCGGCGACGAGCGCTGGCCGGCCGACGGCTACCAGGGAGAATACATCAGGGACGTCGCCCGCAGCTACCTGGCCGGCGAGACCGTCGATGCCGGCGACCAGCACGTCACCGCCGCCGCCGACCCGCACGACCTCGACGCCATCCGCCGCTTCGCCGTGGCCTACCTGCGCCGCGAGCAGGACCAGGACCTGCAGGCCTTCGACGTGCGCTTCGACGTCTACTCGCTGGAGTCGGCCCTGTACACCGACGGCAAGGTCGAGGACGTGGTGCGCCGGCTGATCGCCAGCGGCCACACCTTCGAGGCGGACAACGCCCTGTGGCTGCGCACCACCGGCTTCGGCGACGACAAGGACCGGGTGATGCGCAAGGCCGACGGCAGCTACACCTACTTCGTCCCCGACGTCGCCTACCACCTCGACAAGTGGCAGCGCGGCTTCTCCCGGGTGATCAACGAACAGGGCGCCGACCACCACAGCACCATCACCCGGGTGCGCGCTGGCCTGCAGGCCCTCGACGTCGGCATCCCCAAGGGGTGGCCCGACTACGTGCTGCACCAGATGGTCACGGTGCTGCGCGGCGGCGAGGAGGTCAAGATCTCCAAGCGCGCCGGCAGCTACGTCACCCTGCGCGACCTGATCGAGGAGGTCGGCCGCGACGCCACGCGGTTCTTCTTCCTGATGCGCCGGTCCGACGCCCAGCTGGTCTTCGACATCGACCTGGCCAAGCAGCAGGGGAACGAGAACCCGGTCTTTTACGTGCAGTACGCCCACGCGCGGGTCTGCAGCATCAACCGCAACGCCGCGGAGCAGGGGGTGCCGCTGCCGGCGGCGGGCGAGGCCGAGCTGGCCGCCCTGACCCTCGACGAGGAAGTGGCCCTGACCCGCCTGCTCGCCCGCTACCCCGAGGTGGTGGCCGGCGCGGCCGAGAGCCTGGAGCCGCACCGTCTCGCCTTCTACCTGCAGGAGCTGGCGGCGGCCTTCCACAGCTATTACAACCGCCAGCGCGTGCTGGTCGACGATCCCGCGGTCACCCGCGCCCGCCTGCTGCTGGTCAACGCCGTGCGCATCGTCCTGCGCAATGCCCTGGGGCTGCTCGGTATGGCGGCCCCTGAGCGGATGTGACCGGAGCGCGGGGGAGAGCCCAGTCATGAACGAGCATCCGGTTGTGACCAGGACCCAGCGGCGCTTCGAGCGCCGGCAGATGGTTTTCATGCTCATCCTGGTGATGGCGGTGACCGTCGCCAGCTTCTTCCTCGGCGTGATGGTCGGCGAGCGCGGCCTCTTCTCCGGCGGCCGGGGCGAGCCGCCGCGGCTGCCGATGGCCCAGGTGACGCCGCCGCCGCTGCCGTCGAGCGTCCCGGCGGGGTCGCAGCGGATCACCTTCTACGACGATCTCCCCAAGGGGAACTCCGCCCCGCTCGGGAGCGGCATCAACCTGCCGAAGGGCGGCTATTCGGTGGCGGTGACGCCGCCGGGACTGT
>VAUL01000115.1 GCA_005774545.1 Deltaproteobacteria bacterium | reverse complement strand
TGATCTTACCCACAAAAAGTGGACACGGTTAAGGGTTGGACTTGCTGTTCGTACTCATGCGGGCTGACATAGCCGAGCGATGAGTGCCGCCGCTTGCGGTTGTAGAAGATCTCGATGTACTCGAAAATCCCCGCGCGGGCTTCCTCGACCTGCTTGTAGCTCTCAGCGTAGATCAGTTCCACTTTCAGCCGACTGAAGAACGATTCCATCACCGCGTTGTCCCAGCAATTGCCCTTGCGGCTCATGCTGCAGCCGATGCCGTAGGCTGCAAGGGCGCCCTGGTATTCGTTGCCCCGGTATTGGACGCCCCGGTCGGAATGGATCAATAACCCGTTTGTGATCTTTCGCCGGGCAACGGCCATGTGCAGCGCGTCCAGAATCAGCCGCTCCCGCATGTGGCTGTCCAAGGCCCAGCCAACAACCCTTCTTGAAAACAGGTCCAGAACCGCCGCCAGATACAGCCAGGTACGGCCAACCCGGATGTAGGTGATGTCCGTAACCCACTTCACATTCGGTGCGGGCGCTGCAAATTCCTGCCGCAGCACGTTGGCCGTAATGTTGGTTTTGGCCTCTACGTGCGGAAAATAGCGGAAGCGTTTGCCGTTGCGCGCCCGCAACCCCCGCTCCTTGAGCAGCTCCGCCACATGGTTCTTGCTGCAGGCGACCCCTTGGGCATTCAGTTCGACCGTCAGGCGGGGCGCCCCGTAGCGTTGCTTGAACCGCTGGAACGTCGCCTCGACGGCTGCCCCCACGTGCGACCGGCGTTGGCCGCGCCGGCTGACGGGGCGCTGCAGATACGCATAGAACCCGGCCCGCGACACCGACAGGACGCGGCACATCATGACAACGCGAAACTCGTACCGACAGGATTCGATCAGGGCATACTTTACTTGTCGGCCTTCGCGAAGTATGCCGTCGCTTTTTTTAGGAAGTCGCGCTCCTCTTTGAGGTCGGCGACCTCCTTCTTCAGCCGGCGGATCTCGTCGAGTTCCTCCTTGGAGTAGTTCGTGCCGTTGACCACCGCGAACTGCTTCTTGGAGAGCTTGTTAAACTGGGTCCGCCAGTTGTAGATCTGGCCAGGGTGGATGCCCAGCTCCTTGGCGACCTCGGCAGCCGTCCGGCCCGGCTGGTCGGCCAGCCGCACGGCTTCACGGCGGAAGCTTTCCGGGTACGATCGGGTCTTGTTTTTGCTCATGATGACACCTCTCAATCTAGAGTAACCTCATTGATGAGGGTGTCCACTTTTCGTGGGTAGCTCCG
>VAUL01000014.1 GCA_005774545.1 Deltaproteobacteria bacterium | reverse complement strand
CTCAATCTAGAGTAACCTCATTGATGAGGGTGTCCACTTTTCGTGGGTAGCTCCGTTTCCAAACGTCATCTATCTGTTGGCGTTCGACCGAATTCGAGTTGAGCAAGCTCTCGGTGAACAAGGAATCCCAGGTCGCGACTACCTTGAAAAGATATTGCAGATTGGAATCGATCTTCCGGTCGTACCGGAAAACGTATTTCAAACTCAGATATTTAAGGCCATTGATGCCGCACTTGCAAAAATTGAGAATCCGGGGCATTTCGATTCGAATTTGTGGCCCGATGTATTTATGGAGATCATTCGCCCTCTTATCCGAAACATGCGAGATGTTCGTCGTTATACCGCCGCGATCCATGGCACGGTTTGCGACTTGGGAGGACAAGTTGCTCTTGTAGATGTGCTCGCCCTAGAGGCAGTACGCGTTTTTCTTCCTGATGTTTTTCACTGCATGCACTCATCAGTGTCTGGTCTTACCACTACATCAGATGGTTACGGTGGTCGGGGTAACTCGTCGTACCAGAAGGAACAGATTGAAACACTAATAGAGGCCGCCGGTAAACGCGGAGAGCTTGTTCGTAATCTAGTTAGACGACTGTTTCCTGGAGGTGAACGACATGTAGGCGGTTCCCATTATGGTGGAGAGTGGAAAAATCGTTGGATTATAGAAAGACGCGTCGCTCATGAAGACGTGCTCCGTTTCTATTTGGAAAGGGTCGTAGGTGAACGTCTGCAAGCCTTTTCGGATGCCGAAAAAGCCTGGGCCAGAATGACAGACCGAGTTGCTCTCGAAAACTACCTGCATTCTCTACCCGTTGAGCGCGTGCAGGACGTTATCTCATCACTCGAAGCTTACGAGGACCAATTCGAGCCTGTACACGTTGTTCCAGCAACCGTGGTTCTACTCAACCTTCTGCCCCACCTCCCGGAGCGTCAGCGCGGGATGTTCGAACTAGACACAAGGCTCGTCGTAGGAAGAGTTGCTTATCGTCTTGTACGCGCACTCAAAGATCCTCAATCAGTCGAGTCTGCAGTTAGAGAGATACTGTCACAAGTTCCCTCTCTATCATCAAAACTAGAACTCATTATAGATGTTGGATACAGAGAGGGTGCCGGCCACAAATTAGTCTCAGAGACGGCCGCGAAAACCCTTGAAAAGGAATGGCGTGCCGCCGTTCGTGCTGCTAGTTCAGATGAACTGGCACGAGAGACGGAACTCCTTAGAACCCTTATGTTCACCAAGAGAGAGGCCGAGCTTGATGAACCTGCACTTGAGATTCCCGACTCTATCGGGGTTACATACGCACTTCTGTTAGCAGCACGAAGTGAAGTGCTTAGTCAGTCCTTCGGAAGCAGAACTGTTCGCCGCAAGCCACGTCTCGCATGGGAGACATTGATTGAACTGTATGGCGACGAGAACACGCTGCAGCAGCGCATCCACGCCTTGAAAGCCTCGCCGCCAGACACCATCGACGACTTGCTTAACCTAGCAGAAAAATATCTCGCCGGGTGGCGACCTAAGGATTTCGGTGATGACTAGTGTCGGAACAGAGTTGACTAACAGTTCTGTAGCCCGCAGCGCAGCTAATTTTGTTGTGCGACATTAAGATGAAACAAAATTAAAAGGAGGAGTGGTTTTATGTCGTTAATAAGGATAATCTGTCTTTTCTTGACAGCAGTAGTGCTTGCTGGATGTAGCGCAAGCCTCGTCGCGTTCAGGCCAGATGCTGAGAATAAAGACCTTGAAGAGCGGGCTGAAAGTATCCCGATTTTTCTGCCTCGCACGGTTTTGGAGTTCAAGTGTACTGCGGTAAAAAGGACTGTAGGGAAAAGTAAATTACTTGATATGGCCAAGAGTGGGAGCGCCGGATTTAGTGTCGAGGGAGTGAAGGATGCCGCGAGAAAGTTAGGCATAAATTTAAATGAAAACGAAGAGAAGAAGGAGTATTTTATAAAAGATCCGGTGCTCACTGTTAGGGGGGAAAGGGACCCGGATCAACTCTTCTTTGTGAGGCTAGATAATGCACCATTTAAGAAGTCAGAATTTTATACGCAGCTTTCAAATGATGGTGTCCCTGGATCGATTTCATCAGTTGTTGAAAATAAATCGATCGAGTTCACGGTAAAAACTATTGAAGTAGCAGCAGGGATTGTCGGTAAAGTTATAGGTGCCTCACCCTTGGGAGCTAAATTAGTTGCGGAGGTGTCTTCGCTTGGTGAGGAAAAAGAAACGGTCCTTGATACTATTGTCCGCCAAATAGAAGCTGTGCGTACTGAACGACAGGCGCTTTTAAGTGGAAGAGCTCTTTCGGTGCAAGTAGACGAGAAGACATTTGCGCGCATGTTGGATGACTTGTCCAGGTTGGAGTTAGGACTGACCACGTATTTTAAGGGGGCCGTAAAAGAAGAATCAGTGCCTTTGATAAGCACAATACGCCCTGTAAAATCAGTCGCCACAGATTTTACTCTGTTAAAGTACGATGAAGCGGCAGGATTTGAGTCTGCAGATGACAACGAATACGTTCAACAGAGTCCTTTGCCGAATGAATTTCGTGAAGCAGGTTGTTGTTCCACTGAAGTTGTGCTTTCACTTAAGAAAGCATTCACCAGCGATGAAAAAGCTTTGAAGCAAATCGAAGACTCAAAAGCAAATGAACGTGGTTTGCCGTACAGGATACCTTTAAAGGCATTTGCTGAAGTTATACTCAAGGGCTCCAAGGCGAACCAATCATTGATAAAAGCTGAGGTATTGTTGGCCCAATGGGGAGTAGTGAACCAATTGCCTACGAATGTGGGATGGCCCGGTAGCACGTTCAGACCCAGTTACTACGGAGAGAGTGGATGCCTGAAAGAGCTTTCGGTAAGCGGTACGGCAATTTCAGCAGATGCGCTGAGTTCTCTGGATAAGGCAACTAACTCCGTAACTGATGCATTGAAGTCGAGATCAGAGAAGCAAGCGGCAGTTGAAAAAGAGAGGGCTAGTAAGGCAGACGAACTGAATCAGCTGAAACATGAGGCAGATATGTTGGAACAAAAAGTCCGTATCCAGGGTTTGAAAGAAAAAATATCTGCGGCTGAATAGGTTAATTCAACACAGGGGATGCTAAATTTTTTGCGGGACTCTTGTCCCGAAAAAATAGACACATCACCCTGCCGTTGGGAACCTGCGAAGCCTAGCCCCAAATGGTCGGCGAAATTACCCGGCGGCCATTTGCCCGGGCCACGCCGGTTGAAAAGCGGCGAACGTGGCGTAACATTGGCTGTGGCCGCACCGCGCGGCCCTACCTCATTTTGAAGGAGCCGTCCGCATGAAAAAGATCGCCCTGTTTGCCGCCATCCTCGCCTGCCTCCCCCTCGTCGCCCTTGCCGCCGAGCCGACGCCGGCCCCGGCACGCAAGAGTTGCGAGGAGCTCAAGAGCGAGATCGCCGCCAGGCTCGACGCCAAGGGGGTGAAGAACTACACCCTCACGCCGGTCAAGGCCGCCGAGGTCAAGGCCGAAGACAAGGTGGTCGGCAGCTGCGACGCCGGCGCCATGAAGATCGTCTACGCCCGCAAGTAGCCGCGCACCGTCCCGTCAGCGCCAGCCCCCGCCGGCCTCTGCCGGCGGGGGCTTTTGTCTCGATTGCTGCGCTTCTTCCTTGCCCTCCGTTCGCCGCCCCGCTATAATCACCTGTTCATTTCAGCAGAGAGGATTTCGCCACATGTTTCGCGAAGAGCTGGATACCCTCGCTCAACTCAAGGACAGGCTCGAAGAGCTGAGGAGGTGTCTTTGACGTCGATGACAAGCGCGAGCGCGTCTCGGAGCTGGAAGCCGAAGTCGCCAAGCCCGATTTCTGGAACGACAACGAGCGCGCCCAGGAAGTCCTGAAGGAGCGCACCACCCTGGTCAAGCTGGTCGACGACTGGACCGCCGCCAAGCGCGAGGTCGACGACCTGCAGGTGCTGTGCGAGCTGGGCGACGAGGGGGCAGACGAGGCGACGCTGGCTGAAGTGCGCGAGCTGCTGCCGGCGCTGGTGCAGCAGGTCGACCGCATGGAGTTCGCCCGCATGCTCTCCGGGGCGCACGACCCGAGCAACGCCATCGTCAGCATCAACGCCGGCGCCGGCGGCACCGAGGCCCAGGACTGGGCCGACATGCTGCTGCGCATGTACCTGCGCTGGTGCGAGCGCAAGGGGTTCAAGGCCGAGATCACCGAATACCAGGCCGGGGAGGAGGCGGGGACCAAGAGCGTCACCTTCACCGTGACCGGCGACTACGCCTACGGCTACCTCAAGGCCGAGAAGGGGATCCACCGCCTGGTGCGCATCTCCCCGTTCGATTCCAATGCCCGCCGCCACACCTCCTTCACCTCGGTCTTCATCTTCCCGGAGATCTCCGACGACATCGAGATCGAGATCAACGAGAAGGACCTGCGCGTCGACACCTACCGCTCCAGCGGCGCCGGCGGCCAGCACGTCAACAAGACCGACTCGGCGATCCGCATCACCCACATCCCCACCGGGATCGTGGTCAGCTGCCAGAACGAGCGCTCCCAGCACAAGAACCGCTCCACCGCCATGAAGCAGCTGCGCGCGCGCCTGTACGAGCTGGAGATGGAGAAGAAGGAGAGCGAGGCGGCGGCGCTTACCGGCGAGAAGAAGGACATCGCCTGGGGGAGCCAGATCCGCTCCTACGTGCTGCACCCGTACCGGATGGTCAAGGACCACCGCACCGGCCATGAGGTCGGCAACGCCGACGGCGTGCTAGACGGCGATCTGGACGGCTTCATCGAGGCCTGGCTGCTCGGCAAGCGGGCCCCGGACAAGAGCTAATTTCAAAAGGGACCGATCATGGAAGAAAAAAGCGACGTCCTCGCCCAGCGGCGGGCCAAGCTCGATGAATTGCGCGGCGAGGGGATCAACCCCTTCGCCAACGATTTCCGCGTCACCCACACCGCCGCCGAGGTGCACGCCGCCCACGCCGGGGACGATGCCGCGGCCCTTGCCGACTGCAGCGCGCAGTACGCCCTGGCCGGCCGCATCATGGCCCGGCGCGACTTCGGCAAGGCCGCCTTCCTGCAGCTGCAGGACCGCAGCGGCCGCTGCCAGGTCTACGTGGCCCAGGAGCAGCTCGGCGAGGCGACCTTCGCCCTCTACCGCCGGCTCGACATCGGCGACATCGTCGGCGTCGTCGGCACGCCGTTTCGCACCAAGACCGGCGAGCTGTCGCTGCGCGCCGCCTCGCTGCAGCTGCTGACCAAGTCGATCCTGCCGCTCCCCGAGAAGTGGCACGGGCTGACCGACGTCGAGACCCGCTACCGCCAGCGCTACCTCGACCTGATCGTCAACCCCGAGGTGCGCGAGGTGTTCAAAAAGCGCAGCCGCATCGTCAGCGCCATCCGCGACTACATGGTGGCGAACGACTTCCACGAGGTCGAGACGCCGATGATGCAGCCGATCGCCGGCGGCGCCACGGCCCGGCCGTTCGTCACCCACCACAACGCGCTGGACATGACCCTGTACCTGCGCATCGCCCCGGAGCTGTACCTGAAGCGCCTGGTGGTCGGCGGCTTCGAGCGGGTCTTCGAGATCAACCGCAACTTCCGCAACGAGGGGATCTCGATCCGCCACAACCCCGAGTTCACCATGATGGAGTTCTACCAGGCCTACGCCACCTACGAGGACCTGATGAACTTCACCGAGAAGCTCATCTGCCATGTGGCCCAGGAGGTGCTCGGCACGCTGCAGATCAGCTACGGCGGCAAGCCGGTCGACCTGACCCCGCCGTGGGACCGGCTGACGGTGCGCGAGGCGATCATCAAGTACGGCCAGGTCGACCCCGCGGTGCTCGACGACCACGCCGCCCTGCTCAAGGTGGCGAAGGCGCTGGAGATCGACGTGGAGCCGACCGTCGGCCACGGCAAGCTGCTCACCGAGGTCTTCGAGGCGGTGGCCGAGCCGCACCTGTGGCAGCCGACCTTCATCACCCAGTACCCCACCGAGGTCTCGCCGCTGTCGCGCAAGAACGACGCCAACCCCGAGATCGTCGACCGCTTCGAGCTGTTCATCGTCGGCCGCGAGCTGGCCAACGCCTTCTCCGAGCTCAACGACCCGATCGACCAGAAGGAGCGCTTCCTGGCGCAGCTGGCCGAGAAGGAGGCCGGCGACGAGGAGGCCCACGCCATGGATGACGACTACATCCGCGCCCTGGAATACGGCCTGCCGCCGACGGCCGGGGAGGGGATCGGCATCGACCGGCTGGTGATGCTGCTCACCGACTCCGCCTCGATCCGCGACGTCATCCTCTTCCCGCAGCTCAGGCCCGAGAAGCAGGGCTGAGCGATGAGTGCCGAGTGATGACCTACGAACTCTTTGTCAGCCTCCGCTACCTGCGGGCCAAGCGCAAGCAGACCTTCATCTCGGTCATCTCCTTCATCTCCATCGCCGGGGTCACCCTCGGCGTGGCCGCGCTGATCGTGGTGCTGGCGGTCATGACCGGCTTCCACGACGGGGTCCGCCAGCAGATCCTCGGCAATATCCCCCACGTCCTGGTGCAGAAGCACGGCGAGGACCTGGCCGACTACCGGAACGTGGTCGACGATGCCCGCAAGGTCTCGCCGCACGTGATCGATGCGGCGCCGTTCGTCACCAAGGAGGTCATGCTCCTGTCGAAGCACAACGTCGCCGCGGTCAACGCGCGCGGCATCGGCGCCAACAACAAGGTGCTGCGCCAGCCGCTGCTGACCTACGACGGCAAGACGGGCGGGGAACTGCTCGCCGAAGGGAAGGCCGGCGCCCCGCCGGGGATCATCGTCGCGCTCGACACGGCGGCGGCCCTCGGCGTGACGGTGGGCGACACCATCAACGTCATCCCGCCGATGTTCAGCATCACGCCGTTCGGCATGATCCCGAAGATGAAGGCGTTCCGCGTGGTCGGCATCATCCAGCAGCGCGGCGGGTTCATCGACACCTACTTCGCCTACATCGACCTCGCCCAGGCCCAGAGCTTTTTCGGGCTGAACGGCGCGGTCAGCGGCGTCGAGATCGAGGTCGACGGCTTCGACCAGGCCCGCCCCGTGGCGCAGGCCCTGCGGGCGCACTATCCCTTCCCCTATTCGGTGCGCTCCTGGGAAGACCTGTTCGGCTCGTTCCTCGCGGCGCTCAACCTGGAGAAGCTCGGGCTCTTCATCGTCCTGGCGATCATCGTCCTGGTGGCGGCCTTCAACATCGCCACGACGCTGATCATGGTGGTCATGGAGAAGCACCGGGACATCGCCATCCTGCGCTCCATGGGGGCGACGTCGCGCAGCATCATGAAGATCTTCATCCTCGAGGGGCTGATCGTCGGCACGGTCGGCACGCTGCTGGGGACGCTCTTCGGCCTGCTCCTGGCCAAGAACGCCGATCCGATCATCAAGGGGCTCGAGCGGCTGCTGGGGGTGAAGATCTTCGACCAGGCGGTCTACGGCATGGACCGCTTCCCGTCGGTGGTCAACTCCGGCGACGTGATCGCCGTGATCGTCGTGGCCATGAGCATTTCGCTGCTGGCCACCATTTACCCGGCCTGGCGCGCGGCGCGGATGGACCCGGCCGAAGCGCTCAGGTACGAGTAAGCCAGTGCTGAGTGCTGAGCGATGAGCGATGAGTGAAAGGCAAAAGGTGAGGAAGGGGATGCGCGTGCGGGGTGGGGTGAGATGATCTCGGTGCAGGGGTTGAGCAGGCGGTTCGCGACCGACCGCGGGACGATCGAGGTGCTGCGCGCCATCGACCTGGAGGTGCGCGGCGGCGAGCGGATCGCCATCGTCGGGGCGTCCGGCGCCGGCAAGAGCACGTTCATGCACCTGCTGGGCGGCCTGGACCGCCCCAGCGAGGGGACGGTGCGCTTCGAGGGGGAGGAGATCTTCCGCTTCACCCCGGCGCAGCTCGACGCCTTCCGCAACCGGACCGTCGGTTTCGTCTTCCAGTTCCACCAGCTGCTGCCGGAATTCACCGCGCTGGAGAACGTCATGATGCCCGCCCGGATCGGCCGGCTGCCGCTCGACGAGGCCCGGGCCCGCGCCGAGCGGCTGCTGCAGGACGTCGGCCTCGGCCATCGTCTCGGCCACAAGCCGGGGCAGCTCTCCGGCGGCGAGCAGCAGCGGGTGGCCATCGCCCGGGCGCTGGTCATGAACCCCCGCCTGCTGCTGGCCGACGAGCCCACCGGCAACCTCGACAGCGTGACCTCCGGGGAAATCCTGGCGCTCCTCGACCGGCTGCATGCCGAGCACAATCTGACCCTGATCGTGGTCACCCACAGCGAGGCGCTGGCGGCGCGCATGGATCGCGTGATCCGCATGGTCGACGGGCGGATTTCCCCGTAGTTTCAGTGAGTTGGAATGGTCATCCGGCCCCTGGTCACCCCCTTAGTTTTCGGTTTACACCCCGCTGTTGCTTCCCCTATAATGCGTCATTTGGATTAGACCCCATTCCCGGAGCCGGCTTGCGATGATCAAGAGGGTGGTACTGCTGTTGTTGTTTCTGCTGATCTGGGTCGTCCCTTCGTGGGCGGCGGACGAATATCAGATCGCCGACATCGAAGTCGCCGGCAACCGTCGCGTCAAGGCCGATTCGATCCTGGGTGCGATCTCCCTGCACAAGGGGCAGATCGTGACCCCGGCGCAGATCGATGAGGCCATCAAGGCCGTCTACCGGATCGGGCGGTTTTCCGATGTCACCGCCCAGGTCGAAACCCGCGGCGGCGTCCAGATCCTGGTCCTGCAGGTCACGGAGCGCCCCCTGGTGCGCAGCGTGCGCTTCGACGGGAACAAGCAGCTCGGCACCGAGCGCCTGCAGGGGGTGGTGACGCTCAAGGTTCCCGACATCTACGATCCCTACGAAGTGCAGAAGAGTGTGGCGGCCATCAAGGCCGAATACGTCAAGGACGGCTATTACGCGGCCGAAATCACCCCCGCCAGCGAGATCAACGCCGACAACGAGGCGCTGGTCACCTTCCGCATCGACGAGGGGAACCTGGTGCGGGTCAAGGACCTGCGCTTCGAGGGGAACACGGTCTTCTCGGAACGCGAACTGCGCCGGGTCATGGACACCCAGGAGAAGTGGATGTTCTCCTGGCTGACCGGGCGGGGCAACTACGACGAGGCCCTGCTCGAGCAGGATCTCGAGCGGATCGCCGATCAGTACTTCAACCAGGGCTATATCCGGGTCAAGGTCCGCAAGCCGGTCATCTCGCTGGTGGATGACCGCCGGAACATGCTGATCCTGATCCAGATCGACGAGGGCGAACAGTACCGGATCGGCAAGCTCGATGCGATCGGCGAGCTGATCGCCGGTAAGGACGAGCTCCTTGCCCTGCTGGAATTGCGCTCCGGCGACGTCTTCTCGCGCGAGCTGCTGCGCAAGGGGATCGGCAAGATCTCCGATCTCTACGCCGACAAGGGCTACGCCTACGTCAACGTTGCGCCGCTGACCAGGGCCGACGACGCCACCAAGCTGATCGACCTGGCCCTGGAGATCGAGCAGGGGCCGCAGGTCTCGGTCGAGCGGATCAACATCTCCGGCAATAACAAGACCCGCGACAAGGTCATTCGCCGCGAGATCAAGCTGGTCGAAGGCGACCTGTTCAACGCCTCGGCGCTCAAGCGCAGCAAGACCCGGATCAACAACCTCGGGTTCTTCGAGACCGTCGACGTGACGACCAGCGAGGGGACGGATCGCAACCACATCAATGTCGACGTCAACGTCAAGGAGCGGTCGACCGGCACCTTCAGCGTCGGCGCCGGCTACTCCTCGGTCGACGGCTTCGTGGGGCAGGGGTCCGTGACCCAGGAGAACTTCCTCGGGCGGGGCTGGAAGCTGAACCTCGCCGGTTCGCTCGGCGGCGAGAGCACGACCTACCAGATCGGCCTGACCGATCCCTACTTCCTCGACCGCAACCTGGTGCTCGGCTTCGAGCTCTACAAGACCGAGCGCGAATGGAAGGATTTCAGCCGGCGCGCGACCGGCGGCGCGATCAAGCTCGGCATGCCGGTGTACGACGAATTTTCGCGCGCCCTGTTCGTCTACCGGTACGAGAAGAAGGAGATCTACGACATCGACGACTATGCCTCCTGGAACATCAAGGAGGAGGAAGGGTCCTCGACGATCTCCTCGGTGACCGGCACCTTTACCCGCGACACCTCGGACTATCGCCTCGATCCGACCAAGGGCGGCCTGCTCGAGGCGTCCTGGGAACTGGCCGGCCTCGGCGGCACCGAGAAGTTCAGCAAGTACATCCTCGACTACCGGCACTTCTGGCCGGCGGCTTTCGGGACCGTGCTGTCGGCGCACGGCCAGGTCGGCTACCTCCAGGCCCTCGGCGGCGAGGAAGCGCCGCTGGACGAGCGGTTCTATCTCGGCGGCATCAATACCCTGCGCGGCTTCGAGCCGCGCGAGGTCGGCCCGCGCGACGAGGACGGCTTCTACACGGGGGCGACCAAGGAGGCGTTCTTCAACTTCGAGTGGGTCTTCCCGCTGGTCAAGGATCTGGGCGTCAAGGGGGTGACCTTCTTCGACGTCGGCAACGCCTGGGGGAACGGCGAGAGCTTCCTCTCGTCCTGGCGCTACAGCGTCGGCGCGGGGATCCGCTGGCTCAGCCCGCTCGGTCCCCTGCGCGTCGAATGGGGCTACAACCTCGATCCGGAGCCGTGGGAGGATCGCTCCCGGGTCGATTTCATGATCGGCAGATTTTTCTAGCAGGGGCGCCCCGGGGCGTGTGCGCCGGAGCGGCCGTCACTGTTCAAACCTCCCGGCTCGACCGCAGGTCGGGCCATCTGGAACCAAAGGAGATAAGTGGATGAAGCGTCTGATGCTGCTGGCCGTTGCCATGCTCACCCTGGTTGCCGTCCCGGCTGCGATGGCGACCGATGCCATGAAAGTCGGTTACGTCGATCTGCAGAAAGCCCTCAACATGTCCTCGGCCGGCAAGGCCGCCAAGGAAAAGATGAAGGCCAAGTTCAAGGACTACGATGCCAGCGTGCAGAAAAAGCAGGAAGAGCTGAAGAAGCTCAAGGACGACCTCGAAAAGCAGGCCATGCTCCTCTCCGCCGAGGCCCGTGCCGCCAAGGAGCGCGACTACCAGCAGAAGGTCAAGGACTACCAGCGGCTGACCAAGGACATCCAGGAAGAGCTGCAGCAGACCGATGCCGACTACACCCGCAAGATCCTCGAAGAGATTTTCAAGGTGGTGCAGCAGATCGGCAAGCAGGAAGGGTACACGCTGATCCTGGAGAAGACCGAGAGCTCGATCCTCTATGCCAACGACGGCATCGACATGACCGACCGGGTGATTCAGGCCTTCGACAAGCAGTCGGCCGGGAAGTAGCCCGATGTCCGCAGCAGAGCGCGTCCCCGCAACGGTCGGGAGCCTGGCAGAACTGGTCGGCGGGCAGGTCCGCGGCAACGCGGAGCTGCCGGTCTCCGGCGTCGCCCCCCTGGATCGTGCCGGGGCGGGGGAGATCACCTTCCTGGCCAACCCGAAATACCGGAGCCAGCTTGAGACGACCCGCGCGGACGTGGTGATCGTGCACCCGTCGCTCGACGGGGCCATCGACCGCACCCTGCTGCTCCACCCCAATCCCTACCTGGCCTTCGCCAGAATCCTGGCCCATTTCCACCCGGCGTTGGCCGTGCCGCAGGGGATTCATCCCGGCGCGAGCGTCGATCCGTCGGCCGAGGTGGCCGCCACGGCGGCGGTCTGCGCCGGCTGCGTGGTGGGTGCCGGGGCCAGGATCGGCGCCGGGACCGTGCTTCATCCCAACGTGACCGTCTATCCGCAGGCGGTGATCGGGGCCGACTGCGTGCTGCATGCCGGCGCCGTGGTCCGCGAGCGCTGCGTCGTCGGCGATCGCGTCATCCTGCAGCCCAATGCCGTGGTCGGTTCCGACGGGTTCGGCTTCGCTCCCGACGGCGAGCGCTACGAGAAGATCCCGCAGACCGGGCGGGTGATCGTCGAGGACGATGTCGAACTCGGCGCCTGCAGCTGCATCGACCGCGGCACCCTCGGCGATACCCGGGTCGGGCGCGGCACCAAGATCGACAACCTGGTGCAGATCGCCCATAACGTCCAGGTCGGGGAGAACGGCATCCTGGTCGCCCAGTCGGGGATCGCCGGGAGCACGTCGGTCGGCCGCCATTGCACGCTCGGCGGGCAGGCGGCGATCGCCGGCCATATCAAGGTCGGTGATTTCGTCACCATCGCCGGGCGCGGCGGCGTTACCAACGACGTCAAGGACCGCCAGGTCATGGCCGGCTTCCCGCTGATGCCGCATCGCGAGTGGATGAAGATGGCCATGACCATGACGCACCTTCCCGAGATGCGGAAGGAGATGCAGCAACTCAAGCAGCGCCTGAATGCTCTGGAAAATCATCGTACGGAGGAGAAGGACTGACATGGAACTGAACACGCTCGAGATCATGAAGTACCTGCCGCATCGCTACCCCTTCCTGCTGGTCGACCGGATCGCCAGCTTCGAGAAGGGGTCGAGGATCGTCGGCATAAAAAACGTGACGATCAACGAACCGTTTTTCCAGGGGCACTTCCCCGGGCATCCGATCATGCCGGGAGTCCTGATCCTCGAGGCCATGGCCCAGGTCGGCGGCGTGTATGCGCAGATGGCCGGGGAGGTCGAGGAGGGGAAGGTCCCGTATTTCGTCGGCATCGACCAGGCGCGCTTCCGCAAGCCGGTCCTCCCCGGCGACGTGCTGCGCCTCGAACTGGTCCTGACCAGCCTCAAGCGCGGGATCTACACCTTCGCCGGCCAGGCCTTCGTCAACGACAAGCTGGTGGCCGAGGCGGAACTGAAAGCGACTTTTGCGGCGAGTGAAGGTAAATCATGATCCATCCGACAGCCATCATCCATCCCACGGCACAGCTGGATGCCGGCGTTACCGTCGGCCCCTACAGCATTATCGGCGAGCAGGTGAAGATCGGTGCCGGCACCCAGATCGGCGCCCATGTCGTGATCGAGCGCTGGACCGAGATCGGCTGCGACAACCAGATCTTCCAGTTTGCTTCGGTGGGCGCCGGCCCCCAGGACCTCAAGTACAAGGGTGAGGAGACCTGGCTGGTGATCGGCGACCGCAACCGCATCCGCGAGTTCGCCACGCTCCACCGCGGCACCGTCGAGGGCGGCGGCCGCACGGTGGTCGGCAGCGACAACCTGTTCATGGCCTATTCCCACGTGGCGCACGACTGCCGGGTGCACAACCGCATCGTCATGGCCAACGCCGCAACCCTGGCCGGGCATGTCGAGGTCGAGGACAACGCCATCCTCGGCGGCCTGGTCGCGGTGCACCAGTTCTGCCGGCTCGGCTGCCATACCATGATCAGCGGCGGCGCGATGATCACCCAGGACATCCCCCCTTACACCATCGCCCAGGGCGACCGCGCCAAGACCATCGGCATCAACCTGGTCGGGCTCAAGCGGCGCGGCTTCCCGGAAGAGACGATTCGCGGCATCAAGAATGCCTATCGCCTGCTGTTCCGGGCCGGGCTGCGCATGGAGGAAGCCCTGGAGCGCATCGAGCGCGACTACGGCACGATCCCCGAAGTCCAGCACTTTGTCGGGTTCATCAAGCAGAGCCACCGGGGGATCGCCCGTTAGGGTGCCGTCATGTCCGCGTTGCGTGCCGCAGTCATCGGGGTCGGCTACCTTGGCCGGTTCCATGCCCAGAAGTACCGCGACCATGAGGGCGTGATCCTGGCCGGGGTGGTCGATGCCAGTCCCGAGCGTGCCGCCGAGGTTGCCGCCGAGGTCGGCTGCCCGGCCTTCACCGACCACCGGCAGCTGTTCGGCCGGGTCGATCTGGTCTCGATCGCGGTGCCGACCCAGTACCACTATGCCGTTGCCAGGGAATTCCTTGAGAACGGCGTCCACGTGCTGCTCGAAAAGCCGATCACCCAGACCGTCGCCGAGGCGGACGAACTGATCCGGATTGCCGCGGAGCGCAAGCTGGTGCTGCAGGTCGGCCACCTCGAGCGTTTCAACCCGGCGGTGATCGCGCTGCAGGGGGTGCTCAACAACCCGCTGTTCATCGAGTCGCACCGCCTGGCGCCGTTCAAGCCGCGCGGCACCGACGTCAACGTCGTCCTCGACCTGATGATCCACGACATCGACATCCTGCTCAGCCTGGTCCGCCACCCGATCGCGGCGGTCAACGCGGTCGGCGTGCCGGTGCTCTCCGGGGAAGTCGATATCGCCAACGCGCGGCTGCAGTTTGCCAACGGCTGCGTGGCCAACGTGACGGCCAGCCGCGCCAGCCGCGAAACCATGCGCAAGATCCGCATCTTCCAGAAGGATGCCTACATCTCCATCGATTATCAGAACCGTTCCATCGCCATCTTCCGGCGTCAGCCCGGTGCCAGCCAGATTCCGGGGTTGCCCGACATCGTCATGGAGGAGCGCCGTTTCGAGCAGAGCGATGCCCTCCGCGACGAAATCGCCGCCTTCATTGCCGCCGTCAGCGACGGGACCGCGCCGGTGGTCTCGGGGGAAGACGGCCGGCGGGCCCTCGAAATCGCCATGCAGATCAGCGGCCGGCTCTGGCACGAAGTGAGCGCCTGACCCATTCGACCCGTAGCGCGGAGGCACAGGCGAGAGGCGTCATGCCGTGCTCGCCTGTCGTTTTTCAGGTACGGGGTATGAAAGAGAGGAATTGACATGACGCAGATCCCGATGGTGGACCTTCAGGTCCAGTATCAGCAGCTCAAGGGCGAGATCGACCGGGCGCTGGCCGCGGTCCTCGACACCAGCCACTACATTCTCGGCCCGCAGGGGCAGGCCTTCGAAGCCGAAGCCGCGGCCTATCTCGGCGTCAAGCACGCCGTCGCCGTGGCCTCCGGCACGGACGCTTTGCACCTGGCGCTGCGCGCGGCCGGGCTCGGGCCCGGCGACGAGGTGATCACGTCGCCGTTCACCTTCATCGCCACCGCCGAGGCGATCGCCTACGTCGGCGCCACCCCGGTCTTCGTCGACATCGACCCGCAGACCTTCAATATCGATCCGGAGCTGGCGCGCAAGGCCATTACCGCCAGGACCCGGGCGATCCTGCCGGTGCACCTGTTCGGGCAGCCAGCCGATCTGGCGCCGCTCCAGGCGATGTGCGACGAGCACGGCCTGCTGCTGATCGAAGACTGCGCCCAGTCGTTCGGCGCCACCTATGCCGGCCGCCAGACCGGCAGCTGGGGGGCGCTCGGCTGCTTCTCCTTCTTCCCGAGCAAGAACCTCGGCTGCTACGGCGACGGCGGCATGGTGGTGACCGGCGACGACCGCCTGGCCGAGCAGCTGCGCATGC
Source organism: Deltaproteobacteria bacterium (assembly GCA_005774545.1). Lineage (GTDB taxonomy): Bacteria > Desulfobacterota > Desulfuromonadia > Desulfuromonadales > BM103 > VAUL01. The sequence goes on along the minus strand of VAUL01000014.1, from coordinate 45,819 downwards.
TGCGCAACCACGGCAGCAAGGTGCGCTACCATCACGACATCATCGGCTACAACAGCCGCCTCGACGAAATGCAGGCGGCCATCCTCAACGTCAAGCTGCGGCATATCGACCGCTTCAATCAGCTGCGTCGGCAGAATGCCCACTACTATTCGGAGCGCCTGGCGGATGCGGGCGTCGTCCCCCCCCGGGAGGACGGCAAAGGGGTGCACGTCTATCATCAGTACACGCTGCTGACGGACCGCCGCGAAGCGGTGCAGCAGGCCCTGACCACGGCCGGCTGCGCTTCGGCCATCTATTATCCGATCCCGCTGCACCGGCAGAACGTTTTCGCGGCGGCTTTCGGCGGGGTCTCGCTGCCGGTGAGCGAATCCGTCGCGGCGCGCTGCCTGTCGCTGCCGATCTTCCCGGAGTTGAACCAGGAGCAGATGGACCGGGTCGTTGCCGCGGTGCGCGGAGCCTAGGAGCCGGGCGCCGGGGCTGCAGTTGTGAAGCGTGTCCTGATCGTTACCGGCGAGGCCTCCGGCGACCTGCACGGGGCCAACCTGATCCGTGCCGCCGGCCGGCTGACCCCGCAGCTGCGCTTCTTCGGCGCCGGCGGGCCGCGCATGGCCGAGGCCGGCTGCGAAATCCTGGTTCCTGGGGAGGAGATCGCCGTCATGGGGCTGGTCGAAGTGCTCGGCCACCTGCCGGTGATCCGCCGGGCCTTCAAGCGCCTCAGTGCGATTTTGGAAAACCCGGCGGAGCGTCCGGCGGCCCTGGTGCTGATCGATTTCCCCGATTTCAACCTGCGCCTGGCGCGGGTGGCCAAACGCGCCGGGGTGCCGGTGCTTTACTACGTCAGTCCGCAGGTCTGGGCCTGGCGGCAGGGGCGGGTCAAAAAGATCGCGGCGGTGGTCGACAGCCTGGCGGCGATCCTCCCGTTCGAGCCGGAGTTCTACCGCGGCCTGCCGATCCGGGTGGAATACGTCGGGCATCCGCTGCTCGACGAGTTCCGCATCGACCGGGAGCGGGACGCCTTTCTCGCCGGCATCGGCATCGACGGCGGGCGCCCCGTCGTCGGGCTCTTCCCCGGCAGCCGCCGCAGCGAGCTGCATTACAACCTCGGGGTCATGCTCGATGCCGCGGCCCTGGTGCAGCGCCGCCAGCCGGACGTCGCCTTCCTCCTGCCGGTGGCGCCGACCCTGGAGCGCTCGGCCATCGAGGCGCAGCTCCTGCAGCGCCAGCTGCCGGTCACGCTGGTCGACGGCAATATCTACGATGTCGCCAACGCCTGTCACGCCGTCCTCGCCGTCTCCGGCACGGTCACCCTGCAGATCGCCCTGGCCGGCGCGCCGATGGCGATCGTCTACCGCATGTCGCCGCTGACCTATGCCATCGGCAAGCGCCTGGTGAAGGTGCCGTACATCGGCCTGGCCAACATCGTGGCCGGGGAGGGCGTGGTCCGGGAATTCATCCAGGAGCGGGCGACGGCGGACAACCTGGCCGGCGAGATCCTGCACATTCTCCACGACCCCGGCTATGCGGCACAGCTTCGCCAGGGATTATCGAAGGTTCGCGGCCTGCTCGGCACCCCCGGTTGTTCCGGGCGGGTCGCCGCCATGCTGGCCGCATTGATCGAAGAGCAAGGACACGCTTGAGATGAAATCCCAATCGCTGAACGTCTACAAGCGGCTGCTGACCTATTCGCGCCCCTACACCTGGCGGATCGTGCTGGCGCTGGTCGGCTCCCTGGGCGTCGTTGCCGTCGATGTCGCGACGGCCCAGCTGATGAAGCCGCTGGTCGACAAGATCGTCATCGCCAAGGACTACCTGCTGGTCAACCTGGTGCCGTTCATCATCATCGGCATGGCGATCTTCAAGGGGTTTTCCCGCTACGTTCAGGAATACGCGATCAAGACCACCGGCCAGCTCATCGTCCAGGACGTGCGCAACGACCTGTATTCGCACTCGATGGGGCTGTCGATGAAGTACTACGTCCGCAATTCGACCGGCAACATGATGTCGCGCATCCTCAACGATGTCGGCGTCATGCAGCGTTCGGCCGCGGACGTGCTGGTCGATGCCATTCGCGAGAGCTTCACCCTCATCGGGTTGACCATCTCGGCATTTTACAGCGACTGGCGGCTGGCGTGCGTCGCGTTCCTGGTCCTGCCGCTGGCCCTCGGGCCGGCCTCGGTGATCGGCCGCAAGATCAAGGAGTACACGCAGCGCAGCCAGGCGACCCTGGGCGACCTGACGGCGGTCCTGCAGGAGAGCTTCTCCGGGGTCAAGGTGATCAAGGCCTTCGGCACCGAGGCTTACGAGACCGTGCGCTTCCAGGCCGAAAACCTGGCCTTCTACCGCTTCATCCGCAAGACCCTCAAGTACGACGCCGCCTCCGCGCCGGTCATCGAAATCCTCGCTTCGCTGGGGATCGCCGGGATCTTCTGGTACGGCCTACACCGGGTCATCTCCGGGGCGATCACGCAGGGGGACCTGTTCGCCTTCGCCGCCTCGGTGCTGATGATGTACACGCCGGTCAAGCGCCTGATCAAGGTCAACAACCAGATCCAGCGTTCGATCGGTGCTGCGGAACGGGTGTTCGAGGTTCTCGACGAAGTCCCCGACATCAGCGACCGCCCGGACGCCAAAACGCTGGGGCGGGTCAGGGGCCGGGTGGAATTCGACCGCGTCTCCTTTGCCTACGACGACGAACCGGTGCTGCACGAGATCTCCCTGCGTGCCGAACCCGGCGAGGTCGTCGCCCTGGTCGGCCCGTCCGGGTCGGGCAAGTCGACCCTGGTCGGCCTGATCACCCGGTTCTACGACCCCCAGTCCGGGGCGATCATGATCGACGGGGAAGACATCCGCCTGGCGACCCTCGACAGCCTCAAGACCAATATCGCCCTCGTCGACCAGGAGACCTTCCTGTTCAACGACACCATCCGCAACAACATCCGTTACGGCCGGCGCGACGCCACCGATGCCGAGGTCGAGGAAGCGGCCCGGCTGGCCTATGCCGACGAGTTCATCAACCAGCTGCCGGAAGGTTTCGAGAGCAACATCGGCGATCGCGGCGTGCGCCTCTCCGGCGGGCAGCGGCAGCGGATCTGCATCGCCCGGGCGATCCTGCGCGACGCCCCGGTCCTGATCCTCGACGAGGCCACCAGCGCCCTCGATACCGAAAGCGAGGCGATGGTCCAGAAGGCCCTGGCCAACCTGATGCGCAACCGCACGACCTTCGTCATCGCCCACCGGCTGTCGACGGTCATGCATGCCGACAAGATCCTCGTCCTTCAGGACGGGCGGATCGAGGACGTCGGCACGCATCAGGAGCTGCTGGGGCGCAGCGGTCTCTACCGGACCCTGTACGACATGCAGTTCCAGGAGTGACCATGCCCGGTCTCGGCGACCGCATCCTGCTGACCTGCCTGCCGTGGCTGGCCGCCGGCCTGGTCCGGACGCTGGCGGTTACGCTGCGCAGGGAGATCGTCGGCGAAGAGCCGGTGCGCGCCCTGTGGCTGGCCGGCCGGCCGGCCATCCTCGTCTACTGGCATGACCAGCTGATGATGATGCCGTTCGGCTACCGCGGTCCCGGCGCCAAGGGGCTGATCAGCGCCTCGCGCGACGGCGAGTACCTGGCGCGGACCATGGCCCATCTCGGCGTCGGCGCGGTGCGCGGCTCTTCGAACCGGGGCGGGCGGGCGGCGTTCCGGGAAATGCTGGCGCTGGCGGCGGAGCCGGTCGACCTGGCGATCACCCCCGACGGGCCGAAGGGGCCGCGCCACGAAGCGAAGGACGGGGTCGTCCAACTGGCCCGTCTCTCCGGCCGGCCGGTGGTGCCGATGGCCTTCGTCTGCAGTCGCGGCCACCGCTTTGCGTCGTGGGACCGCTTTCTGCTGCCGTACCCGTTCGGCCGGGCGGTGTATGCCTACGGGGCGCCGCTTTACTACGATCAGGCGGAATCCGTCGAGCAGTTTCGACTGCGGGTGCAGGAGGCCATCGAGGCCACCGGCCGGCGGGCCGCGGAACAACTGAAAGCCTATGATCTATCTGCTGTATGATCTGCTCCTCTGCCTCTCGGCGCTGATCCTGGTCCCCTATTACCTGGTGCGCGGGGTGCGTTACGGGAAGACCCGGCGGGGGATAAGGGAACGGCTCGGCTCCTATCCGCGGGGTTTCGTCCACAGCCTCAAGGGCCGCACGGTCATCTGGGTCCACGCGGTATCGGTCGGCGAGACGCGCGGCGTGGCGCCGCTGGTCCGCGCCTTGCGCGAACGCTATCCGGACGCGGTGCTGCTTTTGTCGCACGTCACGGAAACCGGCCGCGAGGTGGCCCGCCAGGTCGCCGAGGCCGATCACTGCATCTTCTTCCCGTTCGATCTGAGTTGGGTGGTCCGGCGGGTGCTGCGGCGCATCAGCCCGACCGTCGTGGTGCTGATGGAGACCGAGATCTGGCCGAATTTCGTCCGGGCCGCCGAGCGGCAGGGGATCCCCGTGGTGCTCGTCAACGGCAGGATCTCCGACCGTTCCCTGCCGCGCTATCGCATGGGGGGGAAGCTGCTGAAATCGATTCTGGCCGGAATCCCGGCGTTTTGCATGCAGACGGCCCTCGATGCCCGGCGCATCCGCCTGCTCGGCGCGACTCCCGAGCAGATCGTGGTCACCGGCAACCTGAAGTTCGACATGCCGGAGCCGCCGGCGGCGACCCTGGCCCGGGCGGAACTGCTGGCGCGGTTCCGCCTGCCGGCCGGCAGCCTGGTGTGGGTGGCCGGCAGCACCCACGCCGGCGAGGAACGGATGGTGGCCGAGGTCTACCGCCAACTGCTGGAGATCCAGCCGAACCTCTTCCTGATCCTGGTCCCGCGCCGCCCCGAGCGGGCCCGCCAGGTTGCCGAGGAGCTGGCAAGGCTGAACCTTCGCCACCTGCTGCGCACCACCCTCGACGAGGCGACCCCGACGATGGGCCCCGGCGAGGTGCTGCTGGTCGACACCATCGGCGAGATGCTGACCTTTTACGCCCTGGCCGACATCGTGTTCGTCGGCGGCAGCCTGATCCCCGCCGGCGGGCACAACATCCTCGAAGCCTCGCTGCTCAGCAAGCCGGTCGTCCACGGGCCGCACATGCAGAACTTCAAGGAAATCGCCAACCTGATCCGCAAGGCCCAGGGCGGCCTGGCCGTGGCCGACCGCGACGACCTCTATCACCAGATGCGCCTGCTGGTCGAGAACCCCGCGGAGCGGGAGCGGCTCGGCAAGAACGGCTACAACCTCCTGCAGCAGAACCGCGGCGCCACCGAGCGGACCCTGGCGGTTATCGGGCGCTACCTGAACGGCTGATGGAAACGTTCTCCGCCTCCTATCGCCGCATGATCGATGCCGGACCGTCCAACGCCGCCAGTTGGACGTTTTTCGTTCTGCTCTGGCCGCTGGCCCTCGTCTACCGGGCGGTGGTTTCCTTGCGGGCGGCCTGTTACCGCCTCGGCCTGTGCAGGGTTTACCGGGCCGCGGTCCCGGTGATTTCGGTCGGCAACCTGACGGTGGGCGGGACCGGGAAGACCCCGGTCGTCGATCTTCTGGCCAAAAAGCTGCTCGCCAAGGGGGTGCGCGTCGCGGTGGTGAGCCGCGGCTACGGCGGGCGTTTTCGGGGCGAGGCGGGGTGCGTCGCCGCCGGCGACGGGGCCCTGCAGATGTCCCCGCAGGATGCCGGCGACGAACCGTTCCTGCTGGCGGCCCGCAACCCGGGGCTGGCGGTTTATGTGGCCAGAAAGCGCAAACTCGGGGTCCGGGCCGCCGAACGGGCCGGCGCCCGGGTGGTCATCCTCGACGACGGCTTCCAGCACCTGGCGGTGCACCGCGACGTCAACATCGCCCTGCTCGATGCCCGCGCGCCGTTCGGCAACGGCCGGTTGCTGCCGGCCGGGCCGCTGCGCGAGGCGCCCGCGGCGCTGCGCCGCGCCGACCTGGCGATCATGACCCATGCCGGTGCCGCCTCCGCGGCCGTCCCCTTCGCCGGCCCGCTCCTGCGCTGCCGGCCGCGCCTGGCCGATGCCCTGACGACCCTCGACGGCACCGAGGTCCCCTGGACGGCCCTGAGCGGAAAGTCGGTGCTGGCCTTTGCGGGGATCGCCCGCCCGGAGGATTTCTTCCGGGCGTTGCAGGCGCGCGGTGTCGTCCCGACCGCAACCCTGGCGTTCGACGACCATCAGGATTATTCCGGTGAACAGTTGAACCGCCTTGTTCAGTCGTGCGATAATGTCCAATTGTCAGTTACGACGGAGAAGGATGCGGTCAAGTTGCGCGCCGCCGGTTTTTCGCGCCCGTGCCTGGTGGCGCCGCTGGTTCTCGAGGTCGACGAACCCGCCCGGCTCGACGCTCTGCTGACGGAAATCCTGGATCGGATGAAATCATGACGCTTTCCCGCGAGTTGCTCGACATCCTGGCCTGTCCGCAATGCAAGGGGCCGGTCGCCTACGCTTCCGGACCCGAAGAGATCTCCTGTACGGCCTGCCGGCTGGCCTACCCCGTGCGCGACGGCATCCCGGTGATGCTGGTTGACGAGGCGCGCCCCCTCGACGGTTGCGGCTGCGGGGACTCCTGCTGACGTGACGCCGTTGCTTCCGGAACAGCGCGCTGCCGCAAAGGCCGCGCGCATCGTGGTGCGCATGCCCAACTGGATCGGCGACGCCGTCATGGCGACGCCGGCCCTGCAGGCCGTGCGCCGGGCGTTCCCGCAGGCGCACCTTGCGGTCATTGCCAACCCGCTGGTGGCCGAGCTGTTCGTCGCCCATCCCGACTGCGATCAGGTGATCCGCTTCGACAAGCGCGCCGGCGACGGCGGCGCGCGCGGGTTCTGGCGCTTTTGCCGGCGGCTGCGGAGCGAGCGCTTCGACCTCGCCATCCTGCTGCAGAACGCGTTCGAGGCGGCGGCCATGGCGCTGCTGGCCGGCATCCCGCGGCGGGCCGGCTACCGTACCGACGGGCGCGGCCTGCTGCTGACGCACGGGGTGGCGGCCGTCGACAAGAAGCACGGCCTGCACCATGTCGACTATTACCTGCACATGCTCGGCCGGCTCGGCATCGAGGCCGGCGGGCGTCGCCTGTGCCTGGCGCTGACCGCCGACGAACAGGCCGGCGCGCAGGCGCTCCTCGGCCCCGGCGAGTGGATCGCCGTCAACCCCGGCGCGTCGTACGGGGCTGCGAAGCGCTGGCTTCCCGAGCGCTTTGCGGCGGTTGCCGATACCCTGGCCGCCGAGTTCGGGGTGCGGGTGGTCCTGACCGGCGGTCCCGGCGAAGCCGAGATCGGCCGCGATATCGAGCGGGCCATGGGCGTCGCCCCGGTGAACCTGATCGGCCGGACGTCGGTGCGCGAACTGATGGCGGTCCTGGCCCGGTGCCGGCTGGTGGTGACCAACGATTCCGGCCCCATGCATATCGCCGCGGCCTTCGGCGTGCCGCTGGTGGCCGTGTTCGGGCCGACCGATCACACCACCACCTCGCCGCTGACCGACCGCTGCAGGATCGTGCGCAGTGCCGCCGAGTGCGCCCCCTGCATGCTCAGGGAGTGCCCCGTCGACCACCACTGCATGACCGGCGTGACGGCCGACATGGTGCTGGACGCGGCGCGTTCCCTGCTCGGAGCGCGGCCGTGAGAGTCCTGATCGTCAAGGCCAGCGCCCTGGGCGACGTGGTGCACGCCCTGCCGGTATTGGCCTGGCTCAAGAGCGCCGACCCCGCCATGACGATCGACTGGCTGGTCGAGGACGGGTTCGCCCCGCTCCTCGACGGCCATCCGCTGGTGCGCACGGTCCATCGCATCGCGACCCGCAGCTGGCGACAGCAGGGGTGGCCGGCGGCGCTCCGCGCGGCCCTGCGGACGGTCCGGGCGCTGCGCCGGGAGCGCTACGACGTGGTACTCGACCTGCAGGGAAACAGCAAGAGCGCGATGTTCACCCTGCTCAGCGGCGCGCCGCGCCGCTACGGCTTCGGCCGCGACGGGGTGCGCGAGTGGCCGAACCTCCTGGCGACCAATCGCCGGGTGGCGCTGACGGCGGACGATCATCACATCAGCGAGCGCTCGCTGGCGATTGCCCGGGCCGCCTTCCCGGAGGGGAGCGCGCGGATCGGGGCCGGTCCGCTGCCGGTCCTGCCGGCGGCCGCCCAGCGCGTCGCCGCCCAGCTCGCGGAGCACGGCCTTGCCGGCCGCCGTTTCGCCGTGCTGCACTACGGCACAACCTGGACGACCAAACTCTGGCCGGTTGCGCGCTGGCAGGAGTTGGTGGAGAGCCTGGCGGCCGATGACGACCCCGTCCCGGTCCTGACCTGGGGGAGCGCCGAAGAGCTGGCCGCGGTGGAACGCATCGCCGGCGGGGCTGCCGGCCGGGCCCTGGTCTGGCCGCGCGGCTCCCTGCCGGAACTGGTCGCCCTGCTGGCCCGGGCCGCGGTGGTGGTCGGCGGCGACACCGGCCCGATCCATATCGCCGCCGCCGTCGGTACGCCGACGGTTTCGCTCTATCGCGTCACCGACCCGCACCGCAACGGGCCGCGCGGCGACCGGCACATCCGCCTGCAGGCGCCTCTGGACTGCTCCCCCTGCCTGCGCAAGCAGTGCGAGCGGGACGGCGAATGCGGCCTCAGCATCCCCGCCGCCGATGTGCTGCAGGCGCTGCAGCGCGTGCTCGCCGGCAACGGCGCGCGGCCGGCAGCGGCGGGAGCCTGAGCCGTGCGGCTGGCTTTCTGCCTGTTCTACTTCTTCCCCTACGGGGGGCAGCAGCGCGATTTTCTCAAGATCGCCGAGATCTGCCGGAGCCGCGGGCATTCGATCCACGTTTTCGTCATGGACGTGCAGGGGGAGTTCCCGCCGGAGTACGAGGTCGTCCACCTGCGCCCGCGCGGCTTCTCCAACCATCGCCGGTGCCGCGATTTCGCCCGGCAGGTGCAGGCTCAGCTGGAACAGCGCCGCTTCGACGCGGTGATCGGTTTCAGCAAGATGCCCGGACTGGATGTCTATTACGCCGCGGATACCTGCTACCGGGAAAAGGTGCTGGCCACCCGGCCGTTTCTCTACCGCCTCGGCGACCGCTACCGGACCTACGCCGCCATGGAGCAGGCGGTGTTCGATCCGGGGGCGAAGACCGAGATCCTGCTCATCGCCGAGCAGGAGAAGGCGAAGTTCATCAGGCACTACGGCACCGGTGAAGAGCGCTTTCATGTCCTGCCGCCGGGGATCTCCCGGGACCGGGTCGCGCCGGCCAATGCCGCCGACATCCGCCGCGCGCTGCGCCTGGAACTCGGGCTTGCCGATGACGACCTGATGCTGCTGCTGGTGGGGTCGGCCTTCAGGACCAAGGGGCTCGATCGCGCCATGCTGGCGGTCAGGGCGCTCCCCCGGGAACTGGCCGGGCGCACCCGTCTGTTCATTCTCGGCCAGGACAAGCAGGCGCCCTTCGAGCGGCTGGCGCGCCGGCTGGGGATCGAGCGGCAGGTCTGCTTCCTGGGCGGGCGCAGCGACGTGCCGCGCTTTCTCCTCGGCGCCGATCTCCTCGTCCACCCGGCCTACCTGGAAAACACCGGCACGGTCCTGGTCGAGGCGCTGGCGGCCGGACTCCCCGTGCTGGCCAGCAGCGTCTGCGGCTATGCGGGGCATATTGAAAAGGCCGGGGGCGGGCTGCTGATCCCCGAGCCGTTCGCGCAGGAGACGATGAACGAACTGCTGGTCCGCATGCTGGTGTCGCCGGAACGGCCGGCCTGGCGGCGCAACGCCCTGGCGTATGCCGCCGCGGCGGATATCTTCAGCCTGCATGAACGGGCCGCCGGGATCATCGAGGCGGTTGCCGCGAGGGCTCGGACGTGATCGATCTCCGTCCCGATCTGCGCCGGCATTTCCCCGGCTCCGAGGCGGAGGTCTTCGACCGGGTCATGAGCCTCGAAGGGGAGGTTTTCCGCTCCGTCGCCCGGCGCCGGACGCTGCGCTTCACCCTCGACGGCAAGGGCTACTTCGTCAAGATCCACCAGGGGGTGGGGTGGAATGAGATCGTCAAGAACCTCCTGCAGCTGCGCCTGCCGGTGCTCGGCGCCGCCAACGAGTGGCGGGCGATCCGCCGGCTCGAGGAGCTGGGCGTCGCCACCATGGCGATCGCCGGCTTCGGCGAGCGCGGCGTGCCGCCGGCGCGGCTGCAGTCGTTTTTGATCACCGACGAGCTGACGAACACGGTGAGCCTCGAGGACTTCTGCCGCGACTGGCCGGTCGAGCCCCCTCCCGTCAGGCTCAAGCGGGCGCTTATCGAAAAGGTGGCAAATGTTGCCGAACGCCTGCATAATAGCGGGGTTAATCATCGGGATTTCTACATCTGCCATTTCCTGCTCGATCGCGATTCGGTGGCGGCGCCATTTACCCCGGAACGGCTGACACTGTCGCTGATCGACCTGCACCGGGTGCAGATGCGGTCGCGTACGCCCCGGCGCTGGCTGGTCAAGGATCTGGCCGCCCTGCATTTTTCGAGCATGGATATCGGCCTGACGCGCCGGGATCTGCTGCGCTTCCTGCGCGTCTACCGCAACCGCCCGCTGCGCGAGACGCTCGGCAGGGAACGGCGGTTCTGGAAGGCCGTCGAGAAAAAGGCCCGCTGGCTCTATCAGCACCCCTGCTGAGCGCCGCCGGGGTGTGCAAGGAGACGATTGATGAGCGTTGCATTGGTCAGGCAGCACTTTGCCTCCCATGTCCAGGCCGCGGAGCGGGCCGTCGCTGAACTGGCGGAGCGCATCGACGGTTGTGCGCAGCTGCTGGCGGCGGCGCTGCGCGGCGGCAACAAGATCCTGGTGATGGGCAACGGCGGTTCGGCGGCCGACGCCCAGCACCTGGCGGCCGAACTGGTCGGCCGGTTCCTGCGCGAGCGCAAGGCGCTGCCGGCGATCGCCCTGACCACCGACAGTTCGATCCTCACCGCCGTCGGCAACGATTACGGCTTCGACCGGGTGTTCGAGCGCCAGGTCCAGGCCCTGGCGGGGCCGGGGGATGTGGTGATCGGCATTTCCACCAGCGGCAATTCGCCGAACGTCCTGCTGGCCCTGCAGGCGGCCAAGGCCGCCGGCTGCACCACGGTCGGCCTGCTGGGACGGGACGGCGGCAAGATCGCGCCCCTGGTGGATGTCAACCTGCTGGTCACTGCCGCGCAGACCCCGCACATCCAGGAAGTCCATGCCATCATCGTCCATATCCTCTGCGACCTTGTCGAACAGGCCTTGTGCGGAGTTTCCTGATGGATTTCGTCGATCCGGGCTGCCGGGCGCTGCTGAGCAAACACGGTCTGGACGAGTTCGATGCGCTCTGGCGCCTCGAACTGACGGCGGTCGACGAGCCGAACGTCGAAAACGGCGGCTGGAGCAGCGTCTGCCAGCTGGAGCTCGACGGCAGCCGGTTTTTCCTCAAGCGCCAGGTCAATTTCTTTACCCGCACGCTGCATCGCCCGCTGGGGGAGACGACCGCGGCCCGCGAGTTCCGCAACATCCGGCGCTATCAGCGGCTCGGGATTCCGGCGCTGGACGCGGTGTTCTACGGCGAACGCAAGGTCGCCGGGGAGTTGCGCGCCATTCTCCTGACCCGGGCCCTCGACGGCTGGCTGCCGCTGCTTGACCTGCTGCCGGAGTGGGGGCGGCGACCGCCGGACGAGCGGCAGAGGATCATCGCCGCCTGTGCCGATCTGGTCGGCCGGCTGCATGCCGCCAGATTGAAGCACGGCTGCCTCTACACCAAACATCTGTTCCTGCATGAGCAGTCGGGTGAGTGGCAGGGGTGCCTGATCGACCTGGAGAAGACCCGGCGAAACCTCTGGGGGTGGCGCGACACGGTCCGCGACATCGAGACGTTCCTGCGCAGCGTCGCGATCTGGAGCGAGGAGGAGCAGCGGCTCTTTCTCGACCGCTATCTGCGCGTCAGCGGCACCCCGGGCTCTGTTGAGCTGTGGCTGAAACGGGTGGTATCGCGTCGCAAGTACAAGAGGAAACCGAATTGGAGCTGACCGCCCTGTGCCGCGCCGGGCGGACACCGGCTCTCCCCCTCGACGTGCGGCTCCCCGACGGCGACCTGCGGATAGTCTCATGGCTGCGGGTGCTCCCCGGCCGGCGCTACGTGGGGCGGGCCGTCTGGCAGGGGCGCCAGGTCCTGGCCAAGCTGCTGGTCGGCGGCAAGGCCGGGCGCCAGTACCGGCGCGAGCACGACGGGGCCCGACTGCTGGCGGAACGGGGCCTCGCCACGCCGGCCCTGCTGGCTGCGGAGTTCCGCCGCGGCGAAGGCGGCTGGCTGCTGTTCGATTACCTGGCAGAGGCGGCCAGCCTGGGTGACAGGTGGGCCGCCCTGGCTGGGGATGTTCCGTTGTCCGAAGGGCAGGCCCGGGTGCTCGGCGCGGCCCTCGAGGCGATCGGCGGGATGCATGCCCGGGGGCTGTGGCAGCAAGACCTGCACCTGGACAACCTTTTGTGTCAAAATGACCGTTTGTTCTGGGTCGACGGCGGCAGCATCCGCGCCGGCGCGGAGGGGCGGCCGCTGGCCGGGGGGCAGGCAGCCGCCAACCTGGGGGTCTTCTTCGCCCAGCTGCCGGCCGCCTTCGATCCGTTCATCGGTCAATTGCTGGACCACTACCGGCGGGGGAACCCGACGACCTGCCCGGAGCCGGAGCCGCTCCAGCGCGCGGTGGTTTCGGCACGGCGCTGGCGGCTCGACGATTTTCTCGGCAAGCTCGGCCGCGACTGCACTCTCTTCAGCGTCAGGCGCGGTCCCTTCGCGCTGCGCGTGGTGCGCCGCGACGAATCGGCAGGTCTCGAGCCGCTGCTGGCGGATCCGGACCGGTTCATCGCGGCCGGCACGATCCTCAAGGCCGGCGGCAGCGCGACCGTGGCGCGGGTGGACCTCGACGGCCGGGCGCTGGTGGTGAAGCGCTACAACATCAAGGGGGTCGGCCACTGGCTGCGGCGCTGCTGGCGACCGACCCGCGCCTGGCATTCGTGGCGCGAGGGGAACCGCCTGGCGTTCCTGGGGATCCCGACCGCGCGGCCGCTGGCGATGCTGGAGCTGCGCACCGCCTGGCTGCGCCGCCGGGCCTACCTGGTGCTCGAATGCCTGGACGGGGCGAACGTGCTCGAGCGGTTCGGGCCGCACGTCGACGGCGCGCCGCCTGAAGACGAACTGGCCGGGATCGAAGGGCTGTTCGCCGCGCTGCGGCGTGAACGCATCAGTCACGGCGACATGAAGGGGACCAACCTGATCCGCCACGGCAGCCGCTGGGCGCTGATCGATCTCGACGCCGTGCGCCAGCATGGCACGGAGCGTACGTTCGCGCGGGCCTTTGCCGCCGACCGGGCGCGCTTTCTCGATAACTGGCCGGTCGGCAGCGCCCTGCGCCGGCTGCTCGACGAACGGCTTCCGCGGGTCTCCCGCGCTTTTTGATCGACGAGGTTATATTTATGGCATTGACGATTCTAGGTCTTTCCGGTGCCGTGGGGCACGATCCGTCCGCCGCCCTCTACATCGACGGCAGGCTGGTGGCGGCCGCCGAGGAGGAGCGCTTCCTCCGCGACAAGCATGCGAAGAACCGCATGCCCTTCGAAGCGGCCAGGTTCTGCCTGGCCCAGGCCGGCATCCGCCCGGCCGATGTCGACGTGGTGGCGATCCCCTACGCGCCGATCAGCCTGGCCGGTCCCGCCCGCTGGCACTACGCCGGACGCTACTGGTACGCCCCCGACCGCGCCCTCGACGCCATCTTCAACGGCAACCGCCGCTACCGCCGCTATCGGGCCAACGTCGTCCGCTGTCTCGAACAGCTCGGCTTCGATCCCGGCAAGGTGAAGATCGAGGCGGTGGAGCACCATCTCGCCCACGCCTCGAGTGCCTATCATTGCTCCGGGTTCAAGGAGAAGACCGCGATTCTCGGCATCGACGGCAAAGGGGAGTATGCCACGACCTTCTTCGGCTGGGGGGAGAACGGCAGGATCCACAAGATCAAGGAGTTCTACGATCCCGACTCCCTCGGCGGCCTCTACGGCGCGATCACCGAATATCTCGGCTTCGAGATGCTCGACGGTGAGTTCAAGGTCATGGGGATGGCGCCCTACGGCGATGCGGCCCGCTACGACTTCTCGCGCCTGGCGACGTTCGAAAACGGCGAACTGACCGTCAACACCGACTACGCCAACGTCATCGGCTTCCGGCGCTACAAGGAGAACGGCAAGGGCTATTACTTCTCGCCGAAGCTGGTCGAGTGGCTCGGCCCGAAGCGCCAGGGGGACGTGGCCGACGAGCCCTACATCCACTACGCCGCCAGCATGCAGGCGCTGTTCGAGAAGCTGGCGCTGGAGATGATGGACTATTACCTCGGCGACATCATCCGCGAAACCGGCCGGATCGCCTTCGCCGGCGGCTGTGCGCTCAACGTCAAGCTCAACCAGAAGATCATCGCCCGTCCCGAGGTCAGGGAACTGTTCGTCCAGCCGGCGGCCGGCGATGCCGGCACCGCCGTGGGCGCCGCCGCCTATGTGTCGCAGCAGATGGGGGTGCCGGTGGAGAAGATGGAGCACGTCTACCTCGGCCCGGCCTATACCAACGACGAGGTGATCGCCGCCTGCGAGGCGCACCCGGCGAAACCGGTCTGGCAGCGGATCGACGACACCGTGCCGCGCATCGCCAAAATCGTGGCCGACGGCAACCCGGTGGCGTGGTTCCAGGGGCGGATGGAGTTCGGCCCGCGGGCGCTGGGCGGCCGTTCGATCATCGGCTGCCCGAGCGTCAAGGGGGTCGCCGACCGGATCAACGAGCAGATCAAGTTCCGCGAGCGCTGGCGGCCGTTCTGCCCGTCGATGCTCGACACGGTCGGTCCGCAGATGTTCGGCACCGACCATCCGGCGCCGTTCATGACCTTCACCTTCGAAGTCGTCGAGGAGTGGAAGAGCCGCGTCCCGGAGGTGGTGCACCAGGACGGCACGTCCCGTGCCCAGGTGCTCAGGCGCGAATTCAACCCGCGCTATTACGATCTGATGAAGGAGATGGAGCGGCTGACCGGCAACGGCGTGGTCCTGAACACCTCGCTGAACCGGCGCGGCGAGCCGATGATCTGCTCGCCGACCGATGCCCTCAACATGTTCTTCGGGTCGGACCTGAAGTACCTGATCATGGAAGACGTGCTGGTGACCAAGGGGTAGCGGGTGGCTCCGGAGGGGAACGATATGACGGCGCTTGCCGCCGGCGCCCTGGGGGGCAAGCGGCTGCTCATCTTCGACGGGATCAGCGGGGTGCCGCTGGCCAGGGAACTGCATGCCGCCTTCCTGGCCGAAGGGGTCGATGCCGTCTATGCCGACGCGCAGAAGCTCGACAACCGGTTTTTTTATGAAATTCGCGCGAGCCTGGCGAAGTCGATCGACAAGCTGCGCGACGGCGAGGGTTTCTCCTTCCTGCCGCGCGGCAGGGATTCGGCATTCGTCAGGCTGGTCGAAGCCACCCGACCCGACATCCTCCTGGTCGTCGGTTTCCTCCACCGGTTTGTCGCTCCGGAACTTGCCGCGGCGCTCAAGCGCGAGAAGAACTTTTCCCTGATCCTCTACGATACCGACAGCTGCAATTTCTACTCGCGCCGGCGCGAATTCGTGTTCTTCCTGGAGAAGGAACTGCCGGTTTACGACCGGATCCTGTCGTTCTCCAAGGTCACGACCGGCTACTTCCGCGAGGTTCTCGGCCTCGATACCGACTACTTTCCGTTCGGGGCAAGGGATATCCCCGGGGAGCCTTCGGCCGATCCGCACATCGACGTGCTCTTTGTCGGCAGTGCCGACCTGCGCCGGGTGCTGCTGCTCGAAAAGATCCGCGACGTGGTGTCGATTTACGGCAAGCGCTGGGATCGGCACCGGCCGCTGATGTCGCCGCAACTGCGCGAACGGGTGAGCCCGCAGGAGGTCTGGGGGGACACGCTTCACGCGCTGCTGCACGACAGCAGGATCATCCTCAACATTACCCGCGGCGACTTCTATGCCGCGGAAACGGGGCTGAACCTGCGGATTTTCGAAGCACTTTCCGCCGGCGGTTTTCTGCTGACCGATTACTGCGACGAACTGAAGGCCCTGTTCCAGCTGGGAGTGGAACTCGAGACCTACCGGTCTTCCGACGAACTGGCGGACAAGGTCGCCTATTACCTGCGCCACGACGATAAGCGCCGGGCGATCGCCGCGCGCGGCCACGAGCGGTTCTGCCGGGATTTCACCTGGCGGGCGCGGGTGCGCGATTTCATGGGGAAGGTGCCGGCGTGACCCCAATCAGGATCCTGCAGATCTGCCACGGTTACGACCCGCCGTTTCTCGACGTCGGCAACCAGTTCACCCGCATCTTCCGGGGGGACGGCTACGAGGTGACCACCCTTTACCTGAGCGGCGAGCCGTCGGAAGCGGTGCGGCAGGCGACGGTCGCCGACCGCGTGATCTTTCTGGGGCTGCCCCCCGAATCGCTCAAGGGGCTCAAACTCGGGGTGATCGTCGCCCTGAAGCGCCTGTTGCAGACCGAGAAGTATGAGCTGGTCATCTGCCATCGCTACAAGGCGATCTACCTTGCCGGCCTGTGCCGGCTCTTCGCCGGCGATTTCATCTGGGTCGGGGTGGTGCACGATTTCGGCGTCTTCGCCGGAGCGATGAGGCGCGCATTCCTCCGGCTGTTCGGCAGGGGGCTCAACCTGCTCGGCGTCTCCCGCGCGGTCTGCGCCGATCTGGCGGCCTCCTGTCCGGAGATGCGGGCGCGCATCTTCCCGCAACCGAACAGCGTCGATGTCGCCGTGCTGCAGGCCGGGCAACTCGAGCGCGCCGAAGCGCGCCGCCGACTCGCGCTCGATCCGCAGGCCTGCATTTTCGGGACGGCCGGGCGGCTGCATCCGGTCAAGGATCAGGAGACGCTGCTGCGCGCTTTTGCCGCGGTCGCCGGGCGCCTGCCGGGCGCCAGGGTGGCGATCATGGGGGCCGGCCGGCTCGACGGCCGACTGCGCGAACTGGCGGAGACGCTCGGCATCGCCGATCGGGTCGACTTTCTCGGCCAGGTTCCCGGCGGGCCGAAGTACTTCAAGGCCTTCGACGTCTTCGTGCTCCCCTCGGTCCGGGAACCGTTCGGGATGGTGCTGATCGAGGCGATGGCCGCCGGCATCCCGGTGATTTCCTCGCGGAGCGGCGGTGCGGGCGATGTCGTCGGCGACACCGGCCTGCTCTTCGATCCGGGCGATGCGGCCGGCCTGGGCGACTGTCTGCTGCAGGCCTTTGCCTGGCCGCCGGCCGAGGTTGCGCGCCTGACGGCCGCCGCCGACCGCCGTCTGCGCGAGAACTTTTCGCAGGAGGCGTTCACCCGCAACTTTTTCGCCCAGCCGTTCATGACGGACGCGGCCCGCACGTGGCCCGGCCGCCCGACGCCGCCGGGCCTGCCGGCAGACCCGACGCCATGATCCGTTCGCACCGACTCGACGGCGCCGCCTACATGCGCAGCGCTTCCCCCGCCGTCCTGGCGTTCTGCCTGAGCCTGCTGCTGTCGGCGATCGCCTATCTCGACGATCCGGTCATCAACCGGGACGGCATCCTGTACATCGACACGGCGCGGATTTTCCTCAAAGACGGGTTCGTCGCCACCATCAGGCACTTCGACTGGCCCTGGTTCTCGATGCTGATCGGCGCCGGGCACTGGCTGACCGGGCTCCCCCTCGACCTGTGGGCGCGCCTCTGGTGCGCGCTGTTCATGGCCGGCACGTGCTATCTGCTCGTCGTCAGCGTCCAGGCACGTCTCCCGCAAGCCGGATACTGGGCCTGCCTGGCGGCGCTGGCCATGCCCGCCTTCAACCAGTTCCGCGGCGAGGTGCTGCGCGAATTCGGCTTCTGGTTCTTCGCCGTGCTGGCGCTGCGGCTGGTGCAGCGCTGGCAGGAGCAGCCGGCGTGGCTCGCGGCGGCCTGCGTGCACCTGGCCATCCTGGCGGCGGCAGCCTTCCGCCTGGAAGCGGTGGTCCTGATCCCCGCGCTGTTCCTGTGGCAGGCCGCGGAGGCGGTGCGCAGCCGGAACTGGCAGGGGTTCCTGCAGCTCAACGCCCTGCCGCTGCTGGGCCTGACTGCCGGCCTGGTCTGGTTCCTGGCGGCGGGGGAGGGGGTGCACGGCCGTCTCGCCCGCTACCTCAAGCTGATCAACCCGCTCGGGATAGCGGCCGAGTTCGAGGAGGTCTCCAGGGTCTTCGGCGACGCCGTCCTCAAGCGGTTTTCGCGCGAAGACGCGGGCGTCATCCTCTTCTTCGGCGCCCTGGCCGCGGTCTTCCTGAAGTTTGCCAAGCTGCTCGGCCCCTTTGCCGTCCCTTTCCTGTTCAAGGGCGCCAGGGCGGAGGCCCGCCGCCAGGGACGGGAGCACCGGCCGGCCCTGTGGATCTGGCTGCTCTACTTCGTCATGATCATGCTGTTCTTCATCCGGAGGCAGTATTTCATCTCCCGGTGGGTCAGCTTCCTCGACCTGCTGTTCGTACCGCTGGCGGCCGTCGCCATGCTGTGGCTGTACGAGAATCACCGGCGGCTGGCGAAGGTTTTGGTCGTGGTCAGCCTGATCGTGATGTTCGACAACGTCGTCTCGCTCTCGGCCAAGAAGACCCATTACATCGAAGCCGGCAAGTGGCTGTCGGCCAACCTTCGGGCCGGCGAGAGCATCTATTACGACGATCCGCGGATCAGTTACTACGCCGGCTGGGGCTTCCCGCGCAAGCAGATCAAGCGGGCGGCGGCCCTGAGCCCGGAGCATGCCGGCAACTACAAGTACTTTGTCCTCGAGGCGCGGGCCGATGACCCGGCGTTTCAGGAGTGGCTGCAGCAGCGGCAGAAGCGCGTGCTGGCCGATTTCGCCAACAAGAAGGGGAGCACCGTCCTGGTCATCGGCGACTGAGGGGCGGCAGCGAGCGTGAATGCGATGAGCGACTATCCGGACGACCTCGACCTGTCCCGCATCAAGACCTATTCGATCACGACCCGCGACAACAAGGTCAATATCGGTGAGCACTTCGCCGACCCGCCGCAGGCCGGGATGAGCTTCGCCCGGTTCTATGCCGGCCTGCCGCGCCTGCTGGGGGCCGACAGCCTGCGCGGCGTGGTCGACGCGGTGGTCGCCGCGCGGCGCAACGGCCGGCCGGTGGTGCTGGCGATCGGCGGGCACGTCATCAAGTGCGGCCTGCAGCCGGTGCTCCGGCAGCTGATCGAGGCCGGGGTGATTACCGCCGTGGCCATGAACGGCTCGGCGTCGATCCACGATTTCGAGGTGTCGCTGGTCGGCGCCACCTCCGAGGACGTCGGCGCCGTGCTGCACTCCGGCGATTTCGGCTTCTCCGAGGAAACCGGCGGCGGGATGAATCGCGCGCTGCGGGCGGCCCTCCCGACCGGCGCCGGCTTCGGCGAGGCGATCGGCCGGAGCATCCTCGACAACGCGCACCGCTTCGCCGATTTCAGTCTCCTGGCGACCTGTGTCCGCAGCGGCATTCCGGTGACGGTTCACGTCGCCATCGGCACCGACATCATCCACCAGCATCCGGAGTTCGACGGTGCCGTCACCGGGGAGATGTCGGCCCGCGACTTCCGCCGGCTCACCGCGGTGGTGGCCGGGCTGAGCGGCGGGGTCTGGCTCAATGTCGGTTCGGCGGTGGTCATGCCCGAGGTGTTCCTCAAGGCGCTGTCGATCGCCCAGAACCTCGGCTATCACGTCGACGGCTTCACCACGGCCAATTTCGACATGACCCAGCACTACCGGCCGCTGCAGAACGTGGTCAAGCGCCCGACCTCCGGCGGCGGCCGCGGCTACACCGTGACCGGTCACCACGAGATCAACGTCCCTCTGATGGCGGCTGCAATCCTGGAGGCCCTGGCCACCGGCGGCGAGTGAACGGGCCGCCATGATCAAGTCACGATTCGAGCGTCTCGACCGCAACGCCTACCGCGAGTTGCTTGCCGGCTGCACGGTCGTCGAGCAGGATGCACACGGTGAGAAGGTGCTGCGCACGGCCGGCGGCGAGATGATCAAGATTTTCCGGCGCAAGCGCCTGCTCTCGACGGCGCTGCTCTTCCCCTACGCCCGCCGCTTCGCCCGCAATGTCGCGCGCCTGACGGCGTGCGGCATCAGCACGGTCGAGGTCAACCGTCTGCTCTGCTGTCCGCCGCTCGGGCGGCACCTGGTCATCTACCGACCTCTCCCCGGCAGGACGCTGCGCGAGACGCTGCGGCTGGCCCCTGAAAATCTGCCCCGCAACCTCGATCTGGCTGCGAGTTTCATTGCCACGCTGCACCAAAAAGGGGTATATTTTCGTTCTTTGCATTTCGGCAACGTCATCGTTCCGCCCGCAGGAGAGCCCTTCGGGTTGATCGACGTTGCCGACATGACCTTTCGGGCGGGCCCGCTGCCGATCCGCCTGCGGGTCCGCAACTTCAGGCATGTGCTGCGTTATGCCGAGGACCGCGAGGCCCTGAGCCGGTACGGCCGGCAGCGCTTTGCCGACCGCTACCTGGCGTCAGCCGGGATGCAAGGCGCCGCACGGGCGGAATTCCTGAGAAATTTGCACCGCCATGTCCCGATGATGGCCGGAGAGACTGACGATGAACCGTCTTGCCGCTGAAGCCTTTCTGGGGAGCCTCGACCGGATCGAGGTCCTGGTCGTCGGCGATCTCATGCTCGACGAGTACCTCTGGGGACGGACCGAGCGGATCTCCCCCGAGGCCCCGGTCCAGGTCGTCGACGTGGTGCGCGAGGAGCTGCGCCTGGGGGGGGCCGGCAACGTCATCAACAATCTCGTGGCGCTCGGCGCCAGGGTCCGGGTCGCCAGCGTGCTCGGCGACGATGACGACGGCCGACTGCTGCGCCGGCTGCTGGCCGAGCGCGGGGTCGACTGTTCGGGGATCATCCTTGCCCCGGGCCGCACCACCAGCCGCAAGACCCGCGTGCTGGCGAGCAGCCAGCAGATCGTCAGGATCGACCGCGAAACGCGCGCCGCCATCCTCCCCGAGCAGGAGCGCGAACTGGCCGCCTTTCTCGCCGGGGCCGCGGCGACCTGCCGGGTGATCCTGGTTTCCGACTATCTCAAGGGGGTTCTCCCGGAGAGCCTGCTGGGGGAACTGATCGCCCACGGCCGTCGCCGCAACATCCCGGTGGTGATCGATCCGAAGGGGAACGACTACCGCAAGTACCGCGGGGCGACGGTCCTGACCCCCAATCGCAAGGAGGCGCAGGCCGCCTCCGGAGTGCCGATCGTCGACGAAGCCAGTCTGCGCCAGGCCGGTCAGACCCTCTGCCGCGATCTCGACCTCGAATCGCTGGTCCTGACCCGCAGCGAGGAGGGGATGAGCCTCTTCTACCGCGACGGCCGCGAACTGCACCTGCCGACACAGGCGCGCGAAGTGTTCGACGTTTCCGGCGCGGGCGACACGGTCCTGGCACTGATCGGCCTGGGGCTGGCCGCCGGCCTGCCGCTGGCCGACGCCGCGCAGCTGTCGAATGTCGCCGCCGGGGTGGTGGTGGGCAAGGTCGGAACCTCGACGGTCGCCGCCGACGAGATCCTCGACGCCATCGGCCGCCAGCACCGGGATCCCGACGGCAAGCTGCACGAGCGCCTGACCCTGGCGCGGCTGCTCGATGCCCGGCGCGCCCAGGGGAAGACCATCGTCTTCACCAACGGCTGCTTCGACCTGCTGCATGTCGGGCACGTCAAGTACCTGCAGGCGGCCAGGAAGCTCGGCGACCTGCTGGTGCTCGGCCTCAACTCCGACGCCTCGATCCGGCGACTCAAGGGGGAAAAGCGGCCGCTGATCGGCGAGGACGAACGCGCGCATATCCTTGCCGCGCTCGACTGCATCGACTTCGTGGTGATCTTCGACGAGGACACGCCCCTGGAGCTGATCGGCACCCTGCGCCCCGACATTCTGGTCAAGGGGGCCGATTACACCCCCGAGGGGGTGGTGGGGAAGGATCTGGTGGAGAGCTGGGGCGGACGGGTCGAGTTGATCGACTTCGTCGACGGCAAGTCGACGACCAATATCATCGACAAGATCCTGCAATCGTACCAGCCATGATCAAAGCGGCCACCCTCCGCCCGGCGGTCTTTCTCGACCGGGACGGCACGATCAACGTCGAGAAGGACTACCTGCACCGGATCGAGGACTTCCAGTTCATCCCCGGCGCGCCGGAGGCGATCCGGAGGCTGAGGGAGGCGGGTTTCCTGATCATCGTCGTGACCAACCAGTCGGGGGTGGCCCGCGGCTACTTCCCGCGGGAGGCGGTCTGCCGGCTGCACGAGCACCTGCAGCGGCAGTTGCGGGCGGCGTCGGCCGGCATCGACGGTTTTTACGTCTGTCCCCATCATCCCAGCGAAGGGCAGGGGGACTATCAGGTCGACTGCGACTGCCGCAAGGGGGCGCCGGGGATGCTGCTGCAGGCCGCCCGCGATCACGGCATCGACCTGGCGCGGTCGTTCATGGTCGGGGACAAGCTGGCGGATGTCGAGGCCGGGAGTGCGGCCGGCTGCCGCCCGATCCTGGTCCGGACCGGCTACGGCGCCAAGGATGAGCCGAAGGTGACCGCGCAGTTTCCGGGGATTCGCGTCTGCCGGGACCTGGCGGCCGCGGCCGACTGCATCCTGGCGGAGAAGTGATCATCACGATGAGTACGGGGATTGCCTGCCCATGAACAACATCCTGGTCACCGGTGGCTGCGGCTTCATCGGCTCGAATTTCGTGCGCGTCTGCCTGGAACGCTGTCCGGAAGTGCGCCTGGTCAACCTCGACAAGCTGACCTACGCCGGCAACCTGGCCAACCTCGCCGACATCGAGGGGGACCGGCGCTACCGGTTCGTCAGGGGGGACATCGGCGACGCCGCCCTGGTCGGGGATCTCTTCCGGGAAGAGCGCATCGACACGGTCGTGCATTTCGCCGCCGAGTCGCACGTCGACCGGAGCATCGACGGCCCTGCCGAGTTCATCCGGACCAACATCGTCGGCACCTTCACCCTGCTGGAGGCCGCCCGCCACGCGTGGCTGACCAACTCATCGCTCAGCGCTCAGCACTCAGCACGCTTTCTGCACGTCTCCACCGACGAAGTCTACGGCTCGCTGGGGGAGACCGGCCTGTTCACCGAGACGACCCCCTACGATCCGCGCTCTCCCTATTCGGCCAGCAAGGCCGCATCGGACCATCTGGTCAGCGCCTATCACCATACCTACGGGCTGCCGACCCTGATCACCAACTGTTCGAACAACTACGGGCCGTATCACTTTCCGGAGAAGCTCATTCCGCTGGTGATCAACAACGCCCTCAACGGCCGCGAGCTGCCGGTCTACGGCGACGGCCGGAACGTGCGCGACTGGCTGTTCGTCGAGGATCACTGCCGGGCCATCCTTGCCGTGCTGCGGCAAGGGCGGGTCGGCGAGACCTACAATGTCGGCGGCAACAACGAGAAGCAGAACATCGAGATCGTCGAGGCGATCTGCGACCTGCTCGATGCCAAGGCCGGCCCGCTGCCGTCCGGGGAGCCGCGGCGCAGCCTGATCCGTTTCGTCAAGGACCGTCCCGGCCACGACCGCCGCTACGCCATCGATGCGGGCAAGATCAAGGCGGAACTCGGCTGGGAGCCGGCGGTGACCTTCGCGGAGGGGATCGTGCGGACCGTCGACTGGTACCTGCAGCACCGCGAATGGGTCGAGCAGGTGACCAGCGGCGCCTATCGCGACTATTACGAAAGGCAGTACGGAGGGCGCTAGCGGTGCAGCGTCTCGCCCTGGTCGGCGCAAACGGCATGCTGGCCCGCAAGGTCAGGGAGCTGGTCCCTGCCGGTTGCGCCCTCGCGGAATTCGACCTGCCGGATTTCGATATCGCCGACGGCGATGCGGTGCGGGCGGCGATGGAACGCTGCCGGCCGGCGGTGATCGTCAACTGCGCGGCCTACACCAACGTCGATGGCGCCGAGGCCGACGAGCCGCTGGCGATGCGGGTCAACGGCCTCGGCCCCGGGCATCTGGCGCGCGCCGCCGGCGAGGTCGGCGCGATCCTCGTCCACGTTTCGACGGATTACGTCTTCGACGGCGGCAAGACGACGCCCTACGCCGAAGACGACCCGGTCGCGCCGATGTCGGCCTACGGCCGGAGCAAGCTGGCCGGCGAGGAGGCGATTCGCGCCTCGGGGCTGACGGCGTACTATATCGTCCGCACCAGCTGGCTGTACGGCCCCGGCGGCAAGAACTTCGTCGAGACCGTCATCCGCCTGGCGACCGAGCGCGAGGAGCTGCGTATCGTCGACGACCAGATCGGGTCGCCGACCTATACCGGCGACCTGGCTGCGGCGCTCTTCGCCCTGCTTGACGCCGGGGCAAACCGGGCGCCGTTCGGCGTCTACCACTTCGCCAACGGCGGGGAGACGAGCTGGTACGGGTTCGCCTGCGAGATCGTCGCCCTCATGCGGCAGCTGGGGATGCCGGTCGCCGCCCGCCGGATCGTGCCGATCGCCACCGGCGACTATCCGCTCCCGGCGCGGCGCCCGGCCTATTCGGTCTTCGCCGGCGACAAGATCCGGCGCGCGACCGGGATGGCCATCCCGGCGTGGCGCGACAGCCTGGCCGCCTACATGCGGGCCAGGATCGACTGAGGAGAGAAACGTGTCCGGAATCAACAAGGGAATCGTTCTGGCCGGGGGGGCGGGAAGCCGCCTCTACCCGCTGACGCTGGTGGCCAGCAAGCAGCTGCAGCCGGTTTACGACAAGCCGATGATCTACTATCCGCTGGCCACGCTGATGATGGCCGGGATTCGCGACATCCTGCTGATCTCCACCCCCCACGACACGCCGCGCTTCCAGGCGCTGCTCGGCGACGGCGCGCGCTGGGGGATCACCCTGCGCTACGCCGTGCAGCCGGAGCCGAAGGGGATCGCCCAGGCCTTCCTGGTCGGCGAGGAGTTCATTGCCGGGGAGAATGTCGCGCTGATCCTCGGCGACAACATCTTCTACGGCAAGATGGCGCTCGACCGGACGGTCGCCGCCTTCGAAAGCGGGGCGATGGTGTTCGGCTACCCGGTGCACGACCCGGAACGCTACGGGGTGGTGGAGTTCGACACCGCCGGCAACGTGCTGAGCATCGAGGAGAAGCCGCAGGCGCCGAAGTCGCACTACGCGGTCCCGGGGCTCTACCTGTACGACCGGCAGGTGGTGGAGATCACCAGGGCGCTCAAGCCGTCGCCGCGCGGTGAACTGGAGATCACCGACGTCAACCGGACTTACCTGGCCAATGGCCAGCTGCGGGTCGAGCGGCTCGGCCGGGGGATCGCCTGGCTCGACACCGGTACCCACGAGAGCCTGCTCGAGGCCAGCCACTTCATCGGCACCCTCGAAGCGCGCCAGGGGCTGAAGATCGCCTGCCTCGAGGAGGTCGCCCTGCGCTGGGGATTCATCGACGAGCAGGGGATGGCGGCCAACATCGCGGCGACCCCCGCCTCGACCTATCGCCAGTACCTGGAGCGGGTGCTGCGCGAGTACCGTTCCGGTTACTGAGCAGGGGGCGAACGGGACGTGTCGCTGGAAGTGATCGGTACCGACCTGCCGGACGTGCTCCTGCTCAGGCCGCGGGTTTTCACGGACGAGCGCGGCTGTTTCTTCGAGTCGTTCAACGCCCGCGCCTTTGCATTGGCCACGGGGGCGGACATAACCTTCGTGCAGGACAACCAGTCGCTCTCCCGGCGCCATGTCCTGCGCGGCCTGCACTACCAGGTGCCGCCGGCGGCGCAGGCCAAGCTGGTGCGGGTCGCCCAGGGGGAGATCTTCGACGTGGCCGTCGACATCCGTGCCGGGTCGAAGACCTTCGGGCAATGGACCGGGCGGGTGCTGTCGGCGGAGAACCGCCTGCAGATGTGGATTCCGGAAGGGTTCGCGCACGGCTTCCTGGTGCTGAGCGACCAGGCGGAGGTCCTGTACAAGACCAACCGCTATTACAGCCCGGAGTGCGAGCGGACGCTGCTCTGGAACGACCCGGCCGTCGCCGTGGCCTGGCCGCTGACGGCGCCGCCGATCCTCTCCGCCAAGGATGCCGTCGCCGCGCCGCTCGCGGCGGCCTGAGGCGGCCGTTTGTGAAGCCTTATTCGTGGACATGACTGCCGCATGCTGAATATCTACCGGAAACTCTACTCGCTGCTGACCGGCCAGGAACGCCGCCGGGCCATCCAGGTGCTGGCCCTGATCTTCTGCATGGCCATGCTGGAGATGGCCGGCGTCGCCTCGATCATGCCGTTCATGGCGCTTTTGGCCAACCCGTCGGTGGTGGAGACCAACGCCTACCTGTCGGCTGCCTACCGCTTCCTCGGCTTCGCCACTTCCCAGGCGTTTCTGCTCTTCGTCGGGTGCGTGGTGCTGATCCTCTTCGTCGGCAGCCTGACCTTCAAGGCGCTGAACATCTACGCGATCAACCGGTTCGCGGCGATGCGCGCCCATTCGTTCTCCTACCGGCTGCTCGAAGGGTACCTGCACAAGCCCTACAGCTTCTTTCTCGGCCGCAATACCGCCGACCTGAACAAGACGATCTTCTCCGAGGTCGGCGAGATCATCAACGGCGCGCTGATCCCGGCGCTCAAGGTGATCTCCGGCGGTTTCGTCGCCACGCTCATCATCCTCTTGCTGTTTGTCGTCGATCCGGTCCTGACCATGATCGTCGGCCTGGTGCTGGGGGGGGCGTTCACCGGGGTCTACGTGGTGAGCCGCAATTTCCTGCGGCGTCTCGGCGAAGAGCAGGTGCTGGTCAACAAGCAGCGCTTCATCCTGGCCAGCGAGGCTCTCGACGGGATCAAGGAACTGCGGCTGATGGGGCGCGAGCAGAACTATCTCAAGCGCTTCGCCAAGGCCTCGAAACGCTATGCCGTCTGCCAGGCGAGCAGCAAGGCCGTCGGTGACATCCCCCACTATGCGATCCAGGCCATCGCCTTCGGCGGCATCCTGGTCATGATCCTGTTCCTGATGAGCCGTTACGGCAGCCTGCAGGGGGCCCTGCCGGTCATCGCGCTGTATGTTTTCGCCGGCTACCGGATGATGCCGGCCCTGCAGGAACTGTTCAAGAACGTCACCCAGCTGCGCTATTACGTGGCGATGCTGAACAGCCTGCATGCCGACCTCTCCTCCATGCAGGTGCCGGACAAGGCCGCCGCGGCGGCGATCGAGGCCGAAGGGGCGGCGCCGCTGGGCGGGGAACTGCGCCTCGAGCACGTTTCGTTTGCTTATCCCGGCGCCGAAAGCGAAGCGATCAGGGATCTCTCCCTGGTCATCGGCCGGGGGAACAGCGTCGCCTTCGTCGGGGCCACCGGCGCCGGCAAGAGCACGGTGGTCGATCTGATCCTTGGCCTGCTCGAGCCGACCGCGGGACGGATCACCGTCGCCGGGCAGCCGCTGTCGGGCGGCAACCTGCGGGGCTGGCAAAAGAACGTCGGCTACGTGCCGCAGACGATCTACCTGGCGGACACGTCGGTGGCTGAAAACATCGCCTTTGGCCTCTTCCCGGAGGAGATCGACATGCAGGCGGTGGAACGCGCCGCCCGGGTTGCCAATATCCACGATTTCATTGTAGAGAGTCTCCCCGAGGGGTATGCGACGTCGGTCGGCGAGCGCGGCATCCGCCTCTCCGGCGGGCAGCGCCAGCGCATCGGCATCGCCCGGGCGCTCTACCACAACCCCGAGGTGGTGGTCTTCGACGAGGCCACCAGCGCCCTGGACAACGCCACCGAGGCTTCGGTCATGGAGGCGATCGACTCCCTCAAGGGGGAGAAGACCCTGCTGCTGATCGCCCACCGGCTGACCACGGTGCAGCGGTGCGACCGCATCTTCCTCCTCGAGCAGGGGCGGCTGTGCGCTGCCGGCAGCTACGACGAGCTGCTGGCGGACAGCGAGGCGTTCAACCGGATGGTGAAAGGCATAACGGAAAAGGAGAACTGACAGTGTTCAACGGCAAGAACATCCTCATCACCGGGGGGACCGGTTCCTTCGGCAAGAAATACGTCAAGACGATTCTCGAGCGCTACGCGCCGGGGAAGCTGATCGTCTATTCGCGCGACGAACTCAAGCAGTACGAGATGCAGCAGCAGTTCAACGCCAAGTGCATGCGCTACTTCATCGGCGATGTCCGCGACAAGGACCGGCTGGTGCAGGCGATGCGCGGGGTCGACTGCGTCATCCATGCCGCCGCGCTGAAGCAGGTGCCGGCGGCCGAGTACAACCCGATGGAGTGCATCAAGACCAACATCCACGGGGCGGAGAACGTCATTCATGCCGCGCTCCACAACGAGGTCGAGAAGGTCATCGCCCTGTCCACCGACAAGGCCGCCAACCCGATCAACCTCTACGGCGCCACCAAGCTGGCTTCGGACAAGCTGTTCGTCGCGGCGAACAACATGGCCGGCGGCCACAAGACCAAGTTCTCCGTGGTTCGCTACGGCAACGTCGTCGGTTCGCGCGGTTCGGTCGTGCCGTTCTTTGCCAAGCTGATCGAGGAGCAGGCCGAGTACCTGCCGATCACCGACGTGCGCATGACGCGCTTCTGGATCACCCTGCAGCAGGGGGTCGATTTCGTGCTGAAGAACTTCGAGCGGATGTACGGCGGCGAAATCTTCGTGCCGAAGATCCCGTCGGTGCGCATCGCCGACCTGGCGACAGCGATGGCCCCCGACCTGCCGCAGCGGGTCGTCGGCATCCGGCCCGGCGAGAAGCTCCACGAGATCATGTGCCCGGCGGACGATTCGCACCTGACCCTGGAGTTCGGCGATCACTACGTGCTGCGCCCGACGATCACCTTTACCAGCCGGAACAACAACTTCACCATCAACAACCTCGGCGAAGAGGGCGTTCCGGTCGAGGAGGGGTTCGAATACAACTCCGGCACCAACCGGCACTTCCTTACCGTCGAGGAAATCCTGCACTTCAACCGGCTGGCGGCCGAGGGGTAGCCGGTGATCCCCTACGGACGACAGGAGATCACCGCGGCGGATATCGATGCCGTCGTGCAGGTGCTGAACTCCGATTTCCTGACGCAGGGGCCGGTGGTCCCGCGTTTCGAGCGGATGGTTGCCGACTACTGCTCGGCCGGCCATGCCGTTGCGGTCAACAGCGCGACCTCGGCGCTGCACCTGGCCTGCCTGGCCCTGGGGCTGGGGCCGGGCGACTGGCTGTGGACCAGCCCGATCACGTTCGTCGCCTCGGCGAACTGTGCCCTTTACTGCGGGGCGCAGGTCGACTTCGTCGATATCGACCCGCACACTTACAACCTCTGTCCCGGAGCCCTTGAACGCAAGCTGATCGAGGCGGAGCGCGCCGG
This sequence comes from Deltaproteobacteria bacterium, assembly GCA_005774545.1. GTDB lineage: Bacteria > Desulfobacterota > Desulfuromonadia > Desulfuromonadales > BM103 > VAUL01. Next base: position 16,499 of record VAUL01000014.1, on the reverse strand, counting down.
ACGCCTGCCGAAGGTGGTCGTCCCCGTCCACCTCTGCGGTCAGCCGTGCGCCATGGCGGAGATCCACGCGCTGGCCCGGCGCTTCGGCTTCAAGGTCATCGAGGACGCCTCCCACGCCATCGGCGGCAGGTACCAGGGCCGCCCGATCGGCGACGGCCGCTACAGCGACATCACGATCTTCAGCTTCCACCCGGTCAAGATCATCACCACCGCCGAAGGGGGGATGGCCGTGACCAACAGCGCCGAGCTGGCCGCGCGCATGGCCCTGCTGCGCAGCCACGGCATCACCCGCGACCCGGCCCTGATGACTCGCGAGCCCGACGGCCCGTGGTACTACCAGCAGATCGAGCTCGGCTTCAACTATCGGATGACCGAGCTGCAGGCCGCTCTCGGGGTCAGCCAGATGGACCGTCTCGACGGCTACGTCGCCCGCCGCCACCAGGTGGCGGAGCGTTACGGGCGGCTGCTCGACGGTCTGCCGCTGGTGCTGCCATGGCAGCATCCCGACGGCTATTCCGGCTACCATCTCTATGTCGTCCGCCTGCAGGATGCGGGGGAAGGAGCGCAGCGCCGGGTGTTCGAGCGGCTGCGCGCAGCGGGGGTCGGAGTCAACCTTCACTATATCCCGGTGCACACCCAGCCCTATTACGAGCGGATGGGGTTCAGACCCGGGCAGTTTCCCGAGGCCGAACGCTACTACCGGTGCGCCCTGAGCCTGCCGATGTATCCGACGCTGAGCGAGGCGGATCAGGACCGGGTGGCGGCGGCGCTCAAGGAGGCGCTGCGGTGAAGCTGGGACTGGGGACGGTCCAGTTCGGGCTGGACTACGGGATCTCCAATGCCGGCGGGCGCACCCCTCAGGACGAAGTCGTCGCGATCCTCGACGCGGCCCGTCGGCATGGCGTATCCGTCGTCGATACCGCGGCGGCATACGGTTGCAGCGAACAGGTGCTCGGGGCGGCGGGGGTCGGCGATGGCCCGTTCCGGGTGGTCACCAAGACCCTCCCCGTGCGCAGGGAGCAGGTCGGGGCGGCGGACGCCGCCGCCCTGCGCGCCCGGTTTCTCGCCTCGCTTGAACAGCTGCGGCTGTCGCAGGCGTACGGCCTGATGGTTCATCACTGCGACGACCTGTTTGCGCCCGGCGGCGCGCTCCTTTGGGAGGCGATGTGCCGGCTGCGGGAGGAGGGGCGCGTGTCCCGCCTGGGCGCCTCGGTCTACGGCGGGGCGCAGATCGAGAGGCTGCTGGCGCAGTACCCCGTCGATATCGTCCAGGTGCCGGTGAACGTCTTCGACCAGCGTCTGCTCGCCGGCGGTCAGCTGCGTCGGCTCAAGGCGGCCGGGGTCGAGGTCCATGCCCGTTCGGTCTTCCTGCAGGGGCTGCTGCTCATGGAGCCGCAGCAGCTGCCGGCCCATTTCGACCCGATCCGCAGACACGTCGCCGCCTACCGGGCGTGCGTGGACCGCGCCGGGGTGTCGCCGCAGGCCGCCGCCTACCACTTCGTCGCCGGGCTGCCGGAAATCGACACCGTGGTCTGCGGGGTCAACGACCGCCGCCAGTTCGAAGAATTGTGCCGGATCGCCGGCCAGCCCCTGGAACTCGACCTGGCCGGCTTCGGGTTGAACGACGAACGATACGTCGATCCGTCGAGGTGGCCGTCGTGACCCCGGACATCCCGGTCGGCATCCTGGCCATCCTGCAGGCGCGGGTCTCCTCGTCGCGGCTGCCGGGGAAGGTGCTCCGCCCGATCCTCGGCGAGCCGATGCTCTTTCGCCAGATCGAGCGGATCAGGCGGGCGCGGCTGATCGAACGGCTGGTGGTTGCGACCAGCGTCGATGCCAGCGACGATCCGCTGGCGGAGATGTGCCGCGAGCGCGGCATCGACTGCTTCCGCGGCAGCCTTGCGGACGTGCTCGACCGCTTCTTCCGGGCCGCCGGGCGGTATACGCCGGAACACGTGGTCCGGCTGACCGGCGACTGCCCCCTGGCCGATCCCGCGGTGATCGACGCAACGATCGGGCTGCACCTCTCGGGCGGGTACGACTATACCAGCAATGCCCTCGAACCGACCTTCCCGGACGGTCTCGATGTCGAGGTCATGCGCTTTGCGTGCCTCGAGCAGGCATGGCGGGAGGCAACGCTGCCGTCGCAGCGCGAGCACGTTACGCCGTTCCTCTACCGGCATCCGGAGCGTTTCCGGCTCGGCGTTCTCAAAAACGGGACGGATCTCTCCGGCCTCAGGTGGACCGTCGACGAACCGGCCGACTTCGAATTCGTCACGCGGGTTTACGAGGCGCTTTTCCCGGCCGATCAGGCCTTTACGTCCGACGACATTCTCGGGCTGCTGCAGAAACATCGGGATTATCAGGAGATCAACCGCAGCATCGGGCGCAACGAGGGCTACCGTCTCTCCCTGGCCAAGGATGCGGACTCTCCGGAAAAGACGAGGTAAATCGAGCGTATGTTGAAAAAGATCGACAGGTTCGACAAGTCGCGCGAGTTTGCGGCACAGATTCACGACCTGATCCCCGGCGGAGCGCACACCTACTCCAAGGGCGACGATCAGTTCCCCCATAACGCTCCGGCCGCCATCACCCGCGGCGAGGGCGCCTACGTCTGGGACCTCGACGGCAACCGCTATCTCGACTGCAGCATGGGGCTGACCTCCGTCTGCATCGGCCATGGCTACGAGCCGGTCGCCCGGGCGGTTTGCGAGGCGGCCTACAGCGGCACGAACTTCCAGCGGCCGGCGGCGATCGAGATGGAGGCGGCCCGCCTGTTCCTCGACACCGTCGAGTCCGGCGAGATGGTCAAATTCGCCAAGAACGGCTCGACCGTGACCACCGCCGCCATCAAGCTGGCGCGGGCCTATACCGGCCGCAGCCGGGTGGCCATCGCCCGCGAGCACCCGTTCTTCAGCTACGACGACTGGTTCATCGCCACCACCCCGTGCGACCGGGGGATCCCGGCGGACGCGCGCTCGATGACGGCCACCTTCAGCTACAACGACCTGGCCTCCGTCGAGGCGTTGCTGGCCGACAGGAACCACGACATCGCCTGCGTGCTGATGGAGCCGGTCAAGTTCGATCCGCCCCGGGACAACTTCCTGCAGAAGGTGGCGGCGCTGTGCCGGGACGCCGGGGTGCTGCTGATCCTCGACGAGATGATCAGCGGCTTCAAGTGGAGCTTGAAAGGCGCCCATAACTACCTGGGCGTCAAGCCGGACCTGTCGACCTGGGGGAAGGGGATCGCCAACGGCTTCTCGGCCTGCGCGCTGACCGGCCGCGCCGAGATCATGGAACTGGGCGGCATCCGGCGGGAGGGGGAGGACAAGCTCTTCCTGATCTCCACGACCCACGGCGCCGAAACCACCGGGCTGGCGGCGATGATCGCGACGATCAAGGCCTTCAAGGAACACGGCATGGTCGAGAGCAACTGGGCGCGCGGAGAGATCCTGAAGCAGCAGCTCGACCAGGTGATCCGCAGCCGCGGCCTGGAACAGTCGCTGCAGGTGATCGGTTATCCGTGCCTGCTCGCCCTGGTCTGCCGCAACGCGCAGGAAACGCCCGACGATGCCTTCCGCACCCTGATGATGCAGGAGATGATCGCCCGCGGCGTGCTGTTCCAGGGGCTGTTCTATCCGACCTGGTCGCATCAGCAGCCGGAGATCGACCTGCTGGTCGAGGCGTTCGACGAGTCGTGCGCCGTCTACCGCCAGGCCCTCGACCGGGGCGATACCGCCGGGCTGCTGGTCGGCAGGCCGGCCAAGCCGGTCTTCCGCAAGAAGATCTGACGCTGACGGCACGATGCCCGGCCCCCGCGGCAACGCCAAGGTTCTGATCCGCGCCGACGCCTCCCTGGAGATCGGCAGCGGCCACGTCATGCGCTGCCTGACCCTTGCCGGCCTGCTGCGCGAGGAGGGGGCCGGCGTGGTCTTCGCCTGCCGCGATCTCCCCGGCGGGATGGGCGACTATCTGCGGGCGGGGGGCTACGATGTGGCCCTGCTCCCCGGTCGCGAGAGCGACGCCGCAGAAACGGCCGCGGCGCTGCGGACCTTCTTCCCGGACGGTGCCGACTGGGCGGTGGTCGATCATTACGGTCTCGACGCGGCATGGGAGCGGCAGCTGCGCCCCCATGCCCGCCGGCTCATGGCGATCGACGACCTGGCCGACCGGCGCCACGACTGCGACCTGCTGCTCGACCAGAACTACTACGCGGACGGCGCGACCCGCTATGCCGGGCTGCTCCCGCCGGCCTGCGTGACGTACCTCGGCCCGCAGTACGTGCTGTTGCGCGAGGAGTTCGCTAGCGCGCGGCAGCGGCTGCGGCTGCGCGACGGGCGGATCCGCCGGATCCTGCTCTTCTTCGGCGGCGGCGACCCCGGCAACCTGACCGGCCGGATGCTCGCGTATCTGCAGGGATTCGTGCCGCCGGAGGTGGCGCTCGACGTCGTCGTCGGCGGCGCGAACCCGCACAAGCCGGAGATCGCCGCCCTTTGCGAGCGCATCCCCGGGGCGCGATTCCACTGCCAGGTTTCAAATATGGCGGAATTGATGAATAATGCCGACCTCGCCATCGGTGCCGGCGGGGCGACCACCTGGGAGCGCTGCGTCCTCGGCCTGCCGGCGCTGACGTTCGTGCTGGCCGACAACCAGCTCAGGACGACGCAGGATCTCGCCGCGATCGGGGTCGTCAGATACCTGGGGTGGGGGGAGGAGGCGACCGCGGAGCTGTTGCGGGAGCATGTCGAATATCTGCTGCGCAACCCTGGCGTGATGCAGGGATATGCGCGGAAATGCCTGGACATCATGAGCGGCTGGACCGGCGGCAGGACCATCGCCGGCGCCATGCTCGGAGCCATCTGAAAAGGGAGTGACCATGAGTTCTGAGAATCACCGGTTTAGCGACTATCTCCTCGACCCGGTCCCGGAGAAACTGTGGCGGCACGGCCGGCCGATCGAGGGGACCCGGCTCGGCTTCTGCGAGACCTGCGGTTTCTATCACGTCGATCCGTACCCGGGGCCCGAATACCTGGCCGAGTACTACGCCAACTACGAGATGCCGACCCCCCAGGCCAACCTGGCCGAAACCGCACGGCTGCTGGCGCGCAACCTGAGCGTCGATGCCAGTGTCGTGGACATGGGGTGCGGCGACGGCGGTTTCCTCAAGGAACTGCATGCCCTCGGGTTTGACAAGGTGACCGGCTTCGACCAGAGCCCGGGGCTCGACCGGGCCAAGGCTCTCGGCTTCGGCAGCTTCTACCGGTCGAACGTGTGGGCGTATCTGGACGAGGCCGAGCAGGGCGCAGCCAAGAGTTACGATGCCTACGTGATGGTCAACGTCCTCGAGCACGTGACCGAGCCGATGACGATCCTCCGGCGGCTGCACCGGGTGATGAAGCCGGGGGCGACGCTGTGCGTCACCGTGCCGAACGACTTCAGCAAGCTGCAGCGGGCGTTCCTCAAGGTGAAGGGGCATCTCCCGTGGTTCGTCTGTCTCCCCGACCACGTCAACTACTTCGATTTCGATACGCTCCGGCATGCTCTCGGCAACGCCGGCTTCGAGGTGGTCGACCAGTCGGCGCTCTATCCGCTCGAACTGTTCCTGCTGCAGGATCTGGACTACATCGCGTCGCCGGAACTCGGGCCCGTGGCGCATGCGCGGCGGGTGGAGTTCGAGAACAACATGAAGCAGGCCGGAATGATGGCGGAACTCGACCATTTCTACGCGACGCTGGCGGCCGGCGGATACGGCCGCGACGTCATGGTCGTCGCCACCCGCCGCTGACCGGCGCAGCGGATGAAACTGGCGCTGCTGGGGGACATCCACGGCAATCACCTGGCCCTGGCGGCGGTTCTCGAGGCTGCTGCCGGACATGGCGCGGAGCGGCTGCTGGTGACCGGCGACCTGGTCGGCTACTACTTCTGGCCGCGGGAGGTCCTGGACCTGCTGCAGGGATGGGATGCAGCCGTCGTCCGCGGCAACCACGAAGAGATGCTGGCCCGAGGCTTGGCCGACGGCGCCAGTCTCGCCGCGGCGGAGGCGAAATACGGCTCGGGGCTGCGGATCGCCGCCGAGGAACTCGATGAGACCCGGCGCGACTGGCTGTGCACCCTGCCGCACCCCCTGGAACTGACGGTCGACGGCCGCCGCATCCTGCTCTGTCACGGTTCGCCCCGGGATCTCGATCGCTACGTTTACCCGGACGCTTCGCCGGAACTGATCGGCACGTGCATCCTGCCGGGGTACGACCTGGTGGTCATGGGGCACACCCATTACCCGTCCCGCTGGCAGGTCGGCGAGACCCTGCTGGTCAATCCCGGTTCGGTCGGGCAGCCGCGCAATCGCGTGCCCGGTGCCCACTGGATGTTGTATGATACCGGGTCCGGTGAGGCGACGGCCCGGCACGCAGACTATGATGCCGGGTTCGTCGTCGCGGAGTCGCGCCGGCGCCATCCCGGGCTTCCCTATCTGGCCGAAGTACTGGAGCGCAGATGAAAACCGCATTGGTCACGGCAATCGGCGGTGACATCGCCCAGGGCGTGGCGACGATCCTGCGCGAGATGTATCCGGGGTGCAGGATTATCGGCACGGAGATCCACGCCCGTCATGCCGGCGAACTGTTCGCCGACACCGTGTGCCTGGCGCCGCGCGCCTCCGAACCGCACTACCGCGACTGGCTTGCCGACCTGGTTGGGCGGGAAGGGGTGGAGTTGTGCATCCCGATGTCGGAAGCGGAGATGCTCGCCCTGGCCGGCGACGCCGGCGGTGCCATCGCCGGCGCCCGGCTGGTCATGGCCAACCGGGAAGCCATCGCGGTCGGCTGCGACAAACTGGCGACGGCACAGTTCCTCGCTTCGATCGGCTGTCCCGGCCCATGGACGGTCGATGCCGACAGCCTCGATCGGGAGGTGCCTCTGCCGTGCATCTTCAAGTCGCGGCGCGGCGCCGGTTCCAAGACGGTTTTTGTCTGCGAGACGGCCGAGGAGGTGGGTTTTTACCGGGCCAGATATCCGGCGGCGATCCTCCAGGAACTGCTCCTCCCGGCCGACCGGGAGGTCACCTGCGCCATCTTCCGCGCGCGCGACGGCCGGGTGGCCGTACTCCAGCTGCTGCGGACCCTGGTCGGCGGCTTTACCGGCTGGGCCCGGGTCGTCAACGACGCGGAGACGCTGCGCCAGTGCACGACCATCGCCGAAGCCCTCGACCTGAAGGGGGCGATCAACGCCCAGCTGCGGCTCACTGCCGATGGACCGCGCATCTTCGAAATCAACCCGCGCTTCTCCTCGACAGTCATGATGCGTCATCTGATCGGTTTCCAGGATGTCGCCTGGTCGATTCGCGACGCCCTGGGGGAGCCGGTGGAGTTCGCCGTGCCGCCTGCCGGCACGACGGTGGCAAGGATACAAGGGGCCGCGGTCCTGAAAAACGCCTGTGACGGGGGTGTGACATGTCAATGAACCTTCTCGGACACGCGATCGGCAGGCAAGCGCCGCCGTTCATCATCGCGGAGATGTCCGGCAACCACAACCAGTCGCTCGAACGGGCGCTGGCGATCGTCGAGGCCGCGGCCCGGAGCGGCGCCCACGCGCTGAAGATCCAGACCTACACCCCGGACACCATGACGATCGACCTGGACGAGCGCGAGTTCCATGTCGGCGACCCGAAGAGCCTGTGGGCGGGGGCGTCGCTGTACCAGCTGTACGGCGAGGCCTACACCCCTTGGGAGTGGCACCAGCCGATCTTCGACCGGGCGCGGGCGCTGGGGATGGTGCCGTTCAGCACCCCCTTCGACGATACGGCGGTGGACTTCCTCGAAAGCCTCGATGTCCCCTGCTACAAGATCGCCTCCTTCGAAAACACCGATCTGATGCTGGTCCGGCGCGTCGCCGCCACCGGCAAGCCACTGATCATCTCTACCGGGATGGCGACCGTCGCCGAACTCGACGAAACGGTGCGCGCCGCGCGCAGCGCCGGCTGCAGGGAGCTGGTCCTGCTCAAGTGCACCAGCACCTATCCGGCCTCGCCGGAAAACACCAACATCCTTACCATTCCGCACCTGCGCGAGCTGTTCGGCTGCGAGGTCGGGCTCTCCGACCACACCATGGGGGTCGGGGTTTCGGTGGCGAGCGTGGCCCTCGGTGCCACCGTGATCGAGAAGCACTTCACCCTGCGCCGTGCCGACGGCGGGGTGGACAGCGCCTTCTCCATGGAGCCCGAGGAGATGGCCCAACTGGTCACCGAGACCGAACGTGCCTGGCAGTCGCTCGGCCGGATCAGTTACGGCCCGATGGGTGACGAGGTCAAGTCGCTGCAGTACCGGCGGTCGCTGTACATCGTCAAGGATCTCAAGGCCGGCGAGGCCCTGACCGCGGAGAACCTGCGGGCGATCCGCCCGGGTCTCGGCCTGCCGACGAAATACTTCGACCTGGTGCTGGGGAAGACCGTCAGGTGCGACGTGCGGCGCGGCACCGCGCTCAGCTGGGACCTGATCTGAGAAGGGGGGCGGCGAATCCGATGGGGATCGAGATCGTAACGGAGCGCTTCATCCTGCGCGAGTTGACCGGGGAGGACGCCACCGAGCGCTATCTGGGATGGCTGCTCGACCCGTACACCAGGCAGTTCATCACCGCGGCGGCGCTGACCGAAAGCCTGGCCGACCTGCGGCGCTACATCGAGGCCCGCGCCGGGCGCGCCGACGTCCTCTTCCTGGGGATCTTCGACAAGGCGTCCGGGCTTCATGTCGGCAACATCAAGTACGAACCGGTCGACAGTGCAAAAGGCTACGCGGTCATGGGGATCATGATCGGCGACGCCGACTACCGCAGCATCGGGGCGGGGAGCGAGGTCCTGCGGGCCAGCTGCGACTGGCTCAGGGAGCACCGCGGCATTCGGCAGATCCTCCTCGGTGTCAGCGACCGGAACCCGGGAGCGATCAGGTCTTACGAAAAGGCCGGTTTCGTCATCGCCGAAACGCCGCACCTGAAGCAGTCCGTCCCCGAGCAGATCATCATGGTCAAGGACTTGTAAGGGATCCGGCGCGGCATGTCGTCACTGAAGAAGACCATCTACATCCCGATCGAGATCAAGGCCCGGGAATTCAATTCGAAGATCCTCTTCGCCCTGCGCGCCGCCGATCGCGGCTATCGCGTCTATCTCGGCACCAAGCAGGGGCTGCACGATCTCTTTCGCGCGCGCGGCGGCAAATCCGGCATCTATTTTTACAAGAGCGGCAACCTGCGCGACCGGATCCGGATCGTCAGGGACTACTGCGAGAAGCTCATCGTCCTCGACGAGGAGATGGGGGTGGCGGCCCGGGAGGTCGACAAGTACTATCTGCCGCGGACCGAAAACCACGGCGAGATCGACCAGTACTACGTCATTTCGGAAAAGCACCGCCGGGTGCTCCGTGGCCTCCGCCCGGAGATGGAGGGGAGGATCTTCGTGACCGGCTGGCCGCGCGTCGATCTGTGGCGGCGCGAATTCGACCGCATCCATGCCGATGAAATCGCGCGGATCAGCGGCGAATACGGCCGGTTCTTCCTCTTCTCGTCGGATTTCAGCTTTGTCAGCGAGCGGTCGATCGACAGTGCGCTGGAGCGGCTGGTGCTGCGCGAGGACCGGCCGGACGTGCTGAAGGCCGACGAGGCCCTGTTCCGCCGGCTCCATGCCGAGTGCCGCGCCTTCATCCGGGTGCTGCACGAAATCGACGCCGACCCCGGTTTTCCGCCGATCGTGGTCCGCCCGCACCCCGCCGAGGACCATGAAGCCTGGTTCGAGGCCCTGCGGGGGCTGAAGAAGGTGAAGGTCGCCTTCCGCGGCGAGATCACCCCCTGGCTGCTGGCGGCCGAGGGGCTCATCCACCGGGGGTGCACCACGGCGGTGCAGGCCTGGTTTTCGGGGAAGCCGACCTTCTTCTGGCTGCCGCCCGGCGGGGAGGCTCCCCGAAAGGATCTGCTCCCGTACCGGCTGTCGACGGTGGTCTCGGACCTTGACGCCCTCAGGGGCGGGCTGCAGGCGGTGATGGCGGGGAACTACCGGCCGGCGCCCCCGGACGACGACATCAGCGACGAGATCTATGTGCCGGAGCGCCTGGCGTGCGACCTGATCCTCGATCGGGTCGACGGCCTGGCCGTCGCCGCGGAGCCGCTGGTCGATGTCGGCCTGCCGGCGGCGCTGCGCAGTTCGGCGCGGGATCTCTGGGTCCGGGTCATGGACGGCATCGGCTTTCTGCGCGACGAGTACAAGAGCAAAAAGCGCGGGCGCAAGCTCGGCGGCGGCATCGGCGCGGAGGAAGTGCGACAGATCGCCGGGCACTTCTGCGGCGACGGGGCGGTGACGGTCGCCAGGGTCGTCAACAACGTCGTCGTCGTCGAAAAGCGCTCCTGACGGATCTCCATAAACCAAGGACGGTACTGCTCATGGCTGGTCTGTACAAGAAGCTCCGGAATTTCCTGGCGCACCCCGTCGAGTCGGTGAGGGTGATGCTTGGCCTGCCGGTCGAGGGAACCGCCGCCGGGCGCTGGGAGGACGTCTCGAACCTGCGCGAGAACTGGGACGAACGGACCATCCGGATCGCCGGGATGATTCCGCCCGGAGCGGCCGTCATCGAATTCGGCGCCGGACGCCTGGTCCTGCGCGACCATCTCCCTGCCGGCTGCAGCTACCAGCCGTCCGACATCGCCGACCGCGGCGCGGGAACGATCGTCTGCGATCTGAACCAGGGGTTCCCGGCACTGCCCGGCCACTACACCCATGCGGTCTTTTCCGGGGTGCTCGAGTACATTGCCGATATCGGCGGCCTGGTCGACAGCCTCAAGCCCCACGCCGATACGATCATCGCCTCCTACGCGACCATCGACCGGATGCCCGACCTGATCAAGCGCAAGCGCCGCGGCTGGATCAATCATCTGAGCGGCGAGCAGTTCGTGGCGATCTTCCTTGAGCGCGGCTTCGAACTGAGCGACTCGAGCGAGTGGAAGAACCAGACGATCTATGTCTTCCGCAGTGCCGGCCGGGCGTAACTGCGCCATGAACACGTTTGCGCCGCTCATCAATGCCTGGGTCGGTCGGGGCAACTTCGGCGACGAACTGCTCTCCTACGGCCTGCGCCTCGATCTCGGCAAGGTCGCAACGGTCCCCTGCGCAACCTACTACCAGCCGGGCGGCCACCCGATCTTCACGGCGGCCGGGGAGGGGATGCGCATCGCCACCCACGGCGGCCGCCTGCCGGTGCGGCTGGCTCGCCTGCTGCCGTTTCTCGACCGGCTGTCCCCTTACGACGGCCTCCTGTTCGGCGGTGGTTCGGTGCTGCACTCGGCCCGCGGCCTGGAGCGGAAGAGCGGACTGGTCGAGCGCTACCGGCTGGCGCGCGGCCGGCGGCCGGCGCTGGCCGGCTGCATCGGCGTGTCGGTCGGACCCTTCGACACGGCGGCCGATGAGCGCGCGTTCGCCGATTTTGCCGACCGGCTCGACTTCATCGTCTGCCGCGACCGCAGTTCCGTCGATATCGCCGCGAGTCTGTGCCGCAACCCCCGGATCCTGTTCGGCTGCGACCTGGCCTACGGCGCCTGGGCGCAGCATAGCACCCTCTTCGCCCGCGATGCGGAGGAAGGGCTGGTCGGCGTCTCGTTCCTCCTCGACCGGCGCAAGCCGCAACCCTACCGTGAGACGGCACTCGCCAACATGACGGCGCTTGTCGATCGGCTCACCGCAGGCGGCGGGCGTGTCCGCCTAATTGCTCTCTACATCGGCGAAAAGTACCAGGATCACCTTCTGCACCGGCAGTTGCTCGGGCTTGCCAGGCACCCGGAGCGGATCACGCTGCACGACTATGCCGGCGATGTGTTCGCCACGATCCAGGCCATCGCCACCTGCAGCCATTATCTCTCCATGCGCCTGCACGGAGCGATCTGTGCGGCCCTTTGCGACATCCCTTTCCTGGCGCTCAACCGCAGCCAGAAACTGGTCGACTTCTGCGCCGATGCCCGCGATGCCGGCCATGTTGCCGATTTTCCCGACATCTCCGGGGACCGTGACGCGCTGCTGGCTGCCGCCGACAGGCTGCTGGCACTCCCCCCCCGGGGCGCCGGCGGCGATTCCCGCACGGCCATCCATGCGCGGGGTTTCGGCCATCTGCGCGATCTTTTGGGGGCTGCTCCCGTGCCGGTGACGCCATGACTCCGGCCGTGTCCGTCGTCATCCCGACTGCCGATCGCCGGGAGATCCTCCTCGAGACGCTGGCCTGCGTGCTGAGACAGACTGTCGTGCCTGCCGAGGTGCTGATCATCGACAACGGCCGCGAGGCGACGCTTCTTGCCGATCTCCCCGCGCATGTGTCGGTGGTGCGCACGGCGCCGCGCATCGGCCCGAGCGCCGCGCGCAACGCCGGTGCCAGGGCCGCGCGTTCCGAGATCGTCGCCTTCCTCGATGATGACGACCTGTGGCTTCCGGACTACCTGGAACGGATCCTCGAGCGCTTCGACGAGACCGGGGCGGACGCCGTGGTCGGACAGCTGATGCGCAAGCGGCAGGGGGCGGAGCCGACGGCTTACAAGCTCTTTCCCGAAGAGCCGGAACAGCAGCGCCGGGTGTTCCTGCGCAACCCCGGCTTCGGCGGACAGAACCTGGCTATCAGAAGGGCCGTCTTCCTCGAACTGGGCGGGTTCGACGAGCGCCTGCCGGCCTCCGAGGATCGCGACCTGGCCGCACGCCTGCTGCTCTCCGGCCGGCGCATCGCGGTGGCGCCGCAGGCCGTGGCGATCCTGTGCGATCATGGCGGCGGCCGGGCGCGCGGCAACCGGCATACCGGAAACAAGGCGTTTTTTCAGAAGCATTGGCGGAACATGCGGCCCGGCGAGTTGCTGCGGGCTATCGGCCTGCTGTGCAAGCGGCGCCTGGCCATGCTGGACGACTGACGAATGCGGGGGCGCGCCGGCAACCGGGCGGAAAGGGGGCGGCACTCATGATGCGTCGACTGACGAGAATGCTGCGCGGTACCGGCCGCGGGGCCGCTGAGCCGTTCCCCGGCACGCTTGCCGTCGCCGGCCGGCCGGTTTCCGCCATCCGCCTGCTCGGCGGCTATCACCGGCCGGGGATCACCAAGGCCGGGCGGCTGTCGCTGCGGGGGACGTGCGATGGGGCGGCCGTGAAGGTCTACAGTGCCCATTCCGCGGCCCAGGTCCGGCTGCGCCGGGCACTGCAGGACATCAGCCTCCCCGGCGGCATCTGCCTTCCCGAAATCGTCGCCAGTGACGACACCCTGGTGGCGGAACGCTGGGTGGAAGGGACGCCGCTCGGGGATTTGCGCGGCCGGGCGCTGAGCGATGCGGCCGAGCAGGTCCGCAGGTTCCTGCATGGCTGTGCCGCCGCGCCGGACCTGCAGGCGCTGGCCGGCCGGTTCGACGGGGCGTTCTGCTATCTCGAGAACTATCTGTTGCCGCGTCTGGGCGACTGGGTGCACGTCTGCGAGATCGGCGGCTTCGTCGCGCACTGGCGGAACGCCTATGCCGCCGTACAGCCCCGTCTTCCCCGGCGGCTCTCCCATCCGGATCTTTCCCTCGCCAACCTGATCCTGGAAAAGGGGAGCGGGCGGCTGTTCATCGTCGACAACGAACTGCTCGGCGTCGGCGGCGGCTGGCTCCTCGACTGGCACAATTCGCTGCTGCGCGACAGGGAGATTCCCCCGCTCGATCCACCGCCCGCGGAATTCGCGGCGTTTGTCGATTTGACCTGGCGGTTGCGGCGGCTCGGCTCGGCACTCGATGCGGGCGACTTCCGGCGGGCGCTGCAGACGATTGCCTGAGGACCGGTTTTCCGGTAACTTGCCGTACCATGCCGACTGTGATTAAAAACCTGCCGTCGTGGCTTCGCCGCGATCGGCTGCGCGTCGAACTCGGCGCGGCACTGCACCTTCAGGTCAGCCCGTCGATGATCCGCGACTACGCCCTGCCGGACTACGTGCGTCTGAAGCGGCTCGGCCCCAAGCCGCTGCGGCGCCTGCTCGGCATCGACCTGTTTTACCGCTTCGTCAGATCGCGGGCGCCCCTGGTGCTCCCCGGCGACTGGGATCTCCATGCGACTCCCGTCGCAGAGACGCCGACTCACCGTTTCATCGCCGAACTGGTGGCGGCGGGCTACGATTACCGCGCGACGGCGGCCTATGCGCGCATGATCGCCGAGATCGACTCCGGCAAGGCGATCAGGCACAAGAAGTCGATCATCGACAGCCGCGACAAGGTCGAAGCGCACTTCGCCTATTATTGCGGCGTGTGCAGGAGCATGGCAGCGGACGGCTATCGCCGCGAAAGCGCCAGGGACCCGCTCTGCGTGATGATCGGCCGGCATGGCAACATCGTGAAGGAAGAGAAGGGGCGGCACCGCCTGGCGGTTGCCCAGCTCGTCGGTGTTCCGATGATCCCGGTGTGGGTGCGGCATATCCACCCGCTGTGGGTCGAGGAACTGCGCCGGACTTTTCCGGGGAGCGCCGCCGAGGCCATTCGCGCAGGATTGCAGCGGCTCGACATCTCCTGACTGTTCAACCGGTTTCTTTCTGACGGGGGCGCCATGATCGTCGACGACCAGTACAACATCGGCCACATCTGTACCCGGCAGCAGTGCGACAACGGCCTGGGCGACAAGGTCGCCTTCCGCTGGCTGCCGGCCGGCGGTGAACCTTGCGACGTGACGTTTGCCGAACTGGACCGCCAGTCCAACCGGTTCGCCAACGTGCTTGGCGCCCTCGGTTTCCGGCGCGGCGAGATTCTCTTCACCTTCCTGCCGAAGTGTCCCGAGCAGTTTTACGCGTTTCTCGGCACGCTCAAGCGGCAGGTCGTCTGCGGCACGCTCTTCTCCAACTTCGGCGACGAAGCGCTGCTCGACCGCCTCGGCGATTCGCAGGCGCGGGGGGTCGTCACCAAGAAGAGCTTTCTGAAGAAGCTCGGCCGCATTCGCAGCCAGCTGCCGCATCTTAAGTATATCCTGGTCACCGATATCGACAGTCACCAGTCCGACGGGATCCTCAGCTACCCGCAGCTGATGCAGGAGGCCGCGCCCGGGTTTGCCACGCCGGTGACGGCCGCCGACACGCCGTCGGTCCTGCACTACACCTCCGGGTCCACCGGCAAGCCCAAGGGCGTCCTGCACGTGCACGGCAGCGTCCTGATGCAGAACGCCACCGCACGGGAGGTGCTGCAGCTCGGCGCCGACGATGTGTACTGGTGCACGGCCGACCAGGGGTGGGTGACGGGAACCTCCTACGGCATCATCGGCCCGTGGAGCCTGGGGGTGACGCAGGTGCACTACGGCGGAATGTACGATGCGGCCAAGTGGTTCGACATCCTTCGGGACGAGCGGGTAACCGTATGGTACAGCGCGCCGACCGCCCTGCGCATGCTGATGCGGGAAGAGGACACACTTTACGCCGAATACGACCTGAACTGTCTGCGGCACATCTTCAGCGTCGGCGAACCGCTCAACCCGGAGGTCATCCAATGGGCGCGAGCGGTGCTCGGCCGCGACATCTACGATACCTGGTTCCAGACCGAGACCGGCGCCATCATGATCACCAACCGTCCGGGGCTGGCGATCCGGCCGGGGTCCATGGGCAAGCCGGTCACCGGGATCGAACCGGCCATTTTGGCCGACGACGGCACGCCGGTGGCCGACGGCGAGCAGGGGAACCTGTGCCTCCGCCCCGGGTGGCCGTCGATGTTCGTCACCTACCTCAACAACGACACCGCCTACCGCCAGAAGTTCATCAAGGGCCACTACTTCACCGGCGATACCGCCGTGCGCGACCCGGACGGCTACTACTGGTTCAAGGGGCGTAGCGACGACGTGATCAATACCGGCGGGCACCTCATCAGCCCCTTCGAAGTCGAAAGCGCACTGCTGGAGCTCGAGGAAGTGGCCGAATCCGGGGTGATCGGCGCTCCCGACGACCTGCTCTTCGAGAAGGTGGTGGCTTTCGTTCACCTGCATGCCGGTCAGGTGCCGGACAAGAACCTTGAAATCAAGATCCGCCTGCATATCTCGAACCGGGTCTCTTCGATTGCCACGCCGCAGGAACTGTTCTTCATCGACAAGGTTCCCAAAAACAAGAGCGGCAAGATCATGCGCCGGGTTCTCAAGGCCAGATACCTGGGCCAGGATGAAGGCGACATTTCGACTCTGGAGGATTGACATGGGTATCGTTGAACCGTTGACCGCGATTTTTCGCGAAGTATTCGATGACGAGGAGATCACCCTGGCGCGCGAGATGACCGCGGACGATGTGGACGGATGGGATTCGCTCTCCCACGTCAACCTGATCGTGACGATCGAAGCCCGCTTCAACATCAAGTTCACCCAGAAGGAGCTGCTGACGTTCAAGAACGTCGGCGACCTGATGGACAGCATCCAGAGCAAGTTGCCGGCATAGCCGGCTGTTCTGCGCCGGGCGCCGCTTGACGTTCAACTCGCTCGCATACTTCCTCTTCCTGCCGGCGGTGTGGCTGGTTCA
>VAUL01000078.1 GCA_005774545.1 Deltaproteobacteria bacterium | reverse complement strand
GCCGGGCGGGGAAGCGGTGACGGCGGGCGGGGCGGAGCCGAGCCCCTGATCCGGGCGACGCCGCGCTATGAATACAACCCGACACCCGTCTATCCGGATATCGCCAGGCAGAACCGCTGGGAAGGGACGGTCCGCGTGCGGGCCAGGGTGACGTCCGCAGGAGATGTCGAGAGCGTCTCCCTGGAGCGCGGCTCCGGGCACGCCATGCTCGACCG
Source organism: Deltaproteobacteria bacterium (assembly GCA_005774545.1). Lineage (GTDB taxonomy): Bacteria > Desulfobacterota > Desulfuromonadia > Desulfuromonadales > BM103 > VAUL01. The sequence goes on along the minus strand of VAUL01000078.1, from coordinate 7,446 downwards.
GGCCGCCGTCGACAGTGTCAGGCACTGGCGCTTCATCCCGGCCACCCGGGGGGGCGTGCCGGTCCCCTGCGACGTCAGCATCCCGGTGGTGTTCAGGTTGAAGGATTAGAGGCGGTGCTGAGCGATGAGTGCTGGGCGATGAGTGGAAGTCATGAAAAAGAAAAAGGCGGGACGTTGATGGGTGTTGCAAGAATTTTGACGGTCGTCCTGAAAGCGGCGGCGCTGCTGGGGGTCATGTTCGTGGCGGGAATGTTTGTCCCGGGCGGAGTTGCGGTTGTTCCGGCCGCGCCGCCGCAGTACACCATCGGCCAGTTCTACGCCGCGGCGAAGTTCGCCCCGGAGATGAAGGGGGCGCGGAGCTTTACCGAGAACGCCCTGATCGTCACCCCCTCCTACCGGGTCAGCCGCGAACAGCTCGGCGAATACTTCTTCCACCCGGAACACGGCCGCAAGATCCGGGACCTGCTGGAGAAGGACAGCTATGTCAGCTGGTGGCAGATCGATAACTTCGTGCGGCGCAACCTCGGCCGCATCCATCATGTCTCTCTTTACGATCAGGGCTTCATCCTGGTGCAGCTGGACAATCCGCAGAAAGTCCTGATCCTGCCGGTCAGCCTGGCGACGGTGCGCAAGAGCGAGGAAGCGGTGAGGGCGTACCTGAAGCTGCAGTAACCCCGCAGGGCAGAGTTCGGCAATGCAGAACGGGGGCGGATTTTCCGCCCCCGTTCTTTTTTCTCCCGGTGATGCAGGGGCTACGGCGCGACCGCGTCCCCCGCCCGGTCCTTGGTGTGATCCCTGGCCACCAGCATGTAGATGGAGGGGACCACGAAGAGGGTGAAGAGGGTGCCGACGAACATCCCGCCGACCAGCACCAGGCCGATGGAGTTGCGCGCCGCGGCGCCGGCGCCGGACACCATGGTCAGCGGCAGGTGGCCGGCGATGGTGGCGGCGGTGGTCATCAGGATCGGCCGCAGGCGGGTCAGGGCGGCGTCGTGCACCGCCTGCAGCTTGGGAATCCCCTGTTCCTGCAGCTTGTTGGCGAACTCGACGATAAGGATGCCGTTCTTGGCGATGATCCCCACCAGGGTCACCAGCCCGACCTGCGAATAGATGTTGAGAGTGGTGGTCCAGCCGTTGGTCCAGAACGCCACGCTCGGATCGGGCATCTTCAGGAAGGTGAAGATCAGCGCGCCGAAGATCGCCAGCGGCACCGAACCGGCGAGGATCACGAAGGGATCGCGGAAGCTGTTGAACTGGGCGGCAAGCACCAGGAAGATCAGGGCGATGGCGAGGAGGAAGGCCGGCAGGAACTTGTTCCCCTCGGTGCGCAGCTGGCGCGATTCGCCGGTGTAGTCGAGCACGTAGCCCTTGGGGAGGATTTTGGCGGCTTCGTCCTCGAGGAAGCGCAGCGCCTCGTCGAGGGGTTTGATCGCCACGCCGCTGATCTTGACGGCGTTGAGCTGCTGGAAGCGGTTGAGGGACCTCGGCACCACGCTGTCCCTGACGGTGGCCACCGTGGAGAGCGGGACCAGCCGTCCGTCCGGACCGGTCACGTACAGATCCTGCAGCTGTCCCGGGTTGAGCCGGCCGACCCGCTCGATCTGGGGGATGACCTTGTAGCTGCGGCCAGCGATGTCGAAGCGGTTGACGAAGCTGCCGCCGACCCCGCCGCCGACCTCGGCGCCGACCAGGGTGAGGTTGCTGCCGAGGGCGGCGACTTTGTCGCGGTCGATCGCGAACTGCGTCTGCGGCTGGTCGATCTTCACGTCGATCAGCGGCGGGAAGGCGAACAGGCCGCTCTGCATCGCCGTCGCCTGGATCTTTTCGGCGAAGCCGAGGATCTCCGCGGTTTCGGCGGTGGAGGCGATGACGAATTCCACCGGGAACTGGCCGCCGCCGGGGAGGGCGGGCGGCGTCACCGGGAACATCTGGATCCCCGGAATGCGCTGCAGCTTCTGCTGGACTTCGGGGAGGATCTCGAAGACCGTGCGTTCGCGCTCGTCCCAGGGCTTGGTCACCATCCCGCCGAAGCCGCCGTTGGGGAAGATGATCTGGAAGGTGAAGTCGGTTTCGGGGGTGTCGAGGAAGACCCGATTGGCCGCGGTGGCGTAGATGCGCGTCTGGTCGAGGGTGGCGTTGGCCGCGGCATCGACGATGCCGAAAATGACCCCCTGGTCCTCGGTCGGGGCCAGCTCCTTGGCCGACATCATGAACATCGGCACGGTCAGGACGCTGATCGCCACCCAGACCAGGTAGACGGCCGGGCGGGCATTCAGGGTGGCGTCGAGCAGGCGGCCGTAGACGCGGCGCAGCCGCCCGAAGTCGCGGGCGATGCGCGCCGGGAGCCCGTGCTCCTCGATCCCCGGCTTGAGCAGCCGCGAGCACATCACCGGCGACAGGGTGAGGGCCACGACCCCCGAGACCGTCACCGCGCCGGCCAGGGTGAAGGCGAACTCGCGGAAGAGCGAGCCGGTCAATCCCCCCTGCAGGCCGATCGGCAGGTAGACCGCGGCCAGGGTGACCGTCATGGCGATGATCGGCCCGACCAGTTCCCTGGCGCCGAGCAGGGCGGCCTCGAGCGCGGACCGCCCCTCGCCGAGGTGCCGCTCGACGTTCTCCACCACGACGATGGCGTCGTCGACCACCAGGCCGACGGAGAGGACGATGGCCAGCAGGGTCAGCAGGTTGACGGTGAAGCCGAAGGCCTGCATGAGGAAGACCCCGCCGATCAGCGACAGCGGGATGGCGATCACCGGGATGACGGCCGAGCGCAGGGAGCCTAGGAAGAGGAAGATGACGATGACCACGATCAGCAGCGTCTCGCTGAGGGTCTTGATCACCTCCCTGATGGCGTTGTCGATGTAGCTGGTGGCGTCGTAGGCGACCCGGGCCTGCATGCCGCCCGGCAGATCCTTCTGCAGCTCGGCCATCTCGGCGTGGACGCGCCTGATCACGTCGAGGGAGTTGGCGTTGGGCAGCGGCCAGATCCCCATGAACACGGCGGTCTTCCCGGAGAAGAGCACGTCGGCGTCGTAGTCCTCGGCGCCGAGAACGACTTCGGCGACATCCTCGATGCGCACCACGGCGCCGCCCTGTTCGCGGACCACCAGGCGCTTGAACTCCTCCACCGAACTCAGGTTGGTGTCGGCCGTGAGGTTGACCTGCACCAGGGAGCCCCGGGTCTGCCCGAAGGCGGCGAGGTAGTTGTTGAGGCGCAGCGCCTCGCGAACCTGGACCGGGGTGACGTTGAGGGCGGCCATCCGTTCCGGCTTGAGCCACAGGCGCATGGCGAAGGTGCGCGCGCCGAGGACGTCGGCCCGCTGCACGCCGTCGATGGCGCTCAGGCGCGGCTGGACCACCCGCACCAGGTAGTCGGTGATCTCGTTCTGCTTGAGTTCGTCGGCGGTGAAGCTCAGGTACGCCGAGGCGAACTGGCTGTCGGCCGACTCGATGTTGATGACCGGCACTTCGGCCTCGAGGGGGAGGTCGCGGCGCACCTGGTCGACCTTCGAGCTGATCTCGGCCAGCGCCTTGGTGGCATCGTAGTTGAGCTTGAGGCGCACGGTGATGGTCGACAGCCCCAGCTTGCTCTCCGACTGGATGTAGTCGATGCCGTCGGCGGCGGCGATGGCCCGCTCCAGGGGGGTGGTCACGAAACCGCGCACCAGTTCGGCGCCGGCCCCGGTATAGACCGTGGTGATGGTCACCGAGGCGTTGTCGCTGCGCGGGTACTGGCGGACGTTCAGGGAGAGGATCGCCTGGACGCCGGCGATGGTGATCAGCAGGCTGACCACCACGGCGAGCACGGGACGGTGGATGAACAGGTCGGTGAGCTTCATGCCGGCAGGGGCGCTAGTTGTTTTCGGGTTTCGGCTCGAGCGAGAACGCCGGCGACAGTGTATTGTCGACGACCACCGCCTGGCCGTTGCGCAGCTTGAACGCCCCGGAGCTCACCACCGTCTCGCTCGCCTTGAGGCCGGAGAGCACCGCCACGAAATCGCCGCGCTTCTCGCCGAGGCGGACGAACTGCTGGCGCAGCGCCTTGCCGGTCTGCCCGGTCTGCTCGTCCTTGCGGTCCTCGATGACGTAGACCGAGTCGCCGTAGGGGGCGTAGAGCACCGCGCTGGACGGGATGGCCAGCACCTCGGCCGTGTCGGGGAGCACCACGCGGGCCTGGACGAACATCCCCGGGCGCAGCTTTTCGCCGGGGTTGGCGAGCGTGGCCTGCAGGCGGATGTTGCGGGTGGCCGCATCGACTTCGGCATTGATGGTGGTCAGGGCACCGCCGAAAGTTTCACCGGGCCAGGCATCGGTCGTCGCCTGGACGGCGATGCCGGTTTTCAGCCGGGAGAGGGACTGCTGGGGGAGGGCGAAGTCGACGAAGATCGGATCGAGGGTCTGCAGCGAGACGATCGACTCCCCCTCGCGCAGGATCTGCCCGAGATTCACCAGGCGGATGCCGAGCCGGCCGGCGAAAGGAGCGCGCACCGTCTTCCTGGCGATGGCGGCCTTGAGCTGGGCCACGGTCGCCTCGGCCTGGCTGAGCGTCGCCTGGGCGGTGTCGAACTCGGCCCGGGCCACGGCATGTTCGGCCAGCAGCGCCCGCGCCCGCTCGAAATTGGCCCTGGCCAGCACCACGGCGGCTTCGGCGCCCGGCAACTGTGCCTCCTCGACCGAGGTGTCCTGGCGCAGCAGCAGGTCGCCCCGGCGCACGCTGCTCCCCGGCTGGAAGGCAATCTCCACCACTTTCCCCGGGACTTCGGCGGCGACCGTCACCCCCTGCACGGCCGTCAGCGAGCCGATCGCCGTCAGGGCGCCGGTCCACTGCTGGGTCGCAACCTGGTAAGCCGTTACGGTTTCCGTTGGCGGAACATAGGCTTTCCCCTGGTCGATCATCTTGCCGATCTGCCAGGCCTTGACGCCGGCCAGGATGGCGGCGACGACCAGTACGCCGAGGATGGCCAAAACAATGCGTTTTTTCATCGGTCCGAGAGCCCTGCGAATGGTTTGAAATGCGCCAAATATCTTACTCCCGGGGGGCAGCGGAAGCAAATGATTACTTGCCGCGTCAACTGCCGGCGCTGCGGTTCGCTACGGGGCGGATTTATCGGAGGCCGTCGCCAGGGTAAACGTTGGCGGGGTTCCAGAGCATCCAGCCGTGGGTTCCGGCGTCCTCGGCCGCATCGATCTGGTCGCGCAGCGGCTGGCCGGCCATCGACCTGCGGTCGAAGGCGTAGTCGCGGAAGGCCTGCAGCCACGGACGGAAGCGCACTCCGGGGAGGCCGGTGCGCTTTTTGGCGCGCTCCAGAGAAAGGTTGACGATCTGGTAGGGGTTGGCCACGGGGTTGCGGTACCCGGGGATGCCGAACTGGAAGCCGGACGGGTAAAGCATCGGCGCAAGGTAGTCGACGGCGGCGGCGATGTCGGGGAGGCGCTGGCCGATGTCGGTGTCGTCGAGATTCCAGCAGACGTAACCGAAGATGTCGGCGGAGAGGAACACGTTGTAGGGGACGAGGCGTTGCCGGGCGGCCTCGAGGAACTCGCCGATGGCCGCAACCCGGTTCGCCTCGGTGTTCGGCCGCGAAAATCGCAGCCCGCCCCGGTCGGGGAAGCGCACGTAGTCGAACTGGATTTCATCGAAGCCGAGCCTCGCCGCCTCTACGGCAACGGCGATGTTGTATTCGCGGACCTCGGCGGCGAAGGGGTCGCCCCACCCCAGCCCTTCGCGGTCCCGAAAGAGCGTCCCCTCGGTCGTGCGTACCGCCAGTTCGGGGCGTGCCCGCGCCAGCGGGTCGTCCTTGAACACCACGATCCGGGCGATCAGGTAGATCCCCCTGCCTTTGAATTCGTCGACCAGGGCCGCCAGGTCCTTCACCGGTACGTTCCTCTGCGCGCCGATCGCCGCGGCCATGGGGATGTCGCTGCGGTGGCTGAGCTGCCCCCAGTCCCCCTTGACGTCGATGACCAGTGCGTTGAGTTCGGTGTCGGCCAGCAGCCTGAGGGCCGCTTCGCGCAGCGTTCTGTTCGCTACGCCATGGCCGGAGAGGTAAAGAGCCTTGGGGGTGAAAGGGGTGAGTTCGAGCCGGAGGTGGTCGGCGGCGAACGGTACCAGCAGCGTCTGCCCGGTCCTGAGGTAGCCCGCCGCGCGCGCGGCGATCTTTTCGCCATCGCCCGGCCACATGAACAGGCCGTGCTCGTCGCTCACCGTCACCTGGTCATCGATGGTGACGAGCGCCCCCGCGATCGGCCTTTGCGTCGCGGCATCGACCACCCGGCCGCTGATCCCGGCCGGCGCCGGGCCGGCGGACAGCAGCACGATCGCCAATAGAGACAGGAAGCCGGCCTTTGTCCGGGTCACGCGGCTCACCTCCTTCCGGATCTGTTCAGGATGGCCTCGACCCCCCTGACCTGGGTGGCGTCGGTCAACAGAAAGCGCGGCAATGCCATCAGCTCCTCGCTGCCGGTGACCGGGCGTGGCTCGATGGTGAAGGCCGCGACATAGCCGGCATCGGCGGCCCGGTGCATCAGTTCCCGGTCGTATATGCCGAACGGCCAGGCCAGAAGATCGACCGTTGTCCCCAGTTCATGTTCGAGCTTCTGCCGGGATTTCACCAGCTGCATCGTCACCAGCGCTTCGTAGTCGGCCCGGCCCAGCCGCTGCTTCTCACGCCGGAAGTTCGGGTGCCAGTAGGTGTGCGACTGGATGTCGAACAGCCCGGAGTCGCGCAACTCCCGAAGCTGGTCCCAGGTCAGGGCGTAGGAAGCGTTGGAGATGGCCGAGGGGTAGATGAACAGGGTCACGGGGAGCCGGTGCCGGCGGACGACGGGGAACAACTCGGTATACACGGAACGGTGGCCGTCGTCGACAGTGATGACCACGGCCCGCTCCGGCAGGGGCGCCCCCCGGCCCTGCAGCCGGTCGAGCAGCTGCCGCAGCGGAACCACCGTCCAGCCGCGATCCCGCAGGAGCCGCAACTGCTCCGCGAAGACCGTCGTGGGGGTGGTCATGGTGTCGGTTGCTGCCGGGCCGAAGCGGTGATAGACCAGAATGGGAACCGGCGGAGCCGCCTGCGGCTCCGCGCGAAGGGAAGAAGGGGCTCCGGCGCTCAGGGTTACGGCCAGGCCCCAGATCATGACGACCTGCAGGATCCGCTGCCGCATGATGCGGAATCCGCCCCCGTCGCGGTGTCAGGCTGTCTGGTAGCCTGTTCCCATTATAGCAGCAATCGGCCGGCGGTGCCGACCGGTGCGGTCAGGGGCGGGAGGGGGTGGTTCTTATACACATCTTCGAGCCCCCGAGGCAAGGGATGGTGGCGTACGTCGAGCTCTGCTTCGAAAAAAAAATTGAAGATGGCCGAGGCAAGCAGCCTACCGACTTCGTGTGCCTCGGCCTCGGAGAAGCCACGGGTCGTCGTCGCGTACGAACCGACCCGTGTGCCGCGCGTG
>VAUL01000114.1 GCA_005774545.1 Deltaproteobacteria bacterium | reverse complement strand
GCCCCAGCCCCTCGTCCGCCCCTTCCGGGGCACCTTCTCCCGCGCCCCCTTGCCGTTTGCTCATTGAGGGATATGCTTGGCCTGTCTTTGAGATGTGCCTGCCAAGGCGACCGTTGGGACGCGGTCGCGGAGGCTACAGCCAACGGACAGGAGGTCTTCTCATGAAAGCCACGACGTCTTTTCTGCTGTTGCTCATCTTTATCGTAATACTGACGGGGTGTACCGGCACGCAAATCATGGTCGACCCGGAACCGGGCGCGCTCGACCTCAAAGGGTCCGGAACCTGCGGCAATGTCGCCGTGAAGGAGATGACCCCCGACAAAACCTATCCGCCGGCAGGAAACCTGACCCCCGGATTCGCCGCCGAACTGGAGCGCAGCGGCCTGTTTGCAAATGTCTATTACCCTTCGCGGCCGGATGACCGTGTCGACCTGGTCATCAACACAAAATTCAACATCATTTTCGACCCCAACATGGGCTCGGGGATGACGAAGTCATTTCTGACCGGATTGACCCTGTTCCTGCTCGAACCCGTCTTCTGGTACGACTATGATTACGAATTTGACGGCAAGATCGATCTCTACGAAGGGAAAGTTCTCAAAAGAACCTACGAGGCGCAAACCTCAGCGGAAATGAAGATGAAGTTCCTGTCGCTAGGCGAGGCCGTCACCCTGGAAAGCGACACGCTGACGAAGGCGAAGGCTTCGATATACAGCCAACTCGTCAAAAAAGTCGGGGATTATTGCGCCGGCAAATGACCGCGGTTGCGGGAACCCCCTTCCGCATCACAGCTCCCCGCCGGAGCGGGGGGCCGCAGGCCGGGCGGGGACGAGACGTTCGCTCCCCGGGGCCGGAATCCCGGCACGCGCCGTTCAGGCGTGGACGAGAACCGTGAACCCGCCGTACGCCATGCGCTTGCAGTCGAACGGCGGGTTGTCGGGGTCGCACATCTCCTTGATGCGCGGGTCGGCCATGACCTTGGCGTTGACCAGGTCGCGCTGCTCGCGTGACTCATAGACGATCCACGAGAACACCACGGTCTCGTCTGCCCCGATATCGGCGAGCTGCGGAAAGCTCACCATGTCCTTTACCTGCAAATCGTCGCCGAGGCACTCCCAGTAATCGAGGGCCCCGTGCTCCTTCCAGATCTTGCCGGCCACCTCGGCGACTTTCCGATATTCGTCAACCTTGTTCTTCGGGATGGGGATGACGAACCCGTCAACATAGCGGCTCATCGCTGGTCTCCCTTCGTACGGACGATCCGGCGCCCAGGCGCGCTGCGGGCGCCGGGGCGCCCTTCAATTGAATTGTATCCCGCCC
>VAUL01000077.1 GCA_005774545.1 Deltaproteobacteria bacterium | reverse complement strand
GGGGCGGACAGGGCGACCTCGAGCACGGTTTCGTCCGGGCCGGCGGAGCGGATGCGCGCCTCGCCGCACGGCCCGTCGAGCAGGCCGACACGGACCGTTGCACCGGCGGTGCCCCGCAGCACGTCAAGCAGGTGCCGGTGCCGGCGGCCGGTAAGGCGGGCCAGTCCCGGCGCGAAAAAATCCCCGGGGACGAGCAGGAGCAGGTTCATGGCGGGATCGCGAAGCCGAGGGCGGCGGTTCAGAAGATGCGGATCATCAATACCCCGGTGATCAGTAGCAGCACGCCGACGGCGCGGCCGGGGGTCAGCAGGTGCTGGGGATAACCGAGCAGGGCGAAGTGATCGAGGGCCAGCGCGGCCAGCATCTGCCCGGCGAGCAGGCAGGCCAGCATGTTGGTTGCGCCCATGCGTGGGGCCAGGTGAATGGTGACCGCGACGAAAAAGGCGCCGAGGAGCCCGCCCGTCCAGATCCACCAGGGCTGCTCGACCACGGCCCGCAGCGGCGGCAGCGGCAGGCGGGCGGCCAGGGAGTAGCCGGCGAGGACCAGGGTGCCCACCAGGAAGGAGATGGTCGCCGCCAGGATCGGGGACCGGACCCACAGGCTCAGGCGGGCATTGATGCCGGCCTGGGTCGGAATGCAGGTGCCGGCGGCCAGGGCCAGAAGTGCCAGCAGCCAGAAACGGGACACGGCTAAGCTCCTGTCAGGAGGCGTCGGCGCCGGTGACGCCGGCGGGGCGTTCCGGCCGGGAGGGGTCTCCCGGCCGGAACGATCGGGATCAGCGCCCGGCGGCGGGGAAGACGTCCGGGGCGAAGTCGAGGGTGCGCAGGTAGTCGTCGACGGTTTCCGCGCGCCGGATCAGTTCGACGCTGCCGTCGGTGCGCAGCAGCAGTTCCTTCGGCCGCAGTCGGCCGTTGTACTGGAAGCCCATGGCGTAGCCGTGCGCGCCGGTGTCCTGGATGACCAGCAGGTCGCCGTCGTGAATCGGCGGCAGGTGGCGCTGCACCGCGAACTTGTCGTTGTTCTCGCACAGCGAGCCGACCACGTCGTAGACCTCCGTGGCCGGGACGTTCTCCTTGCCGACCACGTCGATGTGGTGGTAGGAGCCGTACAGCGCCGGGCGCATCAGCGACGACATGCAGGAGTCGACGCCGATGTACTGGCGGTAGATGTTCTTGTGGTTGATGGCGGTGGTGACCAGCACGCCGTGCGGGCCGGTTATCCAGCGGCCGCTCTCCATGTACATGCGCGGCGCGAAGCCGCGCTTGGCCTTGAACTCGTTGAATTGCGCGGTGATCTCCCGGGCCATGGTGGCGAGGTCGAGGGCGTTGTCCTCGGGGCGGTAGGGGATTCCCAGACCGCCGCCGATGTTGACGAACTCGAACTTGATCCCCAGCTCGTCGTCGACCAGCGCGGTCAGTTCCAGCAGCATCCGCGCGGTCTCGATGATGTAGGTGCAGTCGCGTTCGTTGGAGGCGACCATGGTGTGCAGGCCGAAGCGTTTCGCCCCGCGTTCCATGGCCATGCGGTAGGCGGAGATCACCTGGTCGTGGGCGATGCCGTACTTGGCCTCCACCGGGTTGCCGATGATGACGTTGCCGGTCCGGCGCGGCCCCGGGTTGTAGCGGAAGCAGATCAGCTCCGGGAAGCGCGGCACCTTGGCGATCAGCGAGATGTCGTCGAGGTTGAGGATGCAGCCCCCTTCGGCGGCCGCCGCTTCGAACTCCTCGAGGCTGGTGTTGTTCGAGGTGAACATGATCTCTTCGCCGCGCCCGCCGATCCTGCGGCTCATGACCAGTTCGGGGATCGAACTGCAGTCGAAGCCGAAGCCCATGTCCTTCATCAGGGCGAGGATGCGCGGGTTGGGGAGCGCCTTGACCGCATAGTACTCGCGGAAGCCGTCGATCCCGGCGAATGCCTCCTTGAGGGCGGCTCCGGTGGCGAGGATGCCGGCCTCATCGTAGACGTGAAAGGGGGTGCCGTAATGCGCCGCGATCTCCTTGATGCGGGGGAAGAGGCGCTGCTTGAATTCCTGGGACATCGGCATGGTCGAGACTCCTCAAAATGAATAGTACTGAGTGCTGAGTACTGAGTTGATGAGCAAAGTCGTAAAGATATAGCGCAAGGTGCGGTGAAAAAACAAGATGCCGGCATTTTGGCTGGCCAAGCCGGGAACTTTTCGCGATGATAGCCAGATCCCTTCGTGGAGCGTGGTTGCCATGAACCCGTCGCCGGTCGTCTGTCTGCGCATCTTCGTGCCGTTCGCCTTCGGCTACTTCCTGAGCTACCTCTACCGGACGGTCAACGCGGTCCTTGCCCCGGATCTGGTGCGCGACCTCGCCCTCGACCCGGCCGGGCTGGGGCTGCTCACCTCGGCCTACTTCCTCGCTTTTGCCCTGGCCCAGCTGCCGGTCGGCATCCTCCTCGACCGCTTCGGTCCGCGGCGGGTCGAAGCCGGGCTGCTGCTCTTTGCCGCGGCCGGGGCCCTGCTGTTCGCCCGTGCCGCAACGCTCGGCGAACTGCTGGCCGGCCGGGCGCTGATCGGCCTGGGGGTGGCCGCCTGCCTGATGGCGGCCTTCAAGGCCTTCACCGAGTGGTTCCCCCGTGAGCAGCTGCCGTTCGTCAACGGCATCCAGATGGTCTCCGGCGGGATGGGGGCCCTGGCGGCGACCGCGCCGGTCGAACTGGCCCTGACGATCACCGGTTGGCGCGGGGTTTTCATCCTCCTGGCGGGGCTGACGCTGGTTGCCGCTCTCGGGGTGTTCGCGCTGGTCCCGGAACGGCGCCGCGCGGGGCCCGGGGAAGGGGTCGGCCGGCAACTGGCCGGGGTTGCCGAGGTGTTTTCCAGCCGCACCTTCTGGCGGCTCACCCCCTGGGCGGTAGCCGCCCAGGGGGCCTACCTGTCGCTGGTCGGGCTTTGGGCCGGGCCGTGGCTGCGCGACGTGGCCGGCTGCAGCCGGCTGGAGGTGGCCAACGCCCTGATGGGGGTCGCCGGCGCCATGGTCGTCGGCTATTTCGTGTTTGGTACCGTCGCCGCCCGCCTGGGGCGGCGCGGCATCCCGGCCGCCCGGGTGGCGGCCGTCGGGATGGCGGCGTTTCTCGCTACGCAGGGGCTGCTGATTCTGCAGCCGGCCGGTCCGGCCGTGGTGCTCTGGCTGCTGTTCGGTTTTTGCGGCACGGCCTGCATCCTCCCCTATGCGGTGCTGTCGCAGCAGTTCCCGGCGCGGCTCGCCGGACGGGTGAATGCCGGACTGAATCTGCTGGTCTTCCTGATGGCCTTCGCCGCCCAGTGGGGGGTCGGCGCGGTCCTCGGCCACTGGCCGGCAACCGCGGCGGGTGGCTACGCTCCGGATGGCTATCGCTGGGGTTTCGGCCTGCTCGCGGGGTTGCAACTCGCGGGGATGGCGTGGTACCTGGCGGCGCGGCGCGCGGCGGGGTCAGGGGGGTGGCGCGGCGGCCAGGGCCGCGCCGACGATGCCGGCGTCGTTGCCCAGGAGGGCGGGGCAGACGGCGGCGCGCAGCGACAGGCCGGGTGAAAAGGCGGCGAAGTCGCCGGAGATGGCGCCGCCGAGGATGATCAGGTCGGGGGAGAAAAAGGCGTCCAGCTGTCCGAGGTAGAGGTTGAGCCGGCCGGCCCACGCCGGCCAGTCCAGCTGCTCCCGCCGCTTCGCTGCTGCCGAGGCAAAGTGCTCGGCCACCAGGTCGCCGGGGAGGCGCAGATGGCCGAGTTCCGTGTTCGGCACCAGGACGCCGTCGTGAAACAGGGCGGTCCCCAGCCCGGTGCCGATGGTGACGAGAATGACCGTCCCCCGCTGTCCCTTGCCGGCGCCGAAGCGCATCTCGGCAAGACCGGCGGCATCGGCATCGTTGAGAACGGTCACCGGACAGCCGGTCGCGGCGCCGAACAGGGCGCCGACGTCGGTGCCGATCCAGGAGTGGTCGATATTGGCGGCGGTGCCCGCCCGCCCGTCCCGGACGACGGCGGGGATGCCGCAGCCGAGCGGCCCCTGCCAGGCGAAGTGCCGGGCCATCCCGGCCACGGTTGCGGCGATGGCCGCCGGCGTGGCCGGCCGGGGGGTCGGCACCAGCAGGCGCGCGGCGGTGAGGGTGCCGGTGCGCGTGTCGACCGGCGCCCCCTTCAGTGCCGACCCGCCAACGTCGATGCCGAGCACCGGCGCCGGGAAAGCTGTCCCTGTCCCTGTCTCAGTCACGGTGCCGGTCAACCTCCTCGTCGCTGAGCACCGGCCGCTTCTGCAACCGCTTGTAGTAGAAATTCTGGCCGTAGAGCACCGCCGCCGGATTGTGGCCGGTGACGCGATCCTTGACCACCAGCGTGGTGACCGGTGCGTCGGAGTGCTTGCCGAACAGCATGTCGTGACCGACGCACAGCCCCATGATGATGTTCATCTCGGTCCCCTCGGCATTGAGAATGCGGGCCTGGGCGATGGGGTTGCAGGCCGGCTCGAAGGTGCCCGGGCGCACCTTGTCGCTTTCCTCGAGGCCGAGGTCGAGCTTGTCGATGCTGCCGGCCTTGCAGCAGGCGGAAAAGGGGCTCAGCCCCTGGGCCTGGAGGATGTCGCTGAGCTTCTGGGTTTCGTCGAGCAGGCCGATGCAGGTGGCGATGCCGATCTTCCTCCACCCCATCAGCCGGGCCAGGGCCACCAGATCCTCCACCCGCGTCCACCGCGCGTTGACCGCATCGGAGCCGGGGATCGGCTGGTAGCACAGCCCTTCGACCTTGGCGGCCATGCGCGCCAGGCGGGCCTCGTCGCTCTCTCCCCGGTACTCGTCGAAGGCTTCGCGAATCGCCTCGGCATGGGGTTCGGATGGGCAGTAGGCCGGTTTGGCGCCGCGTACGGCGGGATCGCTCCAGCAGTGGGTGGCCCCCTGCTTCTGCATGACGCCGCTGCACGCGGAACAGGACGGAGGGGTGTTTTTCTGGTCAGAGGGCATCATGCATCTCCTTGGCAGGTGATGCATGAAAAATAGCCTGCCCGCCGCGATCTGTCCAGCCCCGGCGGGGCGGGTGGCGAGCGGGACGGTCAGATGAGCTGCCGGCGCCGTTCGAGGCCGTGATATTCGGCCGGGCATGGGGCCCGGCGAATCGGATCGACGCCGATCACCGCCCATCCGCTGCCGCGCAGGAAGCGGCGGACCAGATTGCGCTCGAGCAGCAGGTCGAGGCCGCGGGGAACGACCTGCACACAGCAACCGTCGATCAGCTCAACATGGATGGTCATGACGTCCACTCCGGCATAGAGTAGACTTCAACTATAGAATAAATCGGGGGAAATGCAAGAAGGTCGACGCCGTTCAGGCGGCGCGGCGCCGTTCCGGACCGTGATAGACCGAAGGGCGGGACTGGTCGCGAATCGGATCGATGCCGACGACGGCCCAGCCGCCATCGCGAAGAAAGCGCTTGACCCGGCCGTGCTTGAGAAGCAGGTCGAGCCCCCTGGGGGCAACCCTGATGAAGCCGCCGTCGATCAGTTCCGCTCGGATCATGCTGCTCTCTCCCCCGGAAGTCTGCAGACACTGCCGCGCATTATAGGTGAAACGGTGTTAATTACAAGAAACAAATGCGGCGGGGCGCCGGCATGGCAGCCCCGCCGCATGCGGCGACGCGATGTGCTGTCCTCTAGATGATCTTGTTCAGCGGATACTCGACGATCCCCTGGGCGCCGAGGCGCAGCAGTTCCGGGATGATGCGGCGCACTTCCTTCTCCGGCAGGATGCTCTCGATCGAGACCCAGTCGGACTTGTACAGGTGCGAGACCGTCGGGTTCTTCAGGCTCGGCAGGACCTCGATGATCGCTTCGATCGCCTCGGCCGGGGCGTTGAGCTTCAAGCCCACCATCCCCTCGGCGCGCAGCGCCGACTGCAGCAGGGTGGCGATCTGTTCGATCTTGGCGCGCTTCCAGGGGTCGGCCCAGGCCGCCTTGTTGGCGACCATCACCGGCACCGACTGCATCAGGTCGCAGACGATGCGCAGATTGTTGGCGCGGATCGTCGAGCCGGTCTCGGTGACTTCGACGATGGCGTCGCACAGCCCCTCGACCACCTTGGCTTCGGTGGCGCCCCAGGAAAATTCCACGGTCACCGGGATGTTGCGCTCATTGAAGTAGCGCTGGGTAAAGCCGACCAGTTCGGTGGAGATCACCCCGCCGGCCAGATCCTCGGGCTTCTGTACGGGGGAATCCTGGGCCACCACCAGCACCCAGCGCACCGGCCGGCGCGAGACCTTGGAATAGACCATCTCGCAGACCTCGACCACGTCGGCCTGGTTCTCCGCCACCCAGTCGCGACCGGCGATGCCGACGTCGATGGTGCCGCGCTGCACGTATTTCCCCATCTCCTGTGGCCGGATCAGGCTGCACTTCATCTCGCCGTCGTCGATGGTCGGGAAGTAGCTGCGCGACGACACGCCGACCGACCAGCCGGCCTGCTTGAAGAGGTTGACGGTGGCGTCTTCGAGGCTCCCTTTGGGGATGCCGAATTTCAGAATGTTCATGGAAGCTCCTTCGGGGGGCGTGGCTTTTGGCCAATCGCGGCGTTGGCCGGCGGGCCGCCTTGACCTTGGCGCAAACTCCGCGCCCTATTTGGTGTCTGGTGTAGGGGTGAATCTATTTATGCGCCCCAGGCGATGACGAGGACCGCCCCTACGATTTTTTATAAACCTCGTCAGGATTGAACAATGGGTTCGAATGTTCCACCCACTGGCCGTCTTCCCAGCGCACGTAGAAGCAGCTGCGGTTGCCGGTGTGACAGGCGGCCGGGCCGTTCTGCCTGACCTTGATGACCACGGTGTCGGCGTCGCAGTCGGTGAGGACCTCGACCACGTCCTGGGTGTTCCCGGACTCCTCCCCCTTCATCCAGTACTTGTTGCGGGTGCGGCTGAAGAACCAGGTCTTGCCGTCGCGCAGGGTGTAGTCGAGGGTCTTCTGGTCCATGAAGGCGACCATCAGCACCTCGCCGCTGTCAACGTCCTGGATGACGGCGGGGATCAGTCCCCCCATCTTGTCGAAATTAATGGTGATCACGGAGTACCTCCTCGGAGAAAGCTGAGAACTCCCTATATGACCCACAAGGGGCGGAAGTGTCAACCGTTTCGCCGGGGGAAGGCCGGAAAGGGTCAGTTGATGATGTAGTCGTGGACGAGCCAGCGCCCCTCGTCCGCCAGGACGAGGATCACGGTTTCGATGGCGCCGTGCTTGGCGGCGAAGGTCGTGTCGAACTGGACGATGGCGTAACGGCCGTCGGGAAGTGTCGGGTAGCGGTTTTTCAGCGCGAAGTCGCGCACGGTGCGGGTTTCGAGGGGGCCGTAGGCGCTGCGCAAGGCCCTGTTCAGGTTTTGCCAGGGCTCCTGCGGTTTGGCGATCCGCGCGAGCGGCGTGAACTGCTGCCAGGCCTGCTCCGGGGTCTTGGCGTCGAGGCTGGCGAGAAAGCCGGCGGCCGCCGCGACGGCCCGGTCGCGCTCGGTGTCGCCGGCCGTTCCCGGCAGGGGTGGTAGCAGCACCAGCGCCGCCAGCAGGAGGGCGCCGACGATTCCGGTTCGAAGGGCTGTCATGTTCGTTCTCACGAAAGTCACCCGGAGGTGAGAGGATGCCCCCAGCCTAGCACACCGTATCTTGCCGTTATCTCACTGCGGCGGGGCGGTGCCGACCTCACCCGCGGAACATGAAGTAGACCGCGCCGAGCAGGCAGAGGCCGGCCCACAGGTAGTCGAGCTTGGGGGGCTGCTGCATGTAGAGCATGGCGAAGGGGATGAAGACCCCCAGGGTGATCACCTCCTGGAGAATCTTGAGCTGACCGAGGCTCAGGGTGCCGTAGCCGATGCGGTTGGCCGGGACCTGCAGGAGGTACTCGAACAGGGCAATCCCCCAGCTGATCAGGGCGGCGACGTACCAGGCCCGGTGATTGAGGGTCTTGAGATGGCCGTACCAGGCGAAGGTCATGAACAGGTTGGAAACGGTCAGCAGGGCGACCGTCTGCAAGGCGGCGGGCATAGGTACTCCGGAGCGGGAAATGTGCTGCAGGTGAAAGATTAAGCGGAGTGACGAGGAAAAATCAACGGTCGGCGGGGGTGAATTGACTGAGCCGGGGGAGCAGGCGGCCGCGAAGTTCGTCGGCCTGGTCGGGGGCGTAGGGG
>VAUL01000013.1 GCA_005774545.1 Deltaproteobacteria bacterium | reverse complement strand
AAGGGAACCTGCAGGCGCTGCTGATGATGCCGGCGGAACGTGCCGACGTCATCGTCGACTTCTCCGGGCTCCCCTCCGGAACCGTCGTGCGCGTGGTCAATACCGCCGGCGACGGGCCCTTCGGCGGCCTTGATCCGGCCGACCAGGCCGACCCCGGCACCACGGGCCAGGTCTTCCAGTTCGTCGTCGACAGCACCCTGAATCGCGCGGGCGGCGACCCGAGCACCCCGCCGGCCAGCCTGCTGCTTCCGCACGAGGCCGCCCTCGGCCCGGCGAGCAACACCCACAAGGTTTCGCTCAACGAGATGGAATCCCACCAGGTCTGCATCGAGGTCGATGTCGACGGTGCCTTCGTGCAGACCCTCTTCACCAGACCGCACGGTGACGCCACGTTCATGGAAGACTGCATGAACGCCGTCGTGACCGAAGGCAACGCCGCCGTACCGGCCGGCCCCCGCCAGGCCCTGCTCGGCGACGTGGTCTTCGATCCGGTCGCCGGCGGCCTGGTGGCGGTCCCCGAGCGGTGGACCGAACCGGTCAGCGAGAACCCCCTGCTCGGCGCCACCGAAACCTGGGAAATCTTCAACACCACCATGGACGCCCACCCGATCCACATCCACCTGGTGCGCTTCCAGGTGGTCGAACGCGAGGATCTGGACATCGACATGATAACCGGCGTGATGACCCCCCTCGGCACCCGGAGCGGTCCGCTGCCGAACGAGGACGGCTACAAGGACACGGTGGTGGCCTATCCCAACCAGATCACCCGGGTCAAGGCGACGTTCGATCTCCCCGGCCGTTATGTCTGGCACTGCCATATCGTCGAACATGAAGACAACGAGATGATGCGGCCGTTCGAGGTCTTCCCCACCGCCTGCGGGCCGATCGTCGGCCTCTACGGCCCGGCCGCCAGCACCACCGGGAAATACCGGGTCTACTGGGAGGCGAGCGCCGGCACACCGGAAGCCACCTACGTCCTGACCGAGAATGATGCGGAGATCTATCGCGGTCCCAACCGCTACGTCGACTTCGTCGGCAAGCCCAACGGCAGCTACAGTTACGCGGTCAGGGCGATCAAGGACGGGCAGGCCGACAGCCCGGTCAAGGGCCCGCTCACGACCGCCGTCACCCTGACCTGTGGCCCGATCGTCGGCCTCTACGGCCCGACCGCCAGCACCACCGGCAAATACCGGATCTACTGGGAGGCGAGCGCCGGCACGGCGGAGGTCACCTACGTCCTGACCGAGAACGGCGTGGAGATCTACCGCGGCCCCAACCGCTACGTCGACTTCGTCAACAAGCCGAGCGGCAGCTACAGCTATGCGGTCAAGGCCGTCAGGGACGGCTATGTCGACAGCGCCGTCAAGGGCCCGCTCACGACCGCCGTCACCCTGACCTGCGGCCCGATCGTCGGCCTCTACGGCCCGACCGCCAGCACCACCGGCAAATACCGGATCTACTGGGAGGCGAGCGCCGGCACGGCGGAGGTCACCTACGTCCTGACCGAGAACGGCGTGGAGATCTACCGCGGCCCCAACCGCTACGTCGACTTCGTCAACAAGCCGAGCGGCAGCTACAGCTATGCGGTCAAGGCCGTCAGGGACGGTTATGTCGACAGCGCCGTCAAGGGGCCGCTCACGACCGCCGTCACCCTGACCTGCGGCCCGATCCGGGGGATCTACGGGCCGACCGCCAACACCACCGGCACCTACCGGATCTACTGGGAGGCAAGCTACGGAACCCCCGGTGTGACCTACATCCTTACGGAGAACGACGTCCCGATCTATACCGGGCTCAACCGCTACGTCGACTTCGTCAACAAGCCGGGCGGCAGCTACAGCTATGCGGTCAGGGCCGTCAAGACCGACTATGTCGACAGTGCCGTCCGGGGACCGATCACCACCGTCGTCACCCGGTAGGCCGATAACACGGAACATAACGCATCGGGCCGGTCTCCCGCAGGGGACCGGCCCGATAATTTGTGGGCGCGAGAAACCACCCGCTCAACAGATCCGCGGCAGTTGCTCCCCCGCCAGCATCTCGATCGCCCGCATCCCGCCAATGGCCGTGCGCAGCCGCACCCGGCCGCCGCTCTCGGCAACCACCTCGCCGATCGCCGCCGGCCCTCCGCCGCCGGCCGGCGCATGCCGGCGCATGATCGCCAGCGCCGCCTCGGCCGCCTCCGGGGCCACACAGGCCAGCAGTTTCCCCTCGTTGGCAACGAACAGCGGGTCGAGGCCGAGGATTGCGCAGGCCCCGGCCACCGCCGGGCTGACCGGCAGGGCCGCCTCGTCGAGGACGATGGCCACGTCCGACTGGCGGGCGATCTCCTTGACGGTGGTCGCCACCCCGCCGCGCGTCGGGTCGCGCAGCACGTGCACCGCCGTACCGAGTTCCGCCAGCAGATCCCGCACCACGGCGTGCAGCGGCGCGCAGTCGGACACGATCGGCGCGGTCAGCTCCAGCCCTTCGCGGGCGGCCAGCACCGCCATGCCGTGGTCGCCGAACGGCCCGTTGATCAGCACCCGGTCGCCGGGGCGGGCGCCGCGGCCGCTGATGGCGACCGGATGGTCCAGCACGCCGATGCCGGCGGTGTTGACAAAGAGCTTGTCGGCCTTGCCGCGCGGCACCACCTTGGTGTCGCCGGTGACGATCGCCACGCCGCAGCGGTCGGCGGCGGCCCGCAGGCTTTCCAGCACCCGCCGGAGCTCGGCGACCGGCAGCCCCTCCTCGAGGATCAGGCCGACGCTCACGTGCAGCGGCCGCGCCCCGGCCATCGCCAGGTCGTTGACCGTGCCGTAAATCGCCAGGCAGCCGATGTCGCCCCCCGGGAAAAAGAGCGGGTCGACCACGTAGGAATCGGTGGTGAAGGCCAGCCGCCCCGCCACGGCGGGGAGAACCGCAGCGTCGTTCTGCTCCCGCGGGCCGAGGCCGGAGAGGACCGGCACGATCAGGTCGTCGAGCAGCCGGTGGCTGAGCGTCCCGCCGCTGCCGTGGCCGAGGAGGATGATGTCGGAAGTCAAGAATCGGTCCTTTTTCTAGAGCAGAGGGTCGAGGCTGATCAAAAGGCCCCGGGTGCAAGGCGCCCGCCGGGCGAGGAGCGGGGCGTACCGAAAGGTGCGTCGCAGCGACGAGGCCAGGGGCGACGCCGCAGAGGGGGCCTCTTCATCAGCCGTATTTGTACTCCGCCGCGCAGGTGCCTTCGCTGGACACCATGCACGCGCCGACCGGCTCCTCGGGGGTGCAGGCGGTACGGAACAGCGGGCAGTCACCGGGACGGACCTTCCCCTTCAGGATCTCGCCGCACAGGCAGCCGGCGTGTTCGCGCGGCGGCTCGACCGCAACCGGCAGCTGCACGGCGGCATCGAAGGCGGCATACTCCGGGCGCAGCCGCAGGCCGCTGCCGGGGATGATGCCGATGCCGCGCCAGGCGGCGTCGCACGGTTCGAACACCGCGGCCAAAAGCTCCTGGGCCTTGCGGTTCCCCTCCGGCCTGACCACCCGGCGGTACTGGGTCTCGACCCGCGCCTCCCCGGCGACGATCTGCCGCGCCAGCATCAGCACCCCCTGCAGGATGTCGAGCGGCTCGAAGCCGGTGATCACGCACGGCACCCGGTGCGTTTCGGCCAGCGGCCGATAGGCCTCGGCGCCGATGATCGCCGAAACGTGGGCCGGGCAGAGGTAGCCGTCGACCTTGAGCTCCGGATCGTCGGCCAGCACCGCCATCGGGACCGGAATGGTCTTGTGGGCGCAAAGGACGAAGAAGTTGCCCAGCCCCTTGCGCCGGGCCGTCACCACCGCCCCGGCGATGGTCGGCGTGGTCGTCTCGAAGCCGACGCCGAGAAAGACCACGGTCCGGTCGGGATGCCTTTCGGCCAGGGCTACGGCGTCGAGCGGCGAGTAGACCACCCTGACCGTGGCGCCGGCCGCCTGCTCGCGCCCCAGGCTGCTGCTCGAGCCGGGAACGCGCACCATGTCGCCGAAGGTGGCGATGATGGTGCCCGGCCGCCGCGCCAGGGCCACGGCGTGGTCGACATAATCGACCGGGGTGACGCACACCGGGCACCCCGGCCCCGAGATCAGGCGGATCTGATCAGGGAGGAGGGTGCGGATGCCGTGCTGGCAGATGGCCATGGTGTGCGTGCCGCACACCTCCATCAGCGTCAGGGGGACGGGATGGTCCGCGACCGCACGGCGGATCGCCTCGACCTGAATGCGGGCCAGCTCCGGGTCGCGGAACGGGGCGAACAGGCTCATTCGGGGAAAAGCCCCTCGTCGAGAGCGGCGCGCAGCGCGTCGAGGGTCAGCTGCGCCTCCGCCTCGTCGATCTTCTCGATCGCAAAGCCGGCGTGGATCAGCACGTAATCGCCGACCCGCACGTCTTCGAGCATCATTAGGCTCGCCTCGCGCTGCACGCCGTCGATCTCGCACACCGCCAGATCGTCGGCAATGCTCTTCACCTGCATCGGAACCCCAAGACACATGGCCGCTTACTCCCGCGCCGCGCGCTTTTGCGCCAGACCGGCCGCCAGCCAGTCGTACCAGGCCGCCAGCCCCGCACCGCTGCGACAGGAGAGCTCGAGGATGGCGATCCGCGGATTGACCCGGCGGGCGAAGTCCTTGCAGCGCTCGACATCGAAATCAAGGTACGGCAGAAGATCCAGCTTGTTGATGATCATCAGCGAGGCCGCCTCAAACATCTGCGGATACTTGAGCGGCTTGTCCTCCCCTTCCGTCACCGACAGCAGGGCGACCTTGTGATCCTCGCCCAGGTCGAAACCGGCCGGGCAGACCAGGTTGCCGACGTTCTCGATCATCAGGATGTCGGTCGCCGGCAGGTCGAACGCCTCGACGCCGTGGGCGACCATGTGGGCGTCGAGATGACAGCCGGCGCCGGTATTGATCTGCCGGACCGGTACGCCGGTCGCGGCGATGCGGTCGGCATCGAAGCTAGTCTGCTGGTCCCCCTCGAGAACGGCGAACCGCAGCTGCGGGCCGAGATCGCGCAGGGTCCGCTCCAGCAGGGTGGTCTTGCCGGACCCCGGGGAACTGACCAGGTTGAGGACGAACAGCCCGGCCCGGGTGAAGCGGGTGCGGTTGCCGGCCGCCAGGCGGTCGTTCTTGGCCAGCAGGTCCTCCTCGACCCGCACGGCGCGCGGCGCGTGATCATGGTCGTGGGCATGCTCGTGAACATGAAGGGCGGAGGCCGCGCCCGTCCCGGCGCAGCCGCAATTGATGCACATCAGTCGATCTCCAGTTCCATGACGCGCAGTTCGCGACCGGCGTCGAGTTCAAAAGCGAGGGCGCCGCAGGCCGGGCAGACGGCGGTCAACTCGCCGCACTCCGCCTCGGCCGCGCACAGGCCGCACCGCCCGTGCCCCGGCACCCGCCGCAGGATCAGCGCCGCCCCTTCGGCGAGCGTCCCTTTGCTGCAGACATCGAAGGCGAATTCGAGGGCCTCGGGAACCGCCCCCGACAGCTCGCCGACCTCGACGGTGATGCTGCGGATCACCGTCGCGCCGGCCCGGCGGGCATGGTCCTCGGCAATCGCCACCAGGCTTTGCGTCAGGCTGAGTTCGTGCATGGCAGGCAGCGGCTCCCGGATGGCATGAACATTCATGATAGGGGGTGACCCGCCATGAATGCAAGCCTTCGCGGCCGGATTGCGTTTCGGCACTGCTGATGCATTCTTGATGTGCAGGCTTACACCGCAAACAACCCGGAGACGAAACCATGCGCCGTGCCCTGATTGTTGACGATGAACCGCTGCTCCGCCGCCAGGTGGCCGAAATCCTTGAGCATTACGGCTTCGACGAGATCCTCGAGGCGGGCGACGGCAGCCGCGCCCTGGAACTGGTCCGCCACCAGGAGATCCTGCTGGTGGTCATGGACATCGGCATGCCCGGCATCGACGGCATCACGACTGCCGAAAAAATGGGCAAGATCAAGCCGCTGCCGGTGGTCCTGCTGACCGCCACCGCCGACCTGGAAACCGTGGAGCGGGCCCGCCTGGCCGGGGTCATGAACTTCGTGGTCAAGCCGGTGCGGGCCGAGCAGCTGCTGGTCGCCGTCGATCTGGCGATCCACCAGTTCGTGGAACTGGCCAGCCTGCGCGACGAGGTCGGCAAGCTGCGCGAGACGCTGGAGACCCGCAAGCTGGTCGACCGTGCCAAGGGGCTGCTGATGAAGCGCGGCCTGGACGAGCCGAGCGCCTTCCGGCGGCTGCAGAAGCTGGCCATGGACAAGCGCAAGTCGCTGCGCGAGGTGGCCGAGGCGATCCTGTTGACCGAAGAGTAGTTCCATCCCGGCCGCGAAATGGTATGATTGGGAACAGCGTCATCCGGTCCGGGGAGGTGACTATGTCCGGCTCTACGATCTGCCGCGATCCGGCACTGCACGATCTGCACTTCTGCAAGCTCAAGAAGAAGGGACTGTACGACGAACTGGCGGCCCGCAGCCGGGCTCCGGCCTTCGTCTGCCACAACTGCGGCGCCCGCGCCGACCGCGAAGACGACGTGTGCAACGCCAGCCCGCTGCCGAAGTAGCGGGCCTGCAACCAACGGAGAACCTCATGGCCATCTGGAAATGTTCAAAATGCGGGCACGAAAAGGACGGTCGCTGCAAGCCGCGCAAGTGCCCGCAGTGCAGCGCCGCCGACAGCTTCGCCAAACAATCGTGACCGCCCCCTGCTCCGCCGGCGGCCTGGAGGCGGCGCTGGCCCCCTATCGGGCCCTGCTCGTCCAGGTCGACGCGCTCTGCGAGCGAATCGGCGCCGGCTTCCCCGCCGAGATCTCCTGCCGGGCCGGCTGCGCGGCCTGCTGCACCCTGCAGGGGGTGCTGCCGGTCGAAGCGGCCAGCCTCGCCCTGGCCTTGCGGCAACTGCCGGAAGCCGCAGCGGCGGCGCTGCGCCGCCAGCTGCGGGCGCCGACCGCGGACGCGGCCCACTGCCCCCTGCTGACGGACGACCGCTGCCCGCTCTATGCGGCCCGCCCGGTCATCTGCCGGACCCACGGCCTGCCGCTGCTCCTCGAGGAAAACGGCGGCCGCCGGGTCGACCGCTGCCCGCTGAACTTCACCGGCCTCGACACCCTCCCCGGCACGGCGGTCATCGATCTGGAGCGGCTCAACCAGGCCCTGGTCATCGCCAACCGCCACTTCCTGGCCGCCTGCTTTCCGGACGGCGGGCTCCCCGACCGCATCCCGCTGCAGCGGCTCGCCGACTTCCCCTTCCCGCCCTGAGCGGTTGCCGCCGCCGGCCCAGCCGCTACAATGGAGGCATGCCCGTCCGAAAGGAGCCGACATGCCGACCATCGACATCGTCCAGGCCGACATCACCACCCTCGCCGTCGATGCCATCGTCAACGCCGCCAACAGTTCGCTCCTCGGCGGCGGCGGCGTCGACGGCGCCATCCACCGCGCCGCCGGCCCGGACCTGCTCGCCGAGTGCCGGACCCTCGGCGGCTGCCCCACCGGCGAGGCCAGGCTGACCGGGGGCTACCGCCTGCCGGCGCGCTTTGTCATCCATACCGTCGGCCCCGTCTGGCACGGCGGCAACCGCGGCGAGGACGCCCTGCTGGCCGCCTGCTACCGTCGCAGCCTGGAGCTGGCCGCCGCCCATAGGGTGACGAGCATCGCCTTCCCGGCGATCAGCACCGGCGTCTACCGCTTCCCGCCCGAACGCGCCTGCCGCATCGCCGTCAGGGAGGTGCGCACCTTTCTCGCCGACCGGCCGCTCCCCGAAAAGGTGGTCTTCTGCTGCTTCTCGGCGGAGGACCTCAGCCGCTACGAACAGGCACTCGCCGAATCGCCCGACCAACCGTGAAGGAGGCCCCCATGCCCAGACTCGAAGGACAACCGGCGCCGCCGTTCGCCCTCCCCGGCAGCGACGGCAGAACCCATGCGCTCGGCGACTACGCCGGCAAAACCGTGGTCCTCTACTTCTACCCGAAGGACAACACCCCGGGCTGCACCAAGGAGGCCTGCGCCTTCGGCGAACTCTATCCGCAGCTGCAGCGGCAGGGGGCGGTGGTGCTCGGGATCAGCAGGGACAGCCTCGCCTCCCACGACAGGTTCATCGCCACGTTCGGGCTGCCGTTCGTTTTGCTCAGCGACCCGGACGGGGCGATGATGCAGGCCTACGGGGCCTACGGCGAGAAGCTGATGTACGGTAAGAAGGTGACGGGGACGATCCGCTCGACGGTGGTGATCGGGCCGGACGGCACGGTGCTGAAGCACTGGCACCCGGTCAAGGATGCCGCCGCCCACCCGCAGCAGGTCGCCGACTTCCTGGCGGCACGCTGAGATGGATCCGGCCGCCTGCCGCGCGCTCTTCCCGGTCCTGGAGCAGCGGCTGTTCTTCAATCATGCCGGGATCGCCCCGTGCTCGACCCGGGTGATCGCAGCCATGCGGACCGTCCTTGCCGAGCAGGCCGGGCTGGGGAGCGCCGGCTACCCGCTGTGGTGCGAGCGGACCGCAGCGGTTCGCCGGCAGGCGGCCGCATTCATCGGTGCCGTCGCCGCGGAGATCGCCTTCGTCCCCAACACTTCGACGGGGCTGGGCCTGATTGCCGAGTCCCTGCCGTGGCAGCCGGGGGAGGCGGTGCTGGTCGCCACCCCGGATTTCCCCGCCAACGTCTACCCCTGGCGGCACCTGGCGCGGCGCGGCGTGACGGTCGTCGACGTCCCGCGGCGCCACGGCGCCATCGAGGCGGCCGACGTTGCCCGCGCCCTGGTCCCCGGGGCACGGCTGCTGGCCGTCAGCAGCGTCGATTTCGCCACCGGTTTCGCCGCCGACCTGCCGGCCCTGGGGGCTTTCTGCCGGGAGCACGGCCTGCTGCTGGCGGTCGATGCAATCCAGAGCCTCGGCCTGCTCCCCCTCGACGTCAAACGCTGCGGCATCGACGCCCTGGCCTGCGGCGCCCACAAGTGGCTGTGCGGCCCGCAGGGGATCGGCCTGCTCTACCTCTCCGCCGAGCTGCTCCCGCGGCTGGTCCCGCCGCTGGTGGGGTGGAAAAGCGTGGTCGATCCCGAGGCGTTCGGCCGGGATTTCGAGTTGCGCGGCGATGCCGCGATCTTCGAACCGGGCACCCTCGACATCACGGCAATTGCCGGCCTGGGGGCGGCCCTCGAACTGCTCGCCGAGGTCGGCGCCGAGCGCATCCGCCAGCAGGTGGCGGCCCTCTGCGGCGCGCTGATCGAGGGGTTGGAACGGCGCGGCTGGCCGGTCGCCGGCCCCCGCGAACCGGCCGCGCGCGGGGGGATCGTCGCTTTCGGCGAGGCGGCCCGTTCGCCGGCGCTGTTCGCCTATCTGACGGCCAACGGCGTCGTCGCCGCCCTGCGCGAGGGGCGCGTCCGCCTCTCCCCCCACTTCGCCAACAACGCGGCCGAGGTCGGCCGCTTCTTCACGCTCCTCGACCGCTACCCGGGGAGTGCCGCCGCGTAGAAGCGCCGCCAGTTCCCCCCCATGATCCCGGCGACCGCGGTCTCCGGATAGCCGGCCCGCACCATGCGCCCGGCCAGCGCCGGCAACCGGGCGTGATCCTCGAGCCCGCGGCACACCCCGTCGAACCCGCCGAAATCGCTGCCCAGCCCGACCCCGTCGGCCCCGAACCGCTGCACCAGCCAGTCGAGCTGGCGGAAGACTTCCTCGGCATCGGTTGCCTCCGACCCCGTCAGCAGGCCGGGGGCGAAGGCCAGCCCCACCACGCCGCCGCGCCCGAACAGCGCCGCCAGCTGGGACTCGTCGAGGTTGCGCGGCCGGTCGCAGAAGCGGCGCAGGCCGGTGTGCGAACAGGCCAGCCCCCCCGGGAACGCGTCGAGCACCTCCCGGAATCCCGGCGGCGCAAGGTGGGCGACATCGACGACCAGCCCCGCCGCCGCCAGTTCCGCCAGCAGCATCCGGCCGGCCGCGGTCAGCCCGGCCGGGGCGGCAACCGCATTGCCGTCGGCCAGGCGATTGCCGCCGACATGGGTCAGCCCGACGACGACGATCCCCGCCGCACGGGCTGCCGCCACGCCGAGCTCCGGCAGGCCGTCGGCATTCTCCAGCAGGCGCAGACGCCCCGGCGGGCCACCTCCCTGCCAGACCCGCTCTAGATCGGCGCGGCTGCCGATCAGCGGCAAGGCGGCGAGCAGCCGCGCCTCCGCCGCCAGCAGGCTGCGCAGGTGGGCGGCCGCCCCCGCCCCGTTGCTGGTATCGGCGCAGTACAGCGCGCTGGTCAGCACGCGCACCCCGCCGGCGGCCAGCCGCTCCGGGGTGAACGGGTTGTCGTCGGGCAACGCGGAGGGCTGGCGCAGCAGGGCGTAGGCCGCGTCGACATGGCCGTCGCAGACCGGCCAGCGGCCGGCGCTGTCAGCGGCGGGCAAGGAGATAGTCACTGTAGATCAACTCGAAATGATTGCGGTGATGGCGGATCGACCAGCCGATGCGCCCGCTGCCGGCGACCTGCCAGGCCGGCCGGCCGTAGCGCTCCAGCAGGCGGCGCACGTTGTCCCGGCCGCAGCCGGCGCCCGGCCCCGAGCGACGGCCGCCGAGCCATTCGTCCGGGGCCGCCGGACCGGCCGCCCACGACCACGGATCGGCCAGCAGCAGGGCGGCCTCGCGCTTGCGGCTGACCCGGTCGAGTTCGGCCAGGTGCAGACGCGGCAGCGGCACCCGGTCGATCAGGTTGAGGGACGCAGCCGTACCGAACAGCCCCGCCGGGAACGGCAGCGCGAGAGCATCGGCGACCAGGAATTCGACCCGTTCGCGCCGCAGGTCGGCGGGAAGCCGGACCGTGCGAGTCTCGCACAGTTCCCCTTCGCTGGCCAGCTCGAAACCGCAGCGCCCGTCGCGGGCCAGGGCCCTGGCCGTCCGCACGAACCCGGCGGACCGGTCGATGCCGATCACCAGCTCCGCCTGGCGGGCCAGTTCGAAGCTGAGACGGCCGACGGCACAGCCGGCATCGAGGACCGGCCCGGCGGCGCCGGCCAGCAGCTCCCCCCAGGCGGTGAAGGCCCGGTGGGCATCCGGGTCGCCGTCGAGGTCGGCATAGTGGCTCCACAGGTAGCCGGCCAGCCGGTCTGCCGAAGCATAGCGGTCTTCGGGGCCATCGGCCGGGAGCAGCACGGCGAGACCGTCATCGACCGGATAGGCGACCCGGCAGCGCGGGCATTCCAGGGTGGCGGCGGTTACCTCGTCGCCGCGGACCTCGCGCAGCGTGGCACGCAGGGGCTTTTCGGCGGGGAGGCAGCGCGGGCAGATCAGCAGATCGAGCAGGCGGCGGTGCATGGGAGCCGGAGGAAGAGGGCGGACCGCTCAGCGGCGGTCCGCCCGGATCGGTTCAGGCCGGGCCGTGACAGGCCGGGGCATGGCAGCTCGGGGCATGGCAGGCCGGTGCGTGGCAGGCCGGCGCATGACACGCGGGGGCATGGCACGACGGTGCATGGCAGGCCGGCGCATGACAGGCGGCGGCACTGGTCGTCCTCTTTTCCACGGTGGCGATCTTCAGCATGAGGTCACCTCCCTTCTTCTGACGATATCCCCGTCCCCGGTTCCAGCAGGTCGAGTTCGGCAAGCTGCCTGACGGCAGCACGACAGTCGCCGAGAAACGCGGCAGGGGCCCGGCCGGCGCCATGATCCTGCCGCAGCGCGGCGGCGAGGCCGGCAAGGGGCGTCGCCCCGTCGCTGCGCGCCAGCAGTTCGAAGCCGAAGGCGTCGATGGCCGCAACCTCGAGCTGCGCCCCGTCCTGGCGGAAGACCAGCCGGCTCGGCGTTTGCGGATAGCGGGGGGCGGCCACGCCGCGACCCAGGTCGGCGACGATCGCCGGAAGGTCGAAACGGAACGCGGCGACCCGCACGTTGGCCGGCCGGCGCAGGGGCCATTCATCCAGCCGCTGCAGGTCAATGTTACCGGGTTTTTCCCCCTTGGCAAATCGGGCGACGGCCAGGGCGTGCACTTCGTAGTCGAGCACTTCGGCAAGGTGTCCCCAGTCGCCGTCGGCGGGCCGAGTCGCCAGCCGGGCGCGGGCGAAGTCGGGGAAGTGCGCGAAGCAGCGCGGCGCGCTGAGGGGCCCGCGGCCGGCCGCCTGCTGCTGCCAAGCGTCGAAATCGGCGAACAGTACCGAGGGGGCCGCCCCCAGCGCCCGGCACAGGAGGAGGAAGCTCTTCGGGAAGAGGGTGACCACCAGGGGGAACCCCTCGGCCAGGCGGTGCAGTTCGGGGAGCGGCAGCCCCGGGCACGGCAGGTTGTAAAAGCTGGCGAAGAGTTCCGGGGCGCCGGCGATCAGCGCCTCGTCCTCCGGCAGCCGCGCCCCGCCGGCGAACTCCAGGCCGAGGGCGAAGTAGGTGTCGACGCCGCGGACCAGCCGGTCACGGTAGCGACGGTACAGCTCCGTGCCGGGGAGGACGGTGGGGAGCTGCAGCAGGGGGTTGACGTTCCCCTGGATCCCGCACCACAGCGCCAGCTCCAGGGTGGCGTCGAGATCCGCGCGCTCCTCCTCGGGGAAGCCGATCACGAAGCTCAGGGTCGGCACCATCCCCAGCGCGGTGGTCCGGCGCACCCGCTCGAAGAGGATCTCCCGGTCGATGCGCTTGTCGATGAAGGCCAGGGTCCGCGGCGAACCGGAATCGATGCCGTAGCACATCGATTCGCACCCCGCCGCACGCATCTGCGCGAGCAGGTCGGCGTCGACCGTATCCAGGCGCGAGATGCAGTACCACGGCACAGCGTTCAGCCCGGCGGCGGTCACCTGCCGGCAGAAAGCCTCGACATAGCGCCGGTCGGCGGTGAACTGGTCGTAGGCGAGCAGGAAGCATTCGGCGCCGTGCCTCTCGCGCAGGACGCGCATCTCGTCGACCACCCGCGCCACCGCGAAGGTGCGGGTGCGGCGCCGCCACAGCACGGACTCCGAACAGTACACGCAGCGGTGCGGGCAGCCGCGGCCGGCCTCGAGGATGGCTATGGCGCGCGGCAGGCCGCAGGCCTCGCGATAGGCGGCCAAGGGCGGCGCCAGGGCGTAGTCGGGGAGCGGCAGCGCATCGAGATCGGCGAGCAGTTCGCGATCGGGGTTGACGACGATCTCCCGGTCGCGCCGCCAGGTCACCCCGGCAACCGTGGCCGGCTCGGCGCCGGCCGCCCAGGCGGCGACCAGTTCCGGGACGGTGGCTTCCCCTTCGCCGCGCACCACCGCGTCGAATTCG
Organism: Deltaproteobacteria bacterium; assembly: GCA_005774545.1. Taxonomy (GTDB): domain Bacteria; phylum Desulfobacterota; class Desulfuromonadia; order Desulfuromonadales; family BM103; genus VAUL01. Next base: position 49,330 of record VAUL01000013.1, on the reverse strand, counting down.
GGAAACCGCGCCAGCGTCTCGCGATCGAGGAAGCTGGCGTTGTGCCCGCCGACCGCGATTTTCAGCGCCGGAACTGCCGCCTTCAGCTGCCGGGCAAGCTGGACGACGGCCGGATAGGTGGTGCACTGCGCCGAGAAGGCCACCAGTTCCGGTTCGGTCGCGAGGATCAGGCGCACGGCGGCGCGGTAGAGGCCGGCGTCGACCGGCAGCGCCCCGCTGCGGATGGCCAGCACCAGGTCGACGAGGTGCGGCTCATGGCCGGCCTGCTTCAGCCCCGTCCCCAGGTTGATCAGCCCGAGCGGCGGCAGGTTGTACATGGCCGGGTGATAGAACGGCGGAAAGACCAGGGCGACGCGCATGACGACTCCGCAGCAACGGGGATGAACTGAAAGCATAGCACATCGGCGCCGGGTTGACGGGAGGGAGGCTCTGCACCGGCGCGCGGCGAACTGCACGGCCGGCGGGCACGCCCGGCCAAACGCGGTATACTGGGGAAGCACAGCATCTCTGCCCGGGAAGGAGTCCGGCCATGCGGATCCTCATCGTTCTCACCTCCCACGACCGCCTCGGCGATACCGGCGAGAAAACCGGGTTCTGGCTCGAGGAGTTTGCCGCCCCCTATTACACCCTCAAGGATGCCGGCGCCGCCGTCACCCTCGCCTCGCCGCGGGGAGGGGAGCCGCCCCTCGACCCGAAGAGCGCCCTGCCGGACAACCAGACGGAGGCGACCCGGCGCTTTCAGGCCGACGCCGCCGCCCGCGCACAACTGGCGGCGACGAAGCCGCTGGCCGGGCTGTCGGCCGGCGACTACGACGCGCTCTTCTATCCCGGCGGGCACGGCCCGATGTGGGATCTGGCGGTCGATCCGGTCTCGATTGCCCTCGTCGAGGCCGTCATTGCCGCCGGCAAGCCGGTCGGCGCCGTCTGCCATGCACTGGCGGCGCTCACCAATGCCCGCGCCCCGGACGGGAGCTACCTGGTCAGCGGCAGGCGGGTGACCGGTTTCAGCAACGAGGAGGAGCGGGCGGTCCGGCTCGACGGCGTCGTCCCGTTCCTTCTCGAAGACCGGCTCAGGGAGCGCGGCGGCCTCTATCGCCGCGGCCCGGCCTGGGCACCGCACGTCGAAGTCGACGGCCTGCTGGCGACCGGCCAGAACCCCGCGTCCTCGATCCCCGTCGCCCGGGCGCTGCTCGCCCTGATCGCCCCGGAGAAAGGAGTCCCGTCGTGACCGACCTTACCGGCAAACCGGCCGTCCCCTTTGCCCTGACCGACAGCGGCGGCAGCCTTCACCGCCTCGAGGACTACCGGGGCCGGTGGCTGCTGCTGGTCTTTCACCGTCACCTCGGCTGACTCCCCTGCCGGGGGCATCTCGCGCAGTTGCGCGAGGCGGAAGACGAGTGGACGCGGCATGGCGTCAGGATCGCGGTGGTGACGTTCGAGAACGACTACTTCGCGCGGCAGTACGCCGCCGAAACCGCCCTGGCCTGGCCGTTGCTGATCGACGCCGAGCGTACGGTCTACCGGGGCTACGGGATGCTGGCGGCCTCCTGGTGGGATCTGTGGGGGCCGGCGACCTGGCGGGCCTACCTGCGGGAAATCCTCAAGGGGCGCCGGCCGCAGCCGGCTCACGGCGATATCCATCAGCGCGGCGGCGACGTGCTCATCGACCCGGCCGGCATCGTGCGCCTGCACCATGTCGGTCGCGGCCCGGCCGACCGCCCCGCCGTCGGCTCGATCCTGCAGCGGATCGTCAGCCGCCGAGCGGACCGGTCCCGGCACTGACTCCGGCTACGGCATCGTCACCACGTACGGCTCGGTCTTCTTGCCGTCGGGATTGATCACCTGCAGGGTCAGCTCCTTCTCCTGGAAATTGCTCGGATAGCGCAGGTAGACGAGGGTATGGCAATCCGCATAGCGGAGCTGCTCGCCGGCCGCGGGGAGGTTCGACGGCACCGGCAGTGGGGCATTGCGATGGGCATAGTAGGTCGTCTGCCGGGTACCCATGCCGCCGGCGGCCCGGTCGGTCTCCCGGACCACCAGGATCGAGTTGAAGAAGAAGTTCTTGCCGTGGATCAGCATCTCGTAGTGATTGACGAAGTCGTCGCCCTGTTCGACGGTGCTGATCTCCGGCAGGCTGTTGATCCACAGGGAATGCGGCAGGGAAGCGGTGCCGTCGGGGTTGCGCGCCTCCACGCCGTAGACCCCGGCCGGCAGTTCGGGGAGATCGAATTCCAGGGCGCCGGCATCGAGGAAGCGGCTGCCGACGACGGTGCCGTTGAGCAGGAGCTGGGTCGCCGGCAGGAAATGGCGGCCCTCGACCCGGACCGAGCGTCCGGCCCGGTCGGCGCAGAAGTCCAGGTTGCGCGGCTCGATGGCGGCGATCTGCGGCGGCGGGGCGAGCACTTCGAAGAGCACCGGCTGCAGGGCCATGTCGATATCGTCCTGTACGGTCAGCGAGTAGCTCCCCGGCGGCACGGCCGGGACGATGAAGTCCATCTGGCGGGGGAGCAACTGGAGCGGCGGCACATACTGTTCGCCGAGATAGATGCGGCTTTGCGCCGTAAACGGCCCGCCGGTGAGAACCACCCGGGTGTCGGGGACGCCGCGGCCCGGGGCGACCGAGGTGATCTCCAGGGCGGACGCGGACCCGGCCGCGGACCACAGGGCCGGCAACAGCAACAGAATCGTCTTGAACATGGGCGCCTCCGGAAGCGGTTCTCTCCCTGACAGTCTACCATGTCCTGCCGGACCGGCGCCCGGCGCCACGGCATCGAGCAGCCCGCGGCAAAAAAAGAAGGACGGGATCAACCCGTCCGCTCTCCGCCTGGCCGTGCACCGGCCAGTCCCCGGGCCGAAAGTCCCAGCCCCGCCCTTTCAGTGCAACGCGCGCCTGCCGGTTCGCAAGTCCTGGCCGGTGATGGCCGGCCCCGTCTCTGCCGCCCCGCCGGCCGCAACTGCCGGCCGGCGGGTTCACTACGTTTCGGGCAACAGGCGGGCCGCGAAATGAGCGGCCACGATGAGCACCAGATAACCGATCAGCGGCATCAGCACGTAATCGGCCATCGAGTGGGTGAACCGGGGAATGACATCTCCCGAAGCCCAGCTGCCGCCGAGGAACAGCGCAGCTGCAATGGTGGTGGTGAGCCTGAACATGTCGATCTCCTTTCCTGCATGAAACGCCGAACCGGCAGCGGCGCGCCAGCGATGATCAATCATGCGCTGCATCACATGTGCCATTTTTTAACACATTTTAACCAAAATGCAACCCGGCCGGAATCATTGGAGAAAGCTTATCATGTTTTGGTCACGGAGATGGCGTTCTACGGAACCGGCTGAAAAATCGCGGGAATTTGACGACACACCGGCACCGGCCGTCGTCATTTCACCACAAACACCGCGCCAGACCCGCCAGAATCTGCTACTATTGGCAACATGTTCAGATTCCTGTCCAGACTGCGCCGGGCCGCAGCCCTTGCCGGCGACCGGATCGGCGCCCGCCTGCAGCGCAATTTTTTCGTCTACCTCGCCATCCTCTTCACCGCAGCCGCGCTGATCGATGCCGCCACCTTCAACTACGTGGTCGGCATGCGCCAGAAAGCCTTCGACGCCATGGTGCGCAACCGGCTGGTGGTGGCGCCGCCGGCGGACGACATCGTCATCGTCGACATCGACGAACGCTCGCTGGCAGCCATGGCCGGCGACTACGGCCGCTGGCCGTGGCCGCGCCAGGTGTTGGGCGAGTTCGTGGAGAAGATTGCGCCGCAGCGCCCCAAGGCCGTCGTCTTCGACATCCTGTTCAGCGACGCCGACCTGTTCAATCCCGATTCCGACGCCTACTTCAACGAGGTCGTCGCCGCGACCGGCAACACCTGGTTCCCCCTGGTGCGCCTCGATCCGGCGCAGGATCCGCTGAGCCAACTGCCCGTCGACGGCGTCCCCGGGGTGCGCCCCGCCGGGGACATGGCCGGACCGCCGATGAGTATCGCCGTGATCCTGCCGCACTTCCCGGCGGTCAGGGACGCGGGGCGCGTCGGCTTCAACAACATCTGGCCCGACCCCGACGGCATCGTGCGCGAATACACGCTGCGCCGCGACGAGCACGGGTTCGAACTCCCCTCCCTGGCGCTGGCCGTCGCCCGCGGCGAAGACCCGGCGCTGACAGCACCGGACCGGCTGCTGATCAACTGGCGCGGCGAGCCGTTCCGCTACCCCTACGTCAGCTTCGCCGACCTGTACCGCGACCTGCAGCGCGAGCACCCGACCCGCCCGGCCGGCGAATTCACGGGGAAGATCGTCATCATCGGGTCCACGGCGCCGAGTCTGTTCGACATCAAGGCAACCGCCGTCAGCCGCCAGTTTCCCGGCGTCGAGATTCTCGCCACCGCCATCGACAACCTGCGGCGCGGCGACTGGCTGCGCGTTCCCGACCTGCCTTTCTTCTATCTCGCCATCACCCTGGTGATCCTGTGGGGAACGGCGTGGGCCTTCTACCGCCACGGGGCCAGCGGCAAGCTCGACCGCGTCTACGGCCTGTCGCAGTTCGTCCTCATCGCCGTCGCCTACGCCGCCATCAACCTGGCCAACGTCTACATCAACCTGACCGGGCCGGTGATGTTCGGCTTCGCCTACTACTCTCTGGCCCGCTACTACGCCTTCGCCACCGCCCGGGCGCTCGACGCCAGCGTGGTGGCGCGGCGCCGCAGCGGCGACGGGGCGCGCGGCTGCCTGCTGCTGCTGCGCTTCGACCTGCCCACCCGCGAAGAGGCGGGCCTGCAGAAGCTGGCCGAAGCCCTGCAGGCCCGCTGCGGCGCCGCCCCCAGCGCCGAGTGGATCAGCGGCCGGCAGCGGGGACTGTGGCGGCTGATGGAAAATACCCTGGTGCTGTGCTGGCTGACCGCCAGCGGCGACGACCGCCACTGGCAGACGATCCGCGCCGAGGCCGACGCCGTGGCCGCGGCCCTGCCGGAGATCCTGCAGCGCCGCCCCTTCGACGCGGTGCTGCCGCATGCGGCCCTGTCACTCGGCCGGGCCGAAGGGGAACTGGCCGCCGGCGACCGGGACTGGCGGGCCCTGCTGGGCGCCGCCCTGCAGCAGATGCAAGGAGCTGAGCGATGAAGCGAATACGGACGATGGTGGTGGCGCTGCTGGCCTGGCCGGCCGCCTGCCTGGCCGAGCCGGCGACCATGAGCAAGGCCGACAACCTCTACGACAAACCGTTCGCCGATGCCAGGGTCGTCGGCAGGCTGACTGCGGGCCAGGCCGTGGACATCCAGAAGCGCGAGGGGGCCTGGTACCAGCTCAAGGCCGGCGGCAAGCTCGGCTGGGCCCGGATGCTCAGCGTGCGCCGGACCGCCCCGGCCGCGGCGGCCAGCGCCGGGAGCGTCGCCCAGGTCGCCACCGGCCGGGCCGGGACCGGCCGGATCGTCGCCACCACCGGTGTGCGCGGGCTGGGCGAGGAGGTGCTGCAGGAGGCGGCCTTCAGCGAGGCGGCCGTTGCCGCCGCCGAGCGCTTCCGCGTCGACGCGGCGGACGCCGAGCGCCTGGCCCGGGCGCAGGGGCTGGCCCCCCGGCAGATTCCGCCGCTCCCCGTCCCGGCTGCGGGCGCGGGAGGAGGTGCGCCATGACCCGCTTCCTCCTTGCTGTCGTGGTGGTTGTTCTCGTCACCGCCTGCGCCGGGCCGGGTCAGTCGCCGCAGTTCGGCGACCTGCTCGGCGCCGAACTGGGCAAGGCGCTGGGGCCGGCCGGCACCGGCGGCGACGGCATCCCGCTGGCCGGCACGGTCAGCGATGCCGACGAGCAGGCGTTGGGGCGCGAGATCGCCGGGCGGCTGCTGGCCGCCTACCCGCTGGTGCGCAACGATGCGGTGCAGCGCTACGTCAACCAAGTCGGGCGGTATGTCGCGGCGCAGGGGCCGCGGCCCGGCCTCAACTGGACGTTCGGGGTGATCCAGAACGACGACATCAACGCCTTCGCCGCCCCCGGCGGCTACATCTTCGTCACCCGCGGCCTCTACCGGATGCTCGGCAGCGAGGCCGAACTGGCCGGCGTGCTCGGCCACGAGATGGTTCACATCAACGAACGGCACTACGTCAGGCTGCTGCAGCAGCAGCGGATCCTGGCCCTCGGCCAGGAGTTCCTGCTCGGCAGGGTGAAGAACGCCACGGTCCAGCAGCTGGCCGGCAACGGCGTGGAACTATATGCCCGCTCCCTCGACAAGGACGCCGAGTTCGCCTGCGACCGCCTCGGCATCCAGTATGCGGCCCGCGCCGGCTACGACCCCTTCGCCTACCTTGCCGTGCTCGACCGCCTGGGGGCGGACACCCACGCCGACCAGCTGGCGCTGCTCTACAAGACCCACCCCCACCCGGCCGCCCGGCTCGACGCGCTGGAGACGCTGATCGGCAGTCGCTGGGACGGTCTCGGCGGCAAGGTCGACGCCGGGCGCTGGGTCCGTTTGGACTAGGGGCGATTCCGCTTGCATTTCGACCTCGTCCGTGCTATCTATCCCCTCCGTTGTTTCTTGGAAGCCACGTCGGGGCGTAGCGCAGCCTGGTAGCGCACCTGCTTCGGGAGCAGGGGGCCGGAGGTTCAAATCCTCTCGCCCCGACCAGTAAATACAGGGGGTTACGGTTCAAGACCGTAGCCCCTATCTTTTTGTCTTTTATTTTGTTGCCGCTTTGTTGCCGCTTTTCCCTCTCCTTGCCGCATAATTCCTTCTACTCTGGAAGCATTCCGGATCCTCTTTCTTCGAGCCTGATTGCCCAACCACCCCTCTCCCGATCTTTGAATCGAGACGGTCGAATACAACGGCAATGCCCTAGCAATGCCCTAGCTATGCCGTTGCATTGCCGTTGCATTGCCTGAGCATTGCCCATGCTCTGCCGACGGCATCCTTGCTTTTGAGCAAACAGGCAAATTTGGTCTGCCGACAGAAACGGCAGAGCATGCCACCAGATCAGATGGCAATCTTTTATTCGGGGGTTTCTGAGCAAAGGAAAGGGAGGAATCATGACGATGTTGATCGACTTGCAAAAATACATTCCACCCGAGAGCAGAGAACCGTGGTCAAGCTGGTGGTGGGATGGCGAGCTTACTATCGCCTTTGGGCATGCGACATGCGGGTGGATTCAGCTGGCACTTATGACCACGACATGGAGCCAAGGGGTTATTATTCAATGCTCTGAGCCATGGTCGCCTTTTGGCAACATGGCCAATTGGCTGGCCGATATCGCCGATCGGCGCTTCCCTGCAATATGGAAAATCGACGAAGAGGGACGACATCGCACGCTGATTGCTGCGGCGGAAGAAAATGACAAAGTTGATTTTCAGGTGTGGGAGGAAGATCCCGATACCCACCCGTCACCTCCCCCTAAGCTGGGATTCCGAACCAGACTCGATAGAATGCAGTTGCTGCGCGAGTTTCATCGGAAATTTAGCCAATATGTGAAGGAGGATTTCGATATCGGCGAATGGACGCCTCCTTCGCCGTGGAACACACCGGAAGACTTGGCCACGATCGACTTGAGCAGGGTGGCGGATGAGATTAAAAAGTTTCCGAAGGCTGGGCCCGCCAGAAAGAATCGCAAGGGTGTTAGACGAAAAGACTTCCCAGCGTAATTGCCCACCGTAAAAAGCATTCAAGGCGGCTACTCTCCCAGAGTAGCCGCCTTTTTCTTTTTCATGGGAAGTGCGGCAGGGCCATTGATGCCCTGCACTGGTTATTTTCTCCGGGAGAGGAGTCTGGCTCCTCTATTTTTTCTTGCTGGGCTTTTTGTCCGGGATTGCCTGCGCCTGTCTCAATGCTTCGGCAATCATGGTGCGCTTTCGTTCTGTCAAATCCTCGGCGGCTGTTTTCGACATTGGCTACCTCCTCTGCGGCTTGATTTATGAACTCCAACTTCCCTGTTGTTCAATGGAGCCGTGTCTTTCCGCCCGACAATCTCCAGATGTACCCCAAGATGCAAGCTATTAAATTGCCAGAGCTGATGACAGCTTATTCTGCGAGAACGATTGCAGCCCTTGTCGGGGATGTGCTGCAAAATCTTTCGAACAGGTAGGCCACGTTGGCAATGACGTCATTTGCGCTGTAGTTTGTACATACGTAGATGACTTGATCGTTGGCAACAAAGGAATCACTGTTGAGATTTGACGGGGGCCTGTCAAAGCTTATGAGCTTTGTCGCTCGCCCTGTTCTGTCAGAGATAGGCAATTGATTCAACAAATGCTGGTTTTTTGTCAGACAAAACTTGCAAGACTCCGTGAGTATCTGGGTCCAACTCCTCACGGGAATGATCTCGTCATCAGGCAAGCGGAAGCGGGCCGGTTTCTTCTTTTTTGCATCCCAGCTCTCACCGATCAACAACCAATTCTCTCTCGTGTCTTGCTGAGCCAAGGAAATTATTTCCGGGGTACTACTTGCCGTTAATTGCTGGCAGAGTCTTTCCATCTGTTTTAGCCGCGCTTCAAGGCTGTCTATCTTGCCCTGCAAAACCTCTTCGTTTTTTTGTGCTTCTGGGGTGTACAGTGCTGCATCCAATCGTTCCACGAAAAAAGCAGCGGCTTTTGTCAAATCGGAACTTTCTGTGCGGCCTAAATCTATCGAAGCGGTTGGTTCATGGTTGGTGGAACTGACCTGCGTGAAGTGGAACCACCTAAGCCCGTCTGTTAGGAAAAGACTGTCGATCCTTAGCGTGCAAGCATATTGAACGATTTGAGGGAAAGAGGCTTCCAGGCGCTCCCCCAGCTTTTTCGCCTCGATTACAATGGGTTTGTCCTGATTATCTGTGTTTAGGAAATAATCCAGCCGCCCCGAGAGAGTTCCCGCAGAAATTGGCCTTTCGACCTCAACGGTCGCCGGATTCGCGACATCCCAGCCAAGTGCACGCAAGACTGGATCAATAAGTACGGCTCGAGTAACCGCCTCGCTCCGCTGTAACTGTTCACGGTAGCTGGATGCTGAAGACTTCACGAGCTTCAAAACCTCACATAACCCCGACAACGGACTTTGCATACCCCAACCTCCGAATGAAATAGAAGGCTCAAGAGTACACGTCATGAGTGTATTTTGCATGCGAATTTTTGCTCTCCATCTGTGGTACTTGGCTGCGATTACCGTTTGGTATATTCGCCGGCATGGACACTCAACAGATCCTCAGCAGTCGGGCGATTGGCGAGAAGGTTAAGTTTCGCCGACAGGATGTTGGCATGTCTCAAGAGCGACTGGCTGAAATACTTGGGGTGTCGTACCAGCAAATTCAAAGGTACGAGAGCGGGCGAAACAAGATCAGCGTTGAGAGGATTCAGGAAATTGCCCGCGCACTGACGGTCCCGGTGACGTTTTTCTTCGAAGGCAACAAGGCCCCAACCGTATCAGAGTCTGCGTCAGAATACCGAACGCCCTCTAACGAGAGGAAAACTCTCTTGAAGTTTTTCGACCGGATCGCCAGTAAGGCTGACCGCCAATTTGTGATCAATGCTGCCCGGCTTGCTGCAAACGCCGACAACAGGGCTAAAAATCCTTAAGCAACATCCTCATTATGGCTTCTTTTTCGGCCCTCAATTTTTTCTCTTCTTTCGAATAAAACCCGTGCTTGAAATTCCAGTGCTGCCCCCCTGTCGGCGATGTTCCGCCGTGCATGCGGCAACGTTTTCTTCCGGCGACTGGCCGATTTTTACATGCGGCACCAGAGCGGGTCTTGGCCCCACAAACCATTACAGAATTTTCAGCCATCAATAAGGCTTGCATAGGGTAGCGTTTATTTTTGAGCATCCCCCCTCCTTACAATCCCCCCTGCTGGCTCAGTTATCACAGCTTGCCCACCATCGCCCACATTAACCTGCTGGTACTTGACAACAACTGTCTGCCGATTACCTCGCTTGACCCTATGGATCGCCTCAAACCCCTTCAAATAGATATCCATGAAGCGGGTTGCGGTACTCAGGATCTTCTGAGCGACAACAACGTCACGAGTTTTGTTCGCCTTGGCTATGAGCTTCATCCCCTCCACATGACAGACAGCCATCTGATGAGCCAGCATTTTTTCCAGAGAATTTTGAGCGCCGATCGTATCCGCTGCATCGATGCAAAGCTCCTGATAGCCCGTTTTCTCGGCAAGAGATAGACGATCGAGACTGGCGGTCTGATGAATACTGGTTGGCCGCATCAGCGTGTCTACGGGAGCCCATTCCCCCACATCGTGGGTTGTGTAGTCTGTCGGCAGACATTCGCCCGCGACAATTTGATGAGGAACCGATTCCAGTTCCGCCAGGGCCTTCTCTCTGTAAAGCGCGAGGTGTACTTCCGCAACGGTATCCTCAGGACATTCTTCCAAATTTTTGATTTCCTCATGAATTGCCTTTTGGTATGTCAAAGCGTTGTTGCTCTTCGTTCTCATATCGAGACCCTTTCAGTGGAGGTGGTCAAGCAAAAGGCTTCGCCACTCGATCAGGAGCACGGCCAAAGTTTCTTCGTCATTATTGAGGACGGCTATATCGATCCGCTCCTCGATCTTCTGCAGTCGACTCCGATCTTCTATCGGTAAGTTGCCAACAAGTCCGCTCGGCCATGGTCTACCCAACAGATCTGTTTCGGCCAAAGCTTCGCTCAGCACTCGTTGAAGACTGGTTTCCCGGTTGCCCTGTATAGGAGAGCAAACATGGGAACTTTCAGGTTCCTTCGGTTTCACAGCGGAGAAACGAAAGGTTTCACTTCGGTTTCCTCGGGTGTTTCCCTCTAGAATACGTTCTGCCAAGACTTTGATATTCATTGTTTCCCTCCAGTTGCCGATCCGGTTTCTTTTGTCTCAAAAAGTTTCCAGGTTTCTATGTTTACGGGCGGAAACTAGGAAACTTTTACCAGACCGAGAGCCATGGCCTTACTCTTAGCTTTGCTCACTGTCCCCTTGTTCACGCCAATCAGATCAGCAATGTCGTTTTGCCGGACACCCTCACTCAACAGTTTTGCCACCTTTTCTACTGTACTATCTTCAAGTGGCTGCATTACCCAATGCTGACGACCATCTGGGGCCGTGATCAATGTTGCTTCAAACGGCTTGGTATCTTCACCGTAAAGACCCCGTGCCTTTTCAAAATGGACCTCGAACGAGGCTCCCCTATCGGGTGTATAGTCGCCGGGGCGGCGCAAGGCCACTACGGTATCGAGGACATCTTCTCTACGAGATGTGCCCCGTTGCTCACCATTTTTTCCGCTGTGATGAATGAACAGAACCGAACGACCGGCTGCACGTTGTTGCAATGCCCACCCCTGAACTGGCAACCAATCATCGCCATCCTTTTCCTTCCCTGTTCTGCAGAGAGTCGAAAGGTTATCGACTATGATCAACGAGATATTTTCAAGGAAGGGGGCCAGTTCGGCTTGATCCTCCTGACGGGAAAGATCGATCATCCCACGCGGCTGGAGATCAGGGGTCACGATCCGCAAAGGTGCAGTTGGTTCCTTGTCGTGACTGACGGTGATAGCCGCCAATCTTTCCTGTAAGACGCGGGCCGGCATTTCACCGTCAATGAACAGGACACCGCGCGGAGCATCTGCTGCCCATCGCATAAACGTTCCGCCGCTTGCTACGGCATAAGCGACCCCAAGACTGAAATGTGTTTTTCCAAGGCCTCGTGGTGCATAGGCCATAGCTAGGCCTTGCTTTGGAAGCCAAGGTGCTAAAAGCATTTCGCGTGGTGGAAGGGCCAAAGAGAGGAAATCAGCAATATCGACTACGCGTAGCCGGCCTTCCTGTGCCGGTTGTTCGCGGTCAAGTTCGTCATAGGTACCCTTTTTTTCTGGCTGCCCTTGGCAGTGTCTTGACCTGAAATTTTTAGCTGCCACCGCCGCTTTCAAGATTTCGCGTACCCGTTGTTCTGTCCACCTCCCCGCCTCGGCGTCGGCCAAATCCCAACCCTGTGACACCTCCTCGGGTGGCTCGACAATTTTGGTCACACAGCTCAACCCCGCCAAAATTTCAGCAACAGTAAGTGCCGCCTTTATCCCGGGTTCGTCGGCATCGGGCCAGATGCAGACAAACTTCCCAGAAAGAGGCGTCCAGTCAGTCTTCCCTACGGCGTTACACCCGCCCGGCCAAGTGACAACCGGCCGTTTCTTTCCCAGTAGCCGACGTGCCGCGTCAGCCGTTTTTTCACCCTCAACGACTACAACATGATCTGCATCGCCGATCAGTTCTAAGCCGTATAGTGGACGAGGTTCTGGAAAAGCTTGCCATCGCCATTCACGCCGCTTGCCGCTGTCACAGAAGGTGAGAGGAAGCACTTCCTTGCCGCCGCCCTGTTTATTAAACCGGCAGATCTCGCCCAGCAGTTTTCCAGCAACATCACGATATTGCCAACGGGCAGATGGATTGCCATTTTTGAAGTGACCCGTCGGTGGCAGCGGAGCACTATTTGGAACGGGCATGACAGGCTGCCAAACTTCACGTTCCACTCGTGCGCTGGTGATGGACGGGGCTTTTTTGCCCGGAAACAGATTGCGTAACTTCAGTGCGTCACCAACAGCACGCTGATCGCATCCCGCCATGCACCGGTAGAGCAGCTTACCGTCTTTAACGTCGATTGACAGAGAAGGGCTACGGTCATTGTGTGCAGGACAACACGCCATAAAGCCGCCCCCTGCTTTTGGGATATACCGACCAAGGGCCGCAGCAATTACTTCGGCGGCAATGGTCTCCCCATTATCTGCCAAGGTAGAATCGTCTCCTTGAAACATGGCTGTTACCTTTTCAAGAGTGAGTGGCTCTCGCCGACAAACACACACTGCCAAATTGAATAATAGTCAAGCTCAATCAATTGGTTACCTTGCCTGAATCCTTTCTTTCATCCAGTCGTCAACAGCAGACTCGTGCCAAGCCACTGTTCCTTGCGATAGCTGAACCCGCTTCGGAAATGCCCCTGCCGCCTCGAGCCGATAGATCGTCGACCTGCTCAATCCGGTCTTGTCACTGACTTGCTTGATTCGCAGAAATTTCATGATTTCTACTCCTTCATCTAGGATTGTGGTGGGCATACAAGCCCATGCGCCTGCTCTATTGGGGCAACGTAAATTGCGCGTGAATGATCGTCGACTGGTCTTGTGAGAATGCTTTCTCCTTCATGATGGTTTATGGTGTTGCTTGGGACTAAGCATAGGTCCACCGATGAACGCGGTCTTGTAAGGATCTTTTTGTAAGTATTTTCTAATGTTTTTGGCGGGAGAGGGGTGGGGCAGGGCGCAGAAAGGCGGCTGGTTTTATCTGTTTTTCAAAAAAGAGGGGAATTCGCGGAATTGGCCTGTTGCTGCTAGCTCTGCAAGGCCTTCAGCTCGTTGAAGATATCTTTGGACTTCGCGGGAAATCTTTCGGGTGTGATCGTGTTTATCTTCACCGACAATATCCCTTTTTGAGAGACGCGTTCCATCGGTGATGCTAGTCATCAACTTATCGAGGAATCTTTGCGCTATCGATTCTACTGGCTCGTCAGGGTCGAGAGGGGATTCTGGGCCTAGTCCTGACACAGCTAGGATAGGAGCCTGCTCGAACACCCGCCCTGAGACTATTTCCCAAGGTGTCTTGCCACGAAGGTCAAAGCACTTGTGCATCTCCTTGTTTAGGATAAATTTCGCCACCTCCCATGAGCTGAGGCCGCAGCGGTTGACAAGGTCATGAATGACGATCGATTTGTAAAGTGATGCGACCTGATCGATTCGGAAACCTTCTGGCCAATCCAGCAACATATATCGGCAGCGTAAACTTCTCTTCTTACTTCGATATATGACGCAGTTCCTGCTGGCTTCAGATGGGTGCGGAAAGTGTCCTGCAGGTTCTGTGCGCGGTCTACGTGCTAATTTCCCTTGTCGTATCGTTGGCCCTGTCGAGCCATGCTTCCTACCGACAGAGCGGGACTTGTCTCCTATAACCTCCCAGCGGAGGTGCTCTTCCTCTGGGTATTCGGTAAGCCGGAAAAGGAAAAGGCCTATTGTGCTCTTCGGCAAGGCGCCAACAGTGCTCTTTTTGCTGGCCCGTTCACTTCTCAGATAGAATTGATACTGTAGAAAATAGAAGATTTGCCTGAGCTCGTTGAAGTCCATTACTGGACTCTTGCCCCCGTAAATCCCGCCGCCGTACTCGCATCCCAGACGAACCGATACACCTCCCGAGCCGCAGCTTGTTTGTCGAGTTCAGAGAATGGCGGGGACGGTAGCAGCTCGTACAGGTTGTCGAGGATGAATACCTCCACCTCGGCCTGAGTCTGCTCCTTCTGGGTCCATTGCTCCAGTGGGGCGAGTAGCTTCTGCAACTCTTGTAGCAGTTTCTGACTGGCTTGCTTCACTCGCTCTCGATCTGCCTTGCTGATTCCCTCGCGCAGCAGCAGACTAAACAGGGCATACTCTTGCTCGTTCAAGCCCTCCTCGACGGCTTTGCGCTGTTCCTCGTCAAGACTGGCGGCAAGTTCAGTGAGTTTCGCGAAGGTCTCTTCGATCGTCACTCGATCCTTCTCGCGATTATAGTCGGCGATGATCTCCTGATAGCGCTTGTAGTAATCCATTCGGCTGGGATTCCATTGCAGCATCGCCGCCAGCTTCTGCTCGACGATCTCGCGGATATCCTGCAGAACCGTTGCCTTGCGCCGCACCTTTTTGGCGAATTCGTCGCGTAATTTCTCCAGATCTATCTTGCTCAGGTCGTAAAAGCGGGGATCGGTGGTTTCCGCAACTTGTGACGTCTGTGCACGGATGGCTTCATTGACGATCCGGTGCAATTGTTTGAGCAGTTCAGTGACGTCTGCAGTGTCCCGTCGTTCGATCAATTTCTTGTAGATCGCCTCGATATTGTCGTGTCGTTCGGCGTAGATCAGCGCCGACGGCTCCATCAGCAACCCTTTGAAACGAATGAAGACCTGTCGTGCCATGATCTCGAAGCGACGTTTGGACTCATCCGAGGTGTAGACAGCATTCACCGCATCCGCCAGCGCCTGAATGCGGGTCCACCCTTTAGCTCCAAGAAGTCGCCCGGGGTCGAATCCAAGACTGCGCAGATGCGCTTCCGTTTCTTCGATCGCTGCCTGCAACGCGATGACCCGTTCTTCAATCGGCGCCACGATCTCTTCGCCGCTGCCACCGCCATCGCCAAGGGCATATTGGGCCAATGCTTCGCGCAGGCTCTTCAGCATGCCGTTGTAATCGACGATGAGGCCGAAGTCCTTGCCGGGATAGCGTCGGTTGGCCCGGGCGATGGCCTGCATCAGCGTATGCGCTTTCATCGGCTTGTCGATGTAGAGAGTGGAGAGGCACTCCACGTCGAAGCCAGTCAGCCACATGGCACAGACGATGGCGATGCGGAATGGATGCTCCGGATTCTTGAAAGCCGTCTCGACATCCACCCGTTTACCGTCGGCGGTCTCGAAGCCCTGCTTCATGATGGCCCGGTGGGGGATGATATCGAATCCCCACTTTTTGAAATCGGCGACCTCGTTCTGGCCTTCGCTGATGATGATCTCGATGATGGTGTCCTGCAGCCATTTCATCTGCGCCAGCAGTCGATCACGCTGGGCATGGAACTGCTGCCGGATCTCCTCATTCTTCTCGGCAGACAGTTTGGCGGCACGCAGGGCAATTTCCATCCGCACGTCGGCGAGCTTCTTCTGCCAGCGCGAGATGATCAGCTGATGCATGCGGGCGCAAGTGATTTTGTCGATGCAGACCAGCATCGACTTGCCCGACTCCCAGCGCGTGGCGGCATGCTCCACGAAATCGTCGGCCAGCTTCTCCAGTCGGTCATCGGCGGTGATGACCTCGTAATCCTTGCCCAGCAGCTTCTCCAGCAAGGCTTCCTGATCTTGATCGAGAGAGGCCCGGTCGATCGCATCGGCAATTCGGTCGTTCAAATCCAGCTTGGCGATTCCCAGCTTTTCTCCCCGGTTTTCGTAGACCAGCTTGACCGTGGCCCCGTCTTCTTCGGAGCGCTTGAAGTCGTAGCAGGAGACGTAGTTGCCGAAGATCCGCTTGGTCAGGTGGTCGTGCTTGAACAGCGGCGTGCCGGTGAAACCGATAAAGGCGGCATTCGGCAGGGCCAGCCGCATGTTGCGGGCCAGCTTGCCGGCTTGGGTTCGGTGGGCTTCATCGGAGATGACAATGATGTCATCGCGGCGGCTGTAAGGCTCGTCCGGATTGACGTCCTGATTGAATTTGTGGATCAGGCTGAAAATATAGCCATGGTTCTGCTTGAGGAGTTGCTCAAGTTCTTTGCCGGAACTGGCCCGAGGGGTCTGTTCGTCGGCGGCTCCGCAGCCCACAAAGGTTCGGTAGATCTGGCTGTCCAGGTCGTTGCGATCCGTCATCAACACGAAGGTGAAATTTCCCGGGATTGTCCGGCGCACCTTCTCGGTGAAGAACGCCATCGAGTAGGACTTGCCGGCCCCCTGCGTGTGCCAGAACACGCCCAGCTTGCCGAGATCGGGATGGGCCGCTTCGGGAAGCTGCAGAACTTTTGGCTCATCTGTAGGCAACAGTGCCTGCAGGTCGGCGTCGGTGGCCTGCTCGCGGGGCAACTCTATCACCCGGTAACGCAGCCGTTCCTCCGGCGGGAATTGCCGCTTGAGCTCTTCTTGGTGGAGAACCGAGGCGACGGCATTGTTGACCCCCAACACCTGATGGTTGCGAGCCACGACTTTACGGACCGCTCCCGGTTTGCTGGTGTCGAACAGGATGAAGTTTTCGAGGATGTCCAGCAGCCGCTCCTTGCCCAGCATACCGTTCAGCAGGACTTCGGCCTCGACTCCACCCTTGTCGCGCTCATCCAGACGCTTCCAGTCGGCAAAGTGATCCCACTGGCTGGTGATTGAGCCGTAGCGTGCCCGGTGACCGTTGCTGACAATCAGGAAGGCGTTGTGGTGAAAGGCATGGGCGATGACGTGCTCATCGAGGTAGTCCTTGAGATTGCCATCGAAGCCCGCCCGAATGTTTTTGTAGACCGCTTTCAGTTCGATGAAGACCACCGGCAGACCGTTGACGAAGCAGACCAGGTCGGCACGGCGGTTGTAGTTCGGGGTACGCACTCCGGTGATCTTCAGCTCCCGCACCGCCAGAAAGCGATTGTTCGGCTGGCCGGCGGTCGTCCCGTTCTGGAAGTCTATGACCCGGGCCTGCGCATGGCGCAAGTTGCCGCCGGCATCCCGGTAGCTGACCGGAACGCCCTCGCGGATCAGCTTGTAGAAGGTCTGGTTGTGCTGCAGGAGGGAACGGGAGAAGTCGTGGTGGGTCAGCTTGCCGACGGCTTCTTCGACAGCCTTTGCGGGAAGTTCGCGGTTCAGTCGGGTAATGGCATCACGCAGGTCGCGTTTGAGGACCACCTCGCGCGTATCGGCTCGCCCCAAGGTGCCATCGGGCCCGAAGGTTTCCTGATTCCACGCGTAGACACTCTCCCAGCCGAGTTCCTTTTCGAGATGCTCGGCAAAGGTGGCTTGAACCAGCCGGTCTTCGCTGTTGATGTCAGTAATCATCCCGCCCTCTCAGAAGACAGCAACGCCACTTATCAAGTTTGGTTCAGCCGTTTGGATCGAGCTTGGTTCATTCCCCAAAGCGCTTCACAGAAATAGCCGAGCGATAACAGTATGTTACGAACGAGAATCGCCTATTTTTCCACTTTCCATAGACATCTTTGGTTTTTTCTTGGTTTTTAATTCTAGTGCTCTCGCTCGGTTATCAGTCTGTTAGTCGGTAGCGGGCTCCGCTGCGTGTCCCCTCCATTATTGCAACGCCAAGCTTTACCAGCTCTGCCAGAGTCTTTTTCAACTGCGACCTGTTGACCTCCGGCCCGATCCGACCGCTGATTTCCCCTATTTTCGATTGCGGGTAGCGCCGCAGATCTTCACGCACCAGCTCCTGCAACCGATGCGGCTCTATTCGCTTCAATGTTGTTGGCAACTTGATACCGGAATTGCGAAGCAGTTCCGGTGCAGCGAAATAGTGGGTCGCCTTTGTCCGGCCAGCGGACATTACCAATCCCAAGGAAAGCAATCTGCCGAACCACGGGGTCAACTCCTCCACATTGCCCACTTCGAGCAGATCAGCCAATTCACGCGCCGTAAGTCCTTCGGATTGAGCGAGCGCCGCCAGGGTAATCCTTTCCCGCTGTGCCAGCTGGAAACGTCCGTCGGCCTCGGTGACGAGTCGAATCACCTCCGGCTTCATGATGCGCCGCTTGATCGTCACCTTTACGGAGTCCGGGCCTTCCTCGGGGATCGGCGCGGGCCGGCCCGATGACAGGAGTCGGTCATAAAGCATGTCGTAGCCACTCCCCTCCTTCTCCATCAAGCCCATGTCGTGAAAGATGGAGGCAAGCCCCTCATTGCGGCGGCGACTGGCGTGTAGGATGTTTTGGGGTGTGACGCCCAGCGGCAAGCGCCCGGGGTTGACAATTTCCAGCCGTTCCGGGTGCAGGTTGAGAAAGATGTCGCCGCGCTGAGTGTAGGGGCGGTGCACCAAGGCATTGACCAGCAATTCGCGGATGACCTTTTCATCGAAGGCGGGCACTTGCCGGCGGAACAGCCCTTCGGCAACTTCGTAGCTCTCCCTAAAATCCGGCACCTCCCGCCACACAGCATCAACCAGTTCAACCGGCGAGAGGGCGTAGTCGTCCCAGAGCCATTTGTTGATCTTCTGGCCCATTTCGTCGTACTTGATCGCCTGCACGAGAGGCGCCGTGCCGAGATTGCGTCTCTGGCTGGCGGTGCCGAGAATGAGTACGCCTAAGTGGGTCAGGGTTGTCCCCTCGGCCACCCCGTAGTGGGTAAGCAGTTCGTCGGGACTCTTCTCCTTGACCGAACTCTTAACCCGGTCCGAGTTGCGGATCGAGGCCACGAAGGCTTCGAGTTTTCCGCCGTCCGCCTGCCCACGGGGCACACGACTATCCATTGTCTCCCAAGGGCGTCCCGGTCGTTCATCGGCAAGGCGCAGCACGTCATCTCCCACGATCGGCTGGCTGCGATCCCCGACACGGAGGAAGTAGCGACCGTCCGAGGTGGAGGCTACGCTCTGGCTACGACTCACTCTCAGCTCGATGTACTCGCCGCCATTCTCGGCCTGTACGATACTCGGCAGCGCGACGACGTTGACCGTCAGTTCGGCAATCCGTTTGCGGATGGTATCCAGCAGTTCCGGCTTGATGCGTTGGTCTGCGGAAGGCAGGCTCGCCTTGTCTTCGATGCCGATGAGCAACCGTCCTCCCTGAGCGTTGGCAAAGGCGACGCAGTCCTTGGCAAGCTCGGGGAAATCAGCCTTTTTGCCTGTCACAGTGCGAAGTGATTTTTTATCGCTGTTTTGACCTTCGAAGCGCATAGACCTACCCTAGCCCTATTGTTGCCAAAGGATTACATAATCAAAAAGCTTGCTTCATCATTGCCATCATGAAAGCCTTTAATACCCCCGTCCTGTGAGACCTTTATTCCAAGGCCAAGGCTACTCAAAGCTTTTGCCGCAGCAAGACGGCCACCGCCTGAACTTCCTCCATCGACCCTCAGAATTGCCCCAACAGCAAGAATCTTCCCTGTTGGGGAGAGCATCGTAGCACCGTCAATTGCCAGCAATTCTTGTCGCAACCGCCGATCAAGATTCTGAAACAATTGGCCGTCGACCATTTTTGCCAAAGCTCTTGCTTTTGGCGGTTCAGTCGCATCCAAATGATCATCAGTTTTGGGTGCAACCCCTTGCCAAATTCTCATGTGTCTGCTTGTTACAACTCCAATGCAAGCTCCCGTTCTCGCAAAAGAAGCATCCAATGCGCTTTCGTAAATTGCGAGACGAACCTCTTCTCTATCCGGTCTTGCCATCTGAGTTAGTATTGGTCGATGAGTCAAGAAGTGCCAAACCCCCGATCTCCGAGCAAACAGGAGTTGTTGATCTTTGAATACAAGAATTTCGCCGAGGCGATTCAACACAAGGGCAATTCGCCCTCCACTTGCCCAAGCAGCTATCTGCCCCTGACGATATGGGGTAAAGCTCGGCGTTGTTTCTGGTAGTGGAAGTGACTCATGACCTATTAGCCGGCCTTGAAAATCAAAAACTAGCAATGTGTCAAAACCATTGCTCATAACCGCCCCAAAGTCCTCCTTGCAAATATCCAGCAAGGAACTGCTGCCGCCTTCTGGGTCAGGAACAAAACCAAAAGCCGCAACTATCGGCTTCCCTTCATAAAGTCTTGTTGCCCAAAGCGCTAGTTGATCTATCGCCTCCAAAAGAGCACCTTGTGCCCTTGTTTCACCTATCGCTTTGACAACAACACGGCGTTGAAAAGTTGACAACAAGTCAGCTCGATAACTTGTTTCAAGCCCAGGCTCAATCTCACGAACGACATCAACAAAAGCATCTACAACATTTTTCTCGGTTACGAGACCTTCCCGTACAAGACCAAATTTTTGGCTGCGATGTAACAAAAGCTGATAGTCGTCTTCTTTTGCAACCTTGAACCTGATTGTACATGGGTTCATTAGGGCAACGCGTTGCCTTTGGGGGGTGGACTCCACAGGGGCCGCAAGAAGCTCCGCACCCGAGAACAGCGGGAGCAGATGGTTTGTGGCAAGCTCTCGTAATAAGCCTTGATCCATTTTCCCCTCCTATACCGCTATCTCCCCACTCATCAGCTTGGGCAGCAACAGGTTGCGAGCAACGCGGAGTTTTTGGTTCTGCTTTGTCAAATTGGCAATCTGCGCAAAGCACCCCTTAGCTGTTTCATCGAATTGGGAAAGCAGTGTGTTTGGCGGCAGAGCAAGCGCAAATTTTTCGAAACACGACGTCTGCACGCGCTGCCTACCAGATGAACCAACCATGCTCTTTATGGCGTTTTCCCTGAAATCATAGGATCGCGCGAGGCAATAGGTGAAATAGGGACTGACCCTTCTACCACGTAACACAATAAACTCTGTCGAACCACAAGCGACCTCATTCTCGTCCAGAAAATGAACGAAGGCTGTTTTGCCATTTTCAAGGCAGGGTGTGATTCGGGCAAGCAAGACATCCTCTTTGCGGAACTTCACCGCAGTATGTGAGGTTCTGTTCTCGAACCCAGAGCTGTCTACCGTCATACCAACTTCCGAGAGGCTCGACATGGGCACATAATAGATTTGCTTGCCGCTCTCTACTTGTACTTTAGGGTTTATGTCAATGATCTCAGGCACGGAGATTCTCTCCCACCCCTCCGGCACGCCATCCACAATCCGGGTGTGCTCATGGCCGGGGAAGCTCAGACGCACGAACCACTCCTGATACACCTGCCGCGTCGCTTCTTCCAGCAACACTATCCGCCGTCGGTTGTTTTCGATCAGGTCGTCGTAGGTGGAGAGGGTGGAGGCGATACGATCCTGAACCTCCAACGACGGCAATGGCACCGGCAACCCGCGCAGAATTCCCAGGTTGATGAGAGGGATTGAGCAGCCTGTATTTTTATTGATGATGTGCTGTCGCATTTCGAGTGTAGTAAACCACTGGAAGAGAAAAAGCGGATTGACTTTATTTCGGTCGCAACGGACGCGAAGCTGCTTGTTCGAGATGATGTAACGCTCAAAACGTGCAGCCGAAGGGATAATGCCTACTTGCCCGATCGTTCCTGCCGCTGTAAAAACCAAATCATCAGTAATGGCTTCACAGTTTCGAAACTCCTGTGCCTTCTCCTCCGTGAGGAAAACGAACCCATCGTCGACAAACCGTCTCTCACCAAATGTAAGGTTGTTGCCACGGATGACAGGAACTCCCTCAGCAACGAAGAATCGACTGCTGATGTTTGAGCCAAACGGGCCAGAGACAACTGCACCTTTTCCGGGTAGCGCCACCTCTTCTAATTTGGCAAGTGGCCACCTCATACCCCCAACTCCTCAAAATTTTTCTGAATCCTTCCCGCCAACTCTACCGCCTCCCGGTTCAGGTCGGCCAACTCGACATGGATGTCCCGCAGCGTCTGCTCGAAGTCGAAGTCCTCGTCGATCTCGGGAGGCGCGACGCCGACATAGCGGCCCGGGGTCAAGCTCCAGTCGGCGGCGGCAATCTCGGCGCGGGTTACCACCTTGCACAGACCCGGCACGGCCCGCATCTCGGCCTTGGGAAAGCGTTCCTGCAGCCAGTGGATCTGCCGATGGAAGTAAACAGCGTGCTTGAGCTGTTCCACCGCCTCCTTGCGCTCCTCGTCAAGTTGCTTGATTAGCCGGTTGACCGTCCGCCGGTCGTAGAACTCCGCCACTTCCTCGATGCCTGCCAGATCTTGCGTCACTTGCGCCGTCCGGGTCGCCAGCTTGTAGAGCAGATCGACCTGCTTGACCAAGCCGCGCAGCCGTTCCGCCAACGGATCGAATACCGTCCGCGCTTGATGCTGGCCAACGTTGCTCGTCGGCAAATTGGATTTGTATGTCTTGAGGAAATCGGAGAGGTCCGCCAGCAGCTTTATCCGATCGGCCTGATAGGCGCTGTCGGCCTCGGTCAGTTCCGCCAAGGCATCCGCCAGCCCCTTCTTCTGCTCCGGAGAGATGGTTTTCTCTTTTTTTACTGAGTCAGAAAACTCTGCAAACAGCGCTTGCAGGCCGGCGAGAGACTTTTCGAAGGTTGCCAACTCCGGCGCGACGGCATCGGCCTCCCGGCAGAGGGCGGCGAGGTATTCCTGAACTAAGCCAAGAAAGCGCTCCTGTTGGCCGCGATAGAGCCAGACGATGGCCGTCAGGTTGGCGAGCTGCTCGGGAGAGAAGTCATAAATCTTGCGGGTGACCTTGCGGTAGATGTTGCGGGCGTCGAGCATCAGCACCTGATCGCGGCGCTCTGCCGGCTTCCCCTTGTCGAAGTGCCAGAGTTCGCACGGCACGGTGCGGGTGTAGAAGAAGTTCGAGCGGATGGCGATCATCACGTCGACATCGCCGGTCTCGACGATCTTCCGGCGCACCTCTGCCTCGCCGTGCCCGGCGCTGGACGCCTGCGACGACATGACGAAGCCGGCGCGGCCCTCCGGTCCGAGATAGCTGTGGAAGTAGGAGATCCACAGATAGTTGCCGTTGCTGACCTTCTTGGCCTTGTTGACCCCGGGTAGACCGAAGGGGAGACGGCGATCGTCCTTGACCTTTTCGGCATCGACCATGTCCACGTTGAACGGCGGATTGGCCATGACGAAGTTGCACTGCCCCCAGATCGGGTGGATATCCTCGTAGAAGGTGTTGGCCTCGCGGATATCGCCTTCCAGTCCGTGCACCGCCAGGTTCATCTTGGCGAGACGGATGGTGGTGGCGGTCTTCTCCTGCCCGTAGAAGGTGACCTTGTGGCCGGTGTCCTGCCCATGCCGCTCGATGAAGTGGCTGGATTGGACAAACATGCCGCCGGAACCGCAAGCGGGGTCGAGAACAATGCCGTGATCGGGCTCGATGACGTTGACGATGGTTTGTACCAAAGAGGGTGGGGTAAAGAATTCGCCGTTATCCTGCGCCCCCTGCATGGCGAACTTCATCAGAAAGTATTCGTAGATTCGCCCGAAGATGTCGCCGCTGGCGGTGCGCAGCGCGTCACTGTCGAAGGTGCGCAGCAAATGCTCCAGCAGGTCGTTCTCGAAACGGTCGTAATCCTTGGGGAGCTGCCCTTTGAGCGGCTCGAACTCCGCCTCGATGGTATTCATCACCTCCACCAGTGCCGAGCCCAGAGAAACACCGGTCGGGAGTTTCAGCAGAGAGTCGTAACGGGCATTTTCGGGGAGCATCAAGGCACGACGCTTGATGAAGTCCCCCTTCACCAGCGGGCGGTTCGGCATCTTCCCGGCGGCCTGCTCAGCCTTGATCTGCGCCAGCGCCCCCTCATAGCGGTTGCTGGCGTGACGGAGGAAGATAATCCCCAGCACTGGCATGCAGTACTCGCTGGAGGTCAGTTTGGAATTGGCCCGCAGCTGGTCGGCGGCTTCCCAGAGCTGGGATTCAATCTGCTCTATGGTGTGCATGGCGTTGGCGGTCACGTAATGGAGGCTCCTGCTCGGGGGCTGGCAACCCCTGCTTTATAACATTCCGTGATTATTCCTACAATCAGAGCGAGCGTGAAAAAGGGGCATACGCTTACGGTCTGCCCCGACACTTTATAGGCATGTAGTTAAGAACTTCTTTTTCTTTATTGCCTCTCAGCCGTCCTTAGCCAATCATTGATAGAATTCACTCCTAATGACAACAACAAATCTTGCACCAAAACCACTCGTTTAAGCATAGCACCGTGGTCGGCTTCCTCCCTTTCCTCGGCTTCGGCAAAAAGCCGGGTCATTAACTGGACAAGTTGATTTTCATGATCGTAAAAATATGGCTTGGCACGACTAACATATCCCAAATATATTTCGGTAACGGCTAAGGCAATCTCCGGGTCGCGTTGCGAAATGGCGTTGAGCCATTCGTTAAAGTTGAACAGGCGGTGATGTTTGTACTCGGTATCGCTTTCAAACGCCCTAAAGCAGAGGCGAATCAATTCTATCGGGATGGAGATAGGCGACGTATCATCCCGGAAGATATTGCCTACATGTCGAGCGACAGCCGTTGCATGAGGGCTACCTGCTTTTAGTCCCGCCTCAATACCTGAAAAGCATTGCTCGCAATGCTGTCTGATATTTTCAGGGTGAGTCCAAACACTCGCTGCGCCCTGCCACGCTTCCGTAATATCCAGAGTGTTCAATTCACCAAGCAAATTGGCAAAGTCGAGATGGCCAGTCATGGCAGATAAGGCCGAGATGCGCCCCCAAGTTTCCATTTCCTTCTTACTTCCCTCGCGACAAATGCGCTCAAGCAAGGGTGCAACCTTTTCAAAATGATCGTGGTACGCGTAATATAGGCAACGTTCGGCGGACTGCCAAAGCCCCACAGAATCCTGCATGGCAAGGCAAAATAATTCCCAACCCAACTCGGAATTTTTGCTTTGGAGATATGGCAAACGTCTCAGAATCAGGGCGCGGATCGCAGGGTGTTCATTGCTGGCAAATCGACGCAGCGTGGGTGGCAACAATTTGGGTAATGCGGTGCCGCGCTCTTGAAAATTATTGGCCAAAATCATCAAGGCTTCGGCAACATTTCCACTCATCATATTAATACCGGTGGTAATCAGATCGACCGAATCGCCTCGAATATTACTTTGCTCCCTATGACCTCCAAAGCATATTGCCAAAAAAACAAGCCGTGACGCATTTTGTGTATCCTGAAGGACATGTGCGCAGGCTTTCAGAGCTTTGGCTGCGGAGCGATTGAGTTGCCAGTGGGAGGGATGTCTCTCCAGTTCGTCAAGGATTTGATTTGCCAAGACGGGAGCCTCGAGTTCTTCGATCGGCACCCAATTACCGTTGGTTTGCAAGTTGCCATAGCGATGCGCCAGGTAGTTGGCGATACCGTCCATGATGTCGTCGCGAAACTTCGCTGAAATATTTGTCCAATCTGCTGTCAGCAACCTCAAGAATCGCGATGGATGGCGAGAGGAAGCCTCGCGCAGTTGTCCGCCGACCTGCTCCTCCCCTCCGACCATAAAATCATCAAAAATTCTTTTATATCCAGCGTAGTGCGCCAGCAAACGAATTACGCCTTCATCGCTGGCATTCAGAAACACCTCAAATGAAAAGGGGGTGGTGACTGTGCCACTACGCCTGTAAATGGACGGCTGTCTAATCAGCGTCCCAAATATTTTTACGCAAGCATCCAGTATCGTCTGGGCTTCCACTGAGCGCAGATGACATGGGATGGCGGATATATATTCGGCTCGCTCTTTTAATATCCAAGTACTTGTACCCTCAACATTTTCTCGCTCCTCCCTTACGGTTTGCACTGTTGCCATTACGGCGTCTTGTGTGTGGCTATCCAGGTAAATGAATGCAGCTTGGATCAGTTGGGCTAGTTCGTAAGAGAGTTCGAATTCCAGGAAGCTTTTGTCGCACAGCAGACGGCCGATCAAGTCAAGATTGGGCTGAGGAGAATTTGTGAGCGCGAGGACGGCGAAGTAACGTAATGCACCTTCGTGGTTAAAGCACAGGCGTTCTCGATTTTGCTGCCACCAGTCGGAGTGTTTTTGGGCGTGATCGAGAACTGCTGCCTCAATCGCATCGAAAAGCATCCGCTCGCCATCCACGTGTCGATCATCGTGCTGGGAGTGGACATCATCGTATGAGGTATTGCTTAGGTATCCGTGGGAACAGGTCTCTCCGTAGCGAGCGGACTGAATTTGGCTCCATTGCTCAATTGTTGCCAGCGCCAAATCGAGTAAGGTAGTGGATTGCACCATCCGCTGTTTTAGGAAGTTCTCGTTCTTGTCTCCAAATTCATGGGGTTGGCAATGCAGTTTGTTGTCAAAATGAAATTTCATCACCTCGTCTTCTGTGATATCGCTAGCGATATAGCGCCAAAGCGTTCTGTCATCAACAGCGCCAGCGGCAACGCAACGTGCAACGATACGACCCAATAGGCTATGCTCTGATTTAGGCATACTAAGTAGCTGTTCAAGCAAAGGAACAACAAGTAGCAAATTTTCTGTCTTGAAATCAGATAGAGAATAAACCAATTGCTCGGCGATTCTTTCGCTATCCAGCCAATCCAGCGACAGCGTCTCCATCCAAAATGTCAATACCCCAGCAGCATCTTCATTTTTCCACTGTGCTATCCGATGGACATGAACGGTCATTCCCTCGGCATCACGCATTTCCTTCAGCACGGGAACCAAATGAGAACCCCAGAAGTGATGCCACTCAAGCAACGATGCTTGGGTGTAAATCACCTGAAACACCTCGCGATGCTTGGCGCGCAAGTCTCTTATCAGCGGCCAGTCATCATCCTGCGGTTTCTGCTGGGAGAACGATTCTGCAATCAAGCGTCGGATGTGAAAGGCTACAGTACCCGTCAGTACCGCGCGTAGTTGCTTCCTGAATTCACGACGATCTCCCGTCGCCAGCTGTGCGACAAAGCTTCGTATGCTCGGTCGCACAAAGGGCACGGGCGGCAAACCTTGGATGAACTCATTGAGCGAGACCCCTCGGCGAATAGCACCGCATATCACCAGCACATCCAGGAGTGTTTGGTGACCAAACGTCAATTTCCCATCATGGGTATCTTGTAGGACATTGAGACTGTGCAGCTGACGCAGGATGTCCTGCGAAGCACTGAAACGTTGACGGGGAATTGACAGAGTGCGTGATTGCAGCATTACATTAGCGATGGATTCAATCGCTTGCATTGCCGCGTCCCCCAGCGCTGGATCGGCCTGCACGATAGTATCAAGGTAGCGTTGCGCCAGCGCTTGGCTGGTAACCACGTTGAAGCTGCCTTCTCGCTGGGCCAGTTCGACAAACAGGGCCAGTTCACGAGGATTTCGGATTAGTTCACGTGTAACGTGGTCAATAGTAGTCGAATCGATTCCGAGCTTTTCGAGTAATGGGGCAATCTCGATCTCCCAGTCCAGCGGCAGGCACTGAAACTCACAGCCCCACTGCCGCGCGGCAATACGGCGATCATATTTGCGGTCGAAGTCGCGACAAGCTGTGATAACGGTGATATTGGGGATCAGTAGCAGCTGGTCAATTTGTGCCAGGAAGTACGTTAATACGCTGTGCTCGCGGGCGATGGACAAAACATCAAGCGAGTCGATGACCACGACCACCTGCGCGTCTTCTGCTAACCGGGCAGCCTGCTCCACCCACTTCTCTGGCAGTCCTTGTGCATGGCGCTCCTGTGCTGTCTCCAGGTCAGCGAATTCGCGCGACTGTATGAAGAGTGGCACTATATCCGCTTGGGTTTGCGATCGCTTCTCTAGTGCTTCTTGCAAATTCAGCATCACACAGGTTTTGCCGGAACCCGGAAGCCCCGTAAGCAGGATACTGCGTTTCCTTGCATCGATAGCAGCTAAGAGTTCGTTCACGATTGGGCTCGAAATGCGCTGCCCAGCAATATCCCGAAGCCACGACCTGCCGATGGCTGAAGTGCCGGAAAATGATGTCCGCACCTGTGCGATGGGTATGATCGGAGCCAGCATTGCTCCTGAGTGATGGAGAATGTCTTTGAGGTCGTCTTTGGTCAGGCGATGCTGGGTGGACGCGGATAGGTTGCCGCCCGCCATACGTCCACCAAGTTTGTCCAGACGTGTCCAAAGAGCGTTGAAAGCAGCATCTGAGTTGCTCGCCATTTGGCGCAAACGTTCACGCAGCAAAGCCTCCATGCGATCAAAATCGGGACTAATTTCGAAGGAGACGCGGCGTAGGAAGTCATAGACCGAAAGACCAGGCGCCTTAGCGGCGATGCGAGCGACCAAGTCGGTATCTGTTTTTATATGCTCTCGGGTCAAATTCGCACGATAGTCGGCCTCATTGTAATATAGGGTGCTGTATTCCCGTAGTTTAGCGAGTGCGCCAAACTCGCTGCGCGAATAGAAGCAAACTTTGACTTGTTGATTTCTAGCGAGAGCCAGGGAAGCCTTGTCGAGTTCATCCGCAAGATTGGCTATCGACCATGCACTGAAATCGGTCTGGTTTTTTTTGCACTGACAGCAAATAAAGGTGCCGTCGGATTTGCCAATTACAACATCATCTACCAGATAGGTCGTCGAATCTATTTCGAGCCATTGAAATTCTTGATCTGACAAGACGGTCAATGCCCAATCGAAAGCAACAAGAGTCTGATAGATATCACCACGGTTGGAAAGTATCCCTGCAGTGCTCATTTGATTTCCAATTCTAGCCTTCTCGTTGGCAGTGCCAACCTCAGCAGGTTTAAATATAAAACACGCGACAATGAACGCAGAAAAAGCCACCATTGGCAAGCAAAGATGGCTTGTGTATATCCTCTATCCCCTCCGGCAATCCGTCTGCCCTGCACCGTGAATTGATCCGTCCTGCCCCCAGACAAACAATTATTATCAAACACCAAGATACTCAGTAAAGCATTAATAGTCCCACGAAAATACAGCGCTTCTCCTATCTCACAGATTGCGTCGCGATACTCAGTCCCCCATCCGCTACCGATACAAAATGGTCCTCAATGCTCCTGTTTCATGACACTCGTATGCTGCCTATAATCGTAGCGGGCGGAAAAGAGACCGCCCGTTCCCGGGATACCTATTACAATGTACCCTCAGTCTGCAAATTATCCTTTGCGTCGTTTGTTGATGCTCACGACGTTGTCGGTCTTGGTATTACTGACGATCGCCCGCAATTTGCGCTCCCACCCTTCAAGGGCTGCCTGCTTTTCCTTGTCGTAGCGGTAGGTATTGTAAACCTTGATGACCCCTTGCTTGACATGATTCAGCACGGCGTCGATCACCTCGTCAAGCTCCCCGTTCTGAGCCATGAAAGTTGCCGCCGTCCGCCGTAAGTCATGCGGAACGAAATGGGGGATGCCCAGCCTGTTCTTTTCCTTGAGCGCCCGCCCATCCTTCTTGCACTCCTCGATCGCGCACTTCTCGCAGTTGTTCATGCAGCCGGACGGGCAATTATTGAGGATCGCCTTGGACAAGGCATGGCGACCGATTGGCTGGGTTTTCTTCTTATGCGGGCAAGGGAAGATAAAGGTCTTCGACTTTTCCTCACCGGTCTCTGGGTCGACATACTTCACGCCGTCGATCAGTTCGAGTGCCAAGTTCGTCAAGTAAACCCGCTGGGCCTTGCCGTTCTTGGTTCGCTCGCCGGGAATGGTCCACCAGCGGTCATCTATTTCGCCAGCATGCATGCCGGCCACTTCGTCCGGACGTTGCGCGGTCACCAGTATGAGTTTCAGTGCCCGACGAACTGGATCAGAAATATTCGCGGGACCAAGACTTGCCCAGATGGCTTTCACCTCATCTTCGGAGAGGGCTCGCTGACGGGCAATCTTGGGTGAGGGCATCTTGACGCCTGTTGCCGGAGAATACAGGAGGATGTCCTTCTCCACAGCGTAATTGAACATTCGCCGTACGATCTTGAAGGTATTGTTGGCCATTACCGGGGCGCCCCGGTCGACGATTTTCTCCAACAAAACGTTCACGTCCCGCTTAGTGATCTCATGGGCTTTCATCTTTCCCCAAACCGGCAGGACGTCCAGGTTAAGAACCCGCTCGTCTTCCTTCCATGATCGCTTGAACTTTTTGGCATGCCGAGTCAGATACTCCTTGATGAGTTCATCGATGGTATGGGCCTTACGCTCCAGTTCCCTCTCGGCGCGTTTCCTTTTCTTGATGGCTACCGGATCGGCCCCCTCGGCACGTCCTGCCTTGAGCGCTTTCACTTGGGAACTCTCGGCCTCATATTTAGCGCGTGCCTCCGCAAGAGTTCGCCCGTCGGGGTAGCCCTTCTCCCTGTAGGTACCAAGATTGAGGAATTTGCGCTGGCCATCAAGTCGATACAGATAGAAGAATATCTTTCGCCCCGAGGTGAGTACCCGGACTCCGAACCCCCCTTTTTCGCGACGGGTATATTCCTTCTCAGCGGGAACAAGCTTGCGAATGAACATGTCAGTCAATTGATCGGCCATGAGACCCCCTGCCCCAAATTTTGTTGCCGTTTTGTTGCCGTTTTTCGATGCGCAACAGTGAGCTGCCCTGAGATTTCCTGAAACAGCTTTTAGCAGGCATTCCAAGAGAAATCAAGATATTGCGAACGATTCAAGGGATGATGTGAGACGAGGAGAAACAAGCTGAGAAAGCATTACCACCTGCTTCGGGAGCAGGGGGCCGGAGGTTCAAATCCTCTCGCCCCGACCATCAATAGAAAGAGAGCGACCTTCCCGGGGTCGCTCTCTTTTTTTGTCTCCGCTCCAAATCCGGCCCTGGGCAGCCGTTCGGCAGCCCTTAGCCTACCCTCCTGAATTCACCCTTTCAGGCATAGCATGATTCTGGTCTGGGGGTTTCTCTCCGGGACATGTCCGGGGCGGAGATACCCTGTGGAGGCATCAAGTCATCGGGGGCGTCGGTGGCAATAATAATTGTTTTTGGGAAAGAATGGGTATCTTGCATTTCCTTAAAAATTCTGTTATTTGCCGATAGTAACAATAGGTTTTCGAAAGGGGATTTAACATGACTCCTCGCAGGGCAATTGTTTTTTGTGCTTTATGTCTATTTTTATCTGGATGTGCCGCCACAACAGTAACTGGCATTATTCACCCAACACAGCCACCGCCTGTTAAATCAACAAAACGCCCAGTTTCACTTGCATCAAAACGCATTTTAGTGCTCAGCCCTACTTCTATTGAACAGGTTAGTGGGACACTAACAAATGAGATCGATAATTATTCATCACGATCTGGAGAAACACGGGCTGGAATCGTTCAAACCACAGATTACAATGTCGCGCTTTCTGCCGCAGAGAAGGCCCTTCTCGACAGCAATTGGCAACCAGTGAGTCAAGCTTCTTTAGAGGCGGCTGCCAGTGATAAAGAAGTGCAACGTCGCCTTGATGAATTATATAAAAAAGGAAAGTCGACCCTACTTCAGACCGCCTTAATTTTGGGGAAAGCTACCAATACATCAGCGGTATTATTGCTTCGCTCAATAGAACTTGGGTTTCAAAAAGCACCGATGCTAACCCTAGATAATGGGTCATGTTCCGCAAGAAAATATCAACCTCTTTCTACCAACATTGACGCAGTATTGATTGACTCCAATAATGGCAATGTATTATGGACAGGCCAATCTTCTGCAATATCAAGTGATTTATTCCATGAGCCTGTTACTATGGCGCTTGGCCCCAAAAGGGCTCAATATGCCAGAAAGTATGGCTCTTTTGTTATAAGCAATGCGATTGACGATGAAAGTGATTGTAGGTCTACAAATATTGATGGATTGATTTGTATTGAGCAGGGGAACTGGAACTGCGTTATAGATGAAAAACCCGTTAATACGCAAGCGAATCACGAGCTTATAGAACTTGCCATGACAAAACTTCTTGATTCGCTGTCTCTCGCAGCGAAATAACACATAAATTAGTCATAGAAATTCAAGGCCGAGGCTCACTCCTCGGCCTTTTCCTTTGCTGCGCCCCCCCAGCAGCGCTCTCAACCCAACTCCTGGACTCCCCTCCGGACCAGACCTGGACCGGACTGCTGCAACGTAATCCCGCGAATCCATCTAAACACTACTCCTGCGGGATCCGTCCGCAGAATAGCCCAGACTAGGACCACAAAAGGAGGTCCAAGCCATGAAGCCGTTTACCTTCACCAAACGCGCCATAGAGATCCCCCCTCCACACGCGATGAATAGCCCCAGCAGGGAAGCCGAATACTCAGATACGGAGTGCATAGGGCTGCATCTTCGCCCGCCCCCCTTGAACGTTATCTCTCAAACGTCTTTGGGAGCGACCCTCTCAGCCCTGCAGGCACAGCGGCAGCCGCCTTCGGGAGCAGGGGGCCGAGGGTCCAAATCCGGCCCTGGGCAGCCGTTCGCCAGCCCTTGCCAGTCGTCTCCCGCAGAAGCCCCCTGTCGGCGACAGCATGGCGCCGGCAGCAAAACAGGGCTCCGGGGCAGGTCCGGTACGCGGCTCGCGGGGAGGGCGGGGCCGGCCATCGCCCCATGACGGCAAGGAGTTATGTCTTCATGCATGTTGACTAAAGCCGGGCGACAGGTTAGTAAAGGTAAATTTTCCCATGGTTTGGGAGGGGGGCATGCCACTGTGTTTTTCCCATCTACCTTAAAAGGAGCGTTACATGAGTAAAATGGTCCACCTTGTGACAATTGCGTTGGCCGTTGCGTTGCTGTCTGGCTGCATGACAATTAATCAGAATCAGCCGAGCGCCCCCCTCAACCCGGTCCTTGCCACAAACGCGCTGAAGGCAGACATTGCTGTCGGCGAGAAGATTTCCGCCAAGTCCTCCATGAATATCCTGTTCGGGTTCATAAAGTTCGGGGGCGACAACAAGTTTGCCGACGGCGTTTCTTATAGCGGGGCCGGGGATGGCGGTTTTGCCGGCCTCCTCGACCCGACCTCTGCGGTGAAATCGGCAGCTGCCTACAACGCCGTCAAGAGCGCGAATGCCGATATCATTGTCCACCCATCGTATGTTCTTGAAGTCAACGACTACTTCTTTTTCAAAAAAGTAACTGCAACCGTTACCGGTTACAAAGGAACGATCAAGAGCATCCAATAGTCTTGTCAACCCCCTCTCTGATGTTATGGCCGCCCTACCGGGCGGCCATTTTTTACCTCCAATTTTGCCTCGGCTCTTGTGAGAGCCCCAAATACAGGCGACCGGGACACCCTCCTCGACCCGTCCCTTTGCCACCCGCCCCGCCCACCGATAGAAAGGCCGCCTCATCAGAGGCGGCCTTTTTGTAGACCGCTTCCAGCGCATCGCGGCGGGCGCGGGGGCGGGGGCGGTTCGGCGACGGCAAAAGGGCCACCTCCTTCAGAGAGATGGCCCTTTAAGCTCGGTTGGCAGTCCGTAGCGGCCTGCGGTCACCCGCAGCGCATGATTTTTTTGCCTGACGCAAAGAGAACTTCCATTTTGCGATTGCCGCAAAGCCTCTGCACCAGACCGAAACCGAAGTCCGGGTGCCTGATGGTTGATCCGGCCCGGTAATTCAGGTTCATATCGTAGTCTTTGGCGGCGATGTTCCCTTTGGCATTTTCCAGGTCAACCCACTCTTCCGGCTTGACCACCGGCGCATCGCTGACCCGCTTGGGCGGTTTCCGGACGACCTCGGGCGGGCGGTAGCGATGGTTGCCCTGGCACGTGTTGCACTGCACCTTGGCGGGCTTGTTGCCGGCGATGGCGACGATTATGTGATTGGTGACCTTCTGGCACTTGGTGCAGCGAGCGTCAATGATGTCCCCAACCGACTGCGCGGCTTTTTTCATCTCGATCTCCTTGGGCGAAAAAAATAGCCCTGCGGGATATCCGCAGGGCTATCCTGATCAGGCGCGTGGGCAGAAATCAGATTCTGCACACATTCGATGCCTGCGCGCCCTTGGGGCCGTCGGAGACATCAAACTGAACGCGATCGCCTTCGCCGAGGGACTTGAAGCCGCTCGCCTGGATCTGCGAGAAATGGACGAAAACATCCGTACCATTGTCTTGCTGGATAAAGCCGAAGCCTTTCGCATCATTGAACCATTTCACAGTACCTTCTACCATTTGCAACGCTCCTTTGTGTTCGGAAGAACACGGTACTTGCTGTGCAAATCTGCCTGCGAATCACAAATAAAAAAACCACACGGTTTAAAAAGCCTGTGTGGTTTCCCCTGACTGATTAACCTGAATAATCGTGTCGGCAAACTGTTGCACAAACGTTTAACTTGTGTGGACGTTAACATAACCCCCTGAAAAAGGCAAGGTTTGTCCGTCAGAATCAATCACCTCCTCAACTTTCGTTGAAAAATCACCAAAAGAAGCCGGCGTCTCGCGAGGCGGTTCGCCTTATGTAGCTGACCGTATTCGCTCAACAAAATCAATTCAGCAAGAGAAGTTTTGCCGACAATTCCAGCCCCCTATTATATTTGCTTCATCACCCGCCCGTCAGCACTTCGAACGCCGGCCCGGTTGGTCGGAAAATCGCCAAAACCAAAAAAATGCCCCCCCATCATTGAACCGTAGCCTTGCCTGTCTCCCGCCCCAGCCTCCCGCTCCAGCCCGGGCCAACTGAAAACATCTTCATGCCGTCAGAGCCGCCATCGGAGACAATTGGGCGCAGCCGGGACCGGGGATACACAATGGGACGGGGGCGCGCCAGCCTTGCTTGGCATGCCATCTGCAAAATAAATATCTTAATCTCGCCGGCTTTCTTGCGAAAACGGCTTGACCGGTCAATCCGATCTGATAAATTTCTCAGAATTTTACCCAGAATAAAAAATGGCGGTGCTTTTTAGAGCAAAAACGGCCATGGCGATCAACGGGCGTGAAGTTCTCCCGGGCGGCATGAACTGACCGGCAGCAACCCGGGATTTTGCAGAGCGGCAACCGATTCCCGAGTGCCTGCAAAATGGGCAAGTGATGCGACGGACTGCTGACGGAGAGCAGCGACCCGGGCAGAAACAAGCCCCGCGGAGAACTCCGTCGACTCCGCGGGAGAAGCAGGCGGCCGACTCGTCAAGCCGTCCGGGTGAATCACTCATCGAGACGGCAAGGTTGCCGGCATGATGGAAAAAGCCCGTTTGGAAACCAGTGGCTCCCCGCGGCGCCCCCCAAACCAACCACCACAGGCACGATCCATGAGCAACCGCGATCCCGAGCAAGATGACAAGCGTCTCCCCTCCTACGTCGTTGCCATCGGCGCGTCCGCCGGCGGGCTCAACGCGCTGGAGGAGTTCTTCGACCACATGCCCGCTGCAAGCGGCATGGCGTTTGTCGTCATCCAGCATCTTTCCCCCGACTTCAAGAGCCTGATGGACGACCTGCTCGCCCGTCACACCAGGATGCCGATCCACCGCGTCAGCAACGGCATTCCGCTGGAACCGGACAGCATTTACCTGATCCCGCCGAAATCGCACATGACTGTGACCGACGGGCACCTCTACCTGACCGGCAGGGGGGAAAGCCAGCATGTCGATCTGCCGATCGACATCTTCCTGCATTCTCTGGCCAAGGACGCCGGCGACCGCGCCATCGGCATCATCCTCTCCGGAACCGGTTCGGATGGCTCGCGCGGGATCGTCTCGGTGCACGAGAAGGGCGGCCTGATCCTGGTGCAGGCCCCCGAATCCTCCCAATTCGACGGCATGCCGCGCAACGCCGTGGCCACCGGGGTGGTCGACTTTGTCCTCGCCCCCGAGAGCATGCCGCACGTCCTCGTCGAATATGCCGCGAACCCTTTGGCGGTCCGCTCCCGCGCCCGGACCGACCTGGAAGTCTTCGCCGACGAGGGGGAGTTCGCCGGCGTCTTTGCCCTGTTGCGCCGGCACTACAACCTGGATTTTTCCAAGTACAAGGGAGCGACGGTGGGCCGTCGCATCAGCCGGCGGATGGATTTTCGCCAGATCCCGGAGGTCGCCGACTATGTGGCGATCCTCTCCGGCGACCCCGGCGAACTCGACGCGCTCTATGCCGACCTGCTGATCGGCGTCACCGAATTTTTCCGCGACAGCCAGGCCTTTGCCTGCCTGGAGGAGCAGGTACTCCCGGCGCTCTTTAGCCGCCTGAGCGACATGGACGATCTGCGCGTCTGGTCGGCGGGGTGCGCCACGGGCGAAGAGGCTTATTCACTGGCGATCCTGCTGATCGAGCAGGCCGAGCGCCGCGGCTTTACCGGCAAGATGACGGTTTTCGCCACCGATGTACACAAACGCTCTCTCGACATCGCCTCGCAGGGGGTCTACGACCGCGATTGCCTGAGCAAGGTGAGCCCGGAGCGCCTTGCGCGCTTTTTCAAGCGCGAGGGAGACAACCATTACCGGGTGAGCAACGACCTGCGCAAGGCGGTGGTCTTCGCTGCCCACAACCTGCTCAGCGATCCGCCCTTCACCAAGGTCGACCTGATCTGCTGCCGCAACCTGCTGATCTACTTCCAGCCCGGGGCCCAGGAGAAGGTCATTGCCCTCTTTCACTTCGCCCTGAAAAAGGACGGCATCCTCTTCCTTGGCAGCAGCGAAGGACTCGGCTCGTTCGCCGCCGAATTCGAGACCATTGCCTCCCAGTACAAGCTGTATCGCAAAATTCGCGACCTCAAACTGGCCATCGACCTCGATCAGTCGCGCCCCATGAGCGGCCAGCGCCTGCCGCAACTGCAGCTGGGGGCGCCCCCGGGACGGCTGGTCAGCATCGACCGGCAGTTGCTTGCCGATTACGACACCCTGCTGCGTCGCGCCCTCCCGCCCGGAGTGCTGATTGATGAGCACCGCAAGATCCTCCACTATTTCGGCGCAGTGGCGGAGTTTCTCAAAACTCCGCAGGGGCGGGCCGAGAACGACTTGCTGCAACTGGCCGCGGACAACCTGCAGATTGCCCTGAGCACCGGCCTGCAGCGGGCCGGCAAAACCGGACAGCGCCACGTCATGCGCAACGTGCGCGTGCCGCGCGGCGACGCCGAGAGGTTGATCGACCTGATCATCGACCCGCTCCCGGACGACAAATCCCGCTCTACTCACTACCATGTCACCTTCGAGCGAATCCGCGAAGTCGAAGCGGTGGCGGCGCCCCCCGTGGAGCCCCTCGGCGAAAGTGACACGGATCGTTTCGATTCGGCGGGGCATTATCGGCAGCACATCACCGACCTCGAACTCGAACTGCAGTCGACCCGGGAAAACCTGCAAACTACCGTGGAGGAATTGCAGACGAGCAACGAGGAGCTGCAGGCGACCAACGAGGAACTGCTGGCGGCCAACGAGGAATTGCAGAGCACCAATGAAGAGCTGCATTCGGTCAATGAGGAACTCTATTCGGTCAACGCCGAGTTCGAGCGCAAGAACCTGGAGCTGAAGCAACTCAACACCGATCACGACAACCTGTTGACCAGCATCGATATCGGCACGGTCTTTCTGGATCGCGATCTGCGCATCCGCAAGTTCAACCCTGCCATAGCCGCATTTTTCAAGCTGCTCCCTCAGGATCTCGGCCGCCCCATCGACCACATCGCCTATCAGTTGGCCAGCCAGGATGAGATGCTGGCGGATATCCGGAGCGTCCTTGACAGCGGGGCGCCGGCTGTCCGGGAAGTGGCCACCCGCGACGGCAACTGGCTGCTCAAGCGGATCGTGCCGTTCCGCACCGAAGCCGGCGCCGTCGAAGGGGTGGTGCTGACCTTCACCGACATCACCAAGGTCAAGGAGGCCGAACTCCTCGGACTGCGGCTCAACGAGGAACTGGAGGCCAAGGTCCGGCAGCGCACCCTCGACCTGGAGCGGGAGATCGTCGAGCGGCAGATCGCCGAGCGGCAGGCCGCGGTGTCCCGGGACCACTACCTCAGCATCCTCAAAGATGCGCCGGCACTGATCTGGCGGGCGGGGCTCGACGGCCGCTGCGACTGGTTCAACGACACCTGGCTCGCCTTCACCGGGCGGACGATGGAGCAGGAGGCCGGCGAGGGTTGGGCGGAAGGGGTGCACCCCGAGGATTTGCACCGCTGCCTGCGGACCTACACGCAAGCCTTCGAACGACGCGAGCCCTTCGAGATGGAGTACCGGCTGCGGCGCCACGACGGCATCTACCGGTGGATCGTTGATATCGGCCGGCCTTTCTTCGCGATCGGCGGGGCTTTTGCCGGCTACATCGGCTACTGCTTCGACATCGACGATCGCAAGGTCAATGAGTTCCAGATGCAACGCAATCAGCTGCGCCTCGAATCGCTCCTGACCGTATCGCAATTTGCGGGCGAGGACATTCAGCAACTTCTGGAACTGACCCTGTCGGAGGCCCTGGCCCTGACCGCCAGCCCGATCGGCTATCTGTACCACTATGACGAAACGAGCCGGCAATTCACACTCAACTCATGGTCCGGCAAGGTCATGGAGCAATGTACCGTGATCGATCCGCAGACCTGTTATGAACTGGACAAAACCGGCCTCTGGGGGGAGGTGGTCCGGCAACGCCAACCGCTCCTGCTCAACGATTTCCAGGCCGAGCACCCCCTGAAAAAGGGCTACCCGGCCGGCCACGTCGAGCTGAAGCGCTTTTTGAGCGTGCCGATCTTCGACCGCGAGGTGATCGTCGGGGTCATCGCCGTGGCCAACAAGGAGGAGCCCTACGAAGCCAACGACCTGCTGCAACTGCGACTCCTCTCCGACGCGGCCTGGAAGATCGCGGAACGGCAGCGGGACGAACAGCGGCTGAAAAAGGCCAAGGAAGAGGCGGACGCCGCCAATCGTGCCAAGAGCGAGTTTCTGGCCAACATGAGCCATGAGATCCGCACGCCGATGAACGGGGTGCTCGGCATGTGCCAACTGCTGGCCATGACCGAGTTGACCGGGGAGCAGCGCGAATATGTGGACACCCTGCAAGTCTCCTCCGACAACCTGCTGTCGATCATCAACGACATCCTTGATCTCTCCAAGATCGAAGCCAACAAGGTCGATCTGGCGACGGAAGAGTTCAACCCGGTCCGCTGTCTCGAGCACGTTGCCAGAATCCAGCGGCCGCTGCTGGAAAGCAAGGGGGTCGGCCTGACCGTCGACTTGGCCGGCGACATCCCTCAGCTGGCTCTCGGGGACGAACTGCGGGTCCAGCAGATTCTCCTCAATCTGCTCAGCAACGCCGTCAAGTTTACCCACAAGGACGGGGTGGTCGTCCTCAGGGCACGGGTCGCCGGACACAGGGCTGACGCTGTCGACCTGCGGGTCGAGGTGCGTGATACCGGTATCGGCATCGCTCCTGATGCCCACGAAAAGATCTTCGAGCCGTTCTCCCAGGAGGATGGGTCGATCACCCGGCAGTTCGGCGGAACCGGCCTGGGACTGACCATCAGCCGGCGGCTGGCCGAGCTGATGGGCGGAAGCATCGTCGTCGACAGCGCCCCCGGAACCGGCAGCTGCTTTACGGTGACACTCCCCCTTGCCCTGGGCAGGGGTCCGCTCGCTGCCGAAGTCGCCGGCCGTGAGTCCGGGGCATCGCCCGAGGTTCCCCCCCTGCGGGTACTGCTGGTCGATGATCATCCGATCAACGGCAAGTACGAATCGACCCTGATCGGCAAACTCGGCCACCAGGTCAGCATCGCGCAAAATGGCGAGGAGTGCCTCGCGCTGCTGTCGCGGGAGATTTTCGATCTGGTGCTGATGGACATCCAGATGCCGGTCATGAACGGGGAGCAGGCCCTGCGGGCCATTCGTGCCAGTCAGAAGCCGGAGGTGTCCGCCCTTCCGGTAATCGCGCTGACGGCATATGCCATGGACGGGGAGCGCAACCGCTTCATCGAAGGAGGTTTCGATGGTTATCTGTCGAAACCTCTGGTGGTCGAGGAACTGGTCAGAGAGGTGCAAAGGGTCATGGCACAGCGGTCCGATTCCGGCATCCCGGCCAGCGAGGGGTTATGAGCGGCGAGGCGCGCATCCTTGTTGTCGACGACGATCAGATCAATCTTCGTCTGCTTGAGAAGATCCTCGGCGCACAGTACCGGGTCGAATCTACCCAGGACAGTTACGAAGCGATTCGTCTGATCAAAACCGCGCCGCCGGATCTCATCCTGCTGGATGTAATGATGCCGCACCTGAACGGCTTCGAGGTCTGCGGCATCATTCGCGAGGAAGAGCGGCTCCGGGACATTCCGATTCTCTTCCTGACCGGTTTGAATGAGGCGGTCACCCACGTCGCCGGGATGAATCTCGGCGTCGTCGACTATCTGCTCAAGCCGTACAAGATCGAAAATCTGCTGCTGCGGGTGCGCAACTACATCCAGATGAAACAGCGCCACGACCAGGTCCGCGCCCAGCACGATCTGCTCATGCAGCAGAAGGCCCTCCTCGAGAACGAAATCGCCGAACGCCTGGCTCTCGAAGCGCGAAGTCAGCAGATGGCACGGCTGTCGGCTCTGGGGCAGATGGCCTCCGGCGTCGCCCACGAAATCAACAATCCGGTTGCGGGGATCATCAACTGTGCCGAACTGTTGAAAAACCGCCTCCCCGCCGGCGACGTTTGCCTGGAGGTCGTCGAGCGGATCCACAGGGAGGGGATCAGGATCGCCAGAATCGTCGAATCCCTGCTGTCGATTTCCCATCCGGGCTACAGGAAGCGCGAGACCGTCAGTATCGCAGATTGCCTTGACCCGGTGTTGACCATTGTTCGCGACAAGCTGGTCAATCACGGAATTCGATTGGAAACCAGCATCCCCGAGAACCTGCCGAAGCTTACGGTCGAATCACAGCAGATCCAGCAACTGCTTCTGAATCTGTTGGTCAATGCATGCCATTCGCTGAACGACCGTTTCCCCGGCAGCGATCCGGGCAAGCAACTGCGCATCAGTGCGGCCTTGCTGGAGGAAAAGGACCAGCAACGGCTGTGCCTGGAAGTCTACGACACCGGCACGGGGATCCCGCCGGAGATCATCGACAAGATCTTCGACCCGTTTTTCACCACCAAACCGGCCGGGACCGGCACCGGCCTCGGCCTGACTCTCTGCCATGAAATCGTGCGCCAGCACGACGGTGACCTGCGGGTGGAAAGTGTCCCCCTCAGTTACACTCGTTTCACGGTTGCCTTGCCGCTGCATCCTGACTGAGCGCACGGGGAGCGGCTCGCCCTCCCGCCCCGAAACTCTGCCGCCGCGCGGCCGGCAACGTCCTCCTGCCTGGCAGCCACCGCCCCCCCGTGCATATGCCGCCTTCGGCATCCGGGAGGATGTTGCCCCCGCATTAACAACAGCCAGCGACATTTGTATTCGTTCGGGCGACAGCATTATGCGTGTCTGGTGTTTGAACCCTTCTGTTTGCAACAGACAAGGAACAAACTTTAAACTTGATCGATCATGTTCATCAGCAACACAGGAACAAAATAAACTTGCATTTGCAACTACCTTGATATAATAGCTGCAGCTACTGATTCTGAACCCAAAGGAGACCACCATGGCAACGTTGTTGGAAATGGCCACCGAGATCGTGTCCGCCCATGCATCGACCACCACCATGTCCAAGGAAGAACTGATCGCCGAGATCGCCAGCGTATATCAGGCTCTCGCTGCCCTCGAAAAGGGCGAAGCCGTAACGGCCGAAGTTGCGTCTGAAGAAGGCGGCCCCGCCGTTTCGAAGAAGAAGGCGTTCGGCAAAGACAAGGTCTACTGCATGATCTGCGGCAAGGGGATGAAAACCCTGACCCGCCACCTCAAGACCGCGCATGATCTGAAGCCCGGCCAGTACAAGAAGCAATTCGGCATCCCCAGCAAGCAGTCGCTTGCCGCCAGGAGCTACTCCGAGTCCCGCCGGCAGATGGCGCTGGATCGCGGGCTCCCCGGCAAACTCGCCGAAGCCCGCGCCAATCGCGGCAAGAAGGCGGCGGCCGCGCCCAAGGCCAAGGCGGCGCCCAAGGCCAAGAAGAAGTAGACCGCGCGATTTCGTCTGGATACGGGCCGGGGAGCAATCCCCGGCCTTTTTCGTTGCGCGCGACACGTCATGCGGTAAGCTGAGAGGCGCCCGCACTGCGTCCGCCCCGGGGGATTGACGGGCGGCGGCATCGCGGCGACAATGGCCTGAGCAACTCCCGACCACGCACGTTTACAGGGACGAGGCAACCAGGGGCCCGCCATCCATTCCATGAGCCGCTTCACCCCCCACCCCCTCTCCGGCGGGCTTCGCCTGATCGTCGCGGGCCTGCTGGCCGTCCTGCTCCACGGCTGCGGGGTCATGACCGGCGCCCCGACGCAGCCGTGGCGCCCTGCCGGACAACCCGACACGGTGCTCGAGCGCAACCGGTTTGCAGTCACCGGCGGGGACGACGTCATTGGCCGGCTGGCCGTCATGCGGCTTGAAGCGGGCGACACGCTGCCGGATGTCGCCAGGCACTTCAGCCTGGGGATCAATGCCATCGGCGCCGCCAACCCCGGAGTTGACCTCTGGGTCCCCAGGGCCGGCGAGCGGATCACCCTCCCCTTGAGCTTTATCCTGCCGGATGCGCCCCGCGAAGGGATCGTGATCAACCTCGCCACCAGGCGGCTCTTCCAGTTCAAGAAGGGCGACAGCCAGCTCACGGTAACGACTTACCCGGTCGGCGTCGGCGCCGACGACCGGCCCACGCCGGTCGGGGAGATGTGCGTGGTGCGCAAGGCGACCCGCCCCACCTGGTATGTCCCCGCGTCGATCGCCGAGGCGCATCGCAAAAAGGGCGATCCGCTCCCCGCGGAGGTGCCGCCGGGGCCGGACAACCCCCTCGGGGAATTTGCGCTCTATCTGAGCAAATCGAGCTACCTGATCCACGGCACCAACAAACCGGCCAGCGTCGGCCTGAATGCGACCAACGGCTGTCTGCGCCTTTATCCGGAAAACGTGCAGCAGCTCTATCATGACACGCCGGTGAACACCCCTGTCCTGATTGTCGACCAGCCGTACCTCATCGGCCGGCGCGAGGGGGTGCTCTACCTGGAGGCGCACACGCCCGCGGCAGACACGGCCGCCAGGGAGCGCGAGAAAATCCAGGCGAAGCTGAGGGAGATGGAGAAGAAAGCGGGCCGGCCGCTCGACTGGCAGCGGGTCAAGGAGGTGCTCGGCGAGGCCCGGGGGATCCCGGTCCCCATCTTCGAGATGCATCCGGGGAGCCGGAAGACCGTGGCGCAGCCGGTCGAGGTTGCCCATCCGCAGAAACTGCATGGCCGTCCGGAGATCCCCGAACTGAATCTGACCGCCTGGTATGTCCTGGCGGCCGATGTGCCCGACGAGATCGAGGCGCGCCGTCTCGCCGCCATCATCAACCATCAGGGCCCGCCGATCCCGGCAAGGGTGCTGTCCAAAAAGGACCGCTTCCGGGTCATCGCCGGCCCCTTCACCGACGTCAACGCCGCCAGGAATGCGGCCAGGCGCTTGAAAATCGACCTGGGACTGGACG
Organism: Deltaproteobacteria bacterium; assembly: GCA_005774545.1. Classification (GTDB taxonomy): domain Bacteria; phylum Desulfobacterota; class Desulfuromonadia; order Desulfuromonadales; family BM103; genus VAUL01. Next base: position 5,965 of record VAUL01000013.1, on the reverse strand, counting down.
GCATACTGGTCGAGCCGGCCAGGAAGTGACCCCCTTAGCCGGGGGCAACTGAACGGAAAGGAGGTGACAGAAGATGAAGAAACGTCTTTCGGTAATCATGATGATGCTGATGCTCGCCGCTTCGCTGGCGGGGTGCGCGACGACCGCGGACCTCGAGAAGGTGCAGGCGCAGGAAAAGGCCATCGACGCCAAGGCGGATCAGGCCCTGCAGGATGCGCAGGCGGCCAAGGCTGCGGCCGATGCCGCCGCGCTGAAGGCGGAGCAGGCGTCCGCCCGCGCGGAAGAGGCGATCAAGCGCGCCGAGGAGCGGGAGCGGATCGCGGACGAGAAGGCCAGAATGGCTGACGAGGCCTTCCAGAAATCGATGCGGAAGTAAGCGCGTTCAAGGGCGCCGCCACGATGGTTCCGGCGCTCCCGGGGAGGGAAACGGCAGGGCCGCAAACCCTGCCATTTCCTTGCCCCGTTCTTCCACCGGCGAGGCAGATGAGCGGATTGAAAAACGTTTGGGTTGTCGGCGCGGGAGGGACGACCCGCCTCCTCGCGCTCCTTGCCGGCCTCGCGCTGGCGGCAACGCTGGCAGGCGGCTGCGCCTCGCTCGGCGCCAGGGGCGAGGCCAGAGTCGCCTTCGATGAGGCAGACCGGCTTTTCCGCCAGGGCGACTACCAGGCGGCGCTGGCGGGCTATGAACGGATCGTCGGGGAGTACCCGGAGGCGGCGGACCGGGCCCTGTTCGAGATGGCCACCATCCATGCGCACCCGAAAAACGCGCGGAAGGACTACGCCAGGGCCCTGGAGAGCCTGCAACGCATCACCGCCGATTATCCGGCAAGCGGGTACCGGCATGACGGCGAGATGATGGCCTTCTACATCGACAGCGTCCTCAGCAAGGACCAGGTCATTGCCGGATTGCAGGCGCAGGCCAAGACCCTCCGGCAGGATCTCGGCGCCAGGGAGGACGACATCGCCGCCCTGCGGCAGCAGATTGCGGCGCTCGAGCAGAAGGTCTTTGCCTTTGCCGCCCTAACGGGACCGGTCGACAGGATCCTGATCGAGAAAAAGGCCCGGCTCCTGAAATTGATCTCGAAGGGCGAGGTGATCAAGAGCTACCGGGTGGCCCTCGGCGGGAATCCGGAGGGCGCGAAGGACCGGCAGGGGGACAACAAGACCCCGGAGGGAATGTACTTCATCGACGCGAAAAACCGTGACAGCCGCTACCACCTCTCCCTGCACATTTCCTACCCCAACGAGCAGGACCGGCTGCGGGCCAGGGAACTGGGGGTGTCACCGGGCGGCGACATCATGATCCACGGCATCGGCAACGGCCTCTCCTGGGTTGGCGGTGCCCATGCCGACATCGACTGGACGAAAGGCTGCATCGCCGTAACCGACGGGGAGATCGAGGAGATCGACGGTCTGGCGCCGGTCGGCACCCCCGTGGAGATTCGCCCCTAGACCGTCCGCCCCCCGTCACCCCGCGCCTCATTGGCCGCGGGGAGCCTTCGCCGCCTCTGCCAGCGGGGCGCGCGCCTGCTGCTGGCCGTCGATGAAATCGATCAGCTCCCGGTAGTAGGCGATCAGCAGGCTGGTTTCGAGCCACTCCGACCAGATGATCCCCCACAGCGACTTGCTGAAGATGATCGTGCCGGTGAGGTTGACAATCCCCACCACATACAGCGCATCATCGAGGATCATGTAGATGCTGAAGAAAAACCAGAGCAGCATGAACAGCAGCCAGTGCGCCCGCGAATTCCGGAACGGGTTGTCGAACAGCGACAGGCTGTCGACATAGTACCCCACCAGGCTGCGCGTGCTTTTCATGAACTGCTCGACTTCGCCGGCCCGGCAGACGAGATAGGCATACGCCAGGAAGTGCTCCTGGGCGACCTCACGCGTCTCATGTTTTCTCTCCTCCGCATACCGCTCGATAACCCGGTCGATCTCTTCGATTTTCATGGGGCACCTCCGCTGCGCTTCTCCCGTGCCGCACAACGCTCCGCCGGATGTCGGCTGCCCAGTGAAATTGCATAATGCATACCATTTCCGTCAAGCCCGGCCAGTCAAGACAACAACCTGAAACAACTGGACAAATCGTCATGTTTTACTGTCAGGGATGACGTTCTGCCCATCACCCGGCCGAGAGTGCCGAATATTTGCACCTCCGGCCACCAGGCTGTTGCCGGCCGACCACAGCTTGACCGCCAGAAAAGGCCCCGGCCGACCGCCGGACGAGAAAGGCCACCCCGGGGAGGATGGCCTTCAGTCCTGCCGACGGCGCACCGCCGGTTCACAGGGAATCGACAAGGGCGTGCAGCAGCGACGGGATGAGCGAGGACCCGACCACGGGGATGACCAGCGCCAGGGGCATCTCGCCGGGGCTGAAGAAGAGCGAGGTAACGTACAGGAAGAGCGCGTAGCAGACCGTGACCGCGGCAAACGTGCTGCTGTACCTGAACAACTGGTCGACCAGGTGGCCGCTGTTCATCTCCACGTACTTCCATGAGTGAATGGCGACGACCGGGAAGAACATGACATACATGCAGAGGCTCGGCATGTAGTCGGACAGCCCGGCGGGGCTGATGCCGGAGCCGCCGTTGACATAGTAGTAGAAGGCGGTGACGACGAAATACATCAGGCCGTACAAGACGAAGAGCAGGGCGACGAACTTGGCATTTTCCCGGTTGCCGCGAAACAGGTTAGCATAAAACGAGAAGAACTCTTCCTTGATCAGATCGTAATCGGTCCGGATGCGCGGTTTCCCCTCGCGGCCACTCCCGTCGGCCGCGGCGCCGTCAGGCGGCACCGGGCGATACATGAAGCGGCTGCCGCAGCGCGGGCAGGTTGCCGCCACGGGGCGTGCCGGCAACCGCTCCGGAGGCATATGCCGTTCGTAGTCGCAATAGGGGCAGACGACGGGGCGGGCGGACTCAGCCGGAATGTCGTTGGTGCTGTCAGTCAAAGGGACACCCGCGCTATCGGAAAATCGCCCGGCCGGCCGAACGGTCTTCATTCGGGGCCGGGGTTTTCATCTTAACAGCAGTCGCCCCTTCCCGGCAAACCGGGCGACCCGGCGGGCTGTCGGAAGATTTGTATCTCCGGCGACTTTGCGCTACCATGCCGGGACTGTCCTTCGGGGAGAGGGCCCGCCAGCGACCGGCACCACGGTCCGGGGCTCCTGCCCGTCCGGCACTGCAGGCAAGTTCATTCTGGCTCGGGGGGGCCGCCATGCGCAGGATTCTGCTGGTCGACGACAATCCGCTGATTCTGACCATCCTTGCCGATGCCTTCGGCGCCGATTATCTGGTCACCAAGGCCGCGTCCGGCGAAGAAGCCATCAGCCTGCTCGAAACGACCGCGCACCCGGAACACGCCGGCGGCCACTTCGACCTGATCATCACCGACCTGAACATGCCCGGCGTAAGCGGCTACGACCTCGCTTCCTACGTGAAAACCCAGAACCGCCACCACAAGTTCACCCCGGTGATCATGCTGACCTCCGCGGAGATTACCAAGGAAGAGGCGCGCCGGCACGGCTGCGCCGCCTTTCTCCCCAAGTCGGACCTGCAGAAGGTCGTCTCGATGACGCACATCCTCCTGCCGCGCTGAACCGCGCACTGCCGCCCGCCAATCCGGCGCACGCCATTGACGGACGGCAAAAGGGCATGGCATAGTGCGACAGCACCCGGACGGATTAAAGGCTCCCCCGCCCCTTATTGCCCATGGAACCGAGCGTTTTCTTCATTACCCTGGCCGTCATCTACCTGATCGCCGCCATACCGACCGGCGTCGTCCTCACCCGTCTGATGGGGTTCGAGGACGTGCGCACCAAGGGGAGCGGCAACATCGGCGCCACCAACGTCTACCGTGTCGCCGGCAAGCTCCCCGGCATCCTCACCCTGTGCGGCGACATCCTCAAGGGCTTCCTGCCGCTGCTGGCCGTCAAGCTGTGGCTGGCGCCGACCCCGCTGCAGCTCGGCCTGACCGGGGTGGTCGCCATCGTCGGCCACTGCTATCCGGTCTATCTGCGTTTCAAGGGCGGCAAGGGGGTCGCCACCGCCCTGGGGATCTTCCTGGTCCTCGACCCCCTGGCCCTGCTCGGCGCCTGCCTGGTCTTCCTGGGAGCGGTCCTTGCGACCCGCTACATCTCCCTCGGCTCGGTGCTGGCCGCCGTCACTGCCCCGCTGCTGACCCTTCTCTTCCACCGGCCCCTGCCGCTGATCGCCGGCGCCGGCGCCATCGGCACCCTGATCGTCTGGCGCCACCGCGACAACCTGCGCCGTCTCCTGGCCGGCACCGAAAACCGTTTCGGCGCCAAGCCACCGACAGCTTGACATTTCCCGGCGAAACCCAAAAAATACCGGCATGTTGACAATGGCCAACCGGCCCCGGCCGACGGCACCGAAACGCCGCAGGATGCTCTTCTGGGCGGCGCTTGCCCTCGTCGTCACGGCGGCGGTGGCCGGCGGTCTCGGCCTGCGCCAGTGGCTGTTCCAGCGCTGGCCGGTTACCCCGCCCAGCATCCAGCGGGTGACGATCGCCCCCGGCACGGGCGTCGGGCAGATTGCCCTGCAGCTTGAACAGGCCGGCGTAATCGGCGACGCCGACCGCTTCGTGAGCCTGGCGCGCTGGCGCGAGGCCGCCCAGAAGATCAAGGCCGGCGAGTACGAATTCGTCAAGGCGGCGACACCGGTGGAAATCCTCGACCGGCTGGTCGCCGGCGACGTCGTCAAGATACGCATCACCATCCCGGAAGGGTTCACCCTGCGCGAGATAGCGGCGCGGGTGGAAGCGGCGGGGATCGGCTCGGCCGAACAGTTCCGCAAGGCCGCCACCGACCCTGTCCGCTTGAAGAAGCTGGGGATCCCGGGACCGTCGCTGGAGGGTTACCTCTTCCCGGAGACGTATATCGTGAACTCGACCACCACCACCGCGGAGATCGTGCGGGCGATGGTGTTCCAGTTCGAGCGGCAGTTGACGCCGGCGCTGCTGGCGGCGGCCCGGGCGCGCGGTCTCGACCGTCATCAACTGGTCACGCTGGCCTCGATCGTGCAGAAGGAGGCCGGCAGCGAAGCGGAGATGCCGTTGATCGCCGGCGTCTTCCACAACCGCCTGCGCAAGGGGATGCGTCTGCAGGCCGACCCGACGGTGATCTACGGGATAGCCGGCTTCGACGGCAACCTGACCCGCCGCCACCTGGAGACGCCGACGCCGTACAACACCTACACCCGCGCCGGCCTGCCGCCGGGCCCGATCGCCAGCCCCGGGCTGGCAGCGCTCAAGGCGGCGGCCGAACCGGCCTCCACCGCGGCGCTTTACTTCGTGGCCCGCGGCGACGGCCGGCACGAGTTCAACGCGACGCTGGAAGCGCACAACCGCGCGGTCAACACCTTCCAGCGCAGGGGACGATAACAGGGCGCCTCTGTCCTGCGGGCCGGGAGGCGGCCCGGCAGCTCCGGGCCTGGATCAGCAGGCCCCTTTCGGGGGAAAATGGCACCGCGCATCCTGATTGCCGAGGATCACCAGCCACTGGCGGAGAGCCTGCTGCAGCTGCTGAAAAGCCGCGGCTACCAGGCCGAACACGCCGCCGACGGCATCGCCGCCCTGCGCGCCATCGCCGCCGCCCCCCCCGACCTGCTGCTGCTCGACCTCAAGCTCCCCGGCCTGCACGGCGTCGACCTGCTGAAAAAACTCCGGCAAAGCCCGCGCACCGCAGCGCTGCCGGTGATCATCGTCTCCGGCGTCTACAAGGGCGACCAGTACCGCCAGGCCGCGGCCGCCCTGGGGGTCCGGCACTACCTGGAAAAGCCGTTCAAGGCCGGTGAACTGCTGGCCGCCATCGGCCAGACCGTGCCGGCCGCCGCCGGCACGGCGGAGCCGCCCCCTCTCCAGCCGGCGGCGGCTCCGCCCCCCCCCCGCCGCCGCGGCCGTTCGCCCAGCATCTGCAGGACGCCTTCCACCAGCGTTTTTC
>VAUL01000076.1 GCA_005774545.1 Deltaproteobacteria bacterium | reverse complement strand
CGCTGCTGCGCACCGACCTCTCCGCTCATCGACGTCTTCCTCGACGACACGCACACACCCCGCCTCGTCCCCTGCCCCTTCCGCGGGCAGCGCAGGATGTGAAAAAGAGCCCGCCCGCAGGAGCTGCTGCAGGCCCGCCGCCGGCCCCGCCCCGAGTACCGGCTGGCCGCCGCCAGCGGCCCCGACCACCGGCGCAGCTACGACGTCGAGGCGCTGCTTGACGGCGTGATTATCGGCCACGGTACGGGGACAACCAAGAAACGCGCCGAACAGGAGGCCGCCCGGATGGCCCTGGAACGGCTTGCAACCGAGAAAGGATGGCACGATGGCTGACCGGTCCGACCCCTGCCGTTCCGGCTTCGTGGCCCTGATCGGCCGCTCCAACGTCGGCAAATCGACGCTGCTCAACCGGCTGATCGGCCAGAAGATCGCCATTACCTCGAGCCGGCCGCAGACCACGCGCAACCGGATCCTCGGCATCCTCAGCCGTCCCGACGGACAGATCCTGTTTCTCGACACCCCCGGGCTGCATGCGGCGCGCTCGCGGCTCAACAAGCTGATGGTCGAACAGGCGCGCGAAGCCTGCCGCGAGGTCGACCTGATCCTCTGGCTGGTCGAGGCCGACCGGCCGGTCGACGACGAGCCGCTGGTTGCCGATGCCCTGGCGCAGAGCGGCGCGCCCGTGGTGCTGGTGGTCAACAAGAGCGATCTGGCCGGGCCGGCGCAGCTGATGCCGCTGCTGGCCGCCTACGGGCGGTTGCGCGAATTCAGGGCCATCGTTCCGGTATCGGCGCTGACCGGTGCCGGCTGTGACCGCCTGGTCGAGGTGGTCTTGGAGTCCCTCCCGGAAGGGCCGCGCTACTACCCCGACGATCAGGTCACCGACCTGCCGGAACGGTTCATCGCTGCCGAGCTGATCCGCGAGCGGCTGCTGACCCATACCCGCGACGAGGTTCCGTACGGGGCGGCGGTGCAGGTGGAGAGCTTCGAGGAGGATCCCGACCGCAACCTGGTGGTGATCCGCGCGGTGATCCATGTCGAACGGGAGATGCACAAGCGCATCGTGGTCGGCAAGGGCGGGTCGATGATCCGCCGCATCGGCGAGGAGGCCCGCCATGCCATCGAGGGGCTGCTCGGCGTGCGGGTCTTTCTGGAACTGTTCGTGCGGGTGCAGCCGGGGTGGACCGGCTCCGACCGGGCCCTGCGGGAATTCGGCCTGCTGGGCGAGTAGCAAATAACGACAAAGAAACGGATCAGCGAGACAATGAGCGCCATCGTCGCTATCGTCGGCCGGCCGAACGTCGGCAAGTCGACCCTGTTCAACCGCATCCTGGGGCGCCGTCAGGCGATCGTCGAGGACTTCCCCGGGGTGACCCGCGACCGCAACTACGCCGAAGTCACCCGCTTCGACAAGCCGTTCACCCTGGTCGATACCGGCGGCTTCGAGCCGGTGAGCGACGACCGCCTGCTGACCCAGATGCGCGAGCAGTCGCAGCTGGCGATCGAGGAGGCCGATATCATCCTCTTCCTCCTCGACGGCCGCGAGGGGCTGACCCCCGCCGACCGGGAGGTGGCGACGATGCTCCGCCAGGTCGACAAGCCGGTACTGTTCGTGATCAACAAGGTCGACGGCCCGACCCAGGAGGCTGCCGCCGGGGATTTCTACGCCCTCGGCATCGACGAGTTCTGCACGGTTTCGGCGGAACACGGCCCCGGGGTCAGCGACCTGATGGAGCGGGTGCTGGATCTGCTTCCCGCGACGCCGTCACGCCGCGAAGACGACGAGGAGACCCGCCTGGCGATCATCGGCCGGCCGAACGTCGGCAAGTCGTCGCTGGCCAATCGCCTGCTCGGTTTCGAGCGCATGGTGGCCAACCCGGTGGCCGGCACCACGCGCGACAGCGTCGACACGCCCTTCGCCTACAACCGCAAGCGCTACGTGCTGATCGACACCGCCGGCATCCGCCGCAAGGGGCGGGTGTCGCAAAAGCTCGAAAAGTTTTCGGTCGTCCAGGCCCTCAAGGCGCTGGACCGGGCCGACATCGCCCTGATGGTGCTCGATGCCCGCGAGGGGATCACCGAGCAGGATCTGACCATCGCCGGCTATGCCGCCGAACGCGGCCGGGCGGTCGTGCTGGTGGTCAACAAGTGGGACCTGGTGCCGAAGGATCACACCACGCTCGGCCAGTACGTCAAGAACCTGCGCGACGCCTTCAAGTTTCTCCCCGACGTGCCGATCCATTTCGTCTCGGCCATGACCGGCCTGCGGGTCAGCAAGATCATGGCCGATGTCGAAAAGGTCGGCGAGGAGTACCGGCGCACCATCAAGACCGCCGCCCTGAACAAGGTGCTGGAGGAGGCCCAGAAGACCCACCAGCCGCCGGTGTACCAGGGGAAGCGCCTGAAATTCTTCTACATGACCCAGACCGGCACCCGTCCGCCGAGCTTCATCATCTTCGTCAACAAGGCCGAAGGGGTGCACTTCTCCTACCGGCGCTACCTGACCAACTGCCTGCGGCAGGCCTTCGGTTTCTCGGGCTGTCCGATTCGCCTGCATTTCGAGGACCGCGAACGTTAAGGGCGGATTTCCCCGGCGCTAAATGCCGCTTTACATCACCGGAACCGTGGGATATATTGATTTGGTTTTAATTTCCAACTGTTATGCCGTCGCCACCGGGTGGGGCCGGCGGCAAATGGTGCGTATTTCATGAGCCTTGTCGGCAACCTAGAAGACCTTGGTTTAGGCGAGATCCTGCAGATCGTCAGCCTCAGCCGCAAGTCGGGCGTTCTCGAGCTGAGCAGCCGGGACCGTTCGGGGAAGATCATTTTCAAGGCCGGCCAGGTCATTCGCGCGACGGCGACGACCTTTCCCGAGAACCTTGGCGACCTGCTGCTGCGCGGCGGCATGATCGATCTCGACACCCTCAAGCAGGCCCTGGTCGTACAGCAGGGGAAGGCCGACGGCCGCCGGATCGGCGATATCCTGGCCGACGAGTTCGGGGTCGACCGCGACGCCATCGACAAGGTGGTGCGCGAGCAGATCGAGCGGATCGTCTACAGCTTTTTCGGCTGGGTCGAAGGTGCCTTCGCCTTCGAACTGGGCGAACCGGAGGAGTTGGCGGCGACCTCCCTGAACCCCCTGCAGTTCATGCTCGACAGCGGGCTCAACCCGCAATGGCTGGCGATGGAGGGGAGCCGGCTGATCGACGAAAAGCGCCATCGCGGCGAGGATCAGGAAGAGCACGGCGAATCGCTGGTCGATCTCGACAGCCTGCTGGCCGAGGTCAAGGGCGAGACCCCGCCTGCACCTGCTGCTGCCGGAACCCCGTCCGCCGCGGAGCCCGGCGGCTACCGGCGCGGCTTCCTCCTCGTCGATGACGATGCCGCCACCGTCGAGCAGATCGTCAGCCTGCTCAAGGGACGCGGCGCGAGAGTCCGGGCCTTCACCAGCGGCCAGGCGTTTCTGGAGGCGGTCGGCCAGGCCGATCCGGAGACCACCACCCTGGTCATCGACCTGATCATGCCGCGCAGGGACGGCAGCGGCGTGCTGGGCGGGCTGGAACTGCTCGAGGAGGTCCGCGCCAGCCATCCCGACTTCCCGGTCCTGGTCATGACCGACCATCCGAGCAACGAGGCCGAAGAGAGTGTCCGCCGCTTCGGGGTTCCGGCCCTGCTCCCCAAGCCGACCCGCGGCGAGATTGCCGAAGGGGCCGGCGGCGCCGGCCTGGCCGAACTCGCCGACGCGCTCTTCTCCCTGACCGGCCAGAAAGGGGCGCCGGTCACCCGCGACAAGCACCTGTTCAATATCGGCGTCGAGCTGTATCGCGAGCTGGGCGAGGCTTCCGGCCTGACCCCGCAGCAGTCGCGCCAGTCGCCGGGGCTGCACCTTTTGCGCGGCATGCTGGAAGAGCTGAACAACCCGTCGCTGGGCGGCGGCATCATCCTGCTGATCCTGCGCTTCGCCAGCGAACTGATGAACCGCGCGGTCATCTTCCTGGTCAAGGAGAAGGAGGTCGTCGGCCTGGGGCAGTTCGGCATCGAACTGCAGGGGGAATCGGCCGACGTCAAGGTGCGCAACACCCGCATCCCCACCCGCGAGGAAAGCCTGTTCAGTGAAGCGCTTTCCGGGATGACCCCGGTCCGCGTCACGGCGGCCGGCAGCAAGTGGGACGAGTATCTGTTCAACCAGTTCGGCGGGGAGAAGCCGCAGGAGATCTTCCTCGGACCGCTGATCAGCGAGGGCCGGGTGGTGGCCGTGCTCTACGGCGACAACCTCCCCGAGCAGAAGCCGGTGGGCGACACCGAGGCGCTGGAGATCTTCCTTTCCCAGGCCGGGCTGGCCATGGAGAAGGCTTTGCTGGAGCGCCGGCTGATGAGCAGCCGGGCGGCCGGCTGACACGGCGAGGAGCGAGCGAAGTGCCGAAAAAGATCCTGATTGCCGAAGACTCACCGACCATGCGTTCGCTGATCGTTTCGACCATCGCGGCCATGGGTGAATTCGAAACGGTCGAGGCCGCCAACGGCTTCGAGGCGCTGCGCATTCTCCCCCGCGAGAAGGTCGACCTGATCATCACCGACATCAACATGCCGGACATCAACGGCCTGGAGCTGGTCAGCTTCATCCGCAACAACGAAAACTACCGTACGACCCCGCTCTTCATCATCAGCACCGAAGGGAGCGAGCGCGACCGGGAAAAGGGGATCGCGCTCGGCGCCAACGCCTATCTGGTCAAGCCCTTCGCGCCGCAGCAGCTGCAGGAGCTGGTGCGCAAGTTTCTCTCCTGACGGGAGGTGCCCTTGAGCGAGAAACGCTCATCTGAAGCTCTCAGGGAGTTCATCAGCGAGACCGAGGAGATCGTCGAGGCGCTCAACCTCGATCTGGTGACCCTTGCCGAGCGGCTCGACAGCGGGGAATATGACCCGGACCTGATCAACGGCATCTTCCGCGGTGCCCACTCGATCAAGGGGCTGGCGGGGATGTTCGGTTTCGACGATCTTTCCCAGCTGGCCCACCGCATGGAGAACCTGCTCGACCAGCTGCGGCTGGGGAAGGTGCCCTTCAACCAGGGGACGATCGACGCCCTGTTCGGCGCCCTGGAAACCCTCTCGCGGCTGATCAGCGGCAAGAGCGACGACGAGCACTTCACCCTCGACCTGACCGACTGCTTCGAGCGCATCGAGCAGGCGACCTTCGGCAAAGCCCCGGGCGGCGACGATCCGCTGGCCGGCCTGTCCCTCGACCCGGCAATCCTCAACGTCCTGACAGAATACGAAGAACACCGGCTGCTGGAAAATATCAAAAAGCGCCGGAACATCCATCTCGTCAAGGTCGATTTCGACCTGTCCAGCTTCGACCAGGAGCTGGCCGAACTGACCCAGCAGCTCAAGCAGCTCGGCGAGGTCATCAGCACGCTCCCCTGCATCGGCGACATCGGCGACCGCATTTCGTTCCAGGTGCTGTTCGGCAGCGAGCGCGGGCCCGACGATGTCCGCGCCCTGCTGAGCCGCGACGGCCTGGACATCCGCACCTTCGGCGGCGAGACCGGGCCGGCCGCGTCGCCGGCTTCCGCCGGCATGGTCATCGAGGAGCCTCCGACAGTCCCTGCCAGGGGCGAAGAGCGCCTGGCCGAGACCGCCGATGCCGGCTCGCTGCGTTCCATCAGCCGCACCGTGCGGGTCGATATCGACAAGCTCGACCTGCTGATGAACATCGTCGGCGAACTGGTCCTTTCCAAGGGGGCGATCGCCGGTATCTGCGACCGCCTGCGCTCCGCCGGTGACCGGGAGCTGGCCGGGGAGCTCGGCAAGGCGACCCGGATACTCGAGCGCCGCCTCCACGATCTGCAAAAAGGGGTCATGGACGTGCGCATGGTGCCGGTCGGCCAGCTGTTCGAGAAGATGACCCGCATCGTGCGCCGGGTCTCGAACGAGCAGGGGAAGAAGGTCGATCTCGACATCCGCGGCGCCGATACCGAACTCGACAAGCTGATCATCGAGGACGTCTCCGACCCGCTGATGCACATCATCCGCAACGCCATCGATCACGGTTTGGAAACCCCCGAGGAGCGCCGCGCCGCGGGGAAGCCGGAAAAGGGGACGATCTGCCTCTGGGCCGCGCAGAAGGGGAACCATGTCGTCATCGAGGTGCGCGACGACGGCCGGGGGATCGATCCGGAACGCGTGCGCCGCAAGGCGGTGGCCCGCGGCCTGATCGGCGAAGGTCAGGAGCTGACGCGCAGCGAGATTTACGAACTGCTCTTCCTGCCGGGTTTTTCCACCCGTGACGAAGTCAGCGACCTTTCCGGCCGCGGCGTCGGCATGGACGTGGTCAAGAACAACATCACCCAGCTTTCCGGCATGGTGGAACTGGCCAGCGAGCTCGGCCGGGGGACAAGCATGACGATCACCCTGCCGATCACCCTGGCGATCATCAAGGCGCTGATCGTCAGGGTCGCCGGCCAGACCTACGCGATTCCGATCAATTCCGTGCAGGAAACGCTGATGATCGACGGTTCGCAGGTGCGCACCATCGAGCGCCGCGAGGTGCTCGAACTGCGCGAGAGCACGCTGCCGCTGCTGCGTCTCGACCGGACCTTCAACCTGACTGCCGCCGAGCGCCTCGAGTCGCAGCGGCTGTTCGTCGCCGTGGTCGGTCTGGCCGACAAACGGCTCGGGTTCGTGGTCGACGACCTGCTCGGACAGCAGGATGTGGTCATCAAGTCGCTCGGCAAGGTGCTTTCTTTCGTCAAGGGGGTAGCCGGCGCCGCCGAACTGGGCAACCAGAAGACCATCCTGGTGCTCGATGTGGCCGGCCTGATGGGGGAAGCCCTGCGCGGCGAAGCGGCCGGTCATGTATGAGGAATTCTACGGCCTGAAGGAACGGCCGTTCAGCAAGACCCCCGATCCGCGCTTCCTCTTCCTGAGCCGCAGCCATCGCGAGGCGCTGGCCCGGCTGCAGTATGCGGTCGAGGAACGCGACATCGTGCTGCTGACCGGAGAGATCGGCTGCGGCAAGACCACGCTCTCCAGGGCGTTGACCGACGCCCTCGACGAGCAGTACCGGGTCATGCTGATCATCAATCCGCGGTTGACCCCGCTGGAGTTTCTGCGCAACCTGGCGCTGCGCCTCGATATCGTCGAGCCGTCGCGGTTCAAGACCGACCTGCTCGAACAGATCGGCACCGCGCTCTACGGCTTTTACGAGCAGGGGATCTGCCCGGTGCTGGTGGTCGACGAGGCCCAGCTGGTGCCCCACAAGGAGACGTTCGACGAGATTCGCCTGCTGACCAACTTCCAGCTCGACGACCGGAACCTCCTCAGCGTCGTCCTGATCGGGCAGGGGGAACTCCGGCAGCGTCTGCGGCACCGTGCCTACGAGCCGTTGCGGCAGCGGATCGGCATGCAATACGATCTGCAGCCGTTGGATCGCGGCGAGGTCGCCGAATATCTGGACTTTCGCGTTGTGACGGCCGGCGGCGTCCCCGGGCTGTTCAGTGCCGCGGCCACGGACCTGCTCTACCGTTATTCCGGCGGAATCCCCCGGAAGATCAACCACGCCGCGGCCCTGGCGCTGCTCGAGGGGTTCGGCCGCGAGTCCCGGACGATCGACGAGGCTGTACTGGAAAGCGTCATGCTCGAGCTGGAAACCTTGCCGCTCGGCTGAGACGGGGTGATGACCATGGATATTGCCGAGATTCGCAAAAAGGCCAAGGCCAAGGGGAAGACGGAGGGATCCGGCGGGGTGCAGCCGCCGTTGCCGTCGCCCCCGGCGGTGCCGTCCGGTCCGGCCGCGCCTGCCGCGCCTGTGCCGGAAGCGGCAGCCGCGGTCCAGGCGCCGCTGCCGGACGCCGCCGTGCCGGCCGCCCTGGCCAGCGCCGGTCTGGACCGGCTCTTCTCCGGGGCGGGCGCGCTGCAGTTCGCCACCGAAGAGGCCTACCAGACCACGCTGACCTCCCAGGAGGGGCAGGAAGACGCCGGCGTAGCCCAGTATCTCGCCTTCCAGCTCGGTTCGGAGGAATATGCGCTGGACATCACGCGAATTAGCGAGATAATCAAGCCACGTGAATATACCGATATTCCCCGGGTTCCCGATTTTCTCCTGGGTCTGATTTCCCTGCGCGGCGTGGTCGTGCCGATTTTCGACCTGCGGCGGAGATTCAGGTTGGGGAAGACGGAGATCGGTCCGGCCACGCGCATCGTCGTCAGCAGGGAAGGCGATGTCATGGCCGGGTTGATGGTCGATAGCATCAACCAGGTGATCAGTCTCGCCACCGACAGGATCGAGCCGCCGCCGGCGGTGCTTTCCGGCGTCGATCGCAGTCTGGTGGCGGGGGTGGGGCGGGCTCTTATTC
>VAUL01000075.1 GCA_005774545.1 Deltaproteobacteria bacterium | reverse complement strand
GCCGGGCCATCCGCCCCCCTGTCGTTTCCCGCCCCCTCGAACCGGATGGCTGCTTCACCCTGGAGGCCCCCCCGGGGGACTATTTCGTCGGCGCCGTCATCCGTGCTGTCGATGGCGGCTGGCAGGGGCCGCCCCGTCCCGGCGACCGGGTGTTCCTCTCCCCCGATGCGGCCGGAGACAACATCAGCGTCACCCTGCAGGCCGGCCAACGCATCGACATCGGGCGACACGACAGCGGCTGGACCTACGCGGGATTTACCGACCAGGACGTTGCACCGACGATTTCCGGCAGACTGACCGGCCCCGATGGCTTGCCGCGCGAAGGGCTGCTGGTTTTCGCTTTTACCGACAGGGAGATGACGAGCGAGCCGCTGGCCGTCTCCGAACCCTCCGACGCGGCCGGCCGGTATCTGCTGCGCCTGCCGGAGCCTGCGACCGTGTACCTGCGCGCGCGCGAGCACTACGGCCGCCGAGAACCCTCCGCCGGCGGCTCCATGGGAATTTACGGCGAAGACGGCCCGACGGCCGTGACGGTTCCCGCCGGGGGAGATCGTCAGGAGCGAAATCTGTCGATCCTCCTGATCCCGCCTTCAAACGAGCGCCCGACTGGAATCGCAGGGGCGGGGGCCGCAATCAGAATTGAAAAAACTTCATCAAAAAGTGTTGACACGAAAAATTGACCCATCCTAACATATGCAGCGACTGACGGGATGTAACCGGCAATGATCGCCAAACCTGCTGCGAGGCAGGGACGGAAAGCCACGGATCTCTCCGAGACAGCCGGGCTGCATACAAATGCAGTCCGGTTTTTTTTGTCGCCGCTGCCATAATCCTGACCGCCAAACCAGCCGCGAGGCCGGGACGGAAAGCCACGGATCTCTCCGAGACAGCCGGGTTGCATACAGAGTGCAGCCCGGCTTTTCTTTGGGCTTTCATCGATCTTAGCGGGAGCAAGGAGACTAGCGATGCGCGGGGAACGACCTGGAATTCTCTACTGCCTTCTCACGACAGCGGCCGGGGCCCTGCTGTCACTCGGCCTGATGCAATCATCCTGGGCGCTGACCGCCACGGATTGCTCGACCTGTCATGGTGCGGATGTCGTCGAAGGACATCATGACGCAGCCGACCCGAACAGCTACTTCAACCAGGGGTTGTGCCGTCAATGCCACGTCGGCGTCACCACCGGCAATGACTGCGCCACCTGCCACGGGCCTGCCGGCCTCGACAACAGGCACCATATCCCTCCGACCGGACAGACCGCTGTCGATTGCACCCGCTGCCATACCGGGCAGGTTGACCTGGTGAACTGTCTCTCCTGTCACGCCGGCAAGGTCATGACAAGTCACCATCAACTGGCCAGCGGCGGGGCAAGCTGCATATCGTGCCACCCGTCCGTCCCGGGCGCGACCGACTGCCGCAGCTGTCACGGCGTCACCCGCGATGCCCATCATCTGCAGGCGGAAGCCTCCGGAACCCCTTGCGCAGGATGCCATGCCCGGTTGCCTGCCCTAACAGACTGCTACAGCTGCCACGTGCCGGGAAGCGAACGCAACGGACACCACGTCGTCGCGGCGGCCGGCGGCTGGGGATGCAGCACCTGTCATCACAGCGAACCACTTTCGACCATGGGGTGCCGCAACTGTCACCAGTTCACCGGCGGCGCTCTCAATCCCCACCACAACACCCAGCAGATCTGGATAACCTACGGTATCGGCTGTCATGACTGCCATACCTTCCCCAACGGGGCAACCACTCCGGCCCCCGTTCCCGCAGCGGACTGCGTCGACTGCCACAAAGGCGTCGTCAGCGCCACCGGGATCGATCAGCTCCACCACGCCACGGCACCGGCCATGGCCGGGAACTGTGCCGGCTGCCATGCCGGGATGGCCCCGGGTCCGCAGGAATGCACGGACTGCCACCAGGCCAGGGCGCCGATCTCCTTCACCCATCACATCAGCGCGCCGGCCCAGGCCGACCGGTGCGACACCTGCCACTCCGGCATCGACGCAGCGTCCCTGGCATGCACCAACTGTCATGGCGCCGGCGCGACACCATCGCTGGGCGAGCGCCATCACGCGTCGCCGCTCGGCATGACCAACAGCTGCCTGACGTGTCATCCCCTGGCGATAACGAACGAAATTCGCTGCACCCTCTGTCATGGCGACACGAAGCACCACTTACAGCCCTCGGCCATCGCCGGCAACTGCACGGTCTGCCACGGCACCGCGCAACTTGCCGGCGGTAGTTGCGCCGGCTGCCACGACGCTCCGATCCCGCAGATCCACCACGGCGACCCGCTATCGGCCGTCGGCGGCAACTGCGCCGTCTGCCACCAGAGCGTCAGCGATCCGAGCATCTGCGCCAACTGCCATATCAGCAGCCCGCACCACTCCACCACCTGGTCGCAGAGCGGCGACTGCGCCCATTGCCATGCTATTCCGGCCTGGGCCGCCGATCGTCCGGCACAGGCAGCCTGCCGCGAGTGCCATGCCGGCACGCAGCACGCCAACGGCCCGGGCCCGGCCGGGATCCCGGTCCAGAACTACGGCAGCTGCGCCGCCTGCCACAAGACCATCCCCTTCCACCCGGCTCCCGCAACAAATCCAGGCTACACCGGCTACGGTGCCGGCAAGGGGAAGTTCAACATGTTCTGGGCCAGATACGCAAAACGAGGGGAGGATCTGAGGCCGAACGGCGAATCCCTTGGCGACGAGGGCGGCAACAGGATCAAGGCCCAGCAGCTCACCTTCAGTACGACACGCATCACTGCCGGCGACGGCAAGCAATATACCGTTCCCTATTTTACCGGGATGACCGCGACCAATCTGGCCTTGAAAAAAGCGGCCACCGCCTCCAGATCGGAAAGCGGCCATGCGCCGGCCCTGGCAACGGACGGCGACGTTACCAGCCGCTGGTGGGCCAAGGGCGCGACGGCCACCACTGCGCAGTGGCTGACGATCGACCTCGGGACCCTCAAGACCATCGGCAAGGTGGCGCTGCGGTGGCACAGCTATTACGCCAGCGAGTACGAAATCCGGGTCTCGTCCGACAACCGGACCTGGACCAGGGTCGCTGACGCCAACTACGGCAAGGGCGGGCTGGAACAGTGGAATTTCAGCGGCCGCAGCGTACGCTACGTCCAGGTCTACTGCCAGAAAGCCGCCACAACCAACGGCTTCGCCGTTTACGAGCTGGAAATCTATGCACCGTAACGCAACGGATGTCCGCGTCAACCAGACACCGGGCACCAGAAGTCACCACGACAGGAGGCCATCATGAAAAAGTACCGGAAACCGCAAGTCCTGGGGAGCGGCAGCATCCACCCCTGCTGAACAGCAGCAAGCGGCCCCGGCATATGCCGGGGCCGCTTGTCTCTTCCCGCCGATAGAGCCGCCTCGCTTCAGCCCGCACCAACGCGCAAGCGCTCCATCACCTGCTTCATGTCGGACCAGACCTCGCGTTTCCCTGCGGGATTGCGCAACAGATAGGCCGGGTGATAGGTGGGCATCAGGGGAATCCCCTGATATTGCTGCCAGGTACCGCGCAGCCTGCTGATCGGCGCCTTGGTCTGCAGCAGCGTCTGGATGGCGAAGCGACCGAGAGCGACGATCATCTGCGGCTGGATGGCCGCCAGCTGACGGATCAGGAACGGCTCGCAGGTGGCGATTTCATCCGGCTCCGGATCGCGGTTGTTGGGCGGACGGCACTTCAGAACGTTGCAGATGTAGACGTCATCCCGGGACAACCCCATGGCAAAGAGAATGCGATCGAGCAACCGGCCGGCTTCGCCGACAAACGGCTCCCCCTTCTCGTCCTCCTCGCGGCCCGGGGCTTCGCCGACCAGCACCAGGCGCGCAGACGGGTTGCCGACGCCGAACACCAGGGTCTTCCTCGTGCCGCACAGGCCGCAACGCTGACAATCGCCAAGGGCGGCGCGAACCTCTTCGAGGCTTTCCCGCCCCGGAGCCCGGCCGGGCTCCGTCGGGCCACCCCGCACGCCGGCCGGCACCTCGTCGAGACCAAGGTCGCGCAGATACTCGAATCGACTGCGTCCGGCAGCAATCGCTTCGCGCAGTTCGCTCAACAAACGTTCGGGCATGGCGGGATTTCCCTGAATGTATTATCCTTGTAACCAGGATGCCGAAAAAAACCGTAAAAATCCTGACCAGTTCCCTGCTGGCCCTGGCCTGCCTCCTGTCACCGGCAGAGGCATGGGCCTGGGGGGTGGGCGTCCATCTCCAGGTGGGTTCGTGGCTGCTGCAGCAGTTGCCGCTGCTCCCCCCGTCACTCCAGGCGCTGCTGACCGCCTACCCGCACGATTATCTGTACGGCTGCATCAGTGCTGACATCACGCTGGGGAAAAAGTTCACCCACTACCTGCAACACTGCCACTCGTGGCGCATGGGGCGCAAGATTCTCGACGCCGCCGACGACGATTCACGGCGCGCCTGCGCCTACGGCTATCTCAGCCACCTTGCCGCGGACGCCATCGCCCATGGCTACTACGTTCCCTACAAGCTGATGCGCAGCTACAACAGCAGCCTGCTGCAACACGCCTACTGGGAAATGCGCTTCGAAGCCCACGTCGACCAGCAGTCCTGGGAACTTGCCAGGGCACTGGGACGCTTCGACTTTTCCGACAACGACCAGATGTTTCGCACGGTCCTTGCCGACACCATCTTCTCGTTCGCCACCAACAAGCGGCTTTTCAACTCGCTGCTGCTGCTCAACCGCCTCAAGCGCTGGCAGCGCACCCTGGCGACCTTTGGCAACACCAGCCGCTGGCCACTGCATGAAAACGACCGGCAGGAATATTTCGAGCTGGCCTGCACGGCGACCCTGAGCCTGCTTCAGGATTTCGAGGGGAGTCCGTGGCTGGCGGCAGATCCGACCGGCGAGCGGGCGCTTGCCGCCGCCGCCAGGATCCGCCGCAACCTTCACGTCCTGTGGCTTGACGGCAAGCTTTCCGAGCCCGAAGCGGAACGGATGCTCCAGCAGCTGAAAAAAACGTTGCGCGATGGGCTGCTGCACCAGGACCGGCTCCTCAAACTGACCGTTTCCTGAAGACGCCGGCTCATTCGCCGGGAGACAGCCGCTGCCGGACCAGGTCGAGCAACCGGTACGCCACCTCATCCTTGGGCAGACAGGGAAACGTCTCGACAGTGCCGTTGCAGTCCAGGATCCTGACGATATTGGTTTCCTGGCCGAAACCGGCGCCCGGCTCGGTCACGTCGTTGGCGACGATCAGGTCAAGCCCCTTGTCGCACAACTTCTTCCGCGCATTTTCGAGAAGATCGTCGGTCTCGGCGGCAAAGCCGACCAGGAGCGCCTTGCCGCGCCGGCGGCCGAGATCTGCCAGGATGTCCGGGTTGCGAACCAGTTCCAGCGTCGTCTGCTGGCGATCGCCCTTCTTCATCTTCCCGGCGGCACGCTCTGCCGGGCGGAAATCGGCGACCGCGGCCGCCTTCACGACCACATCGGCTTCGTCACAGCGGGCCAGGACCGCGGCATGCATCTCGCGGGCGGTATCGACCCGGACCAGTTCCACTTTCTCCGGGGGGGCAAGGGCCACCGGCCCGCTGACCAGGATCACCCGGGCACCGCGGTTGCGGGCGGCGCGGGCAATGGCATAGCCCATCTTCCCCGAGGAATGGTTGGACAGGTAGCGGACCGGATCGAGTTCCTCGCGCGTCGGCCCGGCGGTGACCAGCACCGTGCGGCCGGCCAGATCGCGGCTGCCGACCAGGTCCTGGGCGAAATCAAAGATCGCCGCGGGTTCGGGCAGTTTCCCCTGCCCCTCCCAGCCGCAGGCGAGCTCGCCGACCGCCGGGGTCATGAAATGATAGCCGTGGTGCACGAGACGTTCCTGGTTCTGCCGGTACAGCGGATTGTCCCACATGTTGACGTTCATGGCCGGAACGAACAGGACCGGGGCCTTGGTCGCCATGAGCGTGGTCGTCAGCAGATCGTCGGCAATCCCGTTGGCAACCTTGCCGATGACATTGGCCGTCGCCGGGGCCACGATACAGAGGTCGGCCCGGTCGGCCAGGGAGATATGGCCGATCTCCCGCTCCTGAATCAGGTTGAACAGCTCGCAATGGACCGGGTTCCCGGAAAGGGTCTGGAAGGTCAGCGGCGCGACGAACTCACAGGCGTTTCGCGTCATGACCACGTGGACGTCGGCCCCGGCCTTGACGAGCAAGCGCAGCAGTTCGACCGCCTTGTAAGCGGCGATTCCGCCGCTTACCCCGAGCAGGATCCGTTTTTCCCTGTACATGTCCGCCTCCTTGCCGGTCAGTCGACCAGCCCTGCAACATAGGGGTTGCTGCGCATCTCGCGGGCGATCGTCGTATCGGGGCCGTGCCCCGGATGAACGATGGTTTCCCCCGGCAGACACCACAGGCGCTTGCGGATGCCGTCAACCAGCGTCTGATGATCGCCGCCGGGGAGATCGGTCCGCCCGATCGACCCGGCGAAGAGGACGTCCCCGGCAAAGAGATGCCCGCCGCACAGCAGGACGACGCCCCCGGGGGAATGCCCCGGCAGATGGATCACCCGGCAGGTCAGTTCGCCGAACGGGATCGTGTCGCCATCCGCCAGCAGACGGTCCGGTGGCGGGGAGACTTCCGCCGTCAGGCCGTAGATCTGCGCGTGCAGCTGCGCCCGCTCCATCAGCGGCAGATCGAGCGCATGGATCAGCAACTGCGCACCGGTCGCTTCGGCCAGGGCGCGGTTCCCGCCGACATGGTCGAAGTGCCCGTGAGTATTGACGATTCCGGCCACCCTCCACCCTTTCGTACGGATCACGGCGAGGATGCGGACGACCTCGTCGCCCGGATCGACCACCAGGGCCTCCCCGGACTTCGGACAGGCCGCCACGTAACAGTTGACCTGCAGCGGCCCGACGACAATCGTTTCCACCAACGGCTGTTCACTCACGGTTCTTCTCCTCGGATGCGGCACCGAAAAGGTCCGGCGTCACGCCGCGCAATTGCTCTTTCATGGCACTGTTGAACGGTCCGGCCGGCCGCTCGCGGCGGCCGCCGGCGGGGCTGGCGGCCGGCTGCGGCTCCGGCGGCAGACCGATTGCCGGCCCGGGCGGGGGCGCGTCCCCAAACCCCTTGAAAAAATAACGGTCATAGAAGCGGTGGTACTGGGTCCAGGGTGAGTCGCTGTCGACTTCCTTGTCGAGATGCGTGCGCACCCCGTTGATCTTGGAATCGAGGTCGTCGATAAAGTTGAGAATGACTGCCTCCAGGGTTTTGGGGCGCTTCGGCGAACCGTATTCGTACTGACCGTGGTGCGACAGCAGCAGGTGCTTCAGCAGCACGGCCAGTTCCACCGGGAAGCCCGGCAGCCCGCGCAGGCGCTCCTCGACCATCTCGACGCCGATGACGATGTGCCCCAGCAGTTTGCCGGCATCGGTATACTCGAAGGAACGCGCATAGCGCAGTTCGCTGACCTTGCCGACATCGTGGAGCAATGCCCCGACGATCAGCAGATCGCGATCCAGCCCCGGGTAGCGCCGGCAGATGTCTTCCGCCAGGTCGGCCACGGCGAGGGAGTGCTCGAGGAGTCCCCCGAGGTAGACATGATGCATGGCCTTGGCGGCGGGCGCCCGGCTGTAGGCGGCAAGGAACGCTTCGTCGGCGAGGAACGCCTTCATCAGGGCACTCAGATGGGGGTTGCGAAGGCTGGCGACACGCGCCGTGAGATCACCGATCATCTCCTTGACCGGGCGCGCGGCAACCGGCAGGAAGTCGGCCAGATCGACCGCCTCGTCCGCCAGCTTCGTCACCTCCTGGATGACCAGCTGCATCTTCCCCATGTAAAGGCTGGCCTTGCCGGCCACCCTGATGAAATCATCGCGCTCGAACACCGCCGCAAGTTCATCGACCCGGTCCCAGATGCGCCCCTCCAACTCCCCGCTGCGGTCCATCAGCTTGAGTGTCAGGTAAGGCTTGCCGTTCTTGGCCATGCCGACAATCTTGTCGCGCACCAGGAACACGGCGTCAACCCAGTCGCGTTCCTGGATCTGGCTGGCGAATAATGTCTTCACTGGCATTCCCTTTCATAAAGACGCCGGACGATCTGTTCGGCGACCTTGAGTCCGTCAAGCGCCGCGCTCATGATCCCGCCGGCATATCCCGCCCCCTCTCCGGCCGGGAAGAGCCCGGGATGGGAAATCGATTCGCCGTGGTCGTTCCGCACGATGCGCAACGGTGCCGACGTTCTCGTCTCTACTCCGACCATGACGGCTTCCGTCGTCAGGAAACCGCGCATCTGCCGTTCGAAATGAGGCAGGGCCCGTCGCAGTCCCGTGACGACGAACTCGGGGAGCAGCTCCGCGAGATCCGTCTCCCTGATGCCGGGGCGGCAGGACGAGCGGCAAACGCCCCGGCCGCGGCCGGCAAATGCCAGGAGGTTCTGGGCCGGCGCCAGGAAGTTCCCGCCGCCGGCGTGAAACGCAGCCTGTTCAAGACGGCGCTGCCACTCCACCCCCCCCAGCAC
>VAUL01000012.1 GCA_005774545.1 Deltaproteobacteria bacterium | reverse complement strand
CTCCTGGCCGGCTTCGAGGCCGCGGCATGACCACCCCCGCCACCCCCCCCTACCCGGCCGGCGATCCCGCGCTGGCGGCCCTGGTCTTCGACAACATCGACCGCGGCGTCATCGCCCTCGACCGGGAGGGGCGAATCACCCTGTTCAACCCCGCCGCCGAATCGTACCTCGACCGGGCAGCCCGGCACATTCTCGGGCGGCACTACACGGAATTGTTCGTCGGCCAGGAACCGCTGCTCTACCTGGTCAACGCCGCGCTCAGGGACGGCCGCTCGATCACCGACGACGAGAGCATCTTCCTGCCGCGACCGAAGGCGCCGCCCCTGCCGGTCAGCGTTTACGCCGCCCCGATCTTCTCCAAGCGCGGCGACCAGGACGGCGCAGTCCTGATCATCCGCGACCTGAGCCGGGTCCGCGAGCTGGAAGACACCCTGCGGCGCGCCGACCAGCTGGCGATGCTGGCAACCCTCGCCGCCGGACTGGCCCACGAGATCAAGAATCCGCTGGGGGGGATCAAGGGGGCGGCGCAGCTGCTGACCCTGGAGCTGCAGCCGGACAGCCCGCTGCGGGAATACACGCGGGTGATGATCAAGGAAACCGAGCGGATCAACGGCATCATCGAGGAGCTGATGGACCTCGGCAAGCCGCGGCCGGCCATCATGGGCGAGGTGAGCATCGGCAGGATCCTCGACGACATCGTGCTGCTGCAGCGCGAAGCCGCGCGCGGACAGAACATCGACTTCGCTCTCAGCCTCGACCCGAGCATTCCGCCGGTGCACGGCGACGAAAGCCTGCTGACGCGACTCTTCCTCAACCTGGTCAAAAACGCCCGCGAAGCGGTCGACCGCGACGGCCGGGTCGAAATCGAATGCAAGATTTCGGCAGAGTACCACATGACCACGCCGGGGCACCGGCCGTCCCCCCTGGTCGTCGTCCGGATCCGCGACACCGGCTGCGGCATCCCGCCGGACGAACTGGAGCGGATCTTTACTCCGTACTACACGACGAAATCGCGGGGCAGCGGCCTCGGGCTGGCCATCTGCCAGAAGATCGTCGAGGACCATCGCGGATTTCTCAAGGTCGCGAGCATCCCCGGCGAAGGGACGGAATTTTCCGTGTGGCTGCCGCTGCGCTAAGCCGGCAGCCGCGAACCGCATTCATCCAACCAAGAAGAGGCAGGCTTGCCATGGCAATCAAACGGATTCTGGTGGCGGACGACGAGGAGAGCATCCGGTGGGTTCTGTCGAAGGCCCTCACCAAGCAGGGCTACCAGGTCGACCTCGCCACCAACGGCCAGCAGGCCCTGGAGATGGGGCGGCAGAAGCACTACGACCTGGCGGTACTCGACATCAAGATGCCCGGGCTGAACGGCCTGGACCTGCTGTCGCGCTTCCAGGAGGAGCGACCGGAGACGCTGGTCGTGATCATGACCGCCGAGTCGTCGATGAAAAATGCCGTCGAGGCGATGAAGCGCGGCGCCTACGACTACATCACCAAGCCCTTCGACCTCGACACCCTCGACGCCATCATCATCAAGGCCCAGAAGGCCGCCGACGTCACCGAGGAGGTCTCCCGGCTCAAGGACGAGATCAAGGAGCACTACCAGCTCGACCGGGCGATCATCGGGCAAAGCCCGCCGATGCAGGCGCTCTACAAGATTCTCGGCAAGATCGCCCCGTCCGACGTGACCGTGCTGGTGGTCGGCGAGAGCGGAACCGGCAAGGAACTGGTGGCCCGAGCCATCCACTTCAACAGTCCGCGCCTCGGCAAGCCCTTCATCGCCCTGAACTGCGCCGCCATTCCGCGGGAACTGCTGGAGAGCGAACTGTTCGGCCATGAGAAGGGGGCCTTCACCGGGGCCACCGAGCGCAAGACCGGCAAGTTCGAGCAGGCCAACGGCGGCACCCTGTTTCTCGACGAGATCGGCGACATGCCGCTGGAACTGCAGGCCAAGCTGCTGCGGGTGCTGCAGGAGCGGGAGATCACCCGCACCGGCGGCACAGCGACCATCCGGGTCGACGTGCGCATCGTCGCCGCGACCAACCAGAACCTGAAAAAAAAGGTTCAGGATCGCGAATTCCGCGAGGACCTGTTCTATCGTCTCAACGTGGTGCCGATCGACCTGCCGCCGCTGCGCCAGCGCCGCGAGGACATCCCGGCACTGGTCGGCTACTTCCTCGACCGGGCCCGCGAAAGCTACCAGACCAACGCCCGCAGCGTGACCCCGGAAGCGATGGCCCTGCTGCAGAACCACTCGTGGCCCGGCAACGTCCGCGAACTCGAGCACGCCCTGCAGCGGGCGGCTCTGCTTTCGCCCGATGCGCTCCTCGGCCCGGCCGACTTCCCCGACCTGCTCAACGAGCAACAGGCCGACCGCAACGAAACCTCGCTGGAAGGCTTGGTCGCCGCGAAGCTGCAAAGCTCCCTGGCCCAGCTCGACATCCAGGAGATGAACAACCTCTACGACATGGTCCTGCACCAGATGGAGCGCCCGCTGATCAACATCGTTCTCGACAAAACCCGCGGCAACCAGGTCAAGGCCGCCGACGTCCTCGGCATCAATCGCAACACCCTGCGCAAGAAAATCCAGATCCTTGGGATCAACGCCCGCAGAAGCTGACCGCGGATCGACAGCCGAAAAAAAAGCGAACGGCGGGGACTCCCCCGCCGTTCGCTTTTTCAAGTCGTCGGCAACAGTTCAGTGCAGCAGGCGGTACTGGAGGATGTAGGCGAACACCCCGCCGAAGTAGCCGATCAGCGCCAGCGGCGCGATGCGGCGCGCGTACCAGAAGAAGTGGATCTTCTCCAGCCCCATCGCCGCCACCCCGGCCGCTGAACCGATGATCAGGATCGAACCGCCGGTCCCGGCGCAGTAAGCCATGAACTCCCAGAGGAAGCTGTCCGGCGGGTATTGGGCCAGGTCGTACATCCCCATCGAGGCCGCCACCAGCGGCACGTTGTCGACGATCGCGCTGACCAGGCCGATGATCACCACGATCACGTCGAGCCGGCCGAAGGTCCGATCGAGCCAGCCGGCCAGCGCGCCGAGAATGTGGGTATGCTCCAGCGTGGCCACCGCCAGCAGGATGCCGATGAAGAACACGATCGAACTCATGTCGATGCGCTTCAGGGCATGGGCCAGGGTCAGGTGCTCCTTGTCCTCATCCACCTTGTTGCGGTGCAGCAGTTCGCCGACGATCCAGAGGATGCCGAGACCGAAGAGGATCCCCATGAACGGCGGGAGATGGGTCAACGCCTTGAACACCGGCACCGCCACCAGGGTGCCGAGTCCCAGGCAGAACATCAGGCTCTTTTCAAAACCGGAGGTCTCCGCCCCCCCCTGCTGCCCCACCAGCACCGGCGGCACCACCTCCTTCCCCTTGAGCACGCAGCTGCAGACCGCCAGCGGCACGAGCAGGTTGATCAGCGAGGGGATGAACACCCCCTTCATGATCGCCAGGGTGGTGATCTGTCCGCCGATCCACAGCATGGTGGTGGTGACGTCGCCGATCGGCGTCCAGGCCCCGCCGGCGTTGGCGGCGACCACGATCATCCCGGCGAAGAACAGCCGGTCCTCGTGGTCGTCGAGGAGCTTCTTCATCAGCGCGATCATGACGATGGTGGTGGTGAGGTTGTCGAGCACCGAACTGAGAAAGAAGGTGACGAAGCCGACCAGCCACATCAGCGAACTCTGCCGGCGCGTTCTGATCCTCGAGGTGATGACGTCGAATCCGTTATGGGCATCGACGACCTCGACGATGGTCATCGCCCCCATCAGGAAGAAGACGATCTGCGCGGTGCCGGCCAGCGACTCGGTCAGGTTCTCGCCGACCAGATGATGATCGCCGGTCGCGACCGCGTAGACGGTCCAGAGCAGGCCGGCCGCGAAGAGGGCCGAGGCCGACTTGTTGATCCGGAGCGGATGCTCCAGGGCGATGGCCGCGTAGGCCACTACGAAGATGACGACGAGCAGGGTGAGCATGGGCCGATCCTCTCACGGGAAAGGCGACTGCCTCACGGGCAGCCGCCGCAGTGCCGGCTGACAGCAACTTCGCCATTTAACAGGTTCATACCGGGAGCGTCAATGATCTATTCCAGGGCACATCTGTTCCCGAATCCCCCCTGAAACGACGGTGACCCCGGCCTTGCAGCCGGGGTCACCGTTCGCATCAACACTGAGAGAAGAACCGGTCAGAACCTGGCGCCAAGCCCGATCATGTGCATGTTGACACCGGGATTGCGGCTGTAGATCCCGGCGTTGGAGATGTGCTCGAAACGATAGCTCAACACGAACCGGTCGATGGCCAGGGCGACGCCGGCATGGCTGCCGAACTGCAGCGGGCCGCCAAGATCCTCCTCATCGAAGCTGTGCTCGGAAAGCAGCATGGGGCGGAAACCGACATCGAGGGCGAGCAGGCCGTCGGCCATCTCATAGACCAGGTCGCCGCCGGCACTCAGCAGCGCAGCCCCCTCACCGGAGGCCTCGAGGTAGCCGAGGCTGGCGTTCCAGCGCGTCTTAAACACCCCGACCCCCAGCTCTTTCTGCCATCCGTAGGTTTTCTGGAGCGTCGCCTCGATCAGACTGAAATTCTCTTCATTGCCGGCGGCGTCGAAGCCGCCGCGCAGCCCGGCCTCGAAACCGGACGCCTGGGCCAGCACCGGCAGCAGGACGAGACAGACCCCGCAAAACAGCCTCCTGAACGCAAAGCGCATCGCGACACCCCCTAGAGAAAAATTAATTCCTGCCTTTATAACAGAAAAAAAATGGCTAGAAAACCGTTTTATGCATCTTCGACATCTTCGCCGCCGGGGATGTTGCGCCGCAGGTGAACGGGCTCCGGGGCCCGGCGATGAACCCGGATATTGAGCATTTCCACGCAGACCGAAAAGGCCATGGCGAAGTAGATGTAGCCGCGCGGGATATGGAATTCCAGGCCCTCGGCCATCAGCGCCACCCCGACCAGGATCAGGAAGCTCAGGGCCAGCATCTTCAGGGTCGGGTGGCGATCGACGAAATCGCCGATCGCCTTGGCGCAGAACATCATGATGCCGACAGCGATGACGATAGCGAGAACCATGACCGGCACGTCCCGCAC
This sequence comes from Deltaproteobacteria bacterium, assembly GCA_005774545.1. Classification (GTDB taxonomy): domain Bacteria; phylum Desulfobacterota; class Desulfuromonadia; order Desulfuromonadales; family BM103; genus VAUL01. The sequence continues at coordinate 58,068 of VAUL01000012.1, read as the reverse complement.
CAGGCCGACCGCGGTAATGACCGAATCGAGCGAAAAAATGATATCGACGAGGGCGATCTGGATCAGGGTGGCGGCAAAACGGCCGCTGCCGGCAGCCTCCTGGGCCGTATCATCAACCCCTTCGAGGCTGCTGTGGATCTCCAGGGTGCTTTTGACGAGCAGAAAGAGCCCGCCGCCGAGCAGGATGATGTCGCGCCCGGAAATCTCGAATCCGGCCAAAGTCAGCAACGGTTTGGTCAGCCCCATGACCCAGGTCAGCGACAGCAGCAGCAGAATGCGCGTTCCCATCGCCAGGGCCAGGCCGAAAACCCGCGCCCGCTGCCGCTGGCTCTCGGGCAACCGCCCGACCAGGATGGTGATGAAGATGATGTTGTCGATGCCGAGGACGATTTCCAGGGCGGTCAGCGTTGCCAGGGCAACCCAGGCCTCGGGACTGAACAGCAATTCCATGAAGAACTAATCCTTTGGGACAGAAGTGGCGGCAGCCCACCCGGCCATGCTAAGGTGGCGGCATGAGCGCATCACCTGCCCACGGCCCTGGCGGCTACCCGCAAATCGCTATCGTTGTGGCCATGACCGGCAAGGGGGTCATCGGCCTGGAGGGGAGGCTCCCCTGGGACATCCCGGCCGACCGCCGGCTATTCCGCCAGCTGACCGAAGGGAACACGGTCCTGATGGGACACCGGACCTTCGCCAGCCTGGGGAAGCCGCTCCCCTGCCGCCAGAACATCGTGCTCAGCCGCACACTGGCTGCCCTCCCGGGAGCACACCTCTGCCGCAGCTTTCTCGAGGGGCTGGCACTGGGCTGGCGGCTGGGCCGGCCGATTTACGTTATCGGCGGCACGGAGGTTTACCGCAAAGCCCTGCCGATCGCCGACACCCTGCACATCTCCTGGATCAGCGACGACCATGCGGGGGACTGCACTTTCCCGGAGTTCAGCCTGACCGACTGGGAGGTTACCGGCACCATCGCCCACCCCGACTTCCGGCGCGTCACCTACCGGCGCCGCCGGCCGCTTTAGGCAAAATACTCGTCGCCCCTTTTGGCCTGACTTTCGAACCGCATGTATTCCCCCAGGAAGGTCAGCTGCTCCATGCCGAGAGGCCCGTTGCGCTGCTTGCCGACGATGACCTCGGCAACCTTGGCGTGCCCCTTGTCGCAACTGTTGTCGCGCTTGCGGCAGGCCTCGCAGTAAACCGCCTCCCGGTAAAGGAACATGATCACGTCGGCATCCTGCTCGATGGCGCCCGATTCGCGCAGGTCGGACAGCTGCGGCCGCTTGTCGGTGCGGTTCTCCAGAGAGCGGTTGAGCTGGGAGAGGGCGATGACCGGGACGTTGAGTTCCTTGGCCAGCGCCTTGAGGGAGCGCGAAATTTCGGAGATCTCCTGCTGACGGCTCTCGGTGGCGGTGCCCTGCATGAGCTGCAGGTAGTCGACCACGATCAGGCCGATATCCTTCTCGGCCTTGAGCCGGCGGGCCTTGGCACGCAGTTCGAGCACGGTAATCGCCGGGGTGTCGTCGATATAGATCGGTGCTTCGGAAATCAGCCCGGCGGCATTGACCAGGTCGGGGAACTCGGAATGGGCCAGCCGGCCGGTACGCACGCGATTGGCATCGATGCGCGCCACCGAGCAGAGAATGCGCTGGACCAGCTGCTCCTTGCTCATTTCAAGGGAGAAGATGACCGCCGGCGTCGGCTTCTTGGCCTGCAGCGCGGCGTGCTCGACCAGGTTGAGACAGAAAGCGGTTTTCCCCATCGACGGACGGCCGGCGATGATGATCAGGTCGCTCGGCTGGAGACCGGACGTCAGTTTGTCAAGATCCTCGAATCCGGTCGGCACCCCGGTGATCAGTTCCTGGCGGTCGTACAGTCGCTCGATGGCATGGATGGCGTCCTTGACGATTTCGCGCGTCGAATAGTACGCCTGCCGGGTCTTCATCGTGGCGATCTGGAAGATTTCCTTCTCGGCCCAGTCGAGTATCCCCTCGACATCCCCCCCCTCGTAACCGCGGCCGGCAATTTCGGTCGCCACCCGGATCAATTCCCGGGAGATGGCGGCTTCTTTGACCAGGCGACAGTAGTAGCCGATATTGGCGGCGGTCGGGACGTAGGCGACCAGCGTCGCCAGATAGGCACTCCCCCCGATCTCTTCGAGAGCGCCGCGCTCCTTGAGGATCGACGTCAGGGTGACCAGGTCGGCGGGTTCGTTGCGTTCCGAGAGGGAGATCAGCGCCGCAAAGATCTTGCGGTGGGCGTCACGATAGAAATCGTCGGGGCGAAGGGTTTCGAGGGCCCGGTGCAGCGCCTCGTTTTCAAGCAGGACACCGCCCAGAACGGACATCTCCGCTTCCAAATTCTGGGGCGGCAAACGATGCTCGCTACGTTCCGGCATGAACACGCCTATGGACGGGAATGAGGGAGGCCGGCCCCGGCGTGCGCCGGGGCCGGCCGGATGAATGCGACCGGATTATTCCTCGGCCTTGGCGACCACCACCTTGAGCGTGGCGTTGACCCCGGCGTTCAGCTTGATCTCCACCTCATAGGTGCCCAGCGCCTTGATCGGCTGTTCGAGCTGGATCTTGCGGCGATCGATCTCGATCCCCTTGGCAGCCAGAGCGGCCTCGATCTCCATCGACGTCACGGAACCGAACAGCTTCCCTTCCTCGCCGGCCCGGTGGCTCAGCACGCACTCGAGAGCCTCGATGCGCCCCTTGATCACCGCAGCCTCCTGGCTGAGCTTTTCGGCCTTGCGGGTCAACTGGCGGCGGTGATGCTCGAGTTCCTTGAGATTACGCTCGCTGGCTTCGACGGCCAGCTTGTTCGGCACCAGGAAATTGCGGGCGTAGCCGGGCTTGACCTTGATGACATCGCCCATGTTGCCGAGCCCTTTGACGTTTTCCGTAAGAATGACGTTCATCGCTTTTCCTCCATGAAACTGACGATTGCTTGAAACTTCTTAATCCTTGGCCGGGCGCGGCTTGCGAAAGTCTGCCCAGAGATCGAATACCCCGACGCCGGTGACTATCACGGGGAGGGGGTTAACCAACAGCAGAAAGATGTAACACAGACCGCGCAGCAGCGGTGAAAGGCCCCGGCGGGCGAGAACGTGCTCGACCACTGCCAACCCCTGCAGGAAATAGAGCGGCAGGAGGATCACCAGCAGATTGATCGCGGCGCCCTGGATCGCGTCCGCCGCAAAAAACGCGGCAAACCCTGCGGCAATCAGCCCCCAGATGAGAAACTCCGGTGCCCGCCAGGAGGCAAACGCCGGCCCCGGCAGCTTCCCGGGCCGGGCCACGAAGGCCAGCAGGCCGACGGTAACCAGCTGCAGGGCGGCGCACACCATCACCAGCATGGCCGGATAGGCGCGGCGCAAGAACGCGCCCATGCCGGCAGCCATCTCCCGGAGCGCCTCGGCCTCCTGCGGCGACGCCTGCTCGACGCCGGACATGCTGCCCATCAGCGTGACCGCCTGGTCGATCTCACGGGAGATCTGCTCATCGACGAAGGCGAACGCCGACTGCCCGGAACCGGAGGAGAAGGCGAGCAGCGCAACCACCGCCAATGCCAGCATGGCCACGAGCGTCACAGCGATGGCCCGGTCCCAGTGGATGCCGCGCACCATCTGCCACGGCAGCAGCACCGCCGGGAGGCCGAACTGCAGCAGGTAAAGCACCGACGAAAAGACGTCGGAGGTGGCCAGCACGCCCAGCGCCGTCAACCCGACCGCGGCCGCGCCCCAGGCGGGACCGATCCGCATGCCGAGCGCGGCGGCCGGCAACGGCGTAAACAGGTTGACCAGCACCGCGCCGACCCCGACCGCACCGGCAGCCCCGAACAGCAGGTACCCCGCCAGTGCGCCGAGCACCACCATGAGGGCCCTGCGCATCATCTCGCCGGAGTCGGCCTAACCTCTCTCCGACCCGAGCCCCGAAGCGAACGGCAGCAGGGCAATGTTCCGGGCGCGCTTGATCGCCTCGGTCAGCTTGCGCTGGTGCTCGGCGCAGTTCCCGGAGATCCGGCGCGGCACGATCTTGCCCCGTTCGGAGACGAAATAACGCAGGGTGCGGAGATCCTTGTAGTCGATCCCCAGATTTTTTTCAGCACAGAAGCGGCAAACCTTGCGGCGGCCATAGCGCCGGCGCGGTCCGCCTGCAGGACGGGTCCCATTGGACATGATCGGTTCTCCTTCGAGTCGGTCTGGTGGTTACGCTTCGTCGGCCGGAGCTTCTTCCGCAACCGGCGCGGCTTCTTCCTGGACAGCCTTCTCAACCGCAACCGGTGCGGCAACGCTGCCCTCGAAGAGCACGGTCTGGTACTTGATCACCTTTTCGTCGATCCGCAGGCGGCGTTCGAATTCGGCGATCACCGAAGGAGCTCCTTCGAAGACCGTAAGCACGTAGCTCCCCCGGGTCTGCTTCTTGACCGGGTAAGCCAGGTTCCGACTCCCCCAGTTGTCCGCCTTGAGGACCACGGCCTGCTGGTCGGTCAGCACCTTGCGGTACTTCTCGATCAGCGCAGCCAGGTCGTCACCGACGACTTCCGGGTGCACGATAAACAGGGTTTCGTAGGTACGCATGCTGCTATGACCTCCTTACGAGTTGTAGCCCCGGCCGGGCCGGAGCAAGGAGCAGGACGCCCCGCCGGCGTCCCTTCTGGAAGAATTTTGTTTGTTACCACACCCGGTTGCGCGAGGCAACCGGAAAATTACACGTTGAACCGGAAGTGCATGACGTCGCCGTCCCTGACGACGTACTCCTTCCCCTCGAGGCGCATCAGCCCCTTCTCCTTGGCCCCGGATTCGCCGCGAGCCGCCACGAAATCGTCAAAGGCGATGACCTCGGCGCGAATGAAGCCCTTTTCGAAATCGGTGTGGATCACCCCGGCGGCCTGGGGGGCACGGTACCCGGCCGGAATGGTCCAGGCCCGCACTTCCTTGACCCCGGCGGTAAAGTAGGTGATCAGGCCGAGCAGGTGGTAGCCGGCGTGAATCATCCGGTCGAGGCCGGACTCGTGCAGCCCGAGTTCCTGCAGGAAGGCGCCTTTCTCCTCGTTGGGGAGTTCGGCGATCTCGGCTTCGATCTTGCCGCAGATCGTGACGAATTCCGCCCCCTCGCTCGCGGCAAAGGCGCGCAGCCGGGCGATGCTGGGATGGCTCCCCTCGAGGTCGTCTTCGGCCACGTTGGCCACGTACAGAACCGGCTTGGCGGTGATCAGGCAAAGCTCGCGCAGAATCCCCCGCTGCTCGGCCGTCAGGTCGGCGGCACGGGCCGGACGCCCCTGGTTGAGGCATTCGCGCACCACGGCAAGCACGGCCACCTCTTCCTGAAGCTTGCGGTCACCGCTTTTCGCCGCCTTTTCGCTCCGGGCGATGCGCTTTTCGACCGTATCCAGGTCGGCCAGGTTGAGCTCGGTCTGGATGACCTCGACGTCGCGCAGCGGATCGACACTGCCATCGACATGCACCACGTTCTCATCCTCGAAGCAGCGGACGATATGGGCAATGGCCTCGACCTGGCGGATATGCCCCAGGAACTGGTTGCCCAGCCCCTCGCCGCGGCTGGCCCCCTTGACCAGGCCGGCGATGTCGACGAATTCCATGGTCGTCGAGATCACCTTCTGCGGCTTGACGATTGCCGCCAGCGTATCAAGGCGCGGATCGGGGACCGCCACCACGCCGACATTCGGCTCGATGGTGCAGAAGGGGTAGTTGGCCGATTCGGCGCCGGCCGAGGTGATGGCGTTGAAGATGGTCGACTTGCCGACGTTGGGGAGCCCGACGATACCGCATTTGAAACCCATAAGTTAAACCCGCATCCTGATGATGTTTGGGCACGGCAGAGCCCGTGCTTGAAAAATCCGATAGCCGGGGCGGCCCCCGGCTATCGGCGGTGATGCATGTCGACTGCGGCCGATCAGACCAGCAGCGGAGCGATAATCAGCGACACGATGCTCATCAGCTTGATGAGGATGTTCATCGCCGGGCCCGAGGTGTCCTTGAACGGGTCGCCGACGGTGTCGCCGACAACAGCGGCCTTGTGCGCGTCGCCACCCTTCTTCTCCCCGGCCAGCTCGCCCTTTTCGATGTACTTCTTGGCGTTATCCCACACGCCGCCGGCATTGGCCATGAACAGGGCCATGAGCACGCCGGTCACGGTCGCGCCGGCCAGCGTCCCGCCGAGGGCTTCCTTGCCGAGACCGAAACCGATGATCAGGGGGACGACAATGGCGATGACCCCGGGGGCGACCATCTCCTTGAGGGCGGCGGTGGTGGAGATGTCAACGCAGGTCTGCGGATCGGGTTTGACGCCGGGCTTCCCTTCGAGAAGGCCGGGGATCTCGCGGAACTGGCGGCGGATCTCGTCGACCATCTTGCCGGCGGCCTTGCCGACCGAGGTCATGGTCATGGCGGCGATCAGGAACGGGATGAAACCGCCGACGAAGGTGCCGATGACGACCATCGGATCGGTCAGGTCGATCTTGTCGATCTTCGCGCTGGCGCCGAAAGCCGCATAGAGGGCCAGGGCGGTAAGAGCCGCCGAGCCGATGGCGAAGCCCTTGCCCATGGCGGCAGTGGTGTTGCCGAGGGCGTCGAGGCTGTCGGTGATCTTGCGGACCTCGGGACCGAGTTCGGCCATTTCCGAGATGCCGCCGGCGTTGTCGGCGATCGGCCCGTAGGCGTCGACAGTCATGGTCACGCCGACGGTGGCCAGCATGCCGACCGCAGCCAGGGCGATGCCGTAGAGACCGGCGGTCATGTTGGCCACATAGATGGCGGCACAGATCATGATGACCGGCGCCACGGTGCTTTCGAGGCCGACGGCCAGACCGTGGATGATGTTGGTGGCCGGGCCGGTTTTGGAAGCGTCGGCGACGCGGCGCACCGGCGCCGCCGAGGTATAGTACTCGGTGACCAGGCCGATGCCGATCCCCGCGACGGTGCCGAGGAAGACCGACCAGTAGACACCGCTGCTGATGCCGAAGCCGGAGACGGCGAACCAGGCGCCGGCGAGGAACAGCCCGGCGCCGATGAAGGTCGAGTTGCGCAAGGCCGCCGCCGGGTCGGTGTTCTTGAGAATGTTCATGGAGAAGACGCCGACAAGGGAAGCGAGGAGTCCAATCACCGCCATCAGGATCGGCAGGAACATGAGGTTCGCCTGACCACCACCGAGCTTGGCGATATCGGCCGCCGGCAAGGTTGCAGCAATCGCGATGGTGGCAATGACAGCGCCCACATACGATTCAAAGATGTCGGCACCCATGCCAGCGATGTCGCCGACGTTGTCGCCGACGTTGTCGGCAATCACGCCGGGGTTGCGCGGATCGTCCTCGGGGATGCCGGCCTCGACCTTACCGACCAGGTCGGAGCCGACGTCGGCGGCCTTGGTGTAGATGCCGCCGCCAACGCGGGCGAAGAGCGCGATCGAGGAGGCGCCCATGGCGAAGCCGTTGATGTACTGGGCGGATTGCGGGTTCCCCCAGACCAGGTAGGCGATGCCGACGCCGAGCAGGCCGAGGGACGCCACCGCCAGCCCCATGACCGCGCCGCCGCTGTAGGAGACGAACAGGGCCGCGGCGATCCCCTGGGAGCGGGCCGCCTCGGAGGTGCGCACGTTGGCCCTGGTGGCCGCCTGCATGCCGAACAGGCCGGCGCAGATCGAGCACAGGGCGCCGCCGATGAAAGCCACGCCGGTGCGCCAGCCGAGATCGTCGGCGGTCAGCATCAGGCAGAAGACTACCACGATGAAGATGCCGAGCACCTTGTACTCGCGCTTGAGGAAGGCCATGGCGCCGGCATGGATCATGTCGGCGATCTCGACCATCTTCTCGGTACCTGCCGGGCGCGCCTTGATGGTGAAATAGATCATCGCGGCGACAACCAGGCCCACAACCCCCAGAACCGGGGCCGACCACAACAAACCGGACATGTGCATTTCCTCCATCGCTGTAATTTCACGCCGCGTTGTCGCGGCCGTTGAACTCATTCATTGCCGCCGCGCTGCCGCGCGTCAGGATCGTTTCCACCGCGGTAACGGACTGATCGAGAAGACCAGGGAGCGTTTGCCGCTCGACGGACGAGAACCGGCTCAGCACATGCCCCGACACGTCGCCGCCCGCCGGCGGCCGGCCGACGCCGACCCGCACCCGGACGAAATCGGCATGAGCGAGGGACTCGACGATGCTGCGCAGGCCGTTGTGGCCGCCGTGCCCGCCGCCCACCTTGATGCGCAGGACGCCGAACGGCAGGTCGATCTCGTCGTGCACCACGATCAGATCACCCGGCCGGACACCGAAGGACTGGCAGGCCGAAGCGACACTCGCCCCGCTGCGGTTCATAAAGGTCTGGGGAAGAAGCACGGCGGCCTCTTCCCCAACCAATCGCCCCACGCCGTACAGCCCCTGGTAACCCTGGCGCTTGAGCGCGATGCCGGCGGCCGCGGCCAGGCGGGCCGCAACCATGAATCCGATATTGTGACGCGTCTCCGCGTAGCGTTCGCCCGGGTTTCCCAGGCCGACAACCAGCTTCAAGGCGCCGACCGCCGCCGAAGGCCTAGGCCCCGGCAGCCGCCCCTTCCGCCTCCTCGGCCCTGTGGCCGGTGACGGTGATGACGGTGAAGTTGACTTCGTGCGGCACTTCGGTGCCGGCAGGCAGCGCGATATCGTTGATGTGCACGACGTCGCCGACGTTGAGCGCGGTCACGTCGATGTCGATGGAGGTCGGGATGTTGTCCGGCAGGCAGACCACTTCCAGTTCGTGGCGGATGATCTGCAGCTGACCGCCGTTCTTCTCCCCCTTCGACTTGCCGATGGCGTGCACCGGAACCATGACGTGAACCTTCTGGGTGAGGTCGACGGCCTGGAAATCGTAGTGAACCGGCTCGCGGCGCAGCGGGTGGACCTGCATCTCCTTGAGAATGACGACCTTGCCGTCAAACGGCCCGTCCCCCTGCAGGGTGATCAGGGTGTTCCACCCCGCCTTGGTGGCGATGGCCTGGCTCAGCGCCTTGGGATCGACAGCGACCGTGCAGGCCTCCATCCCCTTGCCGTAAACCACGCCGGGGACCAGCCCCTCGCGACGGAGGGCGCGCGCCCCCCCTTTGCCTGCGCCCGTGCGCGGGGCGACCTTGAGTTGCGATTGCGCCATGATGTCACTCCTTGAATCCGTTTCGACGCCGTCAGCGCCGGTATTTGGTGTTGAAAACGCCTGGTCCAGTCAGACGAACAGCGAGCTGACCGACTCTTCCTCGTGGATGCGGCGGATCGCCTCCGCCAGCAGTTTCCCGACCGACAGCTGGCGAAGCCGCGGGCAGCCGGCGAGCTTTCCGTCCATCGGGATGGTATTGGTCACCAGCACTTCCTTGAGACAGCTCTGGTTGATCCGCTCCAGAGCCGGGCCCGACAGGACTGCGTGGGTTGCCGTCGCGTAGACATCGCCGGCACCGTGGGCCTTGAGGGCGGCGGCAGCCTGGCAGAGGGTTCCGGCGGTGTCGATCATGTCGTCGACGATGATGCAGGTCTGCCCCTCGACATCGCCGATGATATGCATGACCTCGGAGACATTCGGCCCGCTGCGCCGCTTGTCGATGATCGCCAGGCCGGCGTCGAGGCGCTTGGCAAAGGCGCGGGCCCGCTCGGTCCCGCCGGCATCCGGGGAGACCACGACCAGCTTTCCGGAGAAATGCTGGTTGATGTCATCGAGGATGACCGGAGCGGCATAGAGATGATCGACCGGGATATTGAAGAACCCCTGGATCTGCCCGGCATGGAGATCGATGCAGAGCACCCGGTGAATCCCGGCGGTGGTGATCAGGTCGGCCACCAGCTTGCTGGTGATCGGCGTGCGCGGCGCCACCTTGCGATCCTGGCGGGCATAGCCGAAATAGGGGATGACCGCGGTGATGCGCGCGGCCGACGCGCGCTTGAGGGCGTCGACCATCACCAGCAGTTCCATCAGGTTCTGGTTGGCCGGAGCGCAGGTCGACTGCACCACGAACACGTCGCGACCGCGGACGTTTTCGCCGATCTCGACCATGATCTCGCCATCCGAGAAGGTCTTGACCGTAGCCTTGGACAGCGGCAGGCCGAGATCGTCGCAGATCTCCCTGGCCAGCAGCGGGTTGGAATTCCCGGTAAAAATTTTCAGCTCGCTCAGCACGTTCGGCTCACCGTCAGAAATAGTTGCAGGCCATGGACGGCCATGACCTGACAGGCTCGAATTGCCGGCGGCAGAACAGGCTGCCGGCACGACTGGATGAAGTGGCAGGGGCGCCAGGATTCGAACCTGGGAATGCCGGAATCAAAATCCGGTGCCTTACCGCTTGGCGACGCCCCTGTAAGCTCCCGCAGGGTCAGGCCGGGCTGACTGCCGCCGTCCACCAGCCGGTGTCCGTCGCCAGTTCCCCGGCGGCAGCCTCGGCCGCAGGCCGGTCGGCGTAGACCCCGAACACCGTGGGGCCGCTGCCGGACATCAGCGCACCGACCGCGCCGGCCGCGATCAGCCGGGACTTGATCTCGGCAATCACGGGATAGCGGGAGGAGGTCACCGTCTCGAGATCGTTGCGCAGCAACCCGGCGACATCCTCCATCCTCTCGGGAAACCTTGGAATTTTAGACAGACCCCGATAGTGTGTCAACCCCAAATTTTGATAAACCCAGGCCGTGGAGACGGCAAAGCGGGGGTTGACCAGCACCAGCCAGCAGGGAGGGAGCCCCCGCCACGGCTCCAGCACCTCGCCGATGCCGGTCGCCCAGGCGGCCATCTCGCCGCAGAGGAAAAACGGCACGTCGGCACCGAGGCGAACCCCCAGGCTCTGCAGTTCGCTGCGGGAGAGCCCGGTCTCGAGCAGGTCGTCGAGCGCCAGCAGCACAGCCGCCGCGTTCGACGACCCGCCGCCCATCCCTGCCGCCGCCGGGATGCGCTTGACGATGGAGATCTCGACCCCGCGGCGCAGGCCGGTGTGTTCAAGGAACAGACGCGCGGCGCGGGCGGCGATATTTTCCTCCCCTGCGGCCAGTTCCAGCCCGGGGCAGGATGCCGTAACGGCATCGCCGCCGACCAGGGCGACCGTGACGCGATCGTGGAGCGACAGGCGCACCATGAGCATGGCCACGTCGTGGTAGCCGTTCGGGCGCCGACCGAGAACGTCGAGGATGAAATTGACCTTGGCCGGGGCGGCAACGGTGCGCTGCATCGGATTCCTCGCTGTCAACGAAGTGACCGCATCATGGCGAGACGGGAAGATGCTGTCAAGAACAGAACGGCACAGGGCGCCGGCTATGAGCGCCCTGTGCCGTTGGTTGAAAGAGTATTATGGGCGAACAGCTCAGAACCCGTACATGCGCGGCAGCCACAGCGAGATGATAGGCACATAGGTTACCAACAGCATGAAGCCAACCATGGCAATCAGCCACGGCATCACGGCAAGCGTAAGTTCGGATATCCCCATCTTGGAGATGCCGCTGGCGACATAGAGGTTGAGGCCTACCGGCGGATGGCACATCCCGACCTCCATGTTCACGGTGATCAGCACACCGAAGTGGATCGGGTCGATACCAAGCTGCATCGCCACCGGGAAGAGAATCGGGGCAAGGATCAGGATGATGGAGGAAGGCTCCATCACGTTGCCGGCAAGGAGCAGAAGGAGGTTGGTGACCAGCAGGAAGGTCACCACACCGAGATTGTGGTGAAGAATCCAGTCCGCCATAATTTGCGGAATGTTCTCATGGGTCATCAGGAAGGAGAACAGCACCGCGTTGGTGATAATGTAGAGCAGCATGGCCGACATGCTGGCCGAATCAAGCAGTACCTTGGGAACCTTCTTCAACGGTACGTCACGATAAACGAAAACCGCAATAATGAAAGAGTAGACCGCGCTCATGGCGGCAGCCTCGGTGGGGGTGAACAGGCCGCTGTAGATCCCGCCCAGAACGATGACGATCAGCAAGAGCCCCCAGACGCTGTTGCGGAAGGCGATCAGCCGCTCGCCCCACGTGGCCTTGCGCGCCCTCGGGTAATTGTTCTTGCGGGCGATCCACCATGCGACGGCACCCAGCAGGGTCGCCAGCATCAAGCCGGGGATGACCCCACCGAGGAAGAGCCCGCCGACAGATGAGTTGGTAGCGACGCAATAGATGACCATGGGAATCGACGGCGGGATCAGAATCCCCAGCGACCCGGAAGTGGTGATAACCCCGGCTCCGAACCGCTTGGGGAAACCGGCCTTGACCATCGCCGGCATCATGATCGAGCCGATGGCGACAACGGTGGCCGGGCTCGATCCCGACACGGCGGCAAACAACGCGCAGGCCATAACCCCGGCCAACGCCAATCCGCCATGCCAGTGCCCAACCAGCGAGGTGGCGAAGTTGATCATACGCTTGGCCACTCCGCCGTGAGTAAGGAAGTTGCCGGCGAGGATGAAAAACGGGATCGCCATAATCTCGAACTTCTCGATGCCGGTAAAGAGTTTCATCGCCACCGCTTCGGTGGGCACATGGGAAAAGAAGAACAGGAACGTGAGAACCGTCAACCCCAGGGCGATCGAGATCGGCATGCCGGTCAACATAAGTGCGATCAGCAGAGCGAAGACCACCCCGGTACTGCCCATCAGGGCGATGGCACCCAAGGCGACAGCGATCGAGGCAATCCAGGTCGCCGCCTTTTTCTTGCTGAAGGGTTCCCACCCGGCCACTGTTGCCGTACTCATTTGACACCTCCCGCCTTGCCATTTCGGTCGAATTTATGTTCTTCGTACTCTTCCAACGCCTCGGTTGCATCCATAACCACCTCATCCTCGAGACCATCCACATGCGCATGGTCGTGGCGGGGCAGTTCGCCGGTGCGGAAAAAAGTCCATCCCACCTGCAGGAAGCGGAAGCACATCAGGAAGGAACCAAGCGGCACCGCCGAATAAACCACCCAGGTTGGCCATTCGAGGTCAGGAGTGATCGGCCCTTCGAACAGATCGCCGACCTCCATCCCGAATTTGGTCAGCACGGCATAGTGCATACCGTTCTCCCAGACAAACCGCGCCCCCAAAGTGCCGATCAACCCGGTAAACAAGGCGCCGCCGGCGATGGCCAGCAGCACGCATTTCACGCGCCAACTTTCCGGCAGGCGGGTGACCAGCACATCCACGCCGACGTGGATGCCCGAACGCACGCCGAAAGCGGCACCAAACTTGGCCATCCAGACGAACATGATGATACACAGTTCCTGGGCCCAACTCAGGTTGAGGCTGACAAGCCACTCCTGCAGTCCGGGAATGTTGTAGCCGGCCGCATAGCGATGAACAACGGCGATAAAAATGACCATTGTCGCGGCGGCGATCAGGAAGGCGATGATCCACTCTTCCAGATGATCGAGAATCTTCATCAGGAATCTGAACATAATCGACGGGTCTCCAATTCTAAGTTGATGGGCATAAAAAACTATTTTACCAAGGAAAACATCGGGAACAACCGTAACCACCGATCATCTGTCAATGCCGATCAGGTTTAGGCGGCAGCGGCATCCAGTGGGTAAAAATCGGCACATCCCGGCACCCTTCACAGACGGTACAGGTTCTGATGCTTTCGCGATCGCCGACACAAGAGTAGTCCTTACCGAAGTAAGGATAGGGGGTATAGAGCAGAACGCGCTGGCCTTCGGCCGGCAGGCTCTGCTCGATGCTGATCCATTCCATCCTTCAGATCTCCTTCGCAGGGGATTTGAGATCGCGTTCTATCTACCTCCTTAATCCTTCAGCAAAGGCGGTGCCAATCCGCAACCGGCGTCCAAAAGCATCGACATCTCCGGAAGAACCGTGTTTTGCCTGACAGCCTCCCGGGGCGCAAGGGGTATAACGAAAGTCACGGGAATCCGGAGACGTCATCGCCCGGAGGGCGGGAATATCGGCCGGCCGGCAATCATAGCCGACGTTATGGATATAACCCCGGTTATTGCGGTTGCCGCACCGCGCCTATTTGCGGGAGGACTTCAGCCGCTTGCTCAGGGCCGGCTGGGAAACCCCGAGCAGACGCGCGGCGATGGTCTGGTTGCCGGAGGCCCGCTGCATCGCCTCATCGACCAGCAGCTCGATCACTTCGGTGAAGGTCGGCAGGCGTTCCAGCTGCGCGAACGGGTTGCGCACGGAAAGTTCCGGGAGCGGCGTCGGGGCCGGCCCCCTGGTGCTGACGGCCTTGACGAAGCTCTCCATCGACAGCACCCGGTCCTTGTGCAGGCTCACCGCGTCGAAGACCATGGCCCGCAGCTCGCGCACGTTGCCGGGGAAACTGTAGGCCGCCAGCAGCTGCGCAAGCTCCCGGGGCGGGGTCGGCTTCTTCTTGCCGAGCGCCCGGGCCGCCTCGTCGAGAAAGTGGTCGAGCAGCAGGGCGATATCGCTCTTGCGCTCGCGCAGCGGCGGCAGATGAACGCTGTGCGTCCGCAGCCGGTAGTAGAGATCGCGGCGGAACGTCCCTGCGGCTTCGCGCGTCGCGAGATCCTGGTGGGTCGCGACGATAACCCGCGCCCGCAGCTTCTTGGGGCGGTCACTCCCCAGCGGGAAATACTCCCCCTCCTGCAGCAGGCGCAGCAGCTTGGTCTGCGACGAAATGCTCAGGTCACCGATCTCGTCGAGGAACAGGGTTCCGTCGGCCGCCTCCTCGACCATCCCGCGGCGGGCCTGCTCGGCGCCGGTAAAGGCGCCGCGAACGTGGCCGAACAGGGTGTCGGCGAAAACGGTATCGTCGAGGCCGGCGACGTTGACCGCCACCAGCGGCCCGCGACTGCCGCTGAGCTGGTGAGCTGCCCGCGCCACCAGCTCCTTGCCGGTGCCGCTTTCACCGGTGATCAGCAGCGGCTGCGGACTGGCGGCCACCGCCTCGATGTAGGCGAAGATCGTCTGCATCGCCCGGTCACAGGTGATGATGTCGGCGAAAGCCTGCGGGCTGCTGAGCTCCCCGGAGAGGAGGTGGCTGGTCACCGCCCGGTTCTCCATCTGCAGTTCGAGCATGCGGATCGCCCGCAGCACGCCGCTGATCAGGCGGTCCTCCTCGACGGTCTTGACGAAGTAGTCGTACGCCCCCTGCTTCATGCACTGCACCGCGGTCTCCAGCTGGTTCAAGCCGCTGATGACGATGGTGACGATCTGCGGATGGCGCTCGGCGATCAGCCGCAGCAGTTCCTCCCCGGACAGATGGGGCATGGTGTGATCGAGCAGCACCAGCCCGACGTTGTGCTGCTCGATGAGGTCGAGGGCCTTGCGGCTGTCCTGGCAGGTCACCACGTTGGTGATCCCGGCGCTGCGCTCGAGTATGACCGGCAGCGACCTGAGCCAGGCAGGCTCGTCGTCAATCAGCAGAACGGCGAAGGACGGGTAGAGTTTGACGCTCATGGGCTCCCCTTCAGGTGGCGGCCGGAAGGGTCAGCAGCACGGTAGTGCCCTCCCCCGGCCGGGAGTCGAAATGCAGCGTGCCGCCGTGCTCCTCGACGATGCCGGCGGAGACCGAAAGGCCGAGGCCGGTACCGCCGCTCTCGCGCTTGGTGGTAAAAAACGGGTCGGTCAGGTGCGCGAGGTGTTCCGGGGCGATCCCCACCCCTTCGTCGTGGACCCGGATCCAGACCGTGCGCCGCTCTTCGTCGCACCCGGTTTCCAGCACCACGGCCCGGGACGGCGACGGCAGCGACTGGCAGGCATTCAGGATCAGGTTGACCACGACCTGCTCGATCCGCTGGGCGTGGCCGCGCACCGGCGGGAGGTTGTTGCCGTAGCTGACCGTGAAGTGTTCGGTGGCCTTGCGGATCGTCACCTCGACCAGGCGCACCGCCAAACCGACGACCATGTTGATGTCGACAGGCACACTGGGAAGGTCGTCGCTGCGCCGGGCGAAGTCCTTGAGGTCCTCGACGATCCGCTTGATCCGCTTGGCCCCCTCCTGCATGTCGTCGAGCATCTCGGGGATCTTGCTGCGCATCCGCGAGTAGGGGATGCCGCCCAGCATGAAATCGCCGTGGGCGCGGTAATGTTCCTCCAGGATCGTTTCGGCATCGGCGAAGGCCGAGGCGACCACCGGCGTGTTGAACAGGATCAGCCCCGTAGGGTTGTTGATCTCGTGGGCGACCCCCGATACCAGGATTCCCAGCGAGGCCATTTTGTCGGCCTGGACCAGCTGATCCTGGTGCCGGCGCAACTCCTCCAGCGCCCGCTTGCGCTCAGCGGCCTCCTGCGCCAGCTCCATAGTGCGCTGGGCAACCTTGCGCTGCAGCATCCGCGACCAGGTCACCGTTCCGGCCAAGCCGAGAACAAGGGCGACCAGAACCGTCACGCCGTAGCGCGCCGTCCGCTCCCAAGGGAAGCGGGGAGGCTCCAGCACCCCCAGCCACTTGTTGTAGATGGCGTAATATTCGCCGGTCTGCTTGAGGATCGCCAACCCCTCGTTGATCCGGGAGAGGATCTCGGTGTCGGCGGCCTTGACCGCATAACAGTAGCGCTGGGTCGATACGCTGGTGGCCACCGGCACCAGGTTGTCAAGCTTCAGTTCGCGAATCAGGTACATCCCCGGCAGCATCGCCACCACCGCGTAGTCGTGCTCCCCCGAGGCCAGCAGGCGCATAACCCCGGCCGGCGTGTCGGTGGTGTACAGCTCCTTGTCGAAACCGAGACCACGCAACGTATCGTGCATGATCCCGTCCTTGAAGACGATGACCTCCTTGCCGCGCAGTTCCTCGAAGCTGCTCACCGGCGGCGTCCCACGGCGAGCGAAGATGGCATGATTGACGATGGTGTGCGGCGGCGAAAAGGCCAGGGTTTTGGCCCGTTCCTCGGAATAGGAGATCCCCTGGAGAACGTCGACCGTCCCCTTGGCCAGGGCCGTGCGCATCTCCGACCAGCCGCCGAAGACGAACTCCACCTTCATCCCCATGACCCGGGCGATGGCCCGGGTCAGGTCGACGTTGTAACCGGCCGGCTCGCCGTTCCGGTCAATAAATTCGTAGGGAGGATAGTCGCGGTCGGCCCCGACGGTGATGGCCAGGATATGCGGCGGCTCGCTGATGCTGATCTCGGCCCCGGCCGGAAACGGCCAGAAGCTCACATTCATCAACAGCAGCAGACAGGAAAGGAAGTGGCCAGATCGCACTCGGGTACGTTCGCTCCGGGAAAATGATTGCGGATCAAAACCGGTCGGAATTTTATAAGATTATCATCGCGGCGGGCGCTTGCGCAATCCTGCCGGGAAGCCCCGGCAACGCGCAAAAAAAGCCGCCGCACGTAAGTACGGCGGCTTTTCCGGAAAAACCGGGGTTATTTCTTGAAGCCGGTCGCCTGGTAGGTTTCCTGGAGGAGATCCTTGCCGATGCGGTCGGCCATCTCGTCGTGCACCTTCACCAGCGCCGATTTCCAGACAGCACGCTCGGCCGGGGTCAGCTGCAGGATCTGGCTCTTGCCCGAAGCCTTGACGGCGGCAAGATCCTCGTCGTTCTTCTTCTTGGCGATGTCGTTGGCATACTTGGTGGCCTCCGCCATCGAGCTCTCCAGCGCGCTGCGGATATCCGCCGGCAGCCCTTCCCAGAACTTCTTGTTGACGATGACGGCATAGCCCAGATAACCGTGGTCGGTCGTCGCCACGTACTTCTGCACTTCGTGCATCTTCTGGGTGTAGAGGTTCGACGGCGGGTTCTCGGTGCCGTCGACGACACCGGTCTGCAGCGCCTGGTAAACCTCGGAGAAGGCCATGACCTGCGGAATGGCACCGAGAGCACGCATTTGGGCATCGAGGATCTTGGACGACTGAATGCGCAGCTTCATCCCCTTAACGTCTTCTGGCTTGCGGATCTCCTTGTTGGCGCTCATCACCTTGAAGCCGTTGTCCCAGTAGGCCAGCCCCTTGATCCCCTTGGGCTCGAGCTTGGCCAACAGCTTCTTGCCGACCGGCCCCTGGGTTACCGCATGGAGATCTTCGTAGCCATCGAAGATGAACGGCAGGTCGAAGAGCTCGAACTCCCTGACCCCCAAGGGGGCGAACTTGGCCAGGGACGGAGCCAGCATCTGCACCGCGCCGAGCTGCAGCGCTTCCATTTCCTCCTTGTCCTTGTAGAGCTGGCTGTTCGGGTAGACCTCGATCTTGACCGCACCCTTGGTGCGCTCCTCGGCAAGCTTCTTGAAATACTCGGCGGCCTGCCCCTTCGGCGTGTCGACGGCAACAACGTGACTGAACTTGATCACGATCGGCGCCGCCGCGACCGGAACGGCAAGCGCAAGCACCAGGGCGGCAACAAGCAGCATCTTCAGTTTCATCGATCTTTCTCCTTGGCTTTGAGTAGGTTGCTGACGAAACACGGCAAAACACATTTATATTATTGCCCAGGGAACCGCATCGGGGCGCACGACCCTTCATAAAAAACCGACCAACAACCCTTCACTACAGCAAAGCCAATGCCAAATGGAGATCGACAGCGCAACTCCCCGTAAGATATTGATAACGGCGTTTTGCTGCAGGCCTGGCGCGGGGCAAACACCTATAACCCGTTACGGTTTCCTGCGACAATGGGCGGCGCTTTTCCTTTTGCAATCGGGAGGTTGAGCAGGGATGCCCGAGGTTATGGCCATAACCTTCGTCATACCCGTTCGCCAACCGCCTCCCTCGGGAAAATAATCGGGCCGGGGCAAACTACGCCCCGGCCCGAAAAAACCGATCGGTATAAAAAGACCCGGCCTAGCCGAGGAACAGGTTGTGGTTGCGCGCCCGATTGGCCAGGATGGTGGGGTCGATCACTTCCCCGCAGCAGGAACATTTCCAGGCATCAAAGGCCCGCACGAAATCGTAGAACTTCTCAGCATACATCCGGCTTTTGCATTTCGGGCATTTCATGGCGCAACCTCCCTGGGAAATTTCACATCGAACGCATCCTAATGGACGTGTATCAAGATGCATTTCACGAGGTATGCCAGAGCACGAAAAAAAGGGACCGGACAGGCCCCCATGCAATCTGAACGACAATCTTTCCTTAATTATTTCGTACCATTAGCTTCTGAAGAAAAATATGCCCGCAACCCTTTCAACTTCCCGGGACCGATCCCCTTGACCCTTTCCAGTGCCTCAAAGGACCCAAAATCGCCATAAATTTGACGGTCATTTTCGATCTGCTCGGCCAGACGGGGGCCGATCCCCGGCAAAGCCTCCCAATCCTCCCGGCTCATCCGATCCGGGTGAAGGGCGATCCCCAGCGCCAGGCGTTGCCGGGCCGGCATCCACCCCTGCCATATTTCCCTTTTATTTTCAGATAGGTCGACAACATCGAAAGCCATACCTTCGGCCAGAAAGAGATCGCCGACCCCTGCCGGCCCAGCCGCATCGCCAGCCGCACCACCGCCCGTCAATTCGATGACGCTTCGCACTGTCAATCCGTCAGAAAATTGATGCACCCCCGGCTCGGCGAATCCCGCCCCCAGCAAAACCCTCACGGTGCCGACGGCCTGAACGGGAAGAGCCGGGGGATCCTGCGGCAGCAGGACCCCCCGGCTCAGGGTCACGATCAGAAGTACAAACACCGCCGCCCCGAAAAACAACGGGGGACGGGTCGAGGCGCAGCTAGTGGGAATCATCCTGGTCGCGAAGCAGCTTGTACTGGATGGCATCGACCAGCGCCTGGTAGGACGCGTCGATGATATTGTCGCTGACGCCCACCGTCCCCCACCGTCCGGACTTGTCGCCCGACTCGATGAGCACGCGGGTCATCGATGCCGTCCCCTTGCCCGCCGGCAGAACCCGCACCTTGTAGTCGTAAAGCTTCATCTCCCGCAGGTGCGGGTAGAACTGCTCCAGGGCCTTGCGCAGGGCATTGTCGAGAGCGTTGACCGGGCCGTTCCCCTCGGCGGCGGTGTGCTCGATCTTCCCGCCGACCTTGACCTGCACGGTGGCCTCGGAGGAGGGCATCTCATCCTCGTGGCGCTTGGTGTCGATGACCCGGAAGCCGATCACCGAGAAGAAGCTGCGCAGGGTGCCGAGCGCCCGGCGCATCAGCAGTTCGAAAGACGCCTCGGCCCCCTCGAACTGGAACCCCTGGTTCTCCAGTTCCTTGATGCGCTCGAGGATTTCGAGCGTGATCGGGTCCTTGCTGTCGATGTTGACGTTGAACTCCTCGGCCTTGGCCAGGATGTTGGAGCGCCCGGAGAGGTCGGAGACCAGCACCCGGGTGACGTTGCCGACCTTTTCGGGGCGGATGTGCTCGTAGGTTTCCGGGTGGCGCTGGATCGCCGACACGTGCACCCCGCCCTTGTGGGCGAAGGCCGAGTTGCCGACGTAGGCCTGGTGCTTGTTGGGCACCAGGTTGGCAAGCTCGTAAATGGTGCGCGACACCTGGCGCAGGCTGCGCAACTGCTCGTCGGACACGCATTCGCGGCCCATCTTCAGCTTGAGCGCCGGGATGATCGAGCAGAGGTTGGCGTTGCCGCAGCGCTCGCCGAAGCCGTTGATCGTCCCCTGCACGTGAACCACGCCGTTTTCCACCGCCACCAGCGAGTTGGCCACGGCACACTCGCCGTCGTTGTGGGTATGGATCCCCAGCGGCGTCTTGATCCGCGTCTTCACGGTGCGGATGATTTCGGCCACCTCGAACGGCAGGCTGCCGCCGTTGGTGTCGCACAGCACGATGCAGTCGACGTTGGCCTGGGCGGCGGCCTCCAGCGTCTTCAGGGCGTACTCGGGATTGGCCTTGTAGCCGTCGAAGAAGTGCTCGGCGTCGTAGACGACCTCGCCAACGTGCTGCTTGAGGTAGGCGAGAGAGTCGTTGATCAGCTCGAGGTTCTCCTCGAGACTGATGCGCAGGGCCTCATGGACATGAAAATCCCAGGTCTTGCCGAAGATGGTGACGGTATCCGGCTCGGCCTGCACCAGGGTGCGGATGTTGCTGTCCTTGTCCGGCGTGACCTTTGCCCGGCGGGTCGAGCCGAAGGCGGCGATCTTTGCATGATTCAGCCTGACCTTGCGGACATCCTTGAAGAAGGCGATGTCCTTCGGGTTCGACCCGGGCCACCCCCCCTCGATGTAGTCGATGCCGAGTTCGTCGAGTTTCTGGGCGATGCGAATCTTGTCGGCGACCAGGAAGGAGACGTCCTCCGCCTGGGTGCCGTCGCGCAGGGTGGTATCATACAGCCAGACTCTGCTCATGCCATTCTCCCCGAGGCGCCCGGGCGAATCAGCCCTTGGCCAGACCAAAGGCCTCGTGCAGGACGCGCACGGCCAGCTCGGTGTACTTGTCGTCGATGACGCAGGAAACCTTGATCTCGCTGGTCGAAATCATCTGGATGTTGATCCCCTCGGCGGAGAGGGTCGAGAACATCTTGCTGGCCACGCCGGAGTGGGAGCGCATGCCGACGCCGACGATCGACACCTTGGCGATCGTCTCGTTGCTGTCGACACCGGCGGCACCGACCCTGGCGGCCGATTCCTCGACGATCTTCAGGGCCTTTTTGAAATCGGCGCGCGGCACGGTGAAGGTCAGGTCGGTGTACCCCTCGTGCGAGACGTTCTGGATGATCATGTCAACGGTGATGTTGGCATCGGACAGCGGCGAAAAGAGCTGCGCGGCGATCCCCGGCTTGTCGGGAACGCGCATCACCGAGATTTTTGCCTCGTTCTTGTCATAGGTGATCCCTGAAACCAGCACTGCTTCCATATCGGCATCCTCCTTCGTCACCAAAGTCCCTGGATTGTCGTTGAAACTGGAGCGGACGTGGACCACCACGCCGTATTTCTTGGCAAACTCCACCGAGCGGATCTGCAGCACCTTGGAGCCGAGCGAGGCCATCTCGAGCATTTCGTCGTAGGAGACCTTGTCCATCTTCGAGGCCTCCGGGACGATGCGCGGGTCGGTGGTGTAGACGCCGTCGACGTCGGTGTAGATTTCGCAGACGTCGGCGTCGAGGGCTGCCGCCACCGCCACCGCCGAGGTGTCGGAACCACCGCGGCCGAGGGTGGTCAGGCTCCCCTCGCGATCGATCCCCTGGAAACCGGCCACCACGACAATGGTGCCGTTCTTGAGGTCTTCGCGGATCTTGGTGCCGTCGATCTCCTCGATGCGCGCCTTGGAATAGGCGCTGTCGGTGATGATCGGCACCTGGAACCCCATGTAGCTTTTCGCCTTGTACCCCATCGACTGCAGGCACATGGCCAGCAGGGCGATCGACACCTGCTCGCCGGTCGCCACCATGACGTCGTATTCCCGCTCGCTGGGGAATTCGCACATCTCGTTGCACAGGGCCACCAGTTTGTTGGTTTCGCCGGACATCGCCGAAACCACCACGATCATGTCGTTCCCTTCGTCGTAAGTCCGGGCCACGCGGCGGGCGACATTGCGAATCCGCTCGATGGAACCCATGGAGGTCCCGCCGTATTTCTGAACGACTAGAGCCATAGCTGGACAATCCTCCCTGACGCCGCCGGCAGCAGTGCCGGCGCACGTGTTATAGAACGTCGCCCCCGACAGGGGTCAAAACACCTTATTAGCAGGAAATTCCACAGCGGTCAAAGGGTATTCGCCGCGCCGGCCAGTTCCGCAAGCAGATTGCGGCCGGCCTCGTCGGCCGCTTCAAAACGCAGTTCGCGCCGGTCCGCATCGACCCGGCGCAGCACGATGCGCAGCGAGCACGGCAGCGGCGTGCTGAGCCGGTCGGCCCATTCGACCAGGGTCACCCCTGCACCCTCGGCGACCTCGTCATAGCCGAGGTCCTCGAGATCCTCGACCGTGGAGAGGCGGTAGAGGTCGAAATGATACAGGGGGAGCCGCCCCTGATGAATGTTCAGCAGGGTGTAGGACGGGCTGGTGACCGGGCTACCGGGCGACACCCCCAGGCCGTCGGCCACCCCTTGGGCGAAGCAGGTTTTGCCGACACCGAGGTCGCCGGCGAGCAGCACCACCAGCCCCGGCCGGGCCAGCACCCCGAGCCGGCGGCCGAGCGCGCGCGTCTCCGCGGCCCCGGCGGTGGCGGCAAGCCACACCCCGGACAATCAGCCCCCCAGGCTGCGGATCAGGTCGAAGCGCGCGACCACGCCGACCAACTGCCCGTCTTCAAGCACCGGCAGAAGATGGACCTTGTGCTCGACCATCAGGCTGGCCACCTCCTCCACCGACGTGTCGGGGGCGCAGGTGACCACCTCGCGGGTGCAGATCTCGCCGACCTTGCGGGCCGACACCTTGCGTACCTCGTCGCTGAAGACCTTCGGGCTCTCCAGGTAGAGGACCCAGTCGAACAGGGAGATGACCGTGGGGATGTGCAACGGCTTGTCCTGTTCGATCAGATCGGTCTGGCTGACGATGCCGACCAGCCTGCCGTCGGCATCGACCACCGGCAGCGTCTTGTAGTTGTATTCCACGAACAGCGCGGCCAGTTCCTTGAGGTCGGTCTCCTCGCGCACGGTGCGGACCTCGCGGGTCATGATCTCCTTGGCAGTCAGCATGAAGGCTCCTTGAGCAGTGAGTGTCTGGCGATCGGCAGTTCGCGCAGCAGGTCGGTGGCCAGCAGGCCGGCGTCGCCGTAAAGCGGCCGCAGCCGGTCGCCGGCCAGGCCGTGCAGGTAGACGCCGAGGGCCGCGGCCGCTTCCGGTGTCATCCCCTGGGCAAGCAGGCCGCCGATCAGGCCGGTGAGGATGTCGCCCATCCCCCCGCTGGCCATGCCGGGGTGGCCGCTGCCGTTGATGCGCACCCGCCCGTCGGGGCAGGCGGTCACGGTGCGCGCCCCCTTCAGGACGAGAACGACGCCATGGGCCGCGGCGAACTCCCGGGCCGCCGCGACGCGGTCGGCCTGGATGCCGGCGACGCTCCGCCCGCACAGCCGTGCCATCTCGCCGGGGTGGGGGGTGAGCACGGTGGCCCGGCCGCGCCGGCAGGCGAAGACTTCGGGGTGAGCGGCCAGGGCGTTCAGGGCGTCGGCATCGACGACGACCGGCAGCGGCGTCTCCTTGAGGAAGCGCCGGACAAGGGCCGCGGTTTCGTCGTTCAGGCCGAGGCCGGGGCCGATCGCCACCGCCTGTTTCCCGTCCGACAGGGCCAGCAGTTCTTCCATCGCCTGCAGGCTGAGGGCGCCGGCGACTTCGGGGAGGGGGGCGGTCATGACTTCGACCAGGTGCGCCGCGGCGACCGCCTGCATCCCGGCCGGGCAGGCCAGGGTCACCAGCCCGGCGCCGCCCCGCAGCCCGGCCGCCGAAGCCATTACGGCCGCGCCGCTCTTCCCCGTGGAGCCGGCCACCACCAGGAGATGGCCGAACGTCCCCTTGTGGCCGTCGGCCGGCCGCGGCGGCAGCAGGGCGCGCGCCTCGTCCGCATCGACCAGCAGGAACTCGTCGGGAGCGGCGGCCGCAACCGGGGCGGGGATGCCGATCGGCACGGTGACCAGGTCGCCGGCCAGGCCGGCGCCCGGGTAGCTGACCAGGCCGACCTTCGGGCAGGCGAAAGTCACGGTCAGCGCGGCCCGTACCGCCACACCGGGGATACACCCGCTGGAGGCATCGACGCCGCTGGGGAGATCGACCGCCACCACCGGGGCCGGCTGGCCGTTGAGCCAGGCGATCGCCGCGGCCATCACCCCTTCGGGGGGGCGGGCGAAGCCGGTGCCGAGCAGGGCATCGATGCACAGGCGGCTCCCCGCGGCCGCCGCCAGGACCGGTTCCAGCCGGGCGGCGTCGGGGGCCTCGACGACCTCCCCCCCCGCCTGCACGAAGCGGTCGAGCATGCCTGCCGCATCGCCGGCGACCGCGGCACGCTCCGCCAGGAGCACCAGCCGCACCTGCCATCCGGCGGCCCGCAGGTGACGGGCGATGACGAAGCCGTCGCCGCCGTTGTTGCCGCGCCCGCACAGGACCAGCACCGGGCCGGGGTGGAGAACGGCATAGCGCTGCGCCACCACCTCGGCCACGCCGGATCCGGCATTCTCCATCAGCACCGCGCCGGGGATGCCGGCTTCAAGGATGGTGCGGCGGTCGAGCTCCTGCATGGCGGCGGCGGTCAGAACCCTCATGCGCCCTCCAGGATCACGGTGGCGACGGCATAATCGCCGTCATGGCTGTAGGAGAGGTGCACGGCGGTGACGCCGCGCGCGGCGGCCAGTTCCGCGGCCCGGCCGGCGAGCACCAGGTCGGGGCGGCCGAGCGGATCGGGAACCACCTCGAAGTCGTGCCAGGCCAAGCCGTCGCGCCAGCCGAGGCCAAAGGCCTTCATCCCCGCCTCCTTGGCGGCGAAGCGGGCCGCCAGGTGCGGCGCCGGGTCGGCCTTGGCCAGGGAGTAGGCGCGCTCACCGGCGGTGAACAGGCGCTCCAGCAGCGCATCCTTGCCGTCGGCGACGAAACGGCGAAAGCGTTCGGCGCGGGCCAGGTCGGTGCCGAGGCCGACGATCGCCACCCGTCCCTACCCGCCCCTGACCAGGGCCGCCATCTCGCGCACGGCCCGATCCATGCCGACCAGCACGGCGCGCGAGATGATGCTGTGGCCGATGTTGAACTCCTCGATGCCGCCGAGCGCCACGACCGGCCGGATGTTGACGTAGTTGAGGCCGTGGCCGGCGTGGATCGCCAGCCCCAGGCGCTTGCCGGCCTTGATCGCCTCGGCGATCTTGGTCAGTTCGAGCGCCCGTTCCCGGCCGCGGGCGGCACAGTAGGTCCCGGTATGGATCTCGATGGCGTCGGCCTTCAGCCGGGCGCTCTCCTTGATTTGCTCCAGGTCGGGGTCGACGAACAGGCTGACCATGATGCCGGCCTGGCGCAGCAGGTCGATGCTGCGCGCCAGCGCGGCGCGATGCTTGACCACGTCGAGCCCCCCTTCGGTGGTCAGCTCCTGGCGCTTTTCCGGAACCAGCGTCACGCAGTCGGGCACCACCTTGAGGGCGATGCCGACCATCTCCTCGGTCGCCGCCATCTCCAGATTGAGGCGGGTCTGCACGGTGCGCTTGAGGACCATCAGGTCGCGGTCCTGGATGTGGCGCCGGTCCTCGCGCAGGTGCACGGTGATCCCTTCGGCGCCGGCCAGTTCGGCCATTGCCGCGGCCGTGACCGGATCGGGCTCGACGCCGCCGCGGGCCTGGCGGATGGTCGCCACGTGATCGACGTTGACCCCCAGCCTAGCCATGAGCGGCCTCCGGCCCGGCGCCGAGATGGGATGCGACGGTCTGGGCGATGTCGTTGGCCAGGGCGGTGATCTCCTGCTGGTCCTGCCCTTCGAGCATGATGCGCAGCAGCGGCTCGGTGCCGGAGTAGCGGATCAGCACCCGGCCGCCGTCGCCGAGATGGTCGGTCACCCCCTGGATCTTGCGGGCGATCTCCGGAACCTCGTCGATCGGCCGGCGTTCGCGCACCCGGACGTTGACCAGCACCTGGGGGAGCGCGGTCATGACCCTGGCCAGTTCGGAGAGCGGCTTGCCGGTCTGCTGCATGATCGCCAGCACCTGCAGGGCGCTGATCACCCCGTCGCCGGTGGTGTTGTGATCGAGGAAGATCATGTGCCCGGACTGCTCGCCGCCCAGCCGGTAATCGTGCCGGCGCATCTCCTCGACCACGTAGCGGTCGCCGACCGCCGTCTTGACGACGCGCCCGCCGGCCTGCTTGATGGCGATATCCAGCCCGATGTTCGACATGACCGTGGCCACCACGGTCTTTTGCGGCAGCTTCCCCTGGGCGAGCATGTGGGTGCCGCAGATCGCCAGGATGTGGTCGCCGTCGACCTCGTTGCCGTGCTCGTCGACGAAGATGCAGCGGTCGGCATCGCCATCGAGGGCGATGCCGAGATGGGCGCCGTGCTCGCGCACCGCGGCGGCGATCACCCCGGGATACGTCGAACCGCAGCCGGCGTTGATGTTGGTGCCGTTCGGCTTGACCCCGTACGGGATCACCTCGGCGCCGAGTTCGGTGAAGACCTCCGGGGCCACCTTGTAGGCGGCGCCATGGGCGCAGTCGAGGACGATCTTCAGGCCGACCAGGTCGAACTCCTTCGGGAAGCTGTTCTTGAGGAAGACCACGTAGCGCCCGACCGCATCGTCGATGCGGAAGGCCTTGCCGACCTCGTCGGCCGTGGGGCGCAGGGCGTCGATCGAGGCCGGGGTGAAGACCAGCTCCTCGAGCCGGGCCTCGACCTCGTCGGGGAGCTTGAAGCCGTCGCGGGCGAAGAACTTGATGCCGTTGTCCTGGTAGGGGTTGTGCGAGGCGGAGATGACCACCCCGGCATCGGCGCGCATCGAGGCGGTCAGGAAGGCGATCCCCGGGGTCGGCAGCGGCCCGACCAGCAGGGCGTCGACCCCCATCGAGCAGATGCCGGCGACCAGGGCGCTTTCCAGCATGTAGCCGGAGAGGCGGGTGTCCTTGCCGATCACGATGCGACTGCGCCGGTCGCGATGCTTGAACAGGTAGGCCGCGGCCCGGCCCAGCTGCAGGGCGGTTTCCGCGGTCATCGGGTGGATATTGGCGACACCGCGCACACCGTCGGTGCCGAACAGTCGTCTGCTCATCGGTTCTCCTCACGCGCCGGTTCGAGGCGCACGTCGATACTGGACGGCGAGATGCGCGTTACGACCACGCCCCCCGGCGCCTTGAGATGTTCCTCCAGCCGCCGGAACGAGGTCATCCCCGGCTTGAGGCCGGCCAGATCCAGCGGCAGGCTGAGATCGTCGGGTTCCATGTGCACCAGCAGCGCCCGCGGCCCGCTCAGGCTGACCGCCACCGCCTCGGGAACTTCGCCGGCGATCACCAGCCCCTTGGGGAGGTTGCGATACTCGACCATCACCACGTGGGAGACTTCGTGGCGCTGCTCGCCCATGACGAAAAACCACAGGACCACGGCGAAGGCCAGGGACAGGAGTTTCAGGGCCAGATTCTCGCTGAAAAACCGCAGGATCATGGTCAGCGCTTTCCGGCCGCCGGACGGCGCGGCGTCAGCAGGCGCCTGAGCACCTTGCGCAGGGTGACCGGGTCGAGATCGCGGGTCATCTTGCCGGAGATGACCACGGAAATCCTGCCGGTCTCCTCGGAAACGACGATCGCCACCGCGTCGACCAGTTCGGTCAGGCCGATCGCCGCGCGGTGGCGGGTGCCGAAGCGGGGGTTGACGGTGGGATTCTGGGTCAGCGGCAGAAAGCAGCCGGCGCGGCTGAGGCGGCCGCGCTGGACAACCGCGGCGCCGTCGTGAATCGGCGACTGCGGGTGGAAGACCGCGCAGAGCAGGCTCCCTGACACCTTGGCGTCGATCTCCGTCCCCACTTCAAGGAAGTCGTTGATCCCGGTCTCGCGCTCGACCACGACGAGGGCGCCGAAGCGCCGGCTCGCCAGCGCCGTGCACCCCTTCACCAGTTCCTCCACCAGGTGGTCCCCCTCGCTGAAGGCCGGGCCGGCGAAGAAGGGGTTCCGCCCCATGTGCACCAGGGCGCGGCGGATGTCGTTCTGGAAGATGACGACGATGACCAGGATGATCGACGAGAGGAAGTTGTCGAGCAGCCAGTTGAGGGTAAAGAGCCCGCCGACCTGGGAGGCGACATAGACGATCAGCAGCACGGCCAGGCCGAGCAGCATCTGGACGGTGCGCGTCCCCTTGATCAGGAGGATGAGCCGATAAATGATGAATGCGACCAGCAGGATGTCCAGCAGGTCGATGGTCCATCGAAAATGGCTCAGAACTTCAAGCATCGGCGTCCTTCCGGAAAATTTCGCTCAACCGCGCCACCCGGCGCCGCAACAGACGGCCCAGGCCATCAGCGCCGCCTCGCGGGCCGGGCCGACCTCGTGGACCCGGAACAGGCGCGCTCCTGCGGCGACCCCGAGGGCCACCGTTGCCAGCGTTCCGGCTTGGCGCTGGCGGGGGTCGTCCTGCCCGAGCACCCGGCCGATGAAGCTTTTGCGCGAGGTGCCGAGCAGGATCGGCCGGCCGAGATCGGCCAGGGCGCCGAGACGCCGCAACAGCTCGAGATTGCCGGCGACGTCCTTGCCGAAGCCGATCCCCGGGTCGACGGCGATCCGCTCCGGGGCAACCCCTGCCGCCACGGCGGCGGCGACGCTGCAGCGCAGACTCTCGCGCACTTCGCCGACCAGGTCGGAATAACGCGTGTCGGCCTGCATCGTTTCGGGGCAGCCGCGGGTATGCATGACGAACAGCCCGGCACCGCCGGCCGCGACCGCCCCGGCCATTGCCGGATCGAAGGCCAGGCCGCTGACGTCGTTGACGAATTCGGCACCGGCCGCCACGGCGGCCGCAGCCACAGCACTCTTGGTGGTATCGAGGGAAACGGGGAGATCAAGCTCGCGGCACAGCGCCTCGACAACCGGCAGCACCCGGTCGAGCTCTTCCTGCTCGCTCACCGGCGCCGCGCCGGGGCGGGTGCTTTCGCCGCCCACGTCGATCAGGTCGACGCCCTCGACCGCCATCAGCCGGGCCTGGGCCAGCGCCGCCTCGACGGACAGGAACCGTCCGCCGTCGGAAAACGAGTCGGGAGTGATGTTGAGCACTCCCATCAGCCGCGGCCGGTCGAGTTCGATCCGGCAGCGGCGCCCGAGCAGGTAGCCCGGCCCGGGCGGCGGCCCGGCTTGCAGCCCCCCCGCTGCGGCCGTCATCACCCCTGGCTGCCGCAGGGCCCCGCCGCCGGGGCGAAACTCTCGCCCGCCCCTTCCCCGGCCGGGGCCGAGGGGCCGAAGACCATCTCGTGAATTTCGCTGCCGTCGAGGTTCTCGCGCTCGAGCAGCGCCTCGGACACCTTCACCAGGGCCTCGCGGTTCCGGTCGAGGATGTCGCGGGTGCGCCGGTAGCTTTCCTCGACGATGCGGCGGATCTCCTCGTCGATCGCCACGGCGGTCGCCTCGCTGTAGTTCTTGACGTGGCCGAAGTCGCGACCGAGGAAGACCTCGCCCTCCTTCTCGCCGAAGGCCAGGGGGCCCAGGCGATCGCTCATCCCCCACTCGCAGACCATCTTGCGGGCGATCATGGTGGCGCGCTCCAGGTCGTTGGAAGCGCCGGTGGTGACGCTGTCGAACACCAGTTCCTCGGCGACCCGGCCGCCGAGCAGCGTGCAGATGCGGGTGTGCAGCCCGGCCTTGGTCTCGTTGTACTTCTCCTCGGCAGGGAGGTACATCGTCACCCCCATCGCCCGGCCGCGCGGGATGATCGACACCTTGTGCACCGGGTCGGCACCGGGGATGAACATCGCCACCAGGGCATGACCGGCCTCGTGGTAGGCGGTGACCTTCTTCTCCTCCTCGGTAATCACCATCGAGCGCCGCTCGGTCCCCATCATGACCTTGTCCTTGGCCATTTCGAGGTCGTCGAGGTTGACCTCGTTCTTGTTGGCCCGGGCGGCCAAAAGCGCCGCTTCGTTCACCAGATTCTCGAGGTCGGCCCCGGAGAAGCCGGGAGTGCCCTTGGCCAGCACCTCGAGATCGACATCCTTGCCGAGAGGCACCTTGCGGGCATGGACCTGGAGGATCTTCAGGCGGCCGCGCACGTCGGGGCGCGGCACCACCACCTGGCGGTCGAACCGGCCGGGACGCAGCAGCGCCGGGTCGAGAACGTCGGGGCGGTTGGTGGCGGCGATCAGGATCACCCCTTCGTTCCCTTCGAAACCGTCCATCTCCACCAGCAGCTGGTTGAGGGTCTGCTCGCGCTCGTCGTGACCGCCGCCCAGGCCGGCGCCGCGATGCCGGCCGACGGCATCGATCTCGTCGATGAAAATGATGCACGGGGCATTTTTCTTCCCCTGTACGAACAGGTCGCGCACGCGGCTGGCGCCGACCCCGACGAACATCTCGACGAAGTCCGAGCCGGAGATCGAGAAGAACGGCACCCCGGCTTCGCCGGCGATGGCGCGGGCCAGCAGGGTCTTGCCGGTGCCGGGCGGGCCGACCAGCAGCACCCCCTTGGGGATGCGCCCGCCGAGCCGCGAGAACTTCTTCGGATCCTTGAGGAAGGAGACGATCTCCTCCAGCTCGTCCTTGGCCTCGTCGATCCCGGCCACGTCGTTGAAGGTGACCTTGGCCGAGGATTCGTTGAGCAGCTTGGCGCGGCTCTTGCCGAAGCTCATCGCCTTGCCGCCGCCGGCCTGCATCTGGCGCATGAAGAAGATCCACACCGCGATCAGCAGCAGGATCGGCCCCCAGGAGACGAACAGCGTCACCCAGAAGCTGCGGTCTTCGTCGGGACGGGCCTCGATCGGCACGTTCTTGGCGGTGAGCCGGCCGATCAGTTCGGGATCGTTCGGCGCATAGGTCTTGAAGCGGGTCTTGTCGGTGAACTGCCCCTCGATGTTCGCCCCCTGGATGACCACCTCGGCCACCCGCCCCTCTTCGACCGCGGTCAGGAAGGCGCTGTAGGGGACCGCCTTCTGCTCGCGGTCCTTCTGCGTCATCATGTTGAACAGCATGATCATCACCAGCGAGATGACCAGCCAGAGTGCGAGATTCTTGTAGAACTGGTTCACGTAACCCCCTGCGTCGGCAGACTGTCGGTTGCGGAGAGAAAAGCCCGTAACTGCGGGACTTGCCAAGAATAAATTATCTTAACCATATAGCACAAAGCGAATGCGCTCTCAAGCGCTTTATCCCCTCGCGGCCGAAGGCGCCGAGAGCTCGAGGCGCAGCACGGTCCCGCAGCCGGCGACACTTCGCAGACCGGCGCAGCGGCGAATGCCGGCAACCCACAGGAGAGCGCCGCCGGCCAGGACCAGCACGGCCGCGGCCCGGTCTTCCTGGGTCAGCTTGAGGTCGACGAACAGATCCTGCAGTTTCCGGGTGCCGCCCGCCCCCGGCAGGCGCAGCCGGTCGCCCGGCCGCGGCGCGCGCACCTGCAGCGGGAAGCCGACGCTGCCGGCACAGAATTCCGCGACGCCGGCCCCTTCGCCGGCGGAAGCGGCGAGCAGGCGGACCTGCAGCAGGCGCCCGTCGGCCAGGGGGTAGCTCCCCGGGCCGTCGACGAGGAACGGCGGCTGGGTGACGATGGGGGGCGGCGCCCGGCGCAGGCGCAGGATGCCGTAGCGGCGGCCGATCCACGCCCCGGGGAGGTGCAGTTCCGCCTGCGGCCGGGAGGCGGCGGCCAGGGCCAGCACCGCCCTGACGTGCCCGGCATCGAGCCGGCGCAGATCGCCGCGCACGTGCTTGAGGGCTCCCCGCACCAGCCTGCCGGCCAGGGCCGGCGATGCCGCGCCGAGCGCGGCGCACGGCAGGCGGCACTCGTCGTCGCCCAGTTCGGCAACCCGCGCCAGTTCGGCCGCGACCCGCACCGACCAGTCGGCCTCGTCGTCGGCCAACTGGCGGCAAAGTTCGTTGAGGCGCTCGCCGATCGCCGGGTTGTAGCTCGCCAGCAGGGGGAGCAGTTCGTGGCGCACCCGGTTGCGGACAAAGGCCGCGTCAAGGTTGCTGGCATCCTCGCGCCAGCCGATGCCGGC
This sequence comes from Deltaproteobacteria bacterium, assembly GCA_005774545.1. Classification (GTDB taxonomy): domain Bacteria; phylum Desulfobacterota; class Desulfuromonadia; order Desulfuromonadales; family BM103; genus VAUL01. Next base: position 25,687 of record VAUL01000012.1, on the reverse strand, counting down.
CTCTGCCAGCCAGCCAGCCAGCTCCGCCCGCGCGAACGGCAGCAGGGGGCGCACAAACGGCGGATCGACCGGGCGCATCCCGGTCAGGCCGGTCGTGCCGGCCCCGCGCAGCAGGCGCAGCAGGAAGGTTTCGGCCTGGTCGTCGCGCTGGTGCCCCAGGGCAATCCAGCCGCACCCCCGGGCCAGGGCCGTCTCGCGCAGGAACCCGCGCCGGGCCTCGCGGGCGGCCTCCTCGACCCCTCCGCCCCGGCTCCGGGCCAGGGCGGCGACATCGATGCGCGCAACGGTCAGCGGCACCCCCAGCGCTCCGCAGAGATCACGGACGTGGGCGGCATCCGCCGGGCTGTCGGGTCGCAGGGCGTGGTCGAGGTGTGCGGCCTCGACGGTCAGGCCGCGCGCCGCTGCGGCGCCGTGCAGCAGGTGCAGCAGCGCCACGGAATCGGCACCGCCGGAGACGGCCGCCAGAACGCGGCTCCCCGCCGGGAGCATCCCGGTCGCATCTAGATGACGCAGAAACCGCCGTGGCAGCGTGGACATGTTCACCCGAAAGGCGGCCGCCACCCGCCCGGCGCGGCCCTTGGATTCATCAGGATTTGCGGCGTGCTCATTATCGGCGATTTGCCGGAGAGCGTCCAGAAAAACCCGTGGGGAACCGGCAGCACCGGTTCCCGAAAAGCAGCGGCCCCGCAGGCAACGAGCGCCGCGGGGCCGACAGCGGTAACCGGCCGCGATGAAGGCGGCTAATGGCTCAGTCCACGTGCGTCCACTGCACGGTCCCGAGACGCGACAGGCGGTCCTCGATCGTTGTCCGCAGGAGCGCGAAGTCCCAGCTGTTGCGGTTGGCCTCGCGCGTCCCGACCAGGTCGAGAGTCAGGTGCAGGTCGCCGAAAACCACGCTCTTCTCGGAAAAGTAGGGAGCCATGTCGATCAGTTTTCCGCGGGCGGTCATGGCGATATCGACCTTCGGATTGGTCGCGCTGCCGATATCGAAGTTCCTGAGCAGGTGCCCCTCCACCGCCAGCGAGCCCCGCACGTCGGCGCTGTTGTGCAGGTTGTCGGTGTAGAAGCTCAGCGTCTTCCACCACTTCCCGTTGTTGACCAGCGACTTCAGGTTGTGAACCCCGTAGCTCAGAACCTCCCAGCTGTTGCCGGTCTTGGCCTTCCAGTACTGGTAGACAACGGCGTTCGCCACCGTTTTGGTCGAGAAGTCGTAATCGACGAGGAGGTAGATGCTGTCGTTCCAGGCGAACCGTTCGACCTGATCGCCGGCGGCCGTGTCATTGTATTCGGTCGCGTTCAGCTTCCCCTTGTAGATCAGCATCTCGGCGGAGGCCATGCCCGCACCGGCAACGATGCCTCCCAACAGAAACGCCACAGTCACTACCAGATAACGCCAGATTTTCATGACAGCCTCCCGTTCCGATGTATGCAGCCCTTTTTTGCCTGCGGGGACGATCCCGTTCCGCCCCGGCCCGTTTCCATCCGTTCACACACGCTCTGACAACAGCTAAGCACGAAAATCCGCAATCGCAATTTATCTTTCGGCATAGTGCGGTATACCGCTCGTCATGGCTTGCTCACCATTCATTTCAGGAAGCATGCCAGAAGCGCAGGCCCTTGCGCCAATCCACGGAAACCGGCAAACAGGCGCTTTTCGGCCGGCTTCTTTCTCCTCCCGCCCGCCGCTTCGGGCTGTTTGGCCGAAGTCGCCTGACGTTTTTTGCCCGTCGCCCGGAGGGTAAATAAAAAACAGGCCCCGCATCAGCGGGGCCTGTTCGTTGCCGGACGGTACCGGCCTTTAAAATGGTGGCGGTGCAGAGACTTGAACTCCGGACACTGCGGATATGAGCCGCATGCTCTAACCAACTGAGCTACACCGCCGGATTTGCACTGGACCCGACGACCCGGGGGCCGAGGGGGAGTTGTTATTTATCCTATTGTCCGGCCCCTGTCAAGGGGGGTAATGCAGCCGATTTACAATCCCTTCTGCAGCTTGCGGATGATCACCTTGACGGCCAGTTCGGCGGAGAAGGCGCGCAGCACGCAGCCGCCGGCGCCGAAGTGGCCGCCGCCGCCGTAGTTGCGGCAGAGCTCGCCGACATCCACGGCGCAGGTGCGGTTGAAGATGCTGTGGCCGATGTTCAGGGCCACGAACTTGCGATCCGGCCCCCACTGGATGCGCAGCGACACGTTGCACTGCGGAAAAGCTTCGTAGACCAGAAAGCGGTTGCCGGCCGGTGGCTGGTCCACCCCGCGGTAGTCGGTAACGACCACGTTGTCGTGGACCTCGGAGCGGGCCAGCAGAAAATCGCGAAACTGCCGGTCCTGCTCCTGCAGGAGTGCGACCTGCGCCTGGATGTCCGGATCGGCAAGGACGGCGGTGACCCCCCGGCTCCGGATCCGCTCGACGAGGCTGACGAACATCGCCCGAAAGTCGCCCTTGAGGCCGGTGCGCGGGTCGATCAGGAACCCGAGCAGGATGACTTCGCCGGGGCGGGTGATGTCCTCGCGGGTCAGCTCGGCGGCGTCGAACCGGTCGGTTTCGTCGACCAGGCGGGAAAAGCGCCGCAACCGCGGCGAGGCGTAGTGGTCGTAGATCACCCGGGCGACGCTCGGCGCGACCGCGTAGGCCCCGCGGAACGCCCCTTCGGGCATGACCGTGTGGGCATGGTGGTCGAACCACATGCCGGCGGCCGGGTGGTACGGGACATTCGCCAGGATGTCGTTTCCGGAGATCGCGACCTTGCGGTCGGTGATGTCCTGGGGATGAACCAGCAGGATCTCGTCGACCGCTTCCATCTCGGAGAGCAGGATCGAGGCCGTCAGGCCGTCGAGATCCCCGCGCGTGACCAGTCGCATAGAGGCAGGGCGTCCTTTTCTTGCTGCAGATCCGGTTTAATTATCATGTTCGAAGGCGGCGGGCAATGCCGGAGCGCCTTCCGGCACCCGGCGGCGCCGGGATGACGCGGGAGAATAATCTCCAGATCGTCGGGAATATTCTCCAAACCGGCGAACCCGCCCCTGGTTTCCAAATAAAGCTCAATAAATACAAGTACTTGAGCATGATATACTTTGGCACAACCCCTGCACTATAATAAAGGCGAGAGGTAGCTACCTCACGGAAAGGAGAACCATCATGAAACGTTTCGTGACCCTCCTGCTGGTTGTCGTGACCGCACTGACCCTGTCGGCTTGTGCCGCGGCCACCAACCCTGCACTTGATCACGGCGGCAATATCGGCGCCTATTCGGTGGGGCCGTAATCCAGCCGTCCAGCCCATCAACGCAACAATAAGACGACAAAAGGAGGGGCGGATATCTTCCGCCCCTCCTCGTTTTGTCTGTTCTCCCGGCGGCCCTTCCGGGCGGGTCGACAGCTTCCGTCAGCGCTGCGCGTCCCCGGGCTGGTCGTTGCACACCGCTGCCACCTCGATCTGGCCGTAGGCCTTGAGCCGGGCCGTTCTTTCGGCGGCGGGGAGTGCCGCCAGCCGGGCGACTTCCTCGTAAAAGGCAGGCAGATCGCCACGTTGCGCATCAAGCACCGCTTCAAAAGCCGGCACCCGGTCGTAATAGGTGGCCGTCGACGTCAGGCGGGCGTTGTTGAGGCCGCGCCCCAGCCAGCCGTCGATGGCGGCCGGGTTGGGCCACCTGGCCCGCTGGCTGCGCAGTTCGTCGCCCAGCCGGGCAAGGATGTCGCGCTTGGCCGCCCGCTTCTCGGCGTCGCTCAGCGGCTGGGCATACAACCCGGCCAACTGGTCCCGGGTCCAGGCCAGCAGGGCGAGGAACTCCTCGCTGCGGGCCTCGCGGTCGAGATAGCCCTGCCACTCCGCCTGGGTGGAATTCGCCTCGAGCCAGCGCCGCAGCCCTTCCCGCTCCACGGTCTTGGCGAAGGCCTCGTTGAACGAACAGTCATCCTTGACGTAGACCACCTGGTGGGCCAGTTCGTGAAAGATCAGGCTGGCCAGCTGGCTGTCGGCGCCGTCGATGAAGGTGTTGAGCACCGGATCGTCGAACCAGCTGAGGGTCGAATACGCCTTGACCCCGTAGACGTCGACATCGAACCCCTGCGCCGCCAGCTCCGCCCCCATCGCCCTGGCTTCGTCGGCATTGAAGTAGCCGCGGTAGGCGACGCAGCCGACCACCGGGTAGCACCACTGCTTCGGCGCCAGGGAGAACTCCGGCGTCGCCACCACGTTCCACACCACGAAGGGGCGGCCGATGTCGGCGTACAGCCGGTAGCTGTCGTTGTCGGGGAGGCCGAGCCGCTCGACGGCGAACGTGCGGATCGCCAGAACCTTGGTCAGCTGTCTGCGCTCGGCTTCCGAGATCCGGGAATCCTGCAGCACTTCCTCGATCGGGCGTGTTTGCGCCATCACCTCGAGCTGGCCGCGCACGCACTGCACGCAGTAACTCAGATCGCTGCACCCGCCGAGCAGGAGCGCCACGAGCAACAGCCAGAACGTGTAGGGAAAGGATATCCTCATGGCTCTGATTTTAACACAAGCGCTGCCATGCTGGCCAATCTGCCGCATCCCCGGCCGGCATCGCTAGGGGGTCACCGTGATCGAGTCCGCGTAAGCCGAAACCGACAGGTTGCCGGCCCGGTCCCTAAGCTTGACCGAGAGCGTTTTAAGTACCCCGGCGGCCGGCGCGGCAAGCGGGTAACCGATGGTGAAGGTCCCCTCGGCCGTCCACGGCACCTCGTTCCACGTCGCGCCGTTGGCGCTCCACCGGATCGCCGCCATCCCGGAGCCGGCTTCGGTCGGCGCCGGCACGGACAGGATCAGCGGCAGCACCGTGCCGTCACCGCCGGCCACGGCGTAGCCGACGCTGGCCTCGCCCTGGTTGAGCATGATCCGGCTCCCGGACGGAAGTGCCGGGGCCACCGTATCGAGAGTGATCTCATCGCTGATTACGGCGGTCGACAGGTTGCCGGCCGCATCCCGGTACTGCACCTCGACCAGGCGCCGGCCGTTGCCGGTCGGAAGATTTGCCGCCAGGGTGTTGCTCGCCGGGCAGGCGACGAAGGCCGACCACGCCGAGGGGGTTGCCCAGGCGCCCGCAGCCTCATTGTACGTCGAGGTCCGGTAGCGTACCTGCAGAGCCGTGGCGTCGGTCCCGCCCAGCGTCAAAACCGCCGCCGTCCGGTTGGCGTATGCGGCGTTGCCGTTGATCGACACGGTCCCCGTCGGCGCCGTGGTGTCGAGGACGATCCCCCGACTGATGGTGGCAACGTTGCCGGCCGCATCGCGCAGCTGGGCGTAGACCGTCTTGCCGCCATCGACCGCGGTGTCGAGCTGCCAGCCGGGGCGGCTGGCGGCATACGGGCTCCAGGCGCTCCAGCGCGCACCGTCGTTGCTGAAGCGCATCTGCGCCGGGCTGCCGGTGGCGGTCAGCGCCAGAGCCGCCGTGCCGGAGCGGGTGACCGCGGCGCCGCCGTTGATCTTGAGGGTTCCGGCCGGAGCGGCACGGTCCAGGACGATGCTGTCCTTGGCGGCCGCGGACACCTTGCCGGCCGCATCGCGGAAGAAGACCGACACGGTCTTGACACCGTCGGCGCCGCCGAAGGTGAAGGGTCTGCTGGCCGCATACTCCTCCCAGGCGGTGCAGGCGAACCCTTCCGTGACGCACATCTGCGTCACCCCGCCGAGGTCGGTCCCTTCGAGCGTCAGGGTGACGGCGGCGGCGCCGGTGGCGGCATCGCCGCCATTGATCAGCACCCAGCCGGTCGGCGCCTTCGTGTCGAGCACGATGCTGGCGAGGTAGACGGAGTCGTGGACGACGCCGGCCGCATTCCGGTACCTGACGTAGACGGTCTTTACCCCGTCGCCCGTCGGCAGGGTGAACGCCCTGGCGGCGGTCCACGCGCTCCAGGCGCTCCAGACGACACCATCGGTGCTGAATGCGGTCTGCGTCCAGCTGTCGTCGGGACGGCCGACCGCCAGCCTCACGGATGTTGTCGTGGCGTAGGCGGCCCCGCCGTTGATCACGAGCATCCCGCTGCTGCCGGCGGGCGTTGCCAGCCCCTGCTTGTAAACGATGGTGTCGCTCACCGCCGGCGAAATCATCCCGGCCCGGTCGCGGAAGCGGGCATAGACGGTTTTGGTCCCGTCCGCCGACGGATTGGCCAGGGTAAACGGCAACGTCGCCGCAAACGGCGTCCAGCTCTCCGGCCAGGCGGTCGGGCTGCTGCCGAGTTGGACCTCGGCGACCCCGGAGCTGTCGCCGGCGGCGATGGTGACCGTCACCTGCGCATTGCCGGTGGCGGCAGCGCCGCCGTTGATGGTGATCGCCCCCGCCGGGGCCGTCGCGTCGAGCAGGATGCTGTCGGCATAGATCGGGCTCTCCGCCCCGGCGCCGTCCCGGAACTGGGCATAGACGGTCTTGACCCCGTTCCCAGCCGGCAGGGTGACCGCCCGGGTCAATTCCGCCACCGGGGCGGCGAGGGTCGTCCAGGGGCTCCAGGTGGTGCCGTTGAGGCACAGGCGGTAGGCGCTGAACGCCGGGTAATAGGAGAGCACGGCCGTGGCGGCCGTGGCCCTGGCGAACTCGGCGCCGGCGTTGAGGGTCACCAGCCCCAGGGTGTAATAGATATTGCGCACGACCTGCGTGGCGTTGCCGGCGCCGTCGGTGGCCGTGACCAGCACGGGGTAGAGGGCCTCGCCGGAGAAGGTCAGCGGCTGGCTGAAGAGCCCGTCGCCGGAGACCGCCGGCCGGTAGGCAGCGCCGTCGGCCGTCACTTCCACCGCCACCGCGGTGAGGGGGTCGCTTGCCGTCCCGGCGATCGTCACCCTGCCGTCACGCACCAGCACGTCGCTCGCCGGGGCGGTCACCGCCAGTGACGGCTTGAGGCTGTCGTAGATTACCGTCCGCACCGCCGAAGCGGTATTCCCGGCCAGGTCCGTAACGCTGACCGTCAGGGTGTTGAGCCCGGCCTGCAGCGGCATCTCCCGACTGAAGGCATTGCCGGCCAGGGTCGGGCTGTAGCTCCCGCCGCCCTGGTCGGTCAGCGTCAGGTCCGACACCGCTTCATCGACCGACCCGCTCAGCGTGACCGAGGGCTGCGCGGTGGCCAGGTTGTCGGCAGGGGCGGTGAGCGTGATCTGCGGCGCATTTTGGTCGAGCACGATGGTGCGGCTGGCCGAGACCCGGTTGCCGGCCGCATCGCGAACCGCGACCGTCAGGCTGTTCTCTCCCGCCACCAGCGTCACCAGGGTGCTGAAGCCGCCGTCAGCCACCGCGACCGGCTCACCGTTGACCGTCACCGTCACCGGCCCTGCGGCATCGGCGGCGGTGCCGCTGACGTTCAGGGCGGCGCTGTTGGTGCGGGCGCCGTCGGCCAGCGTCGACAGCCCCAGGGTCGGCGGCATCGTGTCCGGGTTCAGCGGGTCGGTGCCGTTGAGCAGCTCGACGGCATCCGGGATCCCGTCGTTGTCGTCATCGGCATCGGCGCTGTTGCCGGTTCCGTCGCCATCGGAATCAAGGGCTTCGGACGCATTCAGCGGGAAGGCGTCCAGGACCAGGCCGCTGGTGCTGTCGGCCGCGCTCTTGCCGGGGTTCCAGCTGTCCGGCGCGCCGTCGCCGTCGCTGTCGACGCTGGCGGCGGCATCGAGCGGGAACGCATCGGCACCGTCCGCCACGCCGTCGCCATCGCTGTCGGCCTGCAGCGGATTGCTGCCGGCAGCGGCCTCGGCGGCATCGCTCAGGCCGTCGTTGTCGTCGTCCGGGTCGGCATTGTTGCCGAGGCCGTCGCCGTCGCTGTCGAGCGTTTCCGTGGCATCGAGCGGGAACGCGTCCGCGGCATCGGCGACCCCGTCGTTGTCGTCATCGGGGTCGGCGTTGTTGCCGAGGCCGTCGCCGTCCGTATCGAGCGATTCGCCCGCGTTCAGCGGGAACGGATCGAGGACCAGGCCGGTGCTGCTGTCGGCCGCGCCCTTGCCGGGGTTCCAGCTGTCCGGCGCGCCGTCGCCGTCGCTGTCGACGCTGGCGGCGGCATCGAGCGGGAACGCATCGGCACCGTCCGCCACGCCGTCGCCATCGCTGTCGGCCTGCAGCGGATTGCTGCCGGCAGCGGCCTCGGCCGCATCGCTCAGGCCGTCGTTGTCGTCGTCCGGGTCGCAGATGTCGCCCGCCCCGTCGCCGTCGGTATCGAGCTGGCCGGGGTTGGCTTCGGCCGGGCAATTGTCCAGGTAATCGGGGCGCCCGTCGCCGTCGGCATCGGCAAGGACCCCGCCGCGGACGGGCCAGACATAAGCGCTGACTTCCGCCTTGGTAAACGCGACCTCGCCGCCGTCCTGCATGCCGACGCCCCAGGCAAGGGCCGGATTATCGGCATAGGTCGTCGCCGACCAGTAACCGTCGTACCTGATCCCGGCGAAGGGCTGGCCGGCGGCGAGGGCGGGATCGGTCCGGCCGAAGTCGACCAGGCTTTTCAGCATGGCGACGTTGGGCAGCATCCAGTCGTTGTGCCCGAGGTAACCGGCGGCATTGAGGCAGGCGACGTAATCGAGCGCCCCCGGCCAGTTCATCATCCCGCCGGGGCACCCCGGGACGTCGGGGGACGAGGCATCCCCTCCCCAGAGCAGGCCGGTGAGGCGATCCGCGACCGTGCCGTCGGGGTTGTTCGAAAAGCGCGGCGCCGGCGGGGCCTCCCCACGCTGCGTCATGCCGTCATCGCCGGCAGCGTAGCCAGCGGTCTGCCCGGTCAGAGGGAGGACGACTTCTGCCGCCGCCCCGCGACTGCTCCGCACCGGCCAGACAAAATTGACCGAGGTCTTGCTGGTGGCGCCGACATAGCCGACCCCCAGGTAAACGTACCAGGCGAAAGCGGGATCAGCGGCATAAGTCGTGGACGACCAGTAATTGTTGTTCTGCACCCCGGAAAACGGCGCGCCGGCCGCGAGGGATGGACCGGACCGCTCGCGGTCGACCAGGCTGCTCAGCTCGGCAACGTTGGGCAGGGTCCAGTCGTTGTAGCCGAGATAGTTGCTGGCGTTGAGGCAGGCGACATAATCGAGCGCCTCCTGCCAGGCAAGAATGCCGCCGGTGCAGGCGCCGACCAGCGGCGACGCCGCGTCCTGCGCCCAGATCAGGCCGGTCAGATGATCCGTGACCGTCCCGTCGCCATTCGCCGCGAACCGCGGCGCGGGCCAGCTCCCGCCGGCCAGAATGTTGCCATCCTGCCCGGTTTCGCCGCAGGCGACCGGGGTGCCGAGGGTATCCCAGCAGGTGGTCTGGCCGGTTTGCGGGATCATGATGGCCGAACCGGTGAGGAGCGTCCGGTCGATGCTCCAGGCGAACGCCGCCACGGCGGAGGTGTTTCCGGCCGCATCGGTCCCCCGGACCGCCAGCGAGTGGGCCCCGTCGGCGAGCCCGGCGAAGGGGAACGGCGAGGTACATCCCTGGAAAGCAGCCCCATCCAGGCTGCAGACGAAGGTTGCCGGTTCGCTGGCGCTGAACGCGATGGTGCCGGAATCGCGGTTCTCGTAGCGCATCGGCACCTCGTCGATGACCACCTCGGGCTTGACGACGTCGGGATTCATCGGGTCGGTGCCGGCAGCCAGTTCATCGGCGTTGGCGATGCCGTCGCCGTCGCTGTCGCTGTCGCACGGATCGCCGGCCCCGTCGCCGTCGAAATCGGCCTGGCCCGGATTGGCGACCGCCGGGCAGTTGTCGCTGTTGTTGCCGACGCCGTCACTGTCGGCATCGGCCCACTCGGCGGCATCCAGCGGGAAGGGGTCGCCCGGGTCGGGGACGCCGTCGTTGTCATCGTCCGGGTCGGCGTTGTTGCCGAGGCCGTCGCCGTCGGTATCGACGGTTTCGCCCGGATCCAGCGGGAAGGCATCAGCCGCGTCCGGCACGCCGTCGCCGTCGTCGTCGGCGTCGCAGGCGTCCCCCGTGCCGTCGTTATCGGTGTCGCGCTGGTCGAAGTTGGCCGTCGCCGGGCAGTTGTCGCCGGCGTCGACGCGACCGTCGGCATCGGCATCGGCATTGAGGTTGATCAGCAGACCGGCGGCCGGCGCCTCGAGGTTCCCCGCCCGGTCGGTCGCCCGCACCCGCAGCAGGGAATCGGCGGCCGGGTCGGCGACCGTCCACTGGTACTCCCAGGCCGACCAGTCCCCCCCGGGGGAGGTGTCGGTGGCCGCAACCCAACTCGCACCGTCGTCGAGCGACACCTCGACGGCCGTCACCCCCGCCATATCGTCGGCGGCCGTGCCGCCGGTCACCACCTCGTTGACCCCTGCCCCAGGCGCAAACCGGGTGATGGCGGACACCGGAGCGGTCAGGTCGAGGAGGAACAGTTCGGTACCGGCGGCCGCGGAGCGTGCCGCGAAAAGCAGGTTGCCGCCGAACGGGGTCAGCTTCTCCGGCGCAGCCGAAACCGCCCCCGGGTAGAGGTCCTCCACCAGCGCCGTGGCGGCCGCGCTGCCGGCGCTGCGCCAGAGCTCGGTGCCGTTGGCCGCGTCGAACGCGCTGAAGAACAGCGTGCCGCCGACCGCGGCGAGGTTCCCGGGGAGCGAGCCGCTCCCCCCCGGGTTGATGTCCTTGACCAGCACCGTCCCGGCTTCGCTGCCGTCGCTCGTCCACAGCTCGGTGCCGTTGACCGCGTCGAACGCGCTGAAGAACAGCGCCCCGCCGACCGCGGTCAGCCCGGCCGGGGCGGAACTGCCGCCCTCCGGGTTGATGTCCCGGACCAGCTGCGTCCCGGCTTCGCTGCCGTCGCTGCTCCACAGCTCGCTGCCGTGAACCACATCGTCGGCCAGGAAGAAAAGCCGGCCGGCGACGTCGGTCAGGTAGGCCGGGCCCGGCGAGGTGCTCAACGGATCGGTGTCGATGTCCCGGACCAGCTGCGTCCCGGCCGCCGTCCCGTCGCTGCGGAACAGCTCGTTGCCGAAAAGCTCGTCGTAGGCCACGAAGAACAGCCGGCCGCCGGAGACGGTCAGCTGCCATGTGTCGGAACCGGCCGGCCCCGGGAAGACGTCCCTGACCAGCTGCGTCCCGGCCGCCGTGCCGTCGCTCTTCCAGAGTTCCGCGCCGTGGTCCGGGTCCTCGGCCACGAAGAAGAGCGTGTCGCCGAGGGCGGTCAACTCGGCCGGAAACGAGTCGGTGGCCCCGGGGTGGATATCCTCGACCGGCTGCGTCCCGGCCGCCGTGCCGTCGCTGCGCCACAGCTCCATCCCGAGGTCGCCGTCGTCGGCACGGAAATAGACCAGGTTGCCGATGGCGGTCAGCTCATCGACGAGGGCGTCGCCCGAAAGGTTGATCTCCCGGACCAGGACGGTGCCGGCGGCGGTGCCGTCGCTCTTCCAGAGCTCCACGCCGTGTTCGGGGTCCTCGGCGGCGAAGAACAGCGTGCCGCCGGCGTTGACGAGGGCATAGGGGTTGGCGGCGCCGGCCCCCGGGGCGATGTCCTTGACCAGCACCGTTCCGGCCGCGGTGCCGTCGGTCTGCCACAACTCCGTCCCATGGACACCGTCGTCGGCGACGAAAAAGGCCGTGCCGCCGACAACCGTGACGTGGTCGATCCCGGCCGAGGTGCCGTCTCCACCGGCAAAGATGTCCTTGAGCAGCAGCGGCTGGCTGGCCGCAGCCCCCGCGACCGGCAGCAACAGCCCGCCGAGCAGGCCGCCGAGCAGCAGCCCCCGTCCGATCCACTTGCGCACGCAGTTTCTCATTCGCACCCTTTGGTCGAGCCCTTGGTTAAACACACTTTTTCCTTTATATCACGAGTCGTTGGGAAAAATCTCCCCCACCGGCCGGAGCCGCTGCAGAGCGGGACGCTCAGCGGAACACCATCCCCTCTTTGGGGACGACCGCCGAACCGTCGGCCTGCATCAGGAAGAAAGGGACGGAACGCAGCTCGCCACCGAAGTTCTTCTGCACCGCGAAGTGCAGATGCGGACCGCCGGAATAGCCGGTATTCCCCGCCCCGGCGAGAACCTGGCCGACCGCCACCCGCTCCCCCGGGCGAACCCGGACGCTCTCCAGCTGCAGGTGCGCATACAGCGCCATGGTGCCGTCGTCGTGGACGATGCGGACGAAATTCGCCCGGTCCTTGAAACGGTCGGTGCTGCCGGCACGGAAAAAGTCGCTGGCGACATCCATGACCGTCCCGGCGCGCGCGGCCCGCACCGGGATCCCCTCCGGCGCCGGGATGTCGATAGCGTAGCGGCTCTGCACGTCGCCGTGGGTGCGGGTGCTGTTGAACCCCTGGGAGATGACCGCCTGGCCGACATCGGCGGGGGCGATCGGCAGGGCGTAGAGGGTGCGGTCGGCATGGGCCGCCTGCGGATCGCCGAGGTGGATGCTGGTCGTATAGCTGTAGCTCCCCCCCAGGCGCCGGTCGGCCAGCCACATCCGGAACAGCTCGCGGCGCTCGCGCGGCTTGAGGACGATGCTGCACGGGAACGCGCAGCTGCTGGCGACGTTCGTCCCCTCCTTCAGCTCGATCCGGATCTCGACCGGGCCGTGGTATTCGTTGAACGCCTCCAGCCGGAAGTCGTCGTCGGCACCGAGCCGCCGGATGTCCACCCGGTTCTTCGGCCCGGCCGGTTCGACCTGTTCGATGCCGACCAGTTCACCGCCCCGCTGCTCCGCCCGGTCGGTGAACAGCAGCCCGCCGCTGTCGTCCCGATAGGTAAAGATCTTCTCGGCGCCGGCCGCGCCGGCACCGAACACGGCGACCAGCACCAGCACGCAAACGCGCCACCCAGCCCGACGGTCGTGCACGCCGGCATCCTCCCGAAGGTTAATTCTATTATTGTCCGCCACCCCCCGTTTCGTTTGCAAGGGCAAAGCGGAAGGGCTTGGCGCAACGGCAGTCCCGTCAAAATCATGCATTGTCTTTAATGACGATCGGGATTATCCTCTTTCGCACTATCCCTGCCGGCCCCCGCCGGCAATCTCATTATTTCTCGTTACGGAGTCTGACATGTATCTGCGTTTCCCCCTGCTGCTGGCTACCCTGTTCTGCCTCTCCGCCACCGCTTCCCAGGCTTTCGACGTCGATGCCAGGGCCAATATCGGCGTATTCGACAAGTACCTGTGGCGCGGCATCGACCTCAGCGACAGCACCGCGGTCACCCAGGGCGCGGTCGAACTTTCGGCCGGCGGCTTCACCCTCGGCGCCTGGGGAAATGCCCAGCTCGAAGACGACGGCCTCTATGACGGCGGTCAGGTCAACGAGGTCGACCTGACCGTTGACTACACCTTCAACGTCACCGAACTGGCAACCGTGAGCGTCGGCAACATCACCTACATCCTCGACGACCTCGAGGACACCAACGAAGCGTACGCCGGCGTCACCGTCAACACGCTCCTCTCGCCGACGCTGACCGTCTACTACGACTGGGACGAGGCCGAGGAGAACGGCCTGTTCTACACCGCCTCGGTCAGCCACACCTTCGATCCGTGCAGTTACGCGGCCGTCAACGTCGGCGCCCTGGTCAGCTACAACGACACGAGCGACTATTCGGTCTACTACGTCGACGCAACGACCGGCGAAGAGGCCTCCTACAGCGACTGGCACAACTACGAACTGAGCGCCTCGGTCGACCTCAAGGTCACCGACGGGCTGACCATCACCCCCTCGGTCCTCTACTCCTCGCCGATCAGCGACGAAGCCAAGCTGGCGATCGACAGCGAATGGCTGGCCGGCCTCAGCCTGACCTACAGCCTCAGCTTCTGAGCCAAGGGGAACCGTCATGCGCACCCGCCTGCTGTTGCTCCTCATCATGCTCGCGCTCGGCGCGACCCGGGTCGACGCCGCCGAGACCCTGTCGATCCGGGCCGACGCCTGGCCCCCCTACAACGCCGAACCGAAAAGCATCAAGCCGGGCTACATGATCAACGTCCTGCTCGAAATCTTCATGCCGCAGGGCTACGCTCTCGATTACCAGCAGCTGTCCTGGACGGAAAGCCTCGACGCGGTGCGCAAGGGGGAGTTCAACGCCGTCATCGGCGCCACCAAGGACGACGCCCCCGACTTCGTCTTCCCCAGGGAATCGTTCGGCATCAGCGACACCGCGTTCTTCGTCAAGAGCGGCACCCAATGGAAATTCACCGGTCCCCAGTCGCTGGAGAAGATCCGCCTGGGCGTCATCGAGAGCTACGCCTACAACGATGAGCTTGACGCCTACATCAAGGCCCACAAGGGGACGAACCGGCTGGTGGAGGCGACCGGCGACGAGCCGCTGATCGCGCTGATCCGCATGCTGCAGAACGGCCAGATCGACGCGATCGCCGAAGACACCAACGTCATGCTGGCCTCGATGATCGCCGGCAAGGTCCCGGCCGGAACGATTGCCGCCGCCGGCAGTTGCCGGGAGAAGTCGACCCTCTACATCGCCTTCTCGCCGAAGAACCCCAAATCGAAGGAGCTGGCGGCCAAGTTCGATGCCGGGATCAAGACCCTGCGCAGCAGCGGCAAGCTGCACGCCATCCTCGGCCTGTACGGCCTCACCGACTGGAAAAAATAACCGGTCCCGGGGGCGCGCACGCGCCGCCCTGACGACAAACGCCCGGGGTCACCCCCGGGCGTTTCACTTTTCGCGACCGTGCCGGCGGCGTCAGTCGCCGAAGCAGATGCCGAGATCGCGGCCGGTCTGCACGGTGTCGCCGTCGGGGCGGACCCGCTTGGTGATCTGCAGCGCCTCGGCCAGCGGCACCAGCACGATGTCCGGCGACTGCAGCGCCACCATGTGGTCGAACCGCCCCTCCTCGATGGCCCGCACCGCCGCCGCGCCGAAACGCAGCGAGAGGAGGCGGTCGAAGGTGGTCGGCGACCCGCCGCGCTGCAGGTGGCCGAGCACCAGCGAGCGCGAGTCCTTGCCGGTCCGCCGGGTGATCTCCCCGGCCACGTGCTCGGCGATCCCGCCCAGCACCACGTGCTGTCGGCCGCCGGTCGCCCCCTCCTTGACGACCACGCCGCCCCCCTTCGGGACCGCCCCTTCGGCCACCACCACGATGGCGTACTTGCGGCCGTGCAGCTCGTTGTCCATCAGCTTGTCGCAGACCCTGTCGATGTCGAAGGGGATCTCGGGGATGAGGATGACGTCGGCATTGCCGGAGATGCCGCTGTTCAGGGCGATGAAGCCGGCGTTGCGCCCCATCACCTCGACCACCATCACCCGGTCGTGGGACTTGGCCGTCGAGTGCAGGCGGTCGATCGCTTCGGTGGCGATGCTGACCGCCGTGTCGAAGCCGAAGGTGATGACCGTCCCGCCCATGTCGTTGTCGATCGTCTTGGGGACGCCGACCACCGGCATCCCCTTGGCGGCGAAGCGGTGGGCGATCTCCAGGCTGCCGTCGCCGCCGACCGCCACCAGGGCGTCGAAGCGCAGGCGCCGGAAGTTCTCCATGACCCGGTCGGAGAGGTCGCGCTGCTCGATCTCCCCGGCGGCGTTGGCGACCGGCATCATGAACGGGTTCCCCTTGTTGGTGGTGCCGAGGATGGTGCCGCCGATGCTGGCGATGCCGTCGACCTTCTCGGGGGTCAGGGGGATGATCTCGTCGGTGTTGAGCAGGCCGGCGTAGCCGCTCCTGATGCCGTACACCTCCCACTGGCGGTTGTGGGCCGCCATGGTCACCGCCTCGATGACGGCGTTCAGCCCCGGGGCGTCGCCGCCGCCGGTATTGATGCAGATCTTCATGCGCTTGGACATGCGCGCCTCCTGGGCCGTGGCGGGGTGCGGAAAAGTCGCGGGGGACGACCCCCCTCGGGCAAAGGTAGCCTGCGCGGCGGCGGCCGTCAATCGGCAAACGGCCCCCGGTCGTCGCGGCAACCCCCCCCCGCCTTTTCTGCTGCGGGTCGCGACAAGGCAGCCATCAATCCCACCCATGCTTCACAAAAACCTTACGAGCCTCGTCGGATTTCAGAAAAGCAAGAAACTTCAGGGCCTCCTCCCGGTGAGGGGTCTTGTGCGTCACGGCAATCGGCGTAAAACGCTGCGCGTGCTCTCCGGGAATTTCGACAAAATCGGTCGACTCTTCAAGCGACAGGTGCCAGGACCTGTAAGTCACCCAGGCATCGATCCGCGGATTCGACAACCAGGCGGCAACGCCCTGTTGCCCGGTATATTCGAAGTAGCGAACATTCCTGTTCTTGCCGGAAGGGTGGCTGTGAAAATGCCGCATGTTCTCAAGCTTCACATCCAGGATCTCAATCCCCTCCCGGTGCAGGTCTTCAATCCCCCTGATATTGAGGGGGTTGCCCTTGCGAACAATGATCCCGATGCGGCGCGGATGCAGTCTTTCCAGCGTTGACAAATCGAGGACGCCGGGATTGCGTTGCACGAACTCTTCCAGCATGCACTCCGCCCCCCCGTAGTAGATGTCGCCGTCTTCGGGCAGCCTCAGGGCCAGATCGTGCGGCAGGGCCTTTGTGACCACGACCGGGATGCCGTGCTTTTCCTCGTACAGGTCGGCACATTCGGTCAGGGCACGATGCGGGCCGCCCGGTCCGTAGACGCGCAACACCTTCCCCGGCATTTGCGTTGAAGCCCAGGCGGTCGTCGCAACCAGAAGCAGGCCGGCAGCGGCAGAAGAGAGCTTCCCATGCATGGTCAGCCCCCGTAGGAGTGCAGCCCCGAAAGCAGCAGGTTGACGCCGAGGTAGCAGAAGATCGTGGCGGCGAAGCCGGTGATCGACAGCCAGGCGGCGCGCCGGCCGACCCAGCCGCGGGTGAAGCGCGCATGCAGGAAGGCCGCGTAGATGAACCAGACGATCAGGCTCCAGGTCTCCTTCGGGTCCCAGCTCCAGTAGGTCCCCCAGGCGTAGTTGGCCCAGGCCGCGCCGGTGATGATGCCGAGGGTCAGCATCGGGAAACCGATCATGATCGCTTTGTAGTTGAGGTCGTCGAGCACCTTGACGCTCGGGAACATGCCGAGGATGCCGCCGACCGGATTGCCGGACGCCGCCTCCTCCTTGCCGACCTTGATCAGGTACATGATCGACACCCCGCAGGCCATGGCGAAGGCCGCGTAGCCGATGAAGCAGGTGATGACGTGATAGGTCAGCCAGTTGCTCTGCAGCGCCGGCACCAGCGGGGCGATGGTCGCATCAAGCCCCCACTGCGCCCAGATCATCCCGGCGAAGGCGAAGGGGAGAACGAAGGCGCCGACCGCCCGGTGCTTGTACTTGAGGTCGAAGAGCAGGTAGATGAGCAGGATCGACCAGGCGAAGAAGACCACCGACTCATACAGGTTGGAGAGCGGGGCCTGCTGGAAGCCCAAGGCATAGGCCTCGCGCCAGCGCAGGCCGATGGCGGCGGTGTTGGCGGCGAAACCGAGCCAGCTCAGGACTGTGGCGGCCAGCGCGGTCTCTTTGCTTTTCGCGACAAGGAAAGCGAGGTACCCCACCATGGCAAAAAAATACGCACCGGTGGCGATGTTGAAAAACAGGGAACTGGTCATGACGAGGCCTCCTTGGCCTGACTGTTTTTGTCCGTCAACGCGGTGGCGAGGTCTTTTTTCAAGGTGTCGAAATTGAGGGCGAACGCCGGCTGGTTGCGGTGGGCGCTGCCGCCGAACCGGATGCCAACGCCCTCCCCCTTCGCCTGGATGACGAGCCACAGGCGCCGGTGCGAGAAGAAAAAGGCTCCGAACGAGCCAATGACCATCAGGAAGCAGCCGAGCCAGACCACCCAGACGCCGGGATCCTTGGCGACCTGCAGGCCGGTGTAGTAGCGCTGGTCCATGCCGGTCAGCGTGAAGATCTGCTCGCCGGCGCGCTGGGCATCGAAGTCGGGGTAATTCTGCATCACGATGAACGGGTTGCCGTAGCGGCCATCGGGGGTGATGACGTGCATCTGCACCGCCGGGCCGAATTTGTCGTAGTTCTCGGTCGAGTTGGTAACCGCGAAGGCGTAGCCGCCGGGGAGCGGGACATGCTCGCCCTGGCGGGCCGACACTTCAACCGTCTGTCCGGTCGCCCGGTCACGCACCCGGAAGCGGAAGGTCGCATCGCCGGCCGGGCCGTAACTCGACTGGTAGAAGGTGATGCCATCGAAGTTCAGCGGGTCGTTGACCTCGATGCGCTTCTTCAATACCTCGCCGCCGTGCTGCAGCACGGCCAGGTCGCTGGTGAACTCCTTGGGACGCCGGGTCCCGTCGTAGAACTCCACCTCGAAGTTGTCGCAACGCACCGAGAAACCCAAGGGGATCGGCTCCTTGCCGCCGCGCGGCATAACATGGTCGGCAGTGCCGCCCTCGACGATGTTGACGTAAGCCTTGTACCCCCAGATGTTGCCGATCATGGCGCCGAGGAAGATGATCAGAATCGAGAGATGTGTGACGTAAACGCCGAATCGCGACCAGGCGCCTTTCTCGGCATAGAGGTGAACCGCGCCGTCCTGCCTGGTGACGACTGGTGCGGCGAAACGGCTCCTGAGAAAGCCGATGGCCTGCTCGCTGACATCATCGAGCCGCCCCTTGGGGAGCGCCGCTTCATAACTGTTGCCAAGGGAGCGGAAGAAGCCCTCGTCAGCGATCAGTCGCGGCTCGCGCACGTTCCGCCAGACCTGGGGGAAGCGTTTGATCGAGCAGCAGATCAGGTTGACGGCGAACAACCCGAGAAGCGACAGAAACCACCAGGAGTGGTACATGTCGAAGGCATTGATCGAGGCATCGAGGAATTTCAGCAGGCCGAGGCTCCAGCCGAGCTTTTCCGCCATCTCTTCCGGAGTCGTCCCCTGTTCGATGACCGTGCCGATGATTGACGTGAGAGCCAGCAGGATCAGGGTGATGATCGCCAACCGCAGCGAACAAAGTCCTTCCCAGAGGCTGTCGATGAAGCCACCCCGGGAGGCTCTTGTCGTCTGATGCGAGACTGATTTATCCAATGACGTAACTCCTTGCGTTAAGAAATCAGGCAATAGCATGCCTGGCCCACCCGTCTCGGGCGGGGGGTGAATCTCGGCGCAAAGGAGCATTAAATCAGCAGGACGACAGTGCGGTGGAGGAGGATCGTTTCGGGAATGCGCGGGCGGGATGGCGCAGGGAACTGACCGCGAAGATCACGTCCCCCCACAAGGGCCAGGGGGGCCACGATCAGGCCAGCGGCCGGAGCCGGGGAGAGAAGCTTCGCATTCAGAACCCGACTGCGCTTGGATCGCCATTGCGGGTGAGAGGAGAGGTCGGGGCAGGGCTTGTCCCCACAACAGGTTTGCGCTGGCGGGGCAACCACCGCAGGCGACGCGGCCTCGGGGCAGCAGACCACGGAGGTGGCCGGGATGAATCCCGCCTGCCCGTCCCTATCGAGGCACCTGGCATGGCCGGGATTGACGTGCCCTGCCGTCAACAGGCAGAGCGTCAGGATCACCAGCAATGGCAGGCGCGGCAGGCGCCGGAAAAGGCTATTCATCATGGGCCCGGTTTTATCGAAACGCCGAGAACGGCAACAGTCTTTAGTGAGTACAGATCATCTGGCCAGCAGTGAGGCCAGGGCCTCGCGCACGAGCGTCGAAATGCTTTTCGATTTTCTCCGGCAGATTTGCTGCAGCATCTGCTTTTCCTTCTCGTTGACCCGCAGAGAAATTACGTGCGGCATAGGTTGATGCCTCACTTTGTTTCGCGATTTGGACGTTTTCTCCCTGGCTTGACGCGGCATTGAAATCGGTCCCTTTCAACCTCAATCAAAATCGAACAATTCCGACAACAACGATTTTTTCTTCTTATGAGGATGTTTCGGGAATGGGGGCTGATCGTACCCCGCACCGCCGGAGGGATGTTCGCGGCGAAGGTGCTCGGGAGAGCGATAGCAGGCGTCTTTCCCCGGATAGGGAGAAGTACCTGCCTGGGAATTGGCCCGGTCGATGATCTTGTCGAGTTCCCCCCGGTCGAGCCAGACGCCCCGGCATTCCGGACAGTAGTCGATTTCGATGCCCTGGCGTTCGGTCATGACCAGGTTGGCGGTCGGACAGACGGGACACTTCATGATGGTTCCTCCTGGTTAGGCCACAGTGCCCGAGGCAGTGCGGGCTGGCGGCGGGGGAAATAAAAAAGACCTTTACCCTCGGCATGGTTGCCTGGATAAAGGTCTTGTCGGCAGGTATCTGCCCCGGTTCCGGGTCTTGCGACCGTCCTGACGAAACCGGGTCGGCCATGTCTCCGGCCGATAACTACTCCCCTTTTGTCGCGACATATAATGGATCGGGTCAAAGCTGTCAAGCCTTTTGCGGGGCACCCGACGGCAGACTTCCGAATCTGAACGCGGCCCGTTCCTGCGTGTGAAGCGAACCTCACGGAGCACAATGCTGCGACAGGACTTTTTCCCCGCCCGGCGCAGGAACACCCACAGGCCCCAACCAAACTTCCGGGCTTGGCGCGTCCGGACTCCGGGTGATGGCTCAACGGCGAACAGCAGCACGAATGGCGGGCAAGCAGCTCCGCACAAGGGGCTTTGCCTGTGCAGCCGGCTGCCCGGCCCTTCAGAGGAGGAACAGGGCGAGGAAATAGCTGAGGGCCGAACTCTGCCGCGGCGCCGTTTCCCAGCCGAGCAGCATCCGATAGCGCATCTGCACGTAGCGAACGCGGGGCATGGCCGGCGGCAGCGCGGGGTGCTCGTCGATTTCGATGCGGAACACCATGTCGTCGGCGGTCCCGCGCGCATTCACCGCGGCGAACCGGATGGTGGCCGCGTCCCGGAGGAGGGCGCCCTTGCCGGCAAGGTCGAGGTCGGTGCGCGCCAAATGATAGCTCTCCACCTCGGCGATCACCCAGCGGCGCAGGATGTCGGTCGCCGCCGGGTCAACCGCCGTATGGGCGAAGCAGGAGCGGATCAGCAGGAACCCGGCGAGAGCGGCCAGGACCCAGACGGGTTGTTTTCTGGCAAAACGCAGAAGGGTCATGGCACCCCTGCTCCATGGCCTGCCGGCCGGCTGTAGCCCAAATACAAACAGGGACCTGCCGCCAAGTGCAAGTCCCTGTATTTGATTTCGTAGCGGGGGCAGGATTTGAACCTGCGGCCTTCGGGTTATGAGCGATTGAGCGCCCATTTTCCCCAAACAAGCAAAATCAATAACTTGCTATTTTTGTTAAGCTTTCTCCGACTTCGAGGTTAGCCCATATCGACCATTTTATCCATGTTTTTGAAAATTTGGTGTACAAAATGGTGTACAGAAATCGACGGCACTATTTACCGCAAAAGGCAGCGGCACGTGAATGGTTCGCATATGTGGCCCAGGTCGGCTCGTACTCTTCCGCCTGATTGCCCCATGCTGCCCATTTCGGCCTTGGCCCCCTGGCGAACAACTCCAGATATGGGCTAGGGCTACAAGCCTCGATGATATCATATTGTTCATCAGGCTTGCGGGAGTGCTCCCGCTTCCGCGACATGATGCTGTTTACTTGGCTACGGCCTGGCGCCAAGGTCCGCATTGAACCTTTAATGCCGAACAGCAGCAGTTCAGTGGTGTTGCGGAAATAGAAACCAACCCCTCTGCCGTCGGGAAGCCCATCTTTCCGGACCTTCTGCCAAACAAGGTTGGTCTTGTATTTGAAGCCCCAAGCTTCCATGACTTCCAAGCCTTCCGGGAGCAGAGCATTCGGCACCCATAAATAAAGGTGGCTGCTTTCCGCTGCCGCCTGGGCGACAGGGATTTCCATGATCTCGCGCAGCGTCAGCGTGGGATAACGAGTCAGCCGTTTATGTTCGGGGGCCATTTTCCCCGTTCGATTTTGGAACTGCCAAGGCGGATCGGCCAAAATAGTTTTAAACTTTTTCTTACCGATAAATTTTGCAAAATCTTCTGCCGCGCTTATTTGATTTTTCATTGCATTAGTCCTCGACATAAAGTTTTTTACTAATCCCGAAAATCAGCAGCGGACAACCGCCGCTCCCTCCGCCATCTACTCGCGGCAACAATTTGCTCATGTGTGTCGTCGAAGCACCATAAGAAGTCCCCTTCCCTAGTTCAACAAAAATTTCCTGCAATTCATCGCATCTCGTTACGATTACACCAACGCTGATTGCTCTCAAGTCGA
This sequence comes from Deltaproteobacteria bacterium, assembly GCA_005774545.1. Classification (GTDB taxonomy): domain Bacteria; phylum Desulfobacterota; class Desulfuromonadia; order Desulfuromonadales; family BM103; genus VAUL01. Next base: position 3,708 of record VAUL01000012.1, on the reverse strand, counting down.
AAAGCAATCGGAAGTTGTTCAAATCACGATCATAAAATGGGTCTTTATTGTTCCATTCGATTTCTAGTGCAATCTTGTTTTTGAAACAATCAACTCCATGTGTAGGCGTTTTATATTCATCTTCATCAATGAGAATTGCAGTGTCGAAAGACTTTTCCTCCCAGCCTCTTTCGTAAAATTCAGAGTCAATTTTTTCGGAAATCGGAGACTTCCGCCCACCTGGCTGGACAATATCTGAGCGATTCAGCCGAAATGCGGTTAGCACCTCGATTATTTGCTGCCATTCCTCGGGGAAGTCATTTTTCAAGATGGCACAAGCATGCTTGAATTCATGAACTTCGTAATGATCCAGAATAAATTGCGGAAGAAGGTCTTTCCCCATTCGTGACACCTCTGAGCTTGTTGGCTCAAGATATCAAATCCCCAACATTTTGGGGAGGGTCTTTTTTTAACCCCATCTTATGGTGGTCGAGATCGTCAGCTTTTGATATTTTCAATTCAAGCATTTTTGCTACGGAGGCTGTCATGCTCGCCCTTGAAGAATGGGCCAAGGATCGCAATTTTCTGATTGCGATTTTTTCGACCCAGATTGCCGCCACAGCCCAAACTTTAGACCTGCCATTGCATGAGATCAAAGCTCATAGGCTGTGCGGTATCCAGTTTGCGCCTCCCAATCCTCACGCCTGGTTCAAACTCTATCGGTCACATCGGCTTCCCACTGTCTTTCTCCGGGAAATTTTCCGCCATCTTTCCCGCCTAGACAAATCCACCATCTCCACCTGGCAAGATGTTGTCGACTATCTACCAAAAATTTCGAAAGAACGGCCCCGTATTACCTTGACACCGGAAGCAACCGAAAAAGCCCTTCGGCTTCGAGACTCTTTATGGGCCGAAAACTTCAAGGATTTGGCAGCGGACTTCTCACCAGAGCCATTAGAACCTGCCTTCCGGGACAAAGCTCTTTCTCTGATCGATCAACACGGACTGGCAGCATCATACTATTTCTTCGTGCTTTTCCCTTGCTGGCTGCACTACCGCATACACCCAACACTACTATATCGCAAGGCCAGGCACGGCGATGTGGACGCCATCGAAAAGCTGCTGCGCCTCGATGCCTTGATGATCCATGATCCTTATATCGGCAAGCGCATTCAGGCATTACGCTTCAAAAATAAGTTCAACACATATGAAGAACTCATGGCCGCCCCACTGAAGTTGCCCAAAGTGAAAGCCTCCCATAAACGCCTGAAAATGGCCTTTGCTGGCCTGATTTCAGTTGTTGCTCAATTAACCAAACAACCTCTGAACGAACCCGAGATTCGCGCCCTTTTCGATGCTGCGGCAAAAGATGCCGGACGCGGTGACATTGATACCGACCTCCCACCCAGCCAAGAGGCTTTCTCCAAAGCCATTCAGCGAGAACGGGCTTTCTGGTTGGCAAGTGTGACGCCGGACAAAAAAATCTGATTCAACTGTCCGGGCACTTTCCCCCGCTTGCTGCTATCTCTTTGCGCAACAAAGCACAAGGAGATGACAGCGAATGTCACAGAATTACCCCGGCAACTTCTCAGACCCAGCCCTCGCCGGCCCGTTGCCGCCCCACGCGGGCGAGCGGGCCGACGAGACGGGCTGGGCTTTCCCATGCATGGCGGAGTCTGTAACACGCCATGCGCTAATCCCATTTCAGGGAGGATGGACCTTTCTTCTTTGTGGTCTGGACTCTTTCGATGTTGGTGGCTTTGTCGAATGGGATGACCATTGGGAACAAACCAAGTCCATATTGCAGGGACAGAAAGATGCCTCCTGCGGCAAAGATGGCCTAATCGACATTTTGGCAAACGGTCGGCCATTCATGCACCGGCCAACAGCCAAACCGCCAAATTACCGCTTTCATCTGCAATTCCCCGAATATCACCTCTACCTGGCAATTACCAATCCGCCCAGGAAATCGCCGAACGTTTACCTTTCCTTTAATTCCGAAGCCCTCTGGAAGCTAGGCACACCTGAATGCCTGCAGCTTGCCGAAAGTGACCTGCAATCGCTCGGCGGCAGCCTGCTTTATTTCCAGCCAAGCCGCTGCGACCTAGCCGCCGATTACTTCATTCCCGGCGACTTATCCCGCGCCTTCCTCGAATCTCACAAGGTTTCCAGAAGTCGGAAGATCGAGCAGCACCTGAACGACACCACGCCGGAAACTTTTTACGTCGGCGACAAGGGCGCACCGATCCGGCTGCGCATCTACGACAAGGGCAAAGAAATCACCCACAGCAAAAAGTCGTGGTTTCTCTCCCTTTGGGATCTGCAAGACCCAGCCTGCGTCTGGCGCACCGAATACCAGGTACGCCGGGCGGTGCTCAAGCAGTTCGGAGTCAACACCATCGACGATCTGCAAGCCAGGCTCGGCGGCGTGTGGCGCTATCTGACGGAAGAATGGTTTTCCCTGCGCTTACCGGATCAAGCCAAGCAGGATCGGCGCACCGTGCATCCCTGGTGGGAAGACGTCCAAGGGCGAGCGGATCAGTTCGGTCCTGCCATCAGTCTGCAACGCTCCCTCGATGGCGAGCAGCCGCCCGACCTCGCCTGGTACATCTCGCACATATCCGGTTGCCTGCCATCAATCGCGGCCCGGCTTGGCACTAATGATTTCAAAGAGGCGGCAAACCGGCTTTATAGCGAAATGTGCAACTACTGGTTTAACCGGGACTTCCAAGAGGAATACGCCAAGCGCGCCATCAAGCTCGGCAAACACCCGGCAACAGGAGGGGCGCATGAAAAAGAGTGGTGAGCCAGCCCCCTCCCCTTTCATCTCGCCGAACGAGTTGGCCGAACGCTGGCAGTGTGCCAGGTCATCTGTTGACCGGATCGCAAGACGGGCGGGGATCAAACGTATCTGTCTTGGGGAAGGGAAAAACGGGATGGTGCGATTTCTACGGAAGGAGGTCGAAGCTTATGAACAAAACCGCATGATCTGACAATCAACTACACCCGCATCAAAAAGCCTCCGGGAACCGCAAGTCCCCCGGGGGCATTAATTTCCAACGTTTCAAGTCAGCTATTATTATCATAAGCGAACACCGCATTGTGTAACTTGAGCAGCTTTCCCTTTTCCTCACTATAACAGCCTATTTTAATGCGAGCATTGCCGTCTATTTTTACATTATTAATTGCGACAGGAACCCTAAATGTTTCATTATCACTTACCACAACCTCAAAATCAGCATCACCTACCTTCTCAATGCCGACGGAAAAAAAATTCACATCATTCAACTCCAACTTAATTGGCATAACATAATCCATCACAGTCTTTAGCTCATTTTTGAAATCGACCTTAGCTTCTATTTTTATTTTCTGCAAGGAACCCTCGCCTACATATACCTTTATCGCATCACCTATATTCACAACGTATGACGACTTACTGTTTAACAACGAATATCTCGTTCTTATCTCTAGCCTTTTTTTACCAACTAGATCCTTGTTACTTATGCTTATATAATTATCTTTAGTATCAATTGTGTAAAACTCAACACCTTCGTTATCTACATAATATTTTCTATTTTTATGAAGATAATAACCATCACGGTTATTATTGAAATTGACCTCATATACATTGTTTTTCACAGAAAAGCTCAATACGTCTTCATTTACAAAATCTTCTTTTTTCATATATCGTGGCTCACTATCGAAAACCATATGTGAGGCCACAAGTAT
>VAUL01000074.1 GCA_005774545.1 Deltaproteobacteria bacterium | reverse complement strand
GAGCCAGCTCCTCCCCCTGCCAGACCTCCACCGAATGGGCGTAGCCGAGGGCGTGCAGGCGCCCGTAGGCCGCCTGCATCTCCGGCACCAGCCAGGTAGCCTCGCCGTTGCGCAGGCGGGTGTCGGCGCAGGCGGCGACCACCGCGGCGAAGTCGCGGTTGCAGGTCACGCGGAAGCGGGGCTGGCTGAGGAGCCGCTCCAGGCGCCGGGAGACGTGGACCTCGGCCGGGACGATCACGCAGCGCGGGTCCGGCGACCACCACAGGATCGGCTCGCCGCTGCCGTACCAGGGGAAGATGCCGAGGCTGTAGGCCAGCAGCAGGCGTTCCGGGGAGAGGTCGCCGCCCACCGCCAGCAGCCCTTCCGGGCCGGCCCGGCGCGGGTCGGGGAAGGCCAGTTGGTCGGTAAGACGGAAGATGGGCATGGGAGAGAGGTGCTAAGCGATGAGTGCTGAGCGATGAGCAACGGCCAAGTCAAATAACTCGGCACGCATCGCTCATCGCTCAGAACTGGAAGGTCAGCCGGCCGTCCTTCAGGCCGATCCGGACCCTGCCGCCGCCGGTGAGGCGGCCGAAGAGGATCTCGTCGGCGAGGACGTTGCCGATCTCGGTCTCGATCAGGCGCCCCAGCGGCCGGGCGCCGAACAGCGGGTCGTAGCCGCGGCGGGCGAGATCGGCGCGGGCGGCGGGGGCCAGCACCAGGGTGACCTTGCGCTCGGCCAGGGCGGCCTGCAGCTGGGCGATGAACTTGTCGACCACCGCCCCCATGACCGCTTCGTCGAGGGGGCAAAAGGGGATGACGGCGTCGAGGCGGTTGCGGAACTCCGGCGAGAAGGTCTTCTCCACCGCCTGGCCGGCGCCGCCGGGGAGCCGCTCGCCGAAGCCGATCACGGCGCTGCTCATCTCGCGGGCGCCGACGTTGCTGGTCATGATCAGCACCACGCTGCGGAAGTCGGCGGCGCGGCCGTTGTTGTCGGTGAGGGTGCCGTGGTCCATCACCTGCAGCAGGACGTTGAAGATGTCGGGGTGGGCCTTTTCGATCTCGTCGAGGAGCAGCACCGCGTAGGGGCTGCGGATCACCGCGTCGGTGAGCAGCCCCCCCTGGTCGAAGCCGACGTAGCCGGGGGGAGCGCCGATCAGCCGCGAGACCGCGTGCTTCTCCATGTACTCGCTCATGTCAAAGCGCAGGAACTCGACCCCCATCTGCGCCGCCAGCTGCCTGGCGACCTCGGTCTTGCCGACCCCGGTCGGCCCGGTGAAGAGGAAGCAGCCGGTCGGCCGCTCGGGGCGCCCGAGCCCGGCCCGCGCCCGGCGGATCGCCTGGCAGAGCCGGTCGATCGCCGCGTCCTGGCCGAAGACCTGGCGCTTGATCGCCGCGTCGAGCTGCTTGAGCCGGCGGCGGTCGGCCTGCGGCAGGGTGCGCGCGGGGATGCGCGCCATCCCCGCCACCACCGTCTCGATGTCGGCCACGCCGATCACCGCCTTCGGCCGCGGGTAGAGGCGCAACCGGGCGCCGGCCTCGTCGAGGACGTCGATGGCCTTGTCCGGCAGGTGGCGATAGTTGATGTGCCGGGCCGACAGCGTCGCCGCCGCCTCGATGGCCGCGGCGGTGTACTTCACCCCGTGGTGGGCCTCGTAGGCCTTCTTCAGCCCCTTGAGGATGTCGATGGTTTCGGCCACCGTCGGCTCGGTGACGTCGATCTTCTGGAAGCGCCGCGACAGGGCGCGGTCCTTCTCGAACAGGTTGCGGTACTCCTCGTAGGTGGTCGAGCCGATGCAGCGCAGCTCGCCGTTGGAGAGGACCGGCTTGAGGATGTTGGCGGCATCCAGCGAGCCGCCGCTGGTCGCCCCGGCGCCGACGATGGTGTGGATCTCGTCGATCACCAGGATCGCGTGCGGGCGCTTCTCCAGGGCCTGCACCACCGCCTTCAGGCGCTCCTCGAAGTCGCCGCGGTACTTGGTGCCGGCCAGCAGCGCCCCCAGGTCGAGGGCGAACAGCTCGGCCGCGCGCAGCGGCTCCGGCACCAGCCCGTCGCGGATGCGCAGCGCCAGCCCCTCGGCGATCGCGGTCTTCCCCACCCCCGGCTCGCCGACCAGCACCGGGTTGTTCTTGCGCCGCCGGCAGAGGACCTGCACGGTCCGCTCCAGCTCGGCGGCGCGGCCGATCAGCGGGTCGATCTTGCCGGCGCGGGCCCGCGCCAGCAGGTTGACGGTAAAGCTCTCGAGGGGATCGACGCGCTTGACCGGCTTGGCGTTGGGCGGCTGCTTGGTCTGTTCGTTGGGATCGACCGCCGGCTGCTGCGGGGCCGCCTCGGTGCGCGGCGCCTTGACGATGCCGTGGGAGATGAAATTGAGGATGTCGAGGCGGGTCACCCCTTCCGCCAGCAGCAGCTGGGCGGCATGGGAATGCTCCTGCTCGGTGATCGCCGCCAGCACGTCGCCGAGGTCGACCTCCTTCTTGCCGGAGGACTGCATGTGGGCGACGGTGCGCTGCAGCATGCGCTGCAGGCCGACGGTCTGCTCGGGGGCGGTCTCCTCCCGGGAATCGAGCACCTCGACATGCTTCTCGAGGTAATCCTCCAGCCCCTGGCGCAGCCGTTCCGGGTCGCCGCCGCAGGCGGCCACCACTTCCTGGCCGGCCTCCTCGAAGAGGATGGCGTAGAGCACGTGCTCGGTGGTCAGGTACTCGTGGTGCCGGCGCTGGGCTTCGCGCACGGCCAGGGAGAAAACGATCTGGACATCCTGATTGAACATGGCGGTCAGATGCTGTCGAGAGTGCAGCGCAACGGGAAGCCCTTGGCGCGGGCTAGTGCGTGGACCCGGGCCACCTTGGTTTCGGCCACCTCGAAGGGGAAGATGCCGCACACCCCCATCCCCTTGAAGTGGATGTGCAGCATGATCCGCTCGGCCTCGGTGGGCGGCTTGCGGAACACGGCCTGGAGCACTTCGACGACGAACTCCATGGTGGTGTAGTCGTCGTTGTGCATCAGCACCTTGAAGAGCGGCGGCTGCCGGGTCCGGGACTGGCTGCCGGCTGCGGGTCTGGTCTGGCCACTGGCGGGCGCGCGCGCCACGATCGATCCCTTTCCGGTCAAAATGATTAATGTTGATCCTAGCACAAACCGCCGGCCGTTGTCACCGCCGGCAGCAGGGGGCGCGGGGTTGACATCCGCGGGGCAGCGCCTATGCTTAGCGAAACGGTTATTTATCCTGTTATCCATTATTCAATGCGCTCATCGAAACTGCAGGCATATTCGCGGCACCTGGCCCTGCCGGCGATGCTCTTCTGGATCGTCGCCGGCGCAGTCGTGCTCTGTGCCGTCGCGGTCATCGAACGGCTCTCCAACGACCTGCCGGTCGACCCGGCGAACCTGACCTTCCCCGCCCTGCTCGGCGCCATCGCCGGCATCCTGTTCGGCCGCAGCGAGCTGCGCATCAACCTGATGAGCCGGCTCCTGCAGAAGAGCGAAAAGCGCCTGGGGACGCTCTACCACCACACCCCGGCGATGCTCCACTCCCTCGATGCTGACGGGCGCCTGGTCTATGTCAGCCAGAGCTGGCTCGACGCCCTGGACTACCGGCTCGAGCAGGTGATCGGCCGGCCGTTCAGCGACTTCCTCGCCGCCGACGACCCCGGAGAGACGCTGCTCCGCCACCTGCAGGCGCTGACTGAGCGCGGCGAAGTCCGCACCTGCTACCGGCTGCGCTGCGGCGACGGCCGCGAGATCGACGTGGCCCTGACCGAGGTGCGCCGCGCCGACCCCGGCGGCGAGCCCGCCGAGAGCCTGGCGGTCCTCAACGACCTGGCCCAGCTGCCGGTCTCCTCCGGCCAGGTCGACAAGCTGGCCTACAGCGACAGTCTGACCGGACTCCCCAACCGCGCCCTGCTCAACGACCGCCTGCTGCATGCCATCGCCCTGGCCCGCCGCGAGAACTGCCGGGTCGGGGTGTTCTTCTTCGACCTGGACCGCTTCAAGACGATCAACGACACCCAGGGGCACGCGGTCGGCGACCTGGTGCTGCGCTCGGTGGCCCAGCGCCTGAAGAAGTACATCCGCGAGGGGGACACCTTCGCCCGCCTCGGCGGCGACGAGTTCGTCATCGTCCAGGCCGACCCGAACCACGACCCGAACTTCGCCGTGCTCGCGCGCCGCATCCTGGAGACGCTCCGCGAGCCGTTCCGGATCGGCGAGCGCGAACTGTACACCACGGCGAGCGTCGGCATCGCCATCTACCCGGGCGACGGCGAAGACCCCGCCAGCCTGCTCAAGAGCGCCGACATCGCCATGTACGTGGCCAAGAGCCTCGGGCGCAACAACTTCCAGTTCTTCTCCAACGAACTGAACGCCCGCATGCTCTCCCGCGCCAACCTCGAAGCCGGGCTGCGCCGGGCCCTCTACAACGACGAGCTGACCCTCCACTACCAGCCGCAGGTCGACCTGGCGACGGGCCGGGTGGTCGCCCTCGAGGCGATGCTGCGCTGGGAGAACAAGGCGGGGCAGCCGGTCCCTCCCGTGGAGGTGATCAGGATCGCCGAGGAGAGCGGCCTGATCTACGATCTCGGCGAATGGATCCTGGAACAGGCCTGCCGCCAGTGCCGGCAGTGGCAGGCGGCGGGGCTCCCGATGGTGCGGATCGCGCTCAACGTCTCCGGCCACCACCTGCGGCAGAGCAACTTCATCGACCGCTTCGAGCGGATCATCGAGGAGAGCGGCCTGCACCCCTCTGCTTTCGAGATCGAGGCCAGCGAGTCGGCGGCGATGGGGCACATCCAGGAGGTGATCCCCGCCCTCACCGACCTGCAGGTGCGCGGCTTCGGCCTGGCGCTCGACCACTTCGGCGCCGGCAGCTCGTCGCTGCTCTACCTCAAGTGCCTGCCGATCCAGCGCATCAAGATCACCGTCGAGATCGTCCGCGACATCCACCAGAACCCCGACTACACCGCCATCGTCGAGGCGATCATCGCCATGGCCCACCGGCTCGGCCTCAAGGTCACGGCGGTCGGCGTCGAGACCCCCGGGCAGCTGGAGTTCCTGCGCCGGCAGGGGTGCGACGAGGTCGCCGGCAATCTCCTCAGCCCGGCGCTCCCCCCCGACGCCGTCGCCGCCCTCCTCGCCGGCGGCACCGGCCTGCTCGCCCCCGGCGGCAGCAGCCTCTGCCAGTAGCCACCCGGCGCTTGAGCCGCACCGCGCTCTCCCCTATAATGCCGCCGTGCCCGCCCGCGCCCTGTCGCGACGGCGCCGACTCTCACCGCCAGGAGCCCTCATGCTGACCCACGTCGTCCTGTTCAAGTTCAAGCCCGAGACCACCGCCGCGCAGGCGGTCGAACTCGAAACCCGCCTCAAGGGGCTGCCGGCGCTGATCGCCGAGATCCGCGAGTTCCGCGTCGGCGCCGACGTGGTGCGCTCCGAGCGCTCCTTCGATCTCGCCCTGGTCTCGGCCTTCGACGATCTCGCCGCCATGCAGCGCTACCAGGTGCACCCCGCTCACCAGGAGGTGGTGGCGCTGGTCAAAGCCTGTTGCGGCGGCGTGGTCGCCGTCGACTTTAGCGAGTAGACCGCGCCTGCCGTGACCGGCCGCGAAGGGGTCATCAAGTTCGACCTGGCCTTCCGCCCCGGCCCGCTGCCGGCGGCGGAGCTGCTGGCGGAGCTCGAGGGCTGGCGCACCGTCTTCCGGCGCCTCGGCCTGCTCGGCCGCGACCCGGCGCGCTACGAAGGGTTAGGCTTCGGCAACCTGAGCCGGCGCGTGCCGGGCAGCGACGCCTTCATCGTCAGCGGCACCCAGACCGGCGGCCTGGAGCGGCTCGCCCCCGAGCACTACGCGACGGTCACCGCCTGCGACCCGCAGCACAACCGGGTCGCGGCGCACGGCGTCACCCCCCCCTCCTCCGAGGCCCTCTCCCACGGCGTCCTCTACCGGGCGGACCCGCGCATCGCCTGGGTCATGCACCTGCACGACCCGGCGATCTTCGCCGCCCGCGACCGGCTGCGGCTGCCGGTCACCGACCCCGCCGCCGCCTACGGCACCCCGGCCATGGCCGCCGAGATCGCCCGGCTCGCCCCGCAGGCCGGCTGGCCGGGGCTGCTGGTCATGGGCGGCCACGAGGACGGGCTGCTCGCCTTCGGCGCCACCGCGGCCGCGACCGGGGCGCTGGCGGTGCGCATCCTGGCGGCGGCGCTGGCCGGCGGCCTGCCGGCCGCGGCTTTATTAGGCGGCGAAAATTAACTGTTGCCAACCAAGCGATTCTCTGCAAAGATGTGCTCCCTCACCCCGCTGTCAACGCTTTGCCTGGGAGCCGGCCATGGAACTGTCGATCCGCCTCGAGTGTCCCCAATGCAGCACCCCTCGCCCCCTGCCGCTGAGCGAACTCTCCCCGGGGCGCCGCCAGGTGTGCGACCAGTGCCAGGCCCCGGTCCGGCTGACGGCCGACAGCCTCGACCGTTTCGCGCAGGACCTGCGCGGCTACTGCGAACGCTGACCCCTCCCGGCGTCACCCCCTGCTGACCCCGCCGTCGTGTGTCGTATTCCGGCACATGACGCCGCCCGTCCCCTTGCCGTCCCGCGGCCGGCCTGCTAAGGTGCCGGCATCGACTTGCCGCAAGGAGATGCTTTCATGGAACTTTTCGCCATCGCTGCCGCCGGCTTCTCGCTGCTTGCCATGATCCTGGCCGGACTGGCCTGGCGGGCGGCCGTGCGGAGCAATTCCGAACAGCAACTGGCCGCGGGATTTGCCAAAGGCGCGGAACCCCTTTTCGCCCAGCACAAGGAGCTGCTGGAAAAAGCGCTCCGCAGCGAGGCGGCCCTGGCACGCCAGGAGGCTCGCGACGACGCGGCCCTCAGCCGCAGGGAACTCGGCGAGGCCCTGCAGGCCCTGCGCGAGGCCGCCACCCGCGACGCCCAGGCCGGCCGCGAAGAAATCGCCAGGAATTTCAATCAGTTCGAAGCCAAGCTGGCGACCAGGCTCGACGAACTCAACCGCAACCAGGTCGAGCAGGCCGACCGGCTGCGCCAGCGGGTCCAGGAGCGCCTGGAATCGCTGCAGGCCAAAAACGACGAGCGCCTCGAAAAGATGCAGCAGATGGTCGAGGAGAAGCTGCAGAAGACCCTCGAGGCGCGCCTGGGCGAATCGTTCCGCCAGGTCTCCGAGCGCCTGGAGCAGGTGCACAAGGGGCTCGGCGAGATGCAGTCGCTGGCCAGCGGCGTCGGCGACCTCAAGCGCACCCTGTCGAACATCAAGACCCGCGGCACCTGGGGGGAGTACCAGCTCGGCAGCATGCTCGAGCAGGTGCTGGCCCCCGGGCAGTTCGAGCAGAACGTCAAGGTCAACCCGCGCTCGGCGGAGATGGTCGAATTCGCCATCCGCCTGCCGGGGCAGGATGACACCCCCATCTGGCTGCCGATCGACGCCAAGTTCCCGGTGGAGGACTACCAGCGCCTGCAGGAGGCGGCCGAACAGGCCGACGCCGCGGCGGTGCAGGCGGCCCAGACCCAGCTGATCAACCGCGTCAAGCTGTGCGCCAAAGACGTGGCGGCCAAGTACGTCTGCCCCCCGCACACCACCCCCTTCGCCATCATCTTCCTCCCCACCGAAGGGCTCTATGCCGAGGTCGCCCGGGCCCCGGGGCTGATCGAAAGCCTGCAGCACGACCACAAGGTCACCATCACCGGGCCGAGCACCCTGCTCGCCCATCTGAGCGCCCTGCAGATGGGCTTCCGCACCCTGGCGATCCAGCAGCGCAGCGTCGAGGTGTGGCACACCCTCGGCGCGGTCAAGACCGAGTTCGGCAAGTTCGGCGTCGCCCTGCAGGCGGTCAAGAAGAAGCTCGAGGAGGCGCACAACAAGATCGAGCAGACCGAGACCCGCCACCGGGTGATGGACCGCAAGCTGCGCGGCGTCGAGGGGCTCCCCGAGGCGGAAGCCGCCAGGCTGCTGGGCGACAGCCAGGATCCCGGCGAGGAGAGCGAAGACGCCTGAGCGGCGCTTTTCTTTCCCGGTTGCCTTTACACTTGCCCGGGGGGTGACTATATTTTCCCTGTGCCGTCCATTCTCTCTTTGCCAAGGAGCCGTCCATGCACCGTTTCGCCCTGCTGATCCTGCTCGCCCTGGCCCTGCTGCTCCCCGGCTGCGGCTATAACGAGATGCAGAAGAACGAGGAGGCGGTGACCCGCGCCTGGGCCGACGTCGAGGCCACCTACCAGCGCCGCGCCGACCTGATCCCCAACCTGGTGGAGACGGTCAAGGGGTACGCCGCCCACGAGAAGGAGACGCTGCAGGCCGTGACCGACGCCCGCGCCCGCGTCGGCCAGGTGACGCTCAAGCCCGGCGAGCTCGGCGACGCCGCCAGGATGCAGCAGTTCCAGGAGGCGCAGGGGAATCTGGCCGGCGCCCTGTCGCGCCTGTTGGTGGTGGCCGAGAACTACCCCGACCTCAAGGCCAACCAGAACTTCCGCGACCTGCAGCACCAGCTGGAGGGGACCGAGAACCGCATCAACGTCGCCCGCCAGCGCTACAACGAGGCGGTGCAGGTGTTCAACACCTCGATCCGCGTCTTCCCCAACAACCTGACCAACAGCTTCCTTCTCAAGCTCGAGCGCAAGGAGCCGTTCAAGGCCGACGCCGGCGCGGCCACCGCGCCGAAAGTCAACTTCTAGTGCGCCTGCTCCGCCTCTGCCTGCTCCTCGCCGCCCTGCTGACCGGGGCGGCGGGCGCCCTCGCCGCCCCGCCGGTCCCGGCGGCGCGCGGCTACGTCAACGACTACGCCGGCCTGCTGTCGCCGGAGACGCGGGCGCAGGTCGAGCGCTTCCTCGCCGACTTCCGGCGCAGCGACTCGACGCAGATCGCGGTCCTCACCGTGCCGTCGCTGGAGGGCGAGGACCTCGAAGGGTACGCCATCCGCGTCGCCCAGGGGTGGGGGATCGGCGAAAAGGGGCGGGACAACGGCGCCCTGCTGCTGGTGGCGAAAGAGGAG
>VAUL01000113.1 GCA_005774545.1 Deltaproteobacteria bacterium | reverse complement strand
GAACGGTACCGCTTCGATATAAGGTGAAAACTTCATCGCTCAGCACTCATCGCCCAGCACCATTTTCACGCATTCCGGATGATTTCCACCAGCAGTTCCGCCACGGCCGCCATATCGTCGACGGTCACGCTTTCCTTGGGCGAGTGGACGTCGCGCATGCCGGTCGCCAGGATGATCGTCTCGATGCCGTGGGCGTTGAGGATGTTGGCGTCCGACCCACCCCCGCCGAGCCGGATTTCCAGTGCCTGGCCGGCGGCCGCCGCGGCGGCCTGGGCGAGGCGCACGACCGGGGCATCCTCGGCCACCGCCATGCGCGGGTAGTCGGCTTCGATGTCGATATGCAGCTCCGGGCGCACCTGCTCGCCGGCAATGGTGGTGGTCATGGCGGCAACCGCGCGTTCGAAGCAGGCCACCATGTGCTCGGTCTGCACCCGGAGCTTGTCCGGATCGTGGCTGCGCGCCTCCCCCTCCAGGGAGACCCGGCCGGGGATGATGTTGCAGGCGACGCCGCCTTCGATCCGGCCGAAATTGGCGGTCGTCTCGGCATCGATGCGCCCGAGCCGCATCTCCGCGAGGGCCAGCGCCGCGGTCCGGATCGCCGACACGCCGAGTTCCGGGGCGACGCCGGCATGGGACTCGCGCCCGGTGATCTCGACCCGGAGCCGGTTGGCGGCCGGGGCCCGCAGGACCATGTGCCCGACCCCGGTCGTATCGAGGGCGTAGCCGTAACGGGAGCGCAGCAGGGTGTAGTCGAGATGCTTGGCGCCGACCAGGCCGATCTCCTCGGCGATGGTGACCACCACTTCCACCGGGCCGCGCGGGATCTGCCGTTCGCGGATGACCTCCAGCGCCTCGATGAGCTCGGCGATCCCGGCCTTGTCGTCGGCGCCGAGGATCGTCCCCGACGCGCTGGTGAAGACGCCGTCGTTGAGGACCGGCACGACCTCGCCGCCCGGCTCGACGGTATCCATGTGTACCGACATCAGCAGCGGCTCGCTCTCCTTGCCGGCCGCCGGCAGCCAGGCGATGAGGTTGCCGATTTCGCCACCGACGGCCTGGTCGGCGCGATCGAAGAGGATGTCGGCACCGAGCGCCGCCAGGCGCTCGGCCAGATAGCGGGCGATCGCCCCCTCGCGCAGCGGCGGGCTGGTGATCGCCGCCAGGCGGGCGAATTCATCGGACAGGCGTTGACGGTTGACCATGCGGAGTCCTTTCCGGAGAGCGTTGCCGTACCCTTTTTAGTAGCCCATCAGCGGCACCGGTGGCAAGCAAAACGACGCCCCGCCCCCGGTCAACCGACTGGACAAGCCGGGCGGCGCCCTGCTACCATGCCGGACCCGATGCCGACGGACCGAGCCCGTCGCCGACCGTCACCGAGTTTGAACAGGTTCGCCGTGGAATTCGACCCCCTGCACCC
>VAUL01000112.1 GCA_005774545.1 Deltaproteobacteria bacterium | reverse complement strand
AGTACGAACAGCAAGTCCAACCCTTAACCGTGTCCACTTTTTGTGGGTAAGATCAGAAAATTCGCAGTTAGTCGTACAAGCTTGAAAACATCTCTGATTTCTGATGTCGTTAAACGGTCAATGTCGTCCAAGATTACAACGATTGGGGTGTCAAGTTTCCTAAGAGCTTCGCAAACCTTACTCTGGCTCGAACGAATTCCTTCTTTTCTGCGTTGAAGCAACTTAGCAATAACATTCGTGGCAGTCCGCCCACGTTCGATCCATGGGCCGACCAATGGTAGCCAACCTAAACCTGAAAATGTTTCTCCGTAATCCTCAACTAGTTTGCCAATTTCGGCCAAGCCGGAACGGAGTTTCAATTGTGCTGAAAGCTCTATGAAAAATGCTTGAACGAGTTGATCCGCACCACTAAACATCCAAGGATTGAATTCCAGCACGGCAATGTCTGACTGCTTCAAGCGCTCGCGGGCAAGGTTAACGAAAGACGTTTTCCCCGAACCCCAGGGACCTAAGATCCCAACAACAACACCTTCGGTCGAATCAAGGGCGAGAATCTGGTCTGCGAACGATTGTGCAGGCTTAACCCGACCAAGAGCATCATCTTCCAACTTGGTGATTGGATTGTCTGCAGAGATACTGATCAAATTATTGTCCATTTTAAGAGAAGGCTCCGATGGGACTCTGTCATTCATCGACTTGGCATGTTTTCGTCGGAACAGATCCCTTAGCCAGTTCATTGCATTCCTCTGAGTTGCTGATCTTACCCACGAAAAGTGGAAACGGTTAAGGGTTGAGGCTGCTGCTCATACTCATGCGGGCTGACCTGGCCCAGCGACGAATGCCGCCGCTTGCGGTTGTAGAAGAGCTCGATGTACTCGAAAATCCACACACGCGCTTCGTCAACCGTCTTGTAATTCTCGCAAAAATTATGGGGACACCACACTTAATTCGCAGAAAACAAAAAAACCGCCCTCCCCGACCCACATCGGCCGACTCGAACGGTTGCACTCACACCAGAACCCTGCTCTTCCCCTGCCGCATCACGTTCCCCCGAACCAACGCAACCCGCCGCACCAAGGATGGCCCCGCACCCTCCGCGGCGGCCCGAAATAATGACTTAAGTAGTCTAAAATACTGGGGTAATTTTATCCGATACTAGAGGATGGAACAGAAGACGTCAACCGGAATTGTCCGGGCGACCACCACTTTCGCCCAGCCGGACATTCCCCGCCAATTGCCAGCCCCCCGTACCGTCGCCGCCGGAGCCGGATGGATGAATGGCGATCAGCCGGACAAATGTTTGAGCGCAGCGAGTTTTTGTCCGGCCGGCATTCATCTGTCCGGCGGAGGGAACCCTGCGCAGCAGGACAAGACGGCGGGGAACCACGGCGTTTGATCCAAACTTTTCGCCGTGGAAAAGTTTGGCCGCAGTCCGGG
>VAUL01000011.1 GCA_005774545.1 Deltaproteobacteria bacterium | reverse complement strand
CGCCTGACCGGCCGCCGGCTACTTCGCCGCCCCCCTGACCCGCGCCGCCTCCCGGTCGATCAGCGCCTGGATTCCGGCGGCGGTCCGTTCGCGCAGGAACCTACCGTTGAGAAAAATTGCCGGGGTTCCCTGGACCCCGGCCTGCTGGCCGAGCCCCTGGTCACGGAGGACTTCGTCGCGCAACTTCTGGGCATTGCGGTCCCTGTCGAAGCGGGCCAGATCGAGCCCCGCCTCCTTGGCCAGGGCCCGGATCCTGTCCTCGCTGAGCTGGTTGTGGTTGGCGAAGAGCAGATCGTGCATGGGCCAGAACTTCCCCTGCTCGCGGGCCGCCAGGCTGGCGAGCGCCGCCGGCTGGGCCATGGTGTGCATGCGCAGCGGGAACTGCTTGAAGACCACGCGCACCTTGTCGGGGTTCTTGGCCAGAATCTCGTCGAGGAACGGCACCAGCCGCGCACAGTAGGGGCACTGGAAATCGCTGAACACCGTCAGGGTCACCGGCGCCTCGACGGCGCCCTTGACCGGCGAGTTGAGCACCGGCAGGTCCACCAGGGTGGCGAGTTCGATAATACGCACCTCCTGGCCGACGCTCAGGTAGAGCCGGTCGCCGTCCGACGATACCGCAAGCCGCTCGGCCTCGGCCGGCCCGCTGAAGCGGTCGAGCAGCTCGCCGCCCGGGGTCAGCATCTGCACCTCGCCGCCCTTGAGGAGCACGAACAGCTTGCTGCCATCGACCGTCGTCGCCACGTCCAGGACCGGCTTCGCCAGGCGCAGGGCCTTGACCTCCTCCATCTGCATGCCGGCCGCCGCCGGCAGCGCCATCCCCGTCAGCAGCAAAACCACGCCGCTACCCAACAGCCAACCCTGGCGCATCTGTCGATACCTCCTCGCAACCCGGCATCAAGCCGGCCTTTTCATTACGGTTTACCACGCCAACCGGCCGCCGTCCAGCGCTTGACAACCCGCAGCACCGTCGGCATAAAGAAAAGACCATGACCGCACCGGCACTCGCCATCCACGATCTGACCAAGGAGTACGACGGCCATCCCGCCGTCCGGGGGATCTCCTTCACCATCGCCCCCGGCGAGATCTTCGGCCTGCTCGGCCCCAACGGCGCGGGGAAAAGCACCACCATCAACATGATTGCCGGTGTCACCCGGCTCGGCGGCGGCCGCATCGAGGTCTTCGGCTTCGACAACCGCCGTGACTACCGGACCACCCGCCGGCTGGTCGGCGTCATGCACCAGGAAGTGGTGATCGACAATTTTTTCACCATCGACCAGACCCTGAAGTTCCACGCCGGCTACTACGGGGTCCGCGACGATCCCGCCTGGCGGGCGATGCTGATCGAGCGGCTCGGCCTCGGACCGCACCTGCACAAGGTGATGATCAAGCTCTCCGGCGGCCTCAAGCGGCGCTTCATGATCGCCAAGGCGATGCTCCACAAGCCGGACCTGCTGATCCTCGACGAGCCGACCGCCGGCGTCGACGTGGAACTGCGCCACACCCTCTGGGAGTTCGTCCGCGAAATCAACCGCGCCGGGACCACCATCCTCCTGACCACCCACTATCTCGAGGAAGCCGAGCAGATGTGCGACCGTCTCGCCATCATGCACCACGGCGAACTCATCGCCCTGGAGGCCACCGGCGCCCTGGTCGAGCGCCTCGGCACTCGCGGGGTGATCGTCCACCTGCACCAGCCGCTGCCGACGCTCCCCGCCGAACTGGCCGGCTGGGGGGCGCGGCTCGACGACACCGGCCGGGTTCTCAGCCTCACCCTGCCGCCGACCCAGACCGCCGGCGACCTGCTCGGCCTGCTCTGCCGGCTCGGCCTGCCGGTTGCCGACCTCGAAACCAAGCGGGCCGGCCTGGAGGAGGTCTTCCTGCAGATCACCCGGGAAACCCCGGCCAACGGCGGAGACCCGGCATGAACCGCCCGCCCTTCATCGCCTGGCTGCCGTTCTATACCCTTTTCCAGAAGGAGATCCGCCGGTTCCTGCGCGTCGCCTCGCAAACCCTGGTGACCCCGGTGGTCACCGCGGCCCTCTACCTGTTCATCTTCGGGGCCACCCTCGGCACGCGCATCAGCGTACTCGAGGGGTTCAGCTACGCCCAGTTCGTCATTCCGGGGCTGATCCTCATGGGGATCATCAACAACGCCTTCGCCAACGCCTCGACGTCACTGTTCATGTCGCGCTACCTCGGCAACATCGTCGATCTGCTGGTGACCCCGCTCACCCCGGCCCAGTTCATCCTCGCCTACACCCTTGCCGCCATGCTGCGCGGGCTGGCGGTGGGGCTGGTCGTCTGGCTGATTTCGCTGGGCTTTGCCAGCCTCCCCTGGGCACACCCCTGGCTGGTGCTGGCCATGGCGACGCTGGCCAGCTTCCTGTTCGCCCAGTTCGGTCTGATCGTCGCCCTCTACGCCGACTCCTTCGACGCCCTGGCGATGTATTCCAACTTCGTCCTGCTGCCGCTGATCTACCTCGGCGGCGTCTTCTACCCGATCTCCATCCTCCCTCATCCCTGGGCGGGGCTGTCGCATCTCAACCCCCTCTTCTACCTGATCGACGGCTTCCGTCACGCCCTGCTCGGCCGCGGGGACCTCTCCTTCGCCACCGCCTTCAGCGTGAGCGCCCTGATGGCCGCGGCCCTGTTCGCCTGGGCCGCCCTGCTGATCGGCCGCAGCTACCGGCTGCGCAGCTGAACAGCCTGCGCGGCAGGGCGCGGTTTTTCGTTGCCGGCGAGCGACACATGGTTGTAACAATGGTGTGCTAGGAAGATTGTCAGACTTGATGCGCAGGAGCGCCCCGTGCCGCACATTCTGATCATCGAAGACGAACGCGACCTGGCCGAGCTGCTGGCGTTCAACCTGCAGCAGGCCGGCTACGCCACCACGCTGGCCCATGACGGCGCCGCAGGCCTGGCCCTGGCCCTGGCCGCCCCTCCCGACCTGATTCTTCTCGACCTGATGCTCCCCGGCCTGCTCGGCACCGAGGTCTGCCGCCGGCTGCGGCAGAACCGCGAAACGGCCGCGGTGCCGGTGCTGATGCTCACCGCCCGCGGCGAGGAAACCGACCGGGTGGCCGGCTTCGAGGTCGGCGCCGACGATTACGTGGTCAAGCCGTTTTCCGTGCGCGAGGTGGTCCTGCGCGTGAAAGCGCTGCTGCGGCGCAGCGGCGAGGGGGAGCCGGCAGGGCAGATCCTGCGGATCGGCACCCTGACGATCGATACGGAGCGGCACCGGGTCACGGCCGACGGCAACGACATCGAGCTGACCGCCCTCGAATTCAGGCTGCTGCTGACCCTGGCCGAGCGGCGCGGCCGGGTACAGAGCCGCGACGGCCTGCTGCAGGACGTGTGGGGCTATCACTACAGCGGCGACACCCGTACCGTCGACACGCACATCACCCGGCTGCGGACCAAGCTGGGGAGTGCCGGCGAATTCATCCACACCGTGCGCGGTTTCGGTTACAAGCTGGACGCCCCGTGAAACTGTCGATCCGCTGGAAGCTGCTCGGCTCCTATCTGCTGCTCCTCCTGGTCATGGGCGGCGTTCTCTTCGCCTATCTCAACCGGACCCTGGAGCAGCAGCTTGTTGACGGCGTTCGCACCAACCTGCTGCGCGAAGCCCGCCTCACGGCGCTCATGGTCAGCCGGGAGATCCGGGACGCCGCCACCGATGCCCATCCGGTCGCCGTCCAGATCGCCGAGCGCATCCATGCCCGGGTCACCTTCGTTACCGCCACCGGCAAGGTCGTCGGCGATTCAGACGTCGCCGGCACGGACCTTCCCGTTCTCGAAAATCACCGGGAGCGCCCGGAAATCCGCGAAGCCCTGCAGGGCGACTCCGGCAGCGCCACCCGCTATTCGACAACGCTGCGCACCCGGATGCTCTACGTGGCCGTCCCCGCAACCGCCGCAAGCGGCGAGACACTCGTGGTGCGGCTGGCCCTGCCGCTGTCGGCGGTGGAGCAGGCCCGGGTCAGCCTGCACCAGAGCCTGGCACTCTCCTTCATCCTCGCCGCACTCCTGGCCGTCGGCCTGAGCCTGCTGCTCACCCAGCTCTCCAGCCGCATCCTGCGCGCCCTCAGCGAAGGCGCCCAACGCTTCGGTGCCGGCGACTTCCGGCGGCGGGTACCGGCGGTCAGCAACGACGAACTCGGCGATCTCGCCCGGGTGCTGAATACCATGGCCGACCGCCTGGAGCAGCAGATGGGCAGCCTCGCGGCCGAACGCAACCGCCTCGACGCCATCTTGCGCGGGATGGGCGAGGGGTTGCTGGTGACCGACGCGGCCGGCACCGTGACCCTGGTCAATCCGGCCTTCAAACGCTTGCTGGATCTTTCCGGGGAGCCGGCCGGCCTCCCGCTCGCCGACGTCTGCCGCCACCCGCAGCTCATCGAAACCTTCCGGCGCGTCCAGGAGACCCGGAGCGAGCAGATCGCCGAAATGACCGTGCCCCGGCCGGTGGAGCTCGCGCTGCTGACCCACTGGGTTCCCCTGGTGGAGGGCGGCGTCACCGTCGGCGTGGTCGCGGTGTTCCACGACATCAGCGACCTCAAGCGCCTGGAGCGGGTGCGCCGCGACTTCGTGGCCAACGTCTCCCACGAACTGCGCACCCCGGTCACGGTGATCCGCGGCTACGCCGAAACCCTGGCCGGCGGCAGCACCGACCCGGCAATCGTCGCCCGCTTCGCCGCCATCATCCAGTCCCACGCCGAGCGGCTAGCCAACCTGATCGGCGACCTGCTCACCCTCTCGGAACTGGAAGCCAAGGGCTCGGCGCTGACCCTGCGGCCGCACCCCCTGCCGGAGCTGGTCGGGCATTGCTGCCAGCTGCTGGCCCCGCAGGCCGAGGAGAAGGCCATCGCCCTCGACTGCAGCCTGATCCCCGCCCTGGCGGTCCTGGCCGATCGCCAGCGGCTGGAGCAGGTGCTGGTCAACCTGCTCGACAATGCGGTCAAATATACGCCGGCCGGCGGGCGGATCACGGTGACGGCCGGGGAAGAGGGCGGGCTGGTCCGCGTCCAGGTCCGCGACACCGGCCCGGGGATTCCCCTGCACGAACAGGCCAGGATCTTCGAACGCTTCTACCGGGTCGACGCCGGGCGCAGCCGCGACCAGGGCGGCACCGGCCTCGGGCTCGCCATCGTCAAGCACATCGTCCAGCTCCACGGCGGCACGGTCGGCGTGGAGAGCACCCCCGGACAGGGGACCTGCTTCACGTTCACGCTGCGGCGGGGGTAGCCGTCGAAGTTTTCACACTGTTTCCCTCTCTGTAACCCCACCGCCACATCGCTCCGGCATGCTTCATCAAAAACCGGAGGAAGAACGTGGCTATCGACATCCTTACCGACAAGATCGATCAACGCCTGACCCGCTGGTTCGAAACCTCGGCCCAGGCGCTCCTCTTCATTTTCATCGTCGCCATCCTGCTGACCATCCTGGCCGGCTGCCTCTACACCCTTTACGACCTGCGCCTGATCATCCGCGACGGCTTCCACCACGCCTTCAGGCCGCTGCTGGTGGACATGCTCACGGTGCTGGCGGTCATCGAAATCCTGCGCACGGCGCTGGCCTATTTCAGCGAGCGGCGGGTCAAGGTGACCTACATCATCGACACGGTCATGGTCACGGTGCTCACCGAGGCGATGGCCTTCTGGCACCGGGAGATGACCTGGGAGCAGGTGGCCATGCTGATTTCCCTGATCCTGGCCCTGGCGGCAACCCGGGTCATCGCCGTGCGCTTCTCGCCGCGGCGGATGCAGAATGAGCTTTAGATCCTTGGCAACGACAGGGGGCGATCATGAAAGACACCATACGCGACGCGCCACGAGCGGGAGAGCTGATCTGTTCGCGGGAAGCGATCTCGCCGATGATGCGCGTCGATACAGTAGTCGACCAGCTTTTTCGCAAGCAGCAGAAGGAAACCCTGGCCCTGGTGGAACATCGCCAGGTACATGGACTGGCGATGCGCAACAAGGTGTTTTCCATCCTCTTCCGGCGCTTCGGGTTCGAGCTTTTCGGTCGCGACCCGATCATCGCCGTAGCCGAACGTAACCCCCTGATCGTCGATGAAAAGCAGCCGCTGGAGGCGGTGCTGGATCTGGCCATGCAGCGACCGCTGGCCGATATCTACGACGAGATCGTGGTGGTCGATGGCAACGGCCATTATCAGGGCCTGCTGTCGGTCAAAGGAATGATCCTGGCCCAAGGAAACGTCTTGGCCAACAGCGTCGTGCAACAGGAACTGGCCCTGACCAAGGCTCGGGAAATGAAGAAGATCTCCGAGATCAAGTCGCAATTCATTGCCCATGTGACCCATGAACTGCGCTCGCCAACCAACGCCATCATCGGCTTGGCCGAATTGCTTCGGCTTTCTCCGGAAGGGAAATTGACGCCCGAGATGGAAAAACAGCTCGCCCTGCTCTCGGCCAGTGCCGTCAATCTGCGAGCCATCATCACCAACATTCTCGACCTGTCGAAGATCGAGGCCGGGCGGATGGAGGTTCGCAGCGAGTCTTTCGATCTGATCACCCTGCTTGATGAAGTCGCTGAGACAACCCGGGTTTTGCTGGCTGGCCGGCCGGTCGCCGTTCGTGTCGTCACGGCAATGTCCGAGTTGCTGCTCGATTCTGACATGATCAAGGTTCGGCAGATCCTTCTCAATCTGACCAGCAACGCCGCCAAGTTTACGGAAGAGGGGGAAATCCTGCTGCGGGTCACGGAAGAACGCGGAGCGGTCTTGATCGGTGTCACGGATACCGGAATCGGCATCCGTGACACCGATCTGGAAAAGCTCTTTGTCGCCTTTACCCAACTCGAAGACGCGCAGACACGCAAACATGAAGGCACGGGCCTTGGACTGACCATCACCCGGCAACTGGTGCATCTGCTTGAAGGAACGATTGCCGTACACAGTCACTTTGGCCAAGGCACCACATTTGAAGTCCGCATACCGCGGCAATCCGGCGAAAGGGAAAAACGACTATGAAAAAACGTGTGCTGGTCGTCGATGACGACCCGAAACATCTCCTCACCACCCGGGATCTCCTTGAATTGAGCGGCTACGAAGTCGCCGTGCACAACACGCCGTTCCGCACCACTGAAATCGTTCAAACCTGGAAACCGGACCTGGTGCTACTCGACGTCAATATGCCGGGGCTGGCCGGGGACCGCCTGTGCGGGTTGGTCCGCGCCAATGGCAATAGTCGCAACGTGCTGATCATGCTGCACTCCTCCAACGACGAAGAGAGCCTGCGTGAATCGGCCCGGCATTTTGCCGCTGACGGGTATATCTGCAAAGGTGATATTGCCGGGCTACGGCGCAAGGTTGCCGCGGCGCTGGGATGCTGAGCAAATCGCGAGCGTGCCCGGTTGATTTCACCGAGATTTTCCCCGCCTGTAACACAGCTGCAACAAACGGTTGCTATAACGGTATGCAACGATAGCGAGAAAAGATGCCCTCCCAGAGAGAAAGGAACGTTTCGATGCGCTTTAACAGCACCCTGATCCCGGCCATTGCGGCCCTGCTGCTCGTCGCCGGCACCGCCGCGGCCGAGCCGAAAATCGTCAAGATCGACGGCTCCAGCACCGTCTTCCCGATCACCGAGGCGGTGGCGGAGGAGTTCCAGAACAGCAAGCGCGGGGCCGTCCGCGTCACCGTCGGCATCTCCGGCACCGGCGGCGGATTCAAGAAGTTCTGCCGCGGCGAAACCGACATCTCCGGTGCCTCCCGGCCTATTTTGAAGAAAGAGATGGACGCCTGCCGCGAGGCCGGCATCCAGTATATCGAGCTGCCGGTCGCCTACGACGCCCTGACCGTGGTGGTCAACCCGCAGAACGACTGGCTCAAGAGCATCACTGTCGACGAGCTGAAGAAGATGTGGGAGCCCGGTGCGCAGCAGAACGTGACCAAATGGAACCAGGTCAACC
Source organism: Deltaproteobacteria bacterium (assembly GCA_005774545.1). Taxonomy (GTDB): domain Bacteria; phylum Desulfobacterota; class Desulfuromonadia; order Desulfuromonadales; family BM103; genus VAUL01. The sequence goes on along the minus strand of VAUL01000011.1, from coordinate 60,740 downwards.
CGGCCTGGCCCGACCAGGCGCTCAAGCTTTTCGGCCCCGGAGCCGACTCCGGCACCTTCGACTACTTCACCGAGGCGGTGGTCGGCAAGGCCAAGTCGAGCCGCGGCGACTACACCGCCAGCGAGGACGACAACGTCCTGGTCAAAGGGGTGACGATGGACAAGGGGGCGCTCGGCTACTTCGGTTACGCCTACTTTGCTGAGAACAGCAAGAAACTCAAAGCGGTGCCGGTGGTGGCAGCCGTCGGCAAGCCGGCAGTGAGCCCCTCCCCGGAGACGGTCAAGAACGGCAGCTACCAGCCGCTCTCGCGCCCGGTCTTCATCTACATCAACGCCAAGTCGCTCGACAAACCGGAAGTGAAGGAGTTCGTCGACTTCTACCTGAACCAGGCGCCGGCTCTGGTGCCGACGGTCAAGTACGTGCCGCTCCCTGAGAAGGCCTACCAGCTCGCCAAAGAACACATTGCGAAGAAAAAGCTCGGCACCGCCTTCGGCGGCGAACCCGATGTCGGCGTGACGGTTGAGGAGTTGCTGCAACGCGAGGGGAAACTTTAACCCTCACGCTTCAAGTGAAAGCAGCCCGCATGCGGGGGGCGCCGGAAGGCGCTCCCCCTTCGGCACATATGGGAAGCAAAGAGCTTCGAAGTGGTAACGGAGAAAATGATGACAAACGAAGCTGATGCAAACGCACCACCCACCCCCGGGCACCGCCTGGTGCGGCGCCGCGGCCGGCAGCTGCGCGAACGCTTTATCGAGGTGCTGCTCTTTCTGGCCGCCGCCTCATCGGTGGCCATCACCTTTGCCATCGTCTTCATCCTGGTCAAGGAGGCACTCCCCCTCTTCAGGGAGGTGTCGCTGCTCGACTTCCTCACCGACCGGCAGTGGACGCCGCTGTTCGACGACGCCCACTTCGGCATCATGACGCTGATCGCCGGCACGGCGACGACCACGGCCGTGGCCCTGCTGGTCGCCATCCCGATGGGGACGGTGATCGCCATCTACCTGAGCGAATTCGCCTCGCATCGCTTGCGCGAGACGGTCAAGCCGATCCTGGAGCTGCTCGGCGCGGTGCCGACCGTGGTCTTCGGCTACTTCGCCCTGCTGGTGGTCACCCCCCTGCTGCAGACGCTGTATCCCGCGCTCCCCGGCTTCAACATGCTCTCCGCCGGACTGGTCATGGGGATCATGATCATCCCCTACGTCGGTTCGGTGAGCGAGGACGCCATGCGCGCGGTGCCGATGCACCTGCGCGAGGGCTCCTACGCCATGGGCGCCACCCGGCTGCAGACGGCCGTGCGCGTGGTCATGCCCGCGGCCTTTTCCGGGGTGGCCGCCGCCTGGATCCTCGGCATCTCGCGGGCGGTCGGCGAAACCATGATCGTCGCCATCGCCGCCGGAATGCAGCCGAACTTCACCGTCAACCCGCTGGAACCGGCCGCCACCATCAGCGCCTTCATCGTCCAGGTCTGCCTCGGCGACCTGCCGCACGACAGCCTCGGCTACAAGACGATTTTCGCCGCCGGCCTGACGCTGATGCTCTTTACCCTGCTGTTCAACATCCTCGGCTACTGGCTGCGCAAGCGGTTCCGCGAGATCTATTGAGAAGGACTGCCGTCATGACCCCCGCACCCACCCACGACCTGCGCCAGCTGATCGCCCGTCACCGCCTCTGGGAACAGGCGTTCACGATCCTCGGCCTGCTGGCCCTGCTGATCGGCCTGCTGGTGCTGCTCGGCCTGTTCCTGCAGCTGGCCGTCACCGGGGCCCCGCGCCTGACTCCCGAATTCTTTACCGCCTTCCCGTCGCGCCTCGCCGAGAAGGCCGGCATCCTGTCGGCCTGGGTCGGCTCGCTGCTGGTCATGCTGGTGACCGCCTGCACCGCCATCCCGCTGGGGGTGGCGGCCGGCGTCTACCTGGAAGAGTACGCGCCGAAAAACTGGCTGACGGCGATCATCGAGATCAACGTGATGAACCTCGCCGGGGTGCCGTCGATCATCTACGGCCTGCTCGCCCTGGGGCTGTTCGTCTACCAGTTCGGCTTCGGCCAGAGCATTCTCTCCGCCGGGCTGACGCTGGCCCTGCTGATCCTGCCGATCGTCATCGTCGCCACCCGCGAGGCGCTGCGCGCCGTCCCCGGCAGCATCCGCGAAGCCGCCTACGCCCTCGGCGCGACCCGCTGGCAGATGGTCTCCCAGCACGTCGTCCCCTACTCGGCGGGAGGGGTCATGACCGGGGTGATCATCGGCCTGTCGCGCGCCATCGGCGAAACCGCACCGATCATCACCATCGGCGCCCTGACCTTCATCGCCTTCCTCCCCACGCCGCCGGTCACCGGGGAGTTTCCGTTCCTGTCGTTCCAATGGCTGAAGGATCCCTTCACGGTGCTGCCGATCCAGATGTTCAACTGGACCTCGCGCCCCGAGGAGGCCTTCCAGCTCAACGCCGCCGCCGCCGGCGTGGTCCTTTTGGTCATGACCCTGACCATGAACGCCGTAGCCATCTGGCTGCGCTACCGAATCCGGAGGACGATCAAATGGTAGAACTGGCCGTCAACATCCTCGACGCCGCGCCGCGCAACGAGCCGGCGCCGGCCGCGCTCAAGGCCGAGTCCCGCAACCTCAACTTCCACTACGGCGGCTTCCATGCCCTGAAGAACATCACGCTGCCGGTCTTTGATCATTCGATCACCGCCCTGATCGGCCCGTCGGGGTGCGGCAAGTCGACCTTTTTGCGCTGCTTCAACCGCATGCACGACCTCTATCCCGGCAACCGCTACCAGGGGGAGATCGTCCTGCACCCGGACAACGTCAACATTCTTGACCCGCAGGTCGACCCGATCGAGGTGCGCATGCGCATCAGCATGGTCTTCCAGAAGCCGAACCCGTTCCCGAAATCGATCTTCGAGAACGTCGCCTACGGCCTGAAGGTGCGCGGCATCACCCGGCGCGACCAGGTGGCGGCCAAGGTCGAGCAGGCGCTCCGCGGCGCGGCGCTGTGGAACGAGGTCAAGGACCGGCTGAACGATCTGGCGAGCAACCTCTCAGGCGGCCAGCAGCAGCGGCTGTGCATCGCCCGGGCGCTGGCCATCGATCCGGAGCTGATCCTCTTCGACGAACCGACCTCGGCCCTCGACCCGATCGCCACGGCCAGCATCGAGGAACTGATGCTCGAGCTCAAGGAGCAGGTGGCGATCCTGATCGTCACCCACAACATGCAGCAGGCGGCGCGGGTCTCCGACCACACCGCGTTCCTCTACATGGGCGAGGTCATCGAGTTCAACGAAACCAAAAAATTGTTTACCATGCCGGACAAGAAGCAGACGGAAGACTACATCACGGGCAGGTTTGGTTGATTATTATAAGTCCTATAAGTTTCATAGGTCTTATCGGACCTATCCCAAGGAGAAGCCATGGAACGTGAACACATCATCCGCCAGTACGACCTGGAACTGAACGAGATCCGCGAGAAGCTGCTGGAGATGGGCGGCAAGGTCGAGATCATGATCGCCAACGCCATGAAATCGCTGGTCGAACGCGACTCGGCGCTGGCCGAGGCCACCATCGCCTTCGATCACCACATCAACCACATGGAGGTGGAGATCGACGAGAAGTGCCTGCAGGTGCTGGCCCGCCGCCAGCCGGCGGCCCGCGACCTGCGCTTTTTGACCCTGGCGCTGAAGATCGTCACCGACCTGGAGCGGATCGGCGACCAGTGCCGCAACATCGCCAAGCGCGCCCGGGAGCTGAACGAGGAGCCGCCGCTCAAACCGTACATCGACCTGCCGCGCATGGCGGCGGCCGCGGCGACCATGGTGCGCGAGGCCCTCGACGCCTTCGTCAAGGGTGATGCGGAACTGGCCCTCAAGGTCTGCAAGGATGACGCGTTCGTCGATGCCCTCAACGACCAGATTCAGCGTGAGCTGCTGGTCTTCATGATGACCGATCCCAGCACCATCAGCCGGGCGATCAAGGTCAACTACATCTCCAAGTGCCTGGAACGCGTCGCCGATCACGCCACCAACGTCGCCGAGATGGTGATCTTCATGGTCAAGGGGAAGGATATCCGCCACACCGTGGCGTGACCCGCCGCCGGCGCCGACAAAAAAACCCGCCTCTCGGCGGGTTTTTTTTGCATTATCCGGAGTCTGTCCTTCAGACATCGACGGCGCCGAGCGGGGCCGGGGTCTTTTTCCCCTGCTCCTGGGCCAGGCTGTGGATCAGCACCTCGGCGCCGATGGTGGCGGTGCGGCGCACCAGGTTCTCGGCACGCTCCCCGTCGTGTTGGCGGAACGCCTCGATGATCTTGCGATGCTCCTGCACCGAGATCTCCATGCGGCCGGGCTGGGAGAGCGATGCCAGCCGCAGGCGGTTGAACTTGAGGACCAGCTGGGTGATCAGTTCGGCGAGCTTGTCGTTTCCCGACGCCTTGATGAACAGGTCGTGGAACTCGTCGTGCACCCGGAAGAAGCTCTTGACATCCCCGTCGGCGGCGATCTGCTGCAGTTTGGCATTGATCGCCTCGAGCCGCTCGATATCGCGGTCGGACAGGCGCTCGGCGGCAATCCGCGCGGCATGCCCTTCCAGGATGCTTTTGATCGCGTAGAACTCGACCACATCCCGCTCGGAAAGCGAGGCGACCACCGCGCCCTTGCGCGGAATGACCTCGAGGTAGCCTTCCGATTCCAGCTGGCGGAACGCCTCGCGGATCGGGGTCCGGCTGATGCCGAAACGCTCGGCCAGTTCCGGCTCGGAGACCCGCTCACCCGGCTTCAGCGCGCCCCGCAGGATCGCATCGCGGATCGTCTCGAGAATCTTTTCGCGCAAGGTCTGGTGTCGTTCGATCGGCTTGCGGCGCACGGATTCGCCCCCTTTCCCCATGTTCGCGAAATTGTATACTGTATACAATGGATGTCAAGCGGTTTATCCTCGGCCCGTCCCGCTAACCTGGCCAACTGCTTGCCTTTTCCTGGCTTAATCGCTATCATCCGACGATCTGCGCAAAGGGACGGGGGATGGATCCGGTACGCAATCTGCGGCTTTCGCTGTTCATCCTGGCTACGGTGATCCTTGGCGGGATGCTCGGCTATGCCCTGATCGAGGGGTGGCCGCTGTTCGATGCGCTGTACATGACCGTCATCACCCTGGCCACGGTCGGTTTCAAGGAGGTTCACGACCTTTCCCAGGCCGGGAAGGCGTTCACCATCGTTCTCATCGTCTTCGGCGTCAGCGTCATCACCTACGCCGCCGGCAGCGTCATCCAGTTCATGGTCGAGGGGCAGCTGCGGCAGGTTGTCGGGAGGCGGAAAATGGAAAAGCAGATCACCAGGCTCACGGATCACTACATCATCTGCGGCTTCGGCCGGATCGGTCAGATGATCTGCAAGGAGTTCCAGGCCCGTCCGGTCCCCTTCGTCGTCGTCGAAAAGAGCACCCACCTGTGCGAGCGGCTGGCCCGCGAGGGCTGCCTGTTCGTGCAGGGGAACGCCACCGACGACGAGTCGTTGCTGGCCGCCGGCATCGAGCGGGCCCGCGGCCTGATTACCGCCGTCACCTCCGACACCGACAACGTCTACATCACCCTGACCGCCCGCGGCCTCAACCCGAACCTGTTCATCCTCGCCCGGGCCGGCGAGGAGGGCGCCGAGGTCAAGCTGATGCGCGCCGGCGCCTCCAAGGTCATTTCCCCCTACACCATCGGCGCGGCGCGCATGGCCCACGCCATCCTGCGCCCTTCGGTGGTCGACTTCATCGATCTGGCCACCACCCGCGAGAACCTGGCGCTGCAGATCGAGGAGATCGAAGTGGCCCCCCGTTCGGCGCTGGTCGGCAAGAACCTGATCAGTTCGGGGATCCGCCAGACCATGGGGATCATCGTCGTCGCCATCAAGCAGCCGGACGGGCACATGCTCTTCAATCCGGCGCCGGCCACCGAAATCGCCTCCGGCAGCGTGCTGATCATCCTCGGCGAACGTCCGGCCATCACCCAGCTCGAGCAGATCGCCCAGGGCCACGCCCATGCTCTGTAAGCGGCTGCAGGCTCACCTCCCCTGGCTGCGTTGCCGCGAATTCCTGCCGCGCATCCTCGATTTGGGGCTGGCCCCGGAGGTTGCCTTCAAGGGCCCGGAGCTCGACGGGCTCGACGGGGCGCGGCTGGATGCCGTGGCGCGCCTGATCGCCGCCACGGGCCGACGGCCGACGGTGCATGCGCCGTTTTTCGACCTCTCCCCCGGCGCCATGGAGCCGTTGGTCCGCCAGATCACCCTGCAGCGCCTGACCCAGGCGCTGCAGGCGGCCGAGCGGCTCGGCGCCCATCTGATGGTCGTGCACCCCGGCTACGACCGCTGGCGCTATCCGAAGCTGGCCGCGACCTGGGCCGACCATGCGGCGACGACCTTCGCCCCGCTCGTCGACCTGGCCGAACAGCTCGACTGCCGGCTGGCGCTGGAGAACATCTACGAGGAAACCACCGAGACGCTGACGGGCCTCGTCGACCGCTTCGACACCCCCTGGTTCGGCCACTGCTACGACATCGGCCACTGGCGCCTGTTCGGCCGGCAGGTCCAGGAGCAGTGGCTGGAGCGCATCGCCCCGCGCCTGCTCCACCTGCACCTGCACGACAACCATGGCCTGGCGGACGATCATCTCCCGGTCGGCGAGGGGAGCATCGACTTCACGCCGCTGCGCCGGCTGCTCTCCGGACTGGCGGAGCCCCCCTCCATTACCCTTGAAGCCCACGACCCCGAGGACCTGCGCCGCTCGCTGCGCAATTTCACCAGCCTCTTTGCCAAGGAGCCCCAGCCATGACCCTCGATACCGCACGCTTCCAGCTCTCCCGCGACCAGGCGGTGCTGGTGGTGATCGATGTCCAGACGAAGCTCACCCCCGCCATGCCCCACAAGGTTTACGAGCGGATGCGGGCCACCACCGCGATGCTGGTCGATGCCGCCCGCCTGCTCGACATCCCCGTGGTCACCACCGAGCAGTACCCGCAGGGGATCGGCCCGACCGTGCCGGAACTGGCGGCCGCCTGCACCGGCGGGGTCATCGAGAAGACCAGCTTCGGCTGCTGCGGCGAACCGGCGTTCATGGAGGCGCTGGCCGGGCTCGGCCGGCGTCAGGCGATCGTCACCGGCATGGAGGCTCACGTCTGCGTCTACCAGACCGTGCTCGGCCTGCTTGCCGCCGGCTATCACGTGCACCTGGTGCGCGATGCCGTCTGCTCGCGCCACAAGGAGGATTTCCGCGCCGGCGTGAGGAATGCGGCGCGGGCCGGGGCCCTGGCCGTCACCGCCGAAATGGTGCTGTTCCAGCTGCTCGGCGACTCCCGGCATGAGCAGTTCCGCGCCATCTCCAAGCTGGTCAAGGCGCGCGGCTAACCGGCCCGCCGGGTGCCCTGGCACCAATGCAAAAAGGGCGGCCCGGCGGGCCGCCCTTTGCGTTCGTGTCGAAACCTGACTAGTGGGACGACTTGCGCCCGGCCACCTGAACGCGGATCACCGCACGCTCCAGGGCGCACTCCATCTTGCGGAAGTCGGCGTCCTCGGGAGTCAGCTTCTTGAGGGCATCCTGGGCGCGCTGCAGCGCCGCCTGGGCGCGGGCCAGGTCGATCTGGTCGGCCGGCTCGGCGGTCTCGACCAGAACCGTGACCACGTCGTTCTCGACCTCCACATAGCCCCAGTTGACCGCGACGTGGAAAACCTCGTGCCCCTGCTTGTAGGTCAGCTCGCCGATCTTCAGGGTCGTCAGCAGCGGGGTGTGCCCGGGGAGCACGCCGAACTCGCCGAGCGTGCCGGGGGCCGTCACCTCGTCAACCTCCTGCGACAGCACGTGGCGGTAGGGGGTGACCAGTTCCAGTTTGAGCTTTTCAGCCATGCCTGAGCGTCCTTTGCTTCCGGGCCGGGATTAGGCGGCCAGCTGCTTGGCTTTTTCCAGAGCTTCCTCGATGGTGCCGACCATGTAGAAGGCCTGCTCGGGGATGTCGTCGTACTGACCGTCGACGATGCCGCGGAAGCCCTTGATGGTGTCCTTGAGTTCCACGTACTTGCCCGGGGTGCCGGTAAAGGTCTCGGCAACGTGGAACGGCTGCGAGAGGAAGCGCTGGATCTTGCGGGCGCGGGCGACGACCAGCTTGTCCTCCTCGGACAGCTCGTCCATGCCGAGAATGGCGATGATGTCCTGCAGATCCTTGTAGCGCTGCAGCACGAACTGCACGTCGCGGGCGCACTTGTAATGCTCCTCGCCGACCACCTGCGGATCGAGGATCCGGCTGGTCGAGTCGAGCGGGTCGACGGCCGGGTAGATGCCGAGCTCGGCAATCTGGCGCGAAAGAACCGTGGTCGCGTCGAGGTGGGCGAAGGCCGTGGCCGGCGCCGGGTCGGTCAGGTCGTCGGCCGGGACGTAGATCGCCTGGACCGAGGTGATCGACCCTTTATTGGTGGTGGTGATGCGCTCCTGCAGCTCACCCATCTCCGTGGCCAGGGTCGGCTGGTAACCGACCGCCGAGGGGATGCGGCCGAGCAGCGCCGAAACCTCGGAGCCGGCCTGGGTGAAGCGGAAGATGTTGTCGACGAACAGAAGCACGTCCTGCCCTTCCTCGTCGCGGAAGTATTCGGCCACGGTGAGGGCCGACAGGGCCACGCGGGCGCGGGCGCCGGGCGGCTCGTTCATCTGGCCGTAGATCAGCGCGGCCTTGTCGATGACGCCCGAGTCCTTCATCTCGTGCCAGAGGTCGTTCCCTTCGCGGGTCCGCTCGCCGACCCCGGCGAAGACCGAGAAGCCGCCGTGCTGCTTGGCGATGTTGTTGATCAGTTCCATGATCAGAACGGTCTTGCCGACGCCGGCACCGCCGAACAGGCCGATCTTGCCGCCGCGGGCGTAGGGAGCGAGCAGGTCGACGACCTTGATGCCGGTCTCGAACGCCTCGACCTTGGTCGACTGGTCGACGAACAGCGGCGCGGGGCGGTGGATCTCCCACTCCAGCTCATTGCCGACCGGGCCCATCTCGTCGATCGGCTCACCGACCACGTTGAGGATGCGGCCGAGGGTCTTGGGGCCGACCGGCATGACGATCTGCTTGCCGGTGTCGAGCACATCCTGGCCGCGCACCAGACCGTCGGTGGCGTCCATGGCGATGGTGCGCACGGTGTTCTCGCCCAGGTGCTGGGCGACTTCAAGCACCAGGTTCCACTCACGGTCGTCGATGGCCGGATTGGAGACCTTGAGGGCGTGATAGATCTCGGGAAGCTGGCCGGCGTCGAACTCGACGTCGACGACGGGACCGATGACCTGCGTGATGCGTCCTTTATTCATGATGACCCGTTCCTCCATGTTGGCCCGCCCGGAACCCGGGGGGTAGCCTCGGTTTCTATGGTCTGTGCGTTACTTGATCGCTTCGGCGCCGGAGATGATTTCCATCAGTTCCTTGGTGATGGCGGCCTGCCGGGCGCGGTTGTACTGCAGGGTCAGCTTGCCGATCATCTCCGAGGCGTTCTTGCTGGCGCTGTCCATGGCGCTCATGCGGGCGCCGTGCTCGGACGCCACCGACTCGAGGAAGGCGCGGAAGATCTGGACCTCGACGTACTTGGGGAGCAGCTGGTCGAGAACCGCCGAGGCGCTTGGCTCATAGAGATAGTCGGTCAGATGCTCGTCGCCGGCCTCGTCCCCGCCATCGGCCACAACCGGCAGCAGCGGCACGATGCGCGGCTCCTGGGAGATGGCGCTGCGGAACGCGTTGTAGGCGAGGAACACCGCATCGTACTGGGCGTTTTCGAACAGCTCGACCAGCTCCTTGCCGATCAGCGAGGCCGGCGCGTAGCTGACCTGACCGGTGCCGAGGAAGTTTTCGTAGACCTTGAAGATGGTCATCCCCGGACGACGCTTGAGATAGTCGTTCCCCTTGCGGCCGATGAGCAGCAGATCGATCTGCTCGTAGCCGTCGGGATTGGCGCGCACGTGCCGTTCCACCGTCTTGGAGACGTTGGCGTTGAAGCCGCCGCACAGCCCGCGGTCGCTGGTGACCAGCACGATCAGGGCCTTCCCCTTGCCGCGCTGGGCGAGCAACGGATGGGCTTCCTGATCCTCGCGCCGGGCCAGGCTGGCGAGCACCTGCTGCACCTTGTCGGCATAGGGACGCGCCGCGACCACTGCTTCCTGGGCCCGGCGGAGCTTGGCCGCCGAGACCATCTTCATGGCCTTGGTGATCTGGCGCGTGTTCTTGACCGACGAAATGCGCTTTTTGATAGCCTTTAGACTGGGCATGATTCTCTACCTGGCGCTGGCGGTGATTAGGCGGCGAACTGCCCCTTGAACTCGTCGAGGGCGGCCTTGATGCGGGCCTGCAGGTCGTTGTCGATGGCCTTCTTGTCGCGCAGTTCGGTCAGCAGCCCCGGGTGGTTGCTCTCGATGTAGGTCATCATCTCGGCCTCGTAGCGGCGCGCCGCGCTGACCGGGTAGTCATCGACGTAGCCGTTGTTGGCGGCAAAGATGACCATGACCTGCTTCTCGACCGGCATCGGCTGGTACTGCGGCTGCTTGAGAATCTCGACCAGGCGCGCACCGCGGGCCAGCTGGCGCTGGGTGGCGGCGTCGAGGTCCGAACCGAACTGGGCGAAGGCCGCCATCTCGCGATACTGGGCCAGGGCCAGGCGCAGCGTGCCGGCGACCTGCTTCATCGCCTTGACCTGGGCGCTGCCGCCGACGCGGGAGACCGACAGGCCGACGTTGATCGCCGGGCGGACCCCCGAGTAGAACAGGTCGGACTCGAGGAAGATCTGGCCGTCGGTAATGGAGATGACGTTGGTCGGAATGTAGGCCGACACGTCACCGGCCTGGGTCTCGATGATCGGCAGCGCGGTCAGCGAGCCGGCACCCATGTCGTCGTTGAGCTTGCAGGCGCGCTCGAGCAGGCGGCTGTGCAGATAGAAGACGTCGCCGGGGTAGGCTTCGCGCCCGGGCGGACGGCGCAGCAGCAGCGAGAGCTGGCGGTAGGCGACGGCCTGCTTGGAGAGGTCATCGTAGATGATCAGGGCGTGCTTGCCGTTATCACGGAAGTACTCGCCCATGGTGACGCCGGTGTAGGGGGCGATGAACTGCAGCGGGGCCGGCTCGGAGGCCGAAGCGGCGACGACGATGGTGTAGTCCATGGCGCCGTGCTGCTTGAGCTTGCTCACCACCTGCGCCACCGTCGAGCGTTTCTGCCCGATGGCGACGTAGATGCAGATCATGTTCTGCCCTTTTTGGTTGATGATCGCGTCGGTGGCCACCGCGGTCTTGCCGGTCTGGCGGTCGCCGATGATCAGCTCGCGCTGGCCGCGGCCGATGGGCACCATGGCGTCGATCGCCTTGAGGCCGGTCTGCATCGGCTCGTGCACCGACTTGCGGGCGACGATGCCGGGGGCCTTGATCTCGACCTTGCTGTAGGTGTCGGTCTTGATCTCGCCCTGGCCGTCGATGGGGATGCCGATGCCGTTGACGACGCGGCCGATCAGCCCCTCGCCGACCGGCACCTGGACGATGCGCTCGGTACGCTTGACCGTGTCGCCTTCCTTGATGTGCTCGGAGTCGCCGAGGATCGCGGCACCGACGTTGTCTTCCTCAAGATTGAGGACCATGCCCATGGTGTTCCCCGGGAACTCGAGGAGTTCGCCGGCCATGGCTTTGTCGAGGCCGTGGATGCGGGCGATGCCGTCACCGACCGAAATGATGGTGCCGGTTTCGCTGACCTCCACTTCGCGGCCGAAGCTTTCGATCTGCTTCCGAATGATCGCGCTGATTTCTTCCGCTCTGACTTGCATAAGTCCTCACATCACCCTTTCGTTAAGGATTCTTCGATCCGTTTCAATTGCGTCCGCACACTGCCGTCGAACAGGCGTCCGCCGATCTCGGCCTGGACGCCGCCGATCAGCTGCGGGTCGACACTGACATTCAGGGCCACTTTCTTGCCGGTCTGCTTCTCGAGGCTGGCGCCGATCGCCTGCTGCTGGGCCGCGTCGAGCTCCACCGCCGAGGTGATCGTGGCGCGCAGCACGCCGGACAGTTCGTCCGCCAGGCGCCGGTAGGTGTCCTCGATCTGCGGCAGATAGCCGATCCGGTCCTTGCTCAGCACCAGGCCGAGGAACTTGCGCATCCCCTCGGAGAGATTCAGGGCCGCAGCCAGATCGGCCAGCATGGCGGCCTTCTTGTCCATGGCCAGAGTCGGGCTGTCGAGCAGCTGGCGCAGCAGATCCTCACGGTCCAGAACGGCATTGACCGTGGCCAACTCCTCGCCGTAGCGGTCGACGGCCTGCTGTTCCACGGCCAGCTCGACCAGCGCCTTGGCATACCGCCGGGTCAGGGCACTTGCGCTCAATGGAGTTCTCCCACTTTCTGCATGTACTCGTCGACCAGCCGCTTCTGGTCGGCGGCGGTCACGTTCTTGGCGAGCAGTTCCTCGGCCAGCTCCACGGCCAGGCGGGCGGCTTCAGCACGCAGCTCGGCGCGGGCGCGGGCCACGGCACTGGCGGCCTTGGCCTCGGCCTCCTGCTCGATCTTGCCGGCCATGTCCCTGGCGCTGGCGAGGATCTTGTCCCGCTCCAGTTCCCCCTCGCGGCGGATCGCGGCATAGATCGTGTCGATCTCGGCGGCGGCCTTGGCCAGCTTGTCCTGGTACTCGCGCGCCTTGGCCTCGGCGGCCTCGCGCGCCGCCGTGGCGTCGGCCAGGGCCTTCTCGATGTCGGCGCGGCGGTTCTGCAGGCCGTTGCGGATCGGCTTGCTCACGAAGTAGCCGATCAGGCCGGCCATCACCGCGAAGTTGACGCAGCGCCAGATGAAATCCTTGAGAACCGCACCGCTGTCGGCATGACCGCCCTCGCCACCGGAGGCCAGCGCCAACGCCGGCAGCAGCAGGACACAGAGCAGCGCCACGAGGGCGTTCAGGTTACGGTTCTGCATCACAGGCTCCTCCCCAGCACTTTGCCGGCAATTTCGCGGGCCAGCGTTTCGGTCTCGCCGCGCAGCCCCTGGCGGGCGGCCTCGGCTTCGCCGGCCACCTGCTCCTTGAGCGCCTGCAGCCGCTGGGAGGCTTTTTCGTTGGCCGTGCCGAGCAGCCGGGCCTCTTCGCTCTGGGCCGCCTGGCGCAGGGCCATCCGCTCCTGGCTGCCGCGCTGGCGGGCCTCCTGCAGCTTGGCCTCGTACTCGGCCACCTGGGACTGAATCCCTTCGTCCAGCGAGCGCGCCTTGGCGAGGTCGCCGTCGATGGCGGCCTTGCGCGCGGCCAGAGCGGCGCGCAGCGGCTTGAAGAGCAGCGCATTGAGCGCGATCAGCAGAACGATGAAGTTGGCGAACTGCAGAAACAGTGTCCAGTCGAGCTTGATCACCGTGTTACCTCGTGAAGGGCACCGCAGCGGGTGCGTCGGTATACTGTATACAAGATCACGAAAGGGCGAAAAAAGACGCTTCAGACCACACCCCGGGCCTAAAGCAGGAGATGACTAACACAGCGTTTCCCGCTTTGTCAAGGCTGATTCCGCGTCCGGACCGCGAATTTAATGCCGGCGGCTGCGGCGATGCCGCTAGCCGGCCGCTTCGCTGCCGCCCCGCTTCATGCTGATGGTGCCGTTGAAAACGACGCCGTCCTCGACCGACAGGGCCGGGGTTTCGATCGTCCCCTCGACCTGCGCCGGCGCGCGCAGCTCGACGCGGGTCACCGCCTTGATGTTCCCCTTGAAGCGCCCGCTGAGGATCAGCGTGCCGACCGTCACCTCGGCCTGCAGATCGGCGCTGTCGCCGACGATCAGGGTGTCCTTGGAGGTTACCTCGCCGCGAAAGGCCCCGTCGAGGCGCACGATTTCGTTGAAGACCAGACGTCCCTCGAACTGGCTGCCCGGCCCCAGAAAAGCCTTGATGTCGCTCTTCTCCAGCGGCGATTCCCTGCGGCTCATGCTCTCTCTGTCCTTTTTGACAAACATAAGATGATCTTTCTTGCCCGTGGCGCTAACGCTGCGCTGCAAACCATTCCAGCAGGCGTTCCAGTTCCTCGGCGGAGTAATAGGCGATTTCGATCCGCCCCCCCTTGCCGCCGCGCGCCTGCGGCACAATCCTGACCTGGGTGCCGAGCCGGCGCTGCAGCCCGGTCGCCATCGCGCTCAGTTCGGGATTGGCCGCCTTGCGGCGGACCGGCGCCGGGGCTTCCGTCTTGAGACGCTTGACCAGTTCCTCGGTCTGGCGCACCGACAGCTGCTTCTTGACGATCAGCTCGCGGGCTTCCTGCAGGCGCTCGCCGCTCTCCAGGGCGAGCAGCGCCCGGGCATGCCCCATCGACAGCCGGCCGATCATGACGTCCTGCTGCACGGGGCGCGGCAGGCGCAGCAGGCGCAGGGCGTTGGCCACGGTCGAGCGATCCTTGCCGACCCGTTTGGCGACTTCGTCCTGGGAGAGATCGAAGCTGCTCATCAGGTGGCGGTAGGCCTCGGCCTCCTCGATCGGGTTGAGGTCCTCGCGCTGGATGTTTTCGATCAGCGCCATCTCCAGCGCCCAGTCCTCGGAGACGTCCTGGATCACCACCGGGACGTCCTTGAGCCCGGCCCGCTGGGCTGCCCGCCAGCGCCGCTCGCCGGCGATGATCTGGTAATGATCGCCGGCATGGCGCACCACCAGCGGCTGGATCACTCCCTTCTCGCGGATCGAGGCGACCAGTTCCGCCATCTTGGCGTCATCGAAGCTTTTGCGCGGCTGCTTGCTGTGCGGGCGCAACTCCTCGACCGGGCAGAGGAAGTACTTGTGGCGCCCCTCCTGGGTCGCCGAGGAGATCAGGGCGCCGATCCCCTTGCCGAGTGCGGGTCGTTTGGTCATGACAGCGGTTCCCTGCGAATGATTTCCCTGGCCAGGTCGAGATAGGCGGTGGCGCCGCGCGAGGCGATGTCGTAAAGGAGCGCCGGCAGACCGTGGCTGGGGGCCTCGGAGAGCCGGACGTTGCGCGGGATCATGGCTTCGAACACCTCACCGTCGAAATGCTTGCGGATCTCCTCGACCACCTGGTGGGAGAGATTGTTGCGGGCATCGAACATGGTCAGCAGGATGCCGAGCAGCGCCAGGTTGGGATTGAGCTCGCGCTGGATCAGACGCACCGTGTTGAGCAGCTGGGTCAACCCCTCCATGGCGTAGTATTCGCACTGCAGGGGGATCAGCACCCGGTCGGCGGCGGTCAGCGCGTTGATGGTCAGCAGCCCCAGCGACGGCGGGCAGTCGATCAGGATGTAGTCGTATTCGCCGCGCGCTTCGACCAGCGCCGACTTGAGCTTGCCTTCGCGGGCCAGGGCGCTGATCAGCTCGACTTCGGCACCGATCAGATCGGGGTTGGCGGGGAGCAGGTGCAGATGGTCGAGCGGGGTGTTCTGGCGGATGGTCAGCGCCGGCGCCGCCCCGATCAGAACGTGATAGACCGTCTGCTGGAGGGTGTGCGGGTCGACGCCGAGACCGCTGGTGCTATTGGCCTGGGGATCGAGATCGATCAGGAGGGTGCGCCGCTCCGCCGCAGCCAGCGAGGCCGCGAGGTTGACGGCGGTGGTGGTCTTGCCGACCCCCCCTTTTTGGTTGGCGATGGCGATGATCTGGGCCATGGAAAACTCCGGGTTCCTTCCCGTAACGGGTTGGAAAAATTAGCATAAAGCGGGGAAACTGAAAAGGAAAAAGCCGCTGCCCCAGATATGGTGGGCGGCGGCGGAGTCAAGCGCTAAATGTTGGGGATCCGACGGCGGGACCGGCTCGTGCCGCGTGCCGCCGGCGCACCGGGGGCCGGGGACGAGCCGCACCGGCAGGAGCCGACCGGACCCGACGCCGGGGTGTCGAGCCAACCGACCGAAAATCCGCAGGTTTTTTGTGGCGCCCGGGTCGGCCGCGAGATTTGCCCGAAAAACGGTTTTTCCGGATATCCCGAAGGCCACGGCTGGGTTTTGCGGGAAAACGCCCTGTCGGCCGATTTTGGCCCACTGACGGCGTTTCCGGAGCCAACCCCTCTCAGGTCCGCCTCTCCAGCACCAGCAGCCACCGCCCGGAACTGGAAACCGGCAGCTGCAGGAACCGCCGTTCGGTGCAGACGAAGCCGGTGGCCGCCAGCTCGCCCTGCGCGGCCGCCAGCTCGCCCTCCCCGTCCGCCCCCTTCATGGCGACCAGGCGGCCGCCGGGGGCCAGGCACGGGGCCGCCAGCCGCACCAGCAGCGGCAGACTGCCGAGGGCCCGCGCGGTGATCACATCGAAGCCGGCGCCGCACAGCGGGGTGCCCGGAAGATCCTCGGCCCGCCCGTGCACGGCGGTAAATCCGGCCAGTTGCAGGGTACGGGCGACGTGGCGCTGAAAGGCGATCTTCTTGCCGACGGCATCGACGGAGACGACCTCAAGCGCGGGGCGGACAATCTTTACCGGGAGCGCCGGGAAGCCGGCGCCGGATCCCAGGTCGAGCAGCCGCCGGGCCGGGCCGAGCAGCGGCAGCAGGGTCAGCGAATCGAGCAGGTGCTTTTCGCGGACCTCCAGCGGATCGGTGATCGCCGTCAGGTTATGGGTGCGGTTCCAGCGCAGCAGCTCCGCGGCCAGCCACTCCAGGCGGTCGAGCGCCTGCGGCGCCGCGGGCTGACCGAGCTCGGCCAGCAGCTCGGCAAGGGAATGAACCGCCATGCCGGCACCTTATCGCCGCAGCAGCACGGCAAGAATGGCGATCGCCGCGGGGGTTACGCCGGGAATGCGGCTGGCCTGGCCGAGGGTCGCCGGCCGGACCCGCAGCAGCTTTTCGCGCACCTCGGCGGAGAGACCGGTCACCGCCGCGAAGTCGAAGCCGGCGGGAATGGCCAGGGCTTCCATGCGCCGGGTGCGCTCGACCTGGTCCTGCTGGCGGCGGATGTACCCCTCGTACTTGACCATCGTTTCCAGCTCTTCGCGCACCTCGCGCGGCAGCGCCGCCAGCGACTCGTCGAGAAAGAGCAGCTGATCGAGGTCGAGCTCCGGGCGGCGCAGCAGCTCTTCCAGAGAGGCACCGTTCTGCAGCCCGTCCAGGCCGAGCCTGGCGATGACCTCGCGGGCGCCGGGGGCAATCCGCACCTCGCGCAGCCTTGCCGCACCGCTTTCCAGGGCGGCCAGCTTGGTGCAGAACCGCTCCCAGCGGGCTTCGCTCAGCAACCCCGCCTGCCGGCCGATAGCGCTCAAGCGCTGGTCGGCGTTGTCCTCGCGCAGCAGCAGGCGATACTCGGCCCGCGACGTAAACATCCGGTACGGCTCCGTGGCGCCGAGATTGACCAGGTCGTCGACCAGCACCCCGAGATACCCCTGATCCCGACCGATGATCACCGGCGCCCGCCCCTGCACCTGCAGGGCGGCGTTGATCCCGGCCAGCAACCCCTGGGCCCCGGCCTCCTCGTAGCCGGAGGTGCCGTTGATCTGCCCGGCGTGGTAGAGGCCATGCAGCGCCTTGGTCTCCAGCGTCGGCCGCAGCTGGATCGGATCGACATAATCGTACTCGATGGCATAGCCGGGGCGCATGATCTCGACCGCCTCCAGCCCGGGGAGGGTGCGCAGGAAGGCGAGCTGCACGTCGAGCGGCAGGGAGGTGGAGACGCCGTTGGGGTAGATCTCGCTGCTCCGATACCCTTCCGGCTCGAGGAAGATCTGGTGCTGGTCCTTCTCGGGGAAGCGCACCACCTTGTCTTCGATCGACGGGCAGTAGCGCGGGCCGACCCCTTCGATGACCCCCGAATAGAGCGGCGAACGGTCGAGGCCGCCGCGGATGATCTCGTGGGTCCGGGCGCTGGTGTAGGTGATGTGGCAGGGGAGTTGCGGCCGGTCGATCCGCTCGGTGTCGGCCGAAAACGGCCGCGGCTCGGGGTCGCCGTGCTGGGCCTCGAGCCGGGAGAAGTCGATGGAACTCCTGGCCAGCCGGGCCGGGGTGCCGGTCTTGAGGCGGCCGACCACGAAGCCGAGGGCACGCAGATGCTCGGACAGGCCCTCGGCGGGCGGCTCGCCGGCACGCCCCCCCGGATAGTGGGTCAGGCCGATGTGAATCAGGCCGCGCATGAAGGTGCCGGTGGTCAGAACCACGGCGGGCGCATGGAAGGTCAGCCCTTCGCGCGTGACGACCCCGGCGACCCGGCCGCCCGCCTCCAGCAGGCGGACGACCTGCCCCTGCTTGAGATCGAGGTCGGGTTGCCCCTCCAGGACCTGCTTCATGCGCAGGCGGTAGAGGTCGCGGTCGGCCTGGGCGCGCGACGCGCGCACCGCCGGCCCCTTCTTGGTATTGAGCACGCGGAACTGGATGCCGGTCGCATCGATGTTGCGCGCCATCTCGCCGCCGAGGGCGTCGATTTCCCGCACCAGGTGGCCCTTGGCCAACCCGCCGATGGCGGGGTTGCACGACATCTGTCCGCACATGTCGAGATGCAGGGTCAGCAGCAGCGTGCGGCACCCCATGCGGGCGGCGGCCAGCGCCGCTTCGCAGCCGGCGTGACCGGCGCCGACCACGATCACCTGGTAGCGGGCCTCGTTCTGGCTCATGGTTTCTCTGTCACCCCGGATGTTTCACGTGAAACATTGTCGTTCGCCCGCCGGCTACTTGCCGATGCAGAAGCGGCTGAAGATCTGTTCGAGAATAAGGTCCGGCGTGGTTTCGCCGGTGATCTGACCAAGCGCCGCCAGCGCCTCACGCAGCTCCATGGCCAGACATTCAGCCGGCTCGGCCGCGGCCTGCGCCGCCAGAAACCGGTCGAGCGCCTGCAGCGCACCGGCCAGGGCCTCGCGGTGGCGCCGTTCGGTGAGCACCACGCCGTCACCGGCCTCCCGGTCGCCGGTGGCGGAAAAGTGCGCGACCACCGCGGCCTGCAGCGCATCAAGCCCGGTCCCCTGCCGGACCGAGACCGCAACCTGGCAGGGGAACCCGGCCAGCTCGTCCGCGGGCGCCGCCGGCGGCAGGTCGCACTTGTTGCGGACCAGAATGGTGCGTGCCGGCTGCACCATGGCCAGGGCCATGCGGTCCTCGTCGTTGAGCGGGCGTGCGCCGTCGATCACCAGCAGCACGAGATCGGCCGCCGCAACCTTCTCGCGCGCCCGCCGGACCCCCTCCAGCTCAATCGGATCATCGGTCGCGCGGACCCCGGCAGTGTCGACCAGTCGCAGTGGCAGGCCGCCAAGGACCAGCTGCTCCTCGATGGTGTCGCGCGTCGTCCCGGGGATATCGGTGACGATCGCCCGTGCCTCGCCGAGCAGCGCGTTGAGCAGCGAGCTCTTGCCGACATTCGGGCGGCCGAGAATCAGCACGTTCAGCCCCTCGCGCAGCACCCGTCCGGTATCGAAGGAGTGCAGCAGACCGGTCATCGCGGTGCGCACCGCCCGGGTACGCGCGACGAGAGCCTCGCCGTCGAGGGGGCCAAGGTCGTCATCGGGGAAATCGATGTGCGCCTCCAGCAGCAGCAGCAGCTCGCGCAGCTCGGCGGTGTACCGGTAAAGCTGCTGAGACAGCCGGCCGTCGAGCTGCGCGAGCGCGGCGCGGGCCGCCCGCGCCGAGCGCGAACCGATCAGGGCAGCGACCGCTTCAGCCTGGGCCAGGTCGAGACGCCCGTTGAGAAAGGCCCGCTCGGTGAACTCGCCGGGACGGGCCAAGCGGGCACCGGCCGCCAGGAACAGGTCGAGGGCGCAGCGCAGCAACTGGCTGCCACCGTGGCAGTGGACCTCGACGACGTCCTCGCCGGTGTAGGAGCGCGGGGCGCGCATGATCACCGCCAGCACCTCGTCGACCGGACGGCCGGCGGCATCGCACAGCCGGCCGTGATAGAGCCGGTGCGAAGCCATGGCGGCCGGCGCGAGGCGGCCGCGGAACACGCCGCCGAGCAGTTGCTCGGCCTGCGGGCCGGACAAGCGCACGATGCCGATGCCGCCGTCGCCCGGCGGGGTCGCCGGCGCGACGATCGTGTCGCTGGCGGGCGCGGCGGTGCGGATCATGGCCGGATCAGGTCAGGGTGCGATTGATATAGTATTGTTGGGCGATGGTCAGCAGGTTGTTGACCAGCCAGTAGATGACCAGACCGGACGGGAAGTTCAGGAAGAGGAAGGTGAAAATCACCGGCATGAACAGGAAGATCTTGGCCTGCATCGGATCCATGCTCGTCGGCGTCATCTTCTGCTGGACGAACATGCTCGCCCCCATCAGCAACGGGGTGATGTAGTAGGGATCTTTGGCCGAAAGATCGGTAATCCACAGCATGAAGGGCGCGTGCCGCAACGCGATGGCCTCGAGCAAAACCTTGTAAAGAGCGAAAAACACTGGGATTTGCACCAGCATCGGCAGACAGCCGCCGAGCGGGTTGACACTATGCTTCTTGTACAGCTCCATCAGTTCGCGGTTGAGCCGTTCCTTGTCGTTCTTGAACTTGTCGCGCAGCTTCTGCATCTCCGGCTGAAGTTTCTGCATCGCCTTCATCGAGGCGTAGCTCTTGTGGGTCAGGGGCCAGAAAAACAGCTTGAGAATGACCGTGAGCAGGATGATCGACCAGCCGAAGTTGTTGAGAAAACCGTTGAAAAAGGTCAGGACCAGGAACAGCGGCTGAGCGAGCAGATCGAACCAACCGAAGTTGATGGCCAGATCGAGGCCATGACCGGCGGCCTTGAGCAGGTCGGGATCCTTGGGGCCGAAGAAGAGCAGATAGTCGAAACGCCGGCTCTCGCCCGGCTGCAGCGCGAAGGCGGGGGTGACGAAGATGCTCTCGAGCACGTCGCCGTTCAGCACGATTTGCAGCTTCTCGGCCGCCGCCGCCAGCGGCACCGCAGCGGTCATGAAGTACTTGCTCTGCAGCGAGCTCCAGACCACCTCCTTGCCGAAACCCTTGGCGCCCTTGCCCAGATCGTCCACGTCGACCTGCTCGAGCTTATCGCCGACCAGTGCGGCCGGACCGGCAAAGCTGTAGCTGTCCTTGTGAGAATCGTCCCACTGCTGGGCCATGGCCATGTTGAGGCTGCCGTGCAGGGGCGCCGGCGAGCTGTTGCGGACCGTCACCGCGCTGTCGATGGTATAGCGGTCACCGTAAAAGGTCAGTTCCTTGACGATCTCCGCCCCGCCGGCCGTCACATGACGGAACGTCAGGCGCCGTTCGCCGCCGGCCGGGACTGCGATGGAGCGGTCGGCCGCGTCGACGGCAAACGGCGCATCGGCGTGCAGCACCAGCCCGTCGCCGCCGGTAGTGCGCAGCGTTGCATAACGGGTGGATGGAGACTTAACCAGCGGCACCGACCCGGCATCGGCGGCGGTGGAGACCCGATAGTCCTTCAGCTCCATGGACACCAGGCGGGCCCCGACGGTGGAGAGAACCGCGCGGTAACGGGCGGTTTCAACGACGATTTCGCGCGCGGTAGCGATGACCGGGGCAACTGGCGCTGCCGCCGGCACCGACGCCGGGGGCGGCTCGATGGCCGCCGCCGGCTGGGGCGCGGCGGCAGCCGGTGCCGGTGCATTCTGAGCCGGCTGGGGCGGCTTCGCAGGGAAAAGGATGCTGAAGCCAAACCAGACTGCGGTCATCAGAACCAGAGCCAGGATCAGGTTGCGGTTTTCGTTGTTCATGTCGATATCTCTCCGGACGGGTAGCCCCCGTCAGTTGACCGGGTCATAGCCGCCCGGGTGCCAGGGGTGGCAGCGGGCCAGCCGCCTGATGGCGAGCCAACTCCCCCGCGCCAGGCCGTGGCGCAGGATGGCATCGCGGGCATAGGCGGAACAGGAAGGGTAAAACCGGCAGGTCGGCGGCTTGAGAGGAGACAGTACTGTCCGGTAGGCGGCTATTGCCGCAAGGACGGCCTTTTCAATCATCGGCGCTGACCCGAAGACGCCGCAGGGCCTCCTGGAATTGCACATCGACGGCAGCGTGATCGAGTTGCGCCGCCCCCGGCTTCACGACCACGGAAATGTCCATGCCGGCCTGAAGGGTGACCCGGTGGCGGCGGAAATATTCCCGGAGCCAGCGTTTGATCCGGTTGCGGCAGACGGCGTTGCCTACCTTGCGGCTGATGCTGATGCCCAACCGCGTCCCGCCCTCGCCGGCAACGGTAATCACCGTGAGATGGGCGGTCTGGCAACGCCGTCCCTGCCGCCACGCCCGGGCATACTCCCGTGACGTCCGCAGGCGGCAGCTCGATGGAAAGCCCTGATCGGGTCGGGCATCCATGGATAAAGAGCTGGTTACTTGGTCGGGATCGTCACCACCAGGCGCTTGCGCCCCTTGGCCCGGCGCCGTCTGAGAACGTTGACGCCGTCCTTGGTGCGCATCCGCGCGCGGAAGCCGTGGGTACGCTTACGACGAATCTTGCTCGGCTGATAGGTTCTTTTGCTCATGGTATTGATTCACTCCTGCGGCTTTGTCCGAATTTTTGCAAAGGGCATTGTTAAGCATGAAACACCGGGTATGTCAAGAAAAGAAAAACTCACGCGATTTCCGCGCGTTACTCGCAGAGCAGTTTTCCCTTGCAATTCGTCCGCGTCATTTGCTAGCGTGTAGCAGCTGACTCAGGCATCGGTTTATCGCAAAACCAATTGAAAAAACTGCATTTTTTCTGTTATCCACAGTTGTTCGTAACCTTGTGGATAAATGGCTCGCCCGGGGATGGCCGTCGGCGGGAAGGCCCTATATATACCTCACATGAGCAAACTCTGGCAAGACGCGCTGGCCCAGCTTGAAGCGAGTCTCAATCCCCAGCATTTCGCCACCTGGATCAAGCCGCTCCGTCTGGTCCGCATCGACCGCGACCTGGTGGTGCTCGAGGTCTCGAACCGTTTCGTTCTGGACTGGGTCCGCGATAACTACGCCAAATTGATCCAGCAGGTGCTTTCGGAGCTGTCCGCCGTTTCCTACCGCCTGCAGATCGACGTCGCCGGGCAGGACAGGGAGAAGGTTCGCTCCGACCAGCGCAGCCGGGCGACCAGCAAGGATCAGGGCGGTCGTCAGAGCGAAGTGATCCTGCAGAGTGAAGGACAGGCGGAACTCAACCTCAACCGCAAGTATACCTTCGAAGAGTTCGTCTCCGGTTCCTCCAACCAGTTTGCCGCCGCCGCCGCCATGGCCGTCGCCAACAACCCGGCGACCACCTACAATCCCCTGTTCATCTATGGCGGTGTCGGGCTCGGCAAAACCCACCTGATCAATGCCATCGGCAACGCCATCCTCAAGAAATCGCCGACCATGAGGGTCTGCTACTATACCTCGGAGAAGTTCACCAACGAATTGATCAACTCGATTCGTTACAACCGCATGGACGAATTTCACAAGAAATTCCGGACCATGGACATCCTGCTCATCGACGACATCCAGTTCATCGCCGGCAAGGAACGAACCCAGGAAGAATTCTTCCATACCTTCAACACCCTGTACGAGTCGCACAAGCAGATCGTCGTGACGTCCGACAAGTTTCCAAAGGAAATACCCGGGCTCGAGGAACGTCTGCGGTCACGCTTCGAATGGGGGCTGATCGCCGACATCCAGCCCCCCGATGTGGAAACCAAGCAAGCCATCCTGCAGAAGAAAGCGGAACAGAACAAAATATTCGTACCCGAGGAGGTCATCCGCTTCCTGGCCAATGCAGCGTGCAGCAACGTCCGGGAGTTGGAAGGCTACCTGATACGCCTCAGCGCCTATTCGAGTCTGACCTCCACACCGGTCAATCTGGAAAACGCCCGCAAGGTGTTGAAGGACATCCTGGTTGAACGCAATCGCGAACTGTCCGTCGAGGAAATCATCAAGAAGGTCGGCCAGCACTTCAACGTCAAGGTGACCGATCTCAAGTCGCCGAAACGACTCAAGGCGGTGGTGCTTCCCCGCCAGGTGGCGATGTACCTTGCCCGACAGTTGACATCGGCCTCCTACCCCGAAATCGGCGAACGGTTCGGCGGCAAGGATCATTCGACGATCATCCACGCGATCCGCAAGGTGGAAAAGATGATGGAGGACAACTATCAGCTGCGGCAGACGATTGAAACGCTGAAACAGACCCTCACGGCCTGATGACCGAAAACAGCAGGGATAACCCGTGTGAAAAGTCTGGGCAAACGAGCGTGGATAGTCGATAGCGGCATTCGTCAACAGTTTGCGCACCGCCGGTCCCGGTAACCTGTCAACAGGCCAACCGGCAGCAACCGCAGGGAAAATTACCGTTATCCACGAATTCACAGCCGTTATTACTACGACTGTAAAAGCTTTAAAAAACTATTAATCATCATACACACGTAAGGCCGGATCACAGCCGACAGGAGCCTGCCATGAACTTCACCATCGAAAAGGAAGCATTCCTCAAGGGACTCGGACGCATCCAGGGGATCGTCGAAAAGCGCAACACCATCCCGGTTCTGGCCAACGTGCTGCTCGAAGGATCCGATGGCGAACTGCATATTACGGCAACCGATCTGGAAGTCGGGATGCGCTCCAGCTATCCGGCGAATATCGCCAAGTCGGGAAAAATCACCGTTTCCGCCAAAAAGCTGTACGAAATCATCAAGGAACTTCCCGATCGGGAGGTGGCCTTTGCCGCCAAGGACAATTGCTGGATCGAGGTGAAGTGCGGCAAGGCGCATTTCAACATCGTCGGCCTGGCAGCCGACGAATTTCCGAGCTTTCCGCAGTCGAGCCGCGACGGTGGCATCTCCCTGTCCAGCGCCCTGTGCAAGGAGATCATCGAAAAGACCTTTTTCGCCATGTCGCTGGATGAAAGCAAATACAACCTCAACGGCATCTTCCTGCGGGCATTCGACAGCAGCGGCGAAACCAGGCTGCGGCTGGTCGCCACCGACGGCCACCGCCTGTCGCTGATCGATAAGCCGATTGCCGGCAACGTTCCGGACGAGGTGAAGCGCGGCTTGATCCTGCCGCGCAAAGGGGTGCTCGAACTGAAGCGCCTGGCCGAAGAAGGCGACGGCGACCTGACCCTCAGCTTCCAGGACAACAACGCCGTGGTCCGCAAGGGGCAGACCGTGGTGGTCATGCGCCTGGTCGACGGTGAGTTCCCCGACTACGAGCGGGTCATCCCCAAGGCCAACGATCAGCAGGCATTGATCGCCGTCGATCCGTTTCTGCACGCACTGCGGCGCATGCTGATTCTCTCCAGCGAGAAATCGCGGGGCGTGAAGATGCTGATCAAGCCGGGCGTCCTGGAAGTGTCCTCGTCCAATCCGGAATTGGGCGATGCGCGCGAGGAGCTCGATCTCGACTACGAAGGGCCGGAGATGACCATCGGCTTCAATGCCCGCTACATTCTCGACATCCTGCAAGTGCAGGACGAAACGCGGGTGCGGATGATCTTCAAGGATCAGCTTTCGCCGGGGCTGCTGCGTCCGGAAAAGTCCGACGACTTCCTCGCGGTGGTCATGCCGATGCGGCTCTGATCCGCACCCGCACCACCGGGAAAGCGGTCCCATGAAGGAGTCTCGGCCATTCGCCGACCGGTCATGTTTCTCGAGCAGCTGACAGCGCGGCAGTTTCGCAATCTGAACGAAGTCGACCTCTGCTGGGGTCCGGGTTTCAACATCATCTGGGGGAACAACGCCCAGGGGAAGACCAACCTCCTCGAGGCGGTCTACCTCCTTGGCCACCTGAAAAGCTTCCGCGGTGCCCGGACGGCGGAGTTGATTCAGGAAGGGATGACAGCCGCCCGCCTGACCGGCCGCCTGGTCAGCCGGGAGGTCCGGCACCGGCTCGAGGTCAGCCTCGAACCGCACGGCCAGACGCCGCGGCTCGACGACAAGCCGGTTCAAAAGCTCAGCCAGTTTCTCGGCACGCTGCGACCGGTGCTGTTCACCGCCGACGAACTGGTTCTGCTCAAGGGGGCGCCGGCGGGACGGCGGGCGCTGCTCGATCGTGCCGTACTGCAGGCCGATCCCGGCTACCTGGACCGGTTCCACGCCTATAGCCGGGTGTTGCGGCAGCGCAACCAGCTGCTTAAGGAACGGGCCGCCCCGGCGCTGCTGGAACCGTGGAACGAGGCGCTGATCGAAAACGGCGCCCGGATCCGCCACGACCGGCAGGTGTTTCTTGCCGGCCTGCAGCAGGTTTTGAGCGGGATCGGCCGCGACATCGCCGACAGCAGCGAACAGCTGAGTTTCGGCTATCCGCACGCCGGCGCACCGGACCAACTGCAGGCGGGATTGCGCCGCGAACAGGAACAGCTCCTGGCTCGCGAGCGCCAGCTCGGTCAGACGCTGGCCGGGCCGCATCGTGACGATCCGGAACCGCTGATCGATGGCCGGCCGCTCAAGCTGTTCGGCTCCCAGGGGCAGAACCGCTCCTTCCTGCTGGCCTTCAAGGCGGCCCAGCTGATCGATCTCGAGCGGCGACTCGGCGAGCCGCCGCTGCTGTTGCTGGATGATCTGGCCAGCGAACTGGATGCCGGCCGCCAGGCCAGCTTTTTCGCCTTCCTGCGCCGCCGGCGCGGACAGGTGCTGATTACCACCACCCACCCCGCCACGCTGGGCGAGGCGGTCTGCCCGCAGGCCCGCTACTTCCGCGTGGAGCAGGGGCGGGTCGAAGAACGACAGGCGATCTGAGGAACGATATGAGCGATCAAGACAACAACCAGTACGGTGCCGACAGCATCAAAGTGCTCGAAGGGCTGACCGCGGTGCGCAAGCGCCCGGCCATGTACATCGGCTCGACCTCCAGTGCGGGTTTGCATCACCTGGTCTACGAAATCGTCGACAATTCCATCGACGAGGCTCTGGCCGGCTTCTGCAACGACGTCAACGTGACCATCCACCTCGACGGCTCGATTACGGTCGCCGACAACGGTCGCGGCATCCCCACCGACATCCACCCGACCGAGGGGCGCCCGGCGGCGGAGGTCGCCCTCACCGTCCTGCATGCCGGCGGCAAGTTCGACAACGCCTCCTACAAGGTTTCCGGCGGCCTGCACGGCGTC
Source organism: Deltaproteobacteria bacterium (assembly GCA_005774545.1). Classification (GTDB taxonomy): domain Bacteria; phylum Desulfobacterota; class Desulfuromonadia; order Desulfuromonadales; family BM103; genus VAUL01. Next base: position 33,850 of record VAUL01000011.1, on the reverse strand, counting down.
GGCGTCTCGGTGGTCAACGCCCTGTCGAAGCGCCTGGAACTGGAGATCTGCCGCGACGACAAGGTCTGGCGGCAAAGCTATGCCTGCGGCGATCCGCAGTGTCCGCTGGAGGTGGTCGGCACCACCAAGAAGCGCGGCACCAAGATCACCTTCCTCCCCGACGACAGCATCTTCGAGACCGTGGAATTCTCCTTCGACGTCCTCTCGCAGCGGCTGCGCGAGCTGGCCTTTCTCAACGCCGGGGTGAAGATCACCATCAACGACGAGCGCGAGGACGGGAAGCACCACGAGTTCTGCTACGAAGGAGGGATCGTCACCTTCGTCGACTACCTCAACCGCAACCGCAACAGCCTGCACCCCAAGCCGATCTACGTGCGCGGCGATCGCCAGGGGATCGATATGGAGATCGCCCTGCAGTACAACGACTCCTACGACGAGAAGGTCTTCTCCTTCGCCAACAACATCAACACCCACGAGGGGGGGACCCACCTGGTCGGCTTCCGCGCGGCGCTGACCCGCACCATGAACAACTACGCCAGCGCCAACAACCTGCTCAAGAACGAGAAGGTGTCAATTTCCGGCGAGGACCTGCGCGAGGGGCTAACCGCGGTGATCTCGGTGAAGATCCCGCAGCCGCAGTTCGAGGGGCAGACCAAGACCAAGCTCGGCAATTCCGAGGTCAAGGGGTTCGTCGAGTCGCTGATGAACGAGAAGCTGGCGACCTTCCTCGAGGAGAATCCGAAAGTCGCCAAGGACATCATCGGCAAGTCGATCGAGGCGGCCCGGGCCCGCGAGGCCGCGCGCCGGGCGCGCGAGCTGACCCGCCGCAAGGGGGCGCTCGACATCTCCAACCTGCCGGGGAAGTTGGCCGACTGCCAAGAGAAGGACCCGGCGCTGTGCGAGCTGTACCTGGTCGAGGGCGATTCGGCCGGCGGCTCGGCCAAGCAGGGGCGCGACCGCAAGTTCCAGGCGATCCTCCCGCTCAAGGGGAAGATCCTCAACGTCGAGAAGGCGCGCTTCGACAAGATGCTCTCCTCCCAGGAGATCGGCACCCTGATCACCGCCCTGGGCACCGGCATCGGCAAGGACGACTTCGATCTGGCCAAGCTGCGCTACCACCGCATCATTGTCATGACCGACGCCGACGTCGACGGCTCGCACATCCTCACCCTGCTGCTGACCTTCTTCTTCCGGCAGATGCCGCAGCTGGTCGAGCGCGGCCACCTGTACATCGCCCAGCCGCCGCTGTACAAGGTCAAGCGCGGCAGGAAGGAGCTGTACCTGCGCAACGAGGCGGCCCTGCAGAACTACCTGCTGGAAGAGGGGACCGAGGAGATGACGCTGTTCCTCGAGAACGGCGCGCGCTCGTACACCGGCAAGCAGATCATCCCGATCCTCAAGCAGCTGGTGGAGTTCCGCACCCTGCTCGACAAGCTGGTGCGCAAGGGGGTCAACGAGGAGATCGTCCGGCTGCTGCTGCGTCTCGGCGTGCGCCCCGGCCTGGTCGACCTCGCCGGGCTGCTCCCCTACCTGCAGCACCTCGGCCGCGCCTACCCAGGCGCCGAGCATTCGGTGCTCGACGACGGCCGCATCATCCTCCACCTGGGCAATGTGCGCACCGCTCTCGACCACCACACCCACGAGGCCCTGGCCAGCCACGAATACACTCTGCTGGTGGAGAGTCACCGCAAGGTTCGCGACCTGTTCGGCACCGGCCGCGCCATCGCCTCCTGCGAGGGGAAGGAGCTGTTTGCCACCACCCGCGGCGTCGACCTTTTGGCGTTCTTCATGGAGAGCGCCAAGAAGGGCTTGTCGATCCAGCGCTACAAGGGGCTGGGGGAGATGAACCCGGAGCAGCTGTGGGAAACCACCATGGAGCCGACCAACCGCACCCTGCTGCAGGTCAAGATCGAGGATGCGGTCGAGGCCGACAGTGTCTTCACCATCCTCATGGGCGACCAGGTCGAACCGCGGCGCGAGTTCATCGAGACCAACGCCCTGAACGTGGCGAATCTGGATATTTAAATTCAAGTGAAAAGTAAAACGTGAAACGTGAAACACCACGGAACTGGAACGTCTTACGTTTAACTTTTAACGATTAACCGAGGTTTTTCATGCTCGATACCACGATCAACAAGACCGCCGTCAACATCGAAGACGAGATGAAGCGCTCGTACATGGACTACGCCATGAGCGTGATCATCGGCCGCGCGCTCCCCGACGTGCGCGACGGGCTCAAGCCGGTGCATCGCCGCTGCCTGTTCGCCATGCACGAAATGGGCAACGACTGGAACAAGCCATACAAGAAGTCGGCCCGCGTGGTCGGCGACGTGATCGGCAAGTACCATCCCCACGGCGACTCGGCGGCCTACGACACCATCGTGCGCATGGCCCAGGATTTCTCCCTGCGCTATCCCTTGGTTGACGGCCAGGGGAACTTCGGCTCGGTCGACGGCGACGCCCCGGCGGCGATGCGCTACACCGAGATCCGCATGGAGCAGCTCGCCCATCAGCTCCTCGACGACCTCGACAAGGAAACCGTGGAAATGGGGCCGAACTACGACGGTTCCATGGAGGAGCCGCTGGTGCTGCCGGCCAAGTTCCCGAACCTGTTGGTCAACGGTTCGTCGGGGATCGCCGTCGGCATGGCCACCAACATCCCGCCGCACAACTTGTCGGAAGTCATCGACGGCATCATCGCGGTGATCAAGAATCCGAATTTAACCTTCGCCGAGCTGCTCGCTCTGATCCCCGGGCCGGACTTTCCGACCGGCGGCTTCATCTACGGCCGCGAGGGGATCCTGCAGGGCTACCGCACCGGCCGCGGCATCGTGCAGATGCGCGCCCGGGCCATGGTCGAGACCCAGAAGAAGAGCGAGCGCCAGTCGATCGTCGTCACCGAGATCCCCTATCAGGTCAACAAGGCCAACCTGATCACCAAGATCGCCGAGCTGGTGCGCGAGAAGAAGCTCGAGGGGATCTCCGACATCCGCGACGAGTCCGACCGCGACGGCATGCGCATCGTCATCGAGCTCAAGCGCGACGAGGAACCGCAGATCATCCTCAACCATCTCTACAAGCAGACCCAGATGCAGTGCTCCTTCGGCATCAACATGCTGGCCATCGTCGCCGGCCGGCCGAAGGTGCTGACGCTGCGCGACGCCATCGGCCACTTCATCGACCACCGCCGCGAGATCGTCACCCGCCGGACCATCTTCGAGCTGAAGAAGGCCGAGGCCCGCGCCCACATCCTGGAAGGCCTCAAGATCGCCCTCGACTGGCTCGACGCGGTGATCGAGCTGATCCGCGCCGCGCGCAACCCCGAAGAGGCCAAGCAGGGGCTGATGGCCGGCAACTTCTCCGACCCGCAGTTCATCAAGAAGCTCGGCCTGCCGGAGGAGAAGCGCAGCTTCGCCCCGGCGGTGCAGCTCTCCGAGAAGCAGGCCCAGGCGATCCTGGAGATGCGCCTGCAGCGCCTGACCGGCCTGGAGCGCGACAAGATCCTCAACGAGTACGCCGACATCCTGCGCCTGATCGAGCGCCTCAAGGAGATCCTCGCCTCGGAGGCGGAGATCCTCAACATCATCGTCACCGAGCTCAAGGAGCTGCAGGAAAAGTTCGGTGACGAGCGGCGCACCGAGATCGTCGACCAGACCGGCGAGATCACCCTCGAGGACACCATCGTCGAGGAAGACATGGTGGTGACCATCTCCCACAGCGGCTACATCAAGCGCACGGCGGCCTCGCTCTACCGCTCGCAGCGCCGCGGCGGCAAGGGGAAGACCGGCATGAAGACCAAGGAGGAGGATTTCGTCGAACATCTGTTCGTCGCCTCCAGCAAGGACAACATGCTGTTCTTCACCGACACGGGACGGGTCTACCAGCGCAAGGTCTACGAGATTCCGGAAGGGGGCCGGGCGGCGCGCGGCAAAGCGATCGTCAACCTGCTCAACCTCGCCGACGGGGAGAAGGTGGCGGCGATCCTTTCCATCAAGGGGGCCTTCGACGAGGAGCGCAACCTGCTGATGGCCACCCGCCAGGGGGTGGTCAAGAAGAGCGCCCTGAGCAACTACGCCAACATCCGCTCGACCGGCATCATCGCCATCAGTCTCGATGACGGCGACCTGCTGATCGGCGTGGCGCTCACCGATGGCCGGCAGGACGTGCTGCTGGCCTCCAAGAACGGCAAGTCGATCCGCTTCCGCGAGGCCGACGCCCGTGCCCAGGGGCGCGACACCCGCGGGGTGCGCGGCATGACCCTGGAGGACGACGACGTGGTCATCGGCATGGAGGTGATCAATCCGCAGACCGCCTCGTCGACCATCTTCACGGTGACCGAGAACGGCTACGGCAAGCGCACCGAACTCGACGAGTACCGGGTGCAGAGCCGCGGCGGCAAGGGGGTGATCACCATCAAGACCTCCGAACGCAACGGTTGCGTGGTGGCGATCAAGCAGGTCACCGACGACAACGACCTGATGCTGATCACCGATCAGGGGAAGATCATTCGCAACCGCATCACCGACACCCGGGTGATCGGCCGCAACACGCAAGGGGTGCGACTGATGGTCACCGAGGAGCAGGAGCGGATCGTGGCGGTGGCCAAACTGGCGGAGCGCGATGACGACGAAGCAGATCGAGAGACTGAAGAAGCAGCTCCTCTGGGAGGAGTTGAGGCGGCGGGGGAAGAAGCCTAAGCACTACCGCTGGCTTCTCGCCGGTGCGCTGCTGACGGCGGCCCTGCTGGTCGGGTCCGTCTGGTACTACGCCAATCTCGACGATATACTGGAGAAGCGCTATCAGAAGGGGCTGGCCCTGGCCTATGCCGGCGATAACGCCGGCGCGGTGGCGCTGCTGCGGGAGCTGCACGCCGAGCACCCGGAGTCTGCCCGGGCCCCCGAGGCGCTGCTGGAGGCGGCCAAGCTGCTGAATTTCTCCCTGGGGCGCTTCGCCGACGCGCTGGAGGTCTACCTCGGTCTCGAACGCGATTACCCGGAGACGCCCCAGGCGGTCGAAGCCCGGCATCATGTCGCCGCACTCTACAAGTACCGGCTGAACGACCAGGCCCGGGCGATTACCGCCTACCAGCGGCTGATCGACGACGGCGCCGACGAAGCCGACCGGCTGCTGTACGAGGTCGCCGACTGCTACTTTCGGCTGAACAACTTCGAGCAGGCGCGAATCGAGTTTGAACATCTGCTGCGGGTTCATCCGGCCAGCCCCCTGGCGCCGGAAGTGCAGTTCCGGGCCGCCGTGACCCATGCCCTGGAAGGGAACACGGAGCAGGCGATGGCCGCCTACCGCCAGGTGCCGGAACGCTGGCCGGACAGCCCGTATGCGCTCGAGGCGCGTTTCGGCCTGGCGACGGTCCTCGAGGAGCGCGACCGCCTGCAGGAGGCGCTGACGATTCTCGAGACGCTGCGCGGCAGTTATCCGAATCAGGAGGCGCTGGCCCAGCGGATCGCCAATCTGGAGGGGCGGCTCGGCAAGCGCCTCCCCGGGAGATAAGGACGGATATCATGCGGATCGCAGTCATCGGCGCCGGCAGCTGGGGAACGGCGCTGGCCAATCTTCTCGCCCGGAAAGGGCTGGACGTCTGCCTCTGGGCCTACGAGCGGGAGCTGGTCGAACGGATGGGCGCCTCCCGGGTCAACGACCTGTTCCTCCCCGGGATTCAGCTGGAGGCGCGGCTGGCGGTCACCAACGACCTGGCGGCGGCCGTCGGCGGCCGCGACGTGGTGGTGCTGGTGTCGCCGTCGCAGGTCATGCGCCGGGTCGTCGAGCAGCTGCGTCCCCACCTGGCCGGCGACTGCCTGCTGGTGTCCGCCGCCAAGGGGATCGAGAACGAGACCCTGATGCTGATGTCGGAGGTGCTCGAAGAGGTGCTGGGACCGGCGGTGGCCGGCCGCTGCGCCTACCTGTCGGGCCCGTCGTTCGCCCGGGAAGTGGCCGAAGGGCTCCCCACGGCGGTGGCGGTGGCCGCCGCCGACAGCAGCGTGGCCCGGACCGTCCAGGAGCTGTTCCGCACCGACTACTTCCGGGTCTACACCAATCCGGATGTGATCGGCACGGAACTCGGCGGGGCGCTCAAGAACGTCATCGCCCTTGCCGCCGGGGTCAGCGACGGTCTCGGTTTCGGCCACAACGCCCGGGCGGCGCTGATCAACCGCGGGCTGGTGGAGATGGCCCGCCTCGGCATGGCCAAGGGGGCCGAGGCGGAGACGTTTGCCGGCCTGGCCGGGATGGGCGACCTGGTGCTGACCTGCACCGGCGACCTGTCGCGCAACCGCACGGTGGGGGTCGAACTGGGGAAGGGGCGCAAACTCGCCGACATCCTCGCCGGCATGCGCATGGTCGCCGAAGGGGTGAAAACCACCCTCTCCGCCTGGCAGCTGGCCCAGAAGCTCGGCGTGGTCATGCCGATTACCGAACAGATGTATCAGATTCTCTACCAGGAGAAGGATCCGCGCCAGGCGGTGAGCGAGCTGATGATGCGTCAGCAGCGCGCCGAAGGGCGCCACTGAAAGCGCGCGCCCTGCGGCGCGCCGGCGAACCACCAAGGAGAGACGACTATGCGCAACCTGACCGTCACCGTGTTGTCCCTGCTGTTCTTCGTTTTGGCCTGCGCCTCGTTTGCGGCGGCCGGTCCGCTGGTCGCGATCGAGACCAATTACGGCGCGATCAGGATCGAGCTGGACGAAGCCAAGGCGCCGATTTCGGTCAAGAATTTTCTCGACTACGCGGACAAGGGCTTTTACGACGGTACGATCTTCCACCGGGTGATCAAGGACTTCATGATCCAGGGGGGAGGGATGACCGCCGACCTCACGCCGAAGAGCACCGGGGCGCCGATCAAGAACGAGGCGGGCAACGGCCTGAAGAACCTGCGCGGCACCATCGCCATGGCCCGGACCTCGGTGATCGACAGCGCCACCAGCCAGTTTTTCATCAACACCAAGGACAACGCCTTCCTCGACCATCGCGACACCTCCATGCAGGGGTTCGGCTACGCCGTGTTCGGCAAGGTCGTGGCCGGGATGGAGGTGGTCGACAAGATCGGCAACGCCCCGACCGGCGTGCGTAACCGCTTCCGCGACGTGCCGGTGGAGACGGTGACGATTAAGAGCGTGCGCCGCGTCAAATAAGTGGGCGGACTCCGTCGTCGCGCCGGGACGTGTCATGACCACAGCCCGCATCATGACCTACAACATCCAGCGCTGCCTGGGGCCCGACGGAGAGTTCAACCCCGACCGCGCGCTGAATGTCATCGCCGATGCCGCCCCGGATATCGCCGCGCTGCAGGAAGCAGGGGGGGGGCGCCACGGCGACCCCCTCGCCTACCTGGGGGAGCACCTGGGGATGGCGGTCTACCGCGACCCGGGCGGGCTGCCGGCGGCCTTTTTGTCGCACCTGCCGCTGCGCGGCGTGCAGGCCTTCGATCTCGGGGCCGGCGGCTACTGTCTGCGGGGCGACGTCGACCTCGGCGGCAAGCGGCTGCACCTTCTCAACCTTTGTCTCGATTCCGCGCCGGGGACCCGCGCCGTTCAGCTCGGCCGCCTGCTCGGGCCGGAACTGCTCGGCAACCCGTCCCTGGTCTGCCCGGTGCTGGTGCTCGGCGACTTTGCCGACTTCTTCTGGAGCGCCGGCAACCTGGGGCTGACGTCGGCGCTGCGCCCGGCGCTGCGCCCGATGTGGCGGGGCACCTACCCGTCGCGCCTGCCCCTCTTCGCCCGGGACCGGGCCTACCTGCGCGGCCCGGTGCGGGTGCTCGACGGGGCGATCGCCCGCTGCTACCTGGCCCGCCAGGCCTCCAGCCATCTCCCCCTGACGCTGACCGTCCAGGTGACCGACACCCGCCGCTTCCTCCCCTTTGCCGAGCTGGCCGGGCGCATGGAGACCGCGCCCGGCTGACCACCCCCCGGCTGTGGACAACACTGTGAATAGCGTGGATAACCAGCGGAAACCCGACCCGTCTTGCGATGCCGCCGGGCACGTCCGCCGCGAGCTTGCCCTGAGCACGCTGGCGCGCCTGGAACGCGCCTATCCGGAAGCGACCTGTGCACTGTGCCACGATTCACCGTGGCAGCTGCTGGTGGCGACCATCCTGTCGGCACAGTGCACCGACGTCCGGGTCAACCTGGTGACCCCCGCCCTCTTCGCCCGCTTCCCCGATCCGCGCGGTCTGGCGGCGGCGTCCCCTGCCGAACTCGAGGCCCTGATCCGCTCCACCGGTTTTTTCCGCAACAAGGCGGCGCACCTGATCGGCTGCGCGCAGGCGCTGGTCGCGCGTCATGGCGGCGCGGTGCCGGCGAGCCTCGCCGAACTGGTAGCGCTCCCCGGTGTCGGGCGCAAGACCGCCAACGTGGTGCTGGGCAACGCCTTCGGCGTGCCGGGGATGGTGGTCGATACCCATGTCGGCCGGGTGGCGCGGCGGCTGGGTTGGGCGCGAGCGGCCCAGCCGGAAGCGGTGGAGCGGGAATTATGCGCGTTGCTGCCGGAGGAGAAGTGGACGCAGACCAGCCATGTGCTGATCTGGCACGGCCGGGCGTGCTGCCGGGCGCAGACCGCCCACTGCTCGCACTGCCCGGTCCGGGAGGTTTGCCCGCGGCTGGGGGTCGGCCGGGCGCGCTGACCGGCTAGGGGGTTTCGCCGTCGAGGTCGAAAAAGTCGCGGATCCGGCCGATGACTTCGTCGCCGGTCCGCTGCTGCGGCCCTTTCCCGGGGGCAAAGGCTTCGATGTAGGCGCCGCCGGCGCTTTCCGAAACCGCCCGGCCGCTGTCGGGGTCGATGGCATGGAATTCGATGGTGTCGGGGACCGGGAAGGGTTCCGCCGGGAGCGGCGCGACTGCCGTCTGCATGAAGGCCAGCCAGGCCGGCAGCGCGGCGTGGCCGCCGGTTTCCAGGTGGCCGAGACTGCGCTCCTGGTCGTAGCCGACCCAGGCCAGGGCCAGCAGCTGCGGCACGCTGCCGACGAACCAGGCGTCGCGCAGTTCGTTGGTGGTGCCGGTCTTGCCGGCGGCCGGGCGGCCGAGCGCCTTGGCGCCGGCCCCGGTGCCGTTCTGCACCACGCTCTCCATCAGCGACGTGATCAGGTAGGAGGTTTCCGGGCTGATGGCGCGGGTGCGCGGCCGTTCCACCAGGCGCTGCCCGGCCTGCGGGCCGGTCGGGAAGTCGGCCGGGGCGGTCGACTCGAGGATCCGGCCGTCGCGGTCGCGCACGCTGGTGATATAGGTCGGGGTGATGCGGATGCCGCCGTTGACCAGCGTCGCATAGGCGGTGGCCAGTTCCAGCGGGGTGATGGCCGAGGAGCCGAGCGCCAGGGTCAGGTCCTCCTGGAGCGGCGAGACGATGCCGAGCTGGCGGGCATAGTCCGCCGCATAGCGGACGCCGATCTCCTGGAGGATGCGGATCGTCACGATGTTGTTCGATTTGGTCAGGGCCTGGCGCACGGTGGTCGGCCCGGCAAACTCCCGGGAATAGTTCTGGGGCGCCCACTCCTTGAGGGTGCCGTTGGGCTGGCGGAAGCGGAAGACCAGCGGCGCGTCGAGCACCACGGTGGCCGGGGTGAAGCCCTTGTCGAGGGCGGCGGCGTAAATCAGCGGCTTCATCGCCGACCCGGGCTGGCGGCGGGCCTGCAGGACGCGGTTGAACTGGCTGCGCCGGAAGTCGTAGCCGCCGACCATCGCCTTGATCAGACCGCTGCGGGGATCGAGGGCGAGCAACACCCCTTCCGCCTCGGGATCCTGCTCCAGGGCCAGCGGCCAGGGGCCGGCCGGCGGCTGTTCGATCACCCGCACCAGGATGCGGCTGCCGACCGGCAGCCGGCTGCTCCCCACCCCCTTGGCGTTGCCGGACGGAGTGGCCCCGCGCGGCGGCACCTGGAGCGTGCCGGCCCAGGCCGCCTCCTTGCGGGAAATCAACCCCTGGTAGCCGCCGAAGCGCACCAGCAGCCCCCCCGCCCCGTCACTGCCGGTCACCACGGCCTCGAGGATGTCGCCTGCCGCCGGCGGCGTCTTGATGAACTCCTCGGTCTGTTCCTCCAGGAAGCGGCTCTCGGCGGCGGGGTCGAGGGTCCCCAGCGGGCCGCGGTAGCCGTGGCGCTTGTCGTATTCGCGCAGATTGCTGCGGACCGCCTGCTGGGCCGCCACCTGCTGGTCCAGGTTGAGACTGGTGCGCACCTCCAGCCCGCCGCGGTAAAGGAGGTCGTGGCCGTAGGCGCTCTCCAGGTCGCGGCGCACCTGCTCGGTGAAGAAGGCCGCGGCGTTCATGCTCTGGACCCGCCGCGCGCGGATGACCAGCGGCAGCTTGTAGGCCGCCTCGGCCTCGCCCCGGGTGATATACTTCTCCTCGACCATCCGTTCGAGCACGTACTTCTGGCGCTCCTTGGCCTGCTTCAGGTTATGGTAGGGCGAATAGCGGCTGGGGGCGCGCGGCAGCCCGGCCAGCAGACTGCACTCGGCCAGGTTCAGCTGTTCGACGTTCTTGGCGAAGTAGTTCTCGGCGGCCGCCTGGACGCCGTAGGCGCCGTGCCCGAGGAAGATCTGGTTGAGGTAGAGGTAGAGGATCTCCTCCTTGGAGAGCCGGTTTTCGATACGGTAGGCGAGGATCGCCTCCTTGAACTTGCGCTCGAAGCTGCGTTCCGGGGTGAGCAGCAGGCTCTTGGTCACCTGCTGGGTGATGGTGCTCCCCCCCTGGACCACCCCTCCGGCCATCAGGTTTTTGATGGCGGCCCGCAGGATCGAGACCAGGTCGATGCCGCGGTGCTGGAAGAAGTTGGCATCCTCGGCGGCGACAAACGCCTCGATCAGCCGGCGCGGCATCCGCGTCACGGGGACGACGATCCGCCGCTCGTCGTAGACCTCGGCGATCAGCGAACCGTTGTCGCTGAGGATGCGGGTCACCACCGGCGGCCGGTAGTCGGCCAGCGTTTCGACCTTCGGCAGGGTGCTGGACACGTAGAGGTAGGCCGCGGACAGGGCGAGCAGGACAAGGAGCAGGGCCGCCGCGCCGCCGTAGAGGAGGAAGCGGCACCAGCGGGGGAGTCGGCAGGTCGGGATCTTCATCGGTCTGTTGTTGGGTGAAGAGCCCTACATAGCATACCCGCCGCGATTCGGCAACGGTTTTGCCGGTTTGATGCGCCCCGGCGCTGTGCTATAGTTTGAGCCCCGCCGCGCATGCCGGCGGGTCCAAGGAGAGAGAACGATGAAGACCGACAGTTTCCGCCGCACCAAGATCGTGGCGACGGTGGGCCCGGCCAGTGCCAACCGGGAGATGCTGCTGGCCTTGATGGAAGCCGGCGCCGATGTCTTCCGGCTCAACTTTTCCCACGGCAGCCACGCCGATCTTGCCGTTGTGGTGGAAACGATCCGCGACCTGTCGCGGCATCGCCGCCGCGCCGCGGCGATTCTCGGCGACCTGCAGGGGCCGAAGATCCGCACCGGCCGGATGCGCGACGGCCGTATGCTGCTGACCGCCGGGGAGACGGTTACCGTCACCACCGCCGATGTCCTCGGCGGCGACGGGGTCATCCCCACCATCTACCGGGAGCTGCCGCAGGACGTCCGTCCCGGCGACTGCATCCTCATGGACGACGGGCTGCTGGAGCTGGCGGTCGAAGCGGTTGCGGCGAGCGAGGTGCGCTGCCGGGTGGTGGTCGGCGGCGAACTGAAGGACCGCAAGGGGATGAACCTCCCCGGGGTGGCGGTCTCGGCGCCGGCACTGACCGAGAAGGATCTGGAGGATGTGGAGTTCTGCGTGGCCCAGCGGCTCGACTACGTGGCGCTCTCCTTCGTGCGCAGCGCCGCCGAGGTGGTCCGGCTCAAGGAAATTCTCCACCGGCAGGAATCGAACCTGAAGGTCATCGCCAAGATCGAGAAGCCCGAGGCGGTCGACGATTTCGAGGCGATCCTCGCGGTCTCCGACGGGATCATGGTGGCGCGCGGCGACCTCGGGGTCGAGCTCAATCCCGAGCGGGTGCCGCTGATCCAGAAGCACATCATCCGCCTGTGCAACCGGGCCGGCAAGCCGGTGATCACCGCCACCCAGATGCTGGAGAGCATGATCGGCAGCCCGCGGCCGACCCGCGCCGAGACCTCCGACGTCGCCAACGCCATCCTCGACGGCACCGATGCGGTGATGCTCTCGGCCGAGACCGCCAGTGGCCGCTATCCGCGTGAGGCGGTGGCGATGATGGTGCGCGTGGCGCAGAACGTCGAGGCCGACCCCGAACTGCAGGAGCGGGTGTTTCATGCCCTCCCCGAGGAGCGCGGCTACCGCAGCCTTCCGGAGGCGATCGGCCAGGCCGCCTGCCGGGTCGCCGAAGCGGTCGGTGCCGCGGCGATCCTCGCCTTCACCCAGACCGGCAGCACCGCGGCGCTGGTTTCGAAGTACCGGCCGCCGGTGCCGATTTATGCCGTCACCCCCTCCCAGGCGGTGCGCCGCCGCCTGGCGCTGTTCGCCGGGGTGCGTTCGATCCGCGTCGACATCGAAGGGGATACCGAAGCGCAGATCCGCTCGGTGGAGGCGGCGGTGCTGGCCGCCGGCGTGCTCAGGAAGGGGGATGTCGTCGTGATCACCATGGGGAGCCCGGTTTCCGATCCCGGCACCACCAACCTGCTCAAGATCCACCGGCTCGGTACCGGGCCGTACTTCGAGGTGCACTGACCATGCCGGCGGCCGAACGCAGGGCGGTGGTCCTCTACAGCGGCGGGCTCGATTCCACCACCTGTATGGCGATTGCCCGGGCCGAGGGGTTCGCGCCCTACGCCCTGAGCTTCGCCTACGGCCAGCGCCATGCCGTGGAGCTGCAGCGCGCCCGGGAATACGCGCCGCAGGTCGGTGCCGTCGAACACCTGGTGATCGACTTCGACTACCGCCGGGTCGGCGGCAGCGCCCTGACCGGCGATATCGCCGTCCCCAAGGGCGGGGTCGGCAGCGACATCCCGGTGACCTACGTGCCGGCGCGCAACACCGTGTTTCTCAGCTTCGCCCTCGGCTGGGCCGAAACGCTGGGGGCCTTCGACATCTACATCGGTGTCAACGCCCTCGACTACTCCGGCTACCCCGACTGCCGCCCCGAATACATCGCCGCCTTCGAGACGCTGGCCAATCTGGCCACCAAGGCGGCCGTGGAAGGGGCCGGGCGCTTCCGCATCCACACCCCGCTGATCGCCCTGAGCAAGGCGGAGATCATCCGTAAGGGGGTGGCGCTGGGGGTCGACTACCGGCTGACCCACTCCTGCTACGACCCGACGCCGGCGGGATTGGCCTGCGGCCGGTGCGACTCCTGCCGGCTGCGGCTGAAGGGGTTCGCCGAGGCCGGGCTGGCGGACCCGGTCGATTACGTCAACGAAGGAGCCAGCCGATGAGCAACGGCATGCCGGATCTGCAGAGTTCCCGCGACGACCGCAACATCGCCATCGACAAGGTCGGCGTCAAGGACATCCGCTATCCGATCGTGGTCCAGGACCGCAGCAAGACCAGCCAGCAGACCGTGGCGCGCATCAACATGTACGTGGATCTCCCCCACCACTTCAAGGGGACCCACATGAGCCGCTTCATCGAGATCCTCAACCAGCACCACGGCGAGGTGAGCGTCGAAAGGATGGACCAGATCGTCGGCGCCATGAAGGAGCACCTCGAGGCCAGCTGCGCCCATCTCGAGCTGGAGTTCCCCTACTTCATCGAGAAGGCCGCGCCGGTCTCAGGGGCGCGCAGCCTCATGGAGTACCAGTGCCGGATGGCCGCCAGCCTCGGCGACGACTACGACTTCGTCCTCGGCGTCACCGTGCCGGTCACCTCCCTGTGCCCGTGCTCGAGGGAGATCAGCGCCCGCGGCGCCCACAACCAGCGCAGCGCGGTCCGCGTCGATATCCGCTATCGCGAGCACGTCTGGCTGGAGGAGCTGATCAGCACCATCGAGGCGTGCGGCAGCGCGCCGGTCTTCGCCCTGCTCAAGCGCGAGGACGAAAAGGCCCTGACCGAGCAGGCCTACGACAACCCGCGCTTCGTCGAGGACGTGGTGCGTGCCGTGACCGAGGCCCTGACCGCGCTCCCGGCCGTGACCTGGTTCCGCGTCGAGTGCGAGAACTTCGAGTCGATCCACAACCATTCGGCCTATGCCATGGTGGAACGGGACCTGCGCGACGAGCGTGGAAAACCCTGTGGACAAGGTGGATAAGTCGCGATGGGGGCTGGGGCTTCCCGCCGGCGGAGCGGTTCTCGGCGTGTTTGCCAAGCAGCCGCGTCCCGGGCGGGTCAAGACCCGGCTGTCGCCGCCGCTGTCGGCCGCCCAGGCCTGTGCGCTCTACCGGATCGCCCTGCAGGAAACCGTCGTCCGCCTGACAGCCGGGCCGGCCGCACCGGTCCTGTGCTGCGCCGGCCGGCGCAGCTGGTTCGCGCGCACCTTCCCCGGGGTGCCGCTGCTCGCCCAGGGGCGCGGCGATCTGGGGGCCCGCCTGACACGCATGACCGCCGCCCTGTTCGCGGCCGGCGGCGGCCCGGTGGCGGTCGTCGGCTCCGACAGCCCCGATCTTCCCCTGGCGCTGATCGATGCGGCTTTTGCCGCGCTGGCCGACGCCGAGGCCGCTGCGATCCCCTGCACGGACGGCGGTTTCGCCCTGCTGGCCCTGCGCCGGCCGGTCCCGCAGCTGTTCACCGGGCTGCCGTGGAGTACCCCCGCGGTGCTGACGGCGCTGCAGCAGCGGGCCGCGGCGCTCGGGGTGCGGCTGGCGACGGTCGGCGCCTGGGACGATCTCGACGACGCCGCCGCCCTGCGCCGGCTGCTGGCCCGCTCGCCGGAGTGTGCCACGGCACGGTACGTCCGTGCGCATCTGGGCAGCGTCCTGTGAGCCGGAGGCGGTTGACTCCCCCACGGCGCTGACCGATAATCGGCAACTGCCGACTGAACCCGACCTGCAAGGAGAAATGGCGTGGAACTGATTACCAATGCCGGGCTGGTGGTCAAGCTGGTCCTGCTGATTCTGGCGTACTTCTCGGTGACCTCCTGGGCGATCATCATCTACAAGACCCTGGTCATCCAGCGGGCCACCCGCGATTCCGCGCGGTTCCTCGACTTCTTCTGGGCCCGGCGGCGCTTCGACGTCATCGCCCAGGGGCTCGACGACTTCCGGCATTCGCCGCTGGCGGTGCTGTTCCGCGACGTCCACCAGGAGCTGCTGCAGAACCGCCGGGCGGCCGACGGCGGCGGGGAAGGTCTCGACGCCGATCTGGGCGAGCAGGACCGGGTCGCCCGCGTCCTGCGCCGGGCGACCACCTCGGAAACCCACCGCCTGGAGAAATACCTGGCCTTTCTCGCCACCACCGGCTCGGCGGCGCCGTTCATCGGCCTGTTCGGCACGGTCTGGGGGATCATGGACGCCTTCCACGGCATCGGCAAGTCCGGCTCGGCTTCGCTGGCGGTGGTCGCCCCCGGCATCTCCGAGGCGCTGGTCGCCACCGCCATCGGCCTGGTGGCGGCGATCCCGGCGGTGATCGCCTACAACCACTTCGTCAACAAGGTCAACGTCCTGATCGGCGAAATGGACAACTTCTGCCAGGAGATGCTCAACGTCGTCCAGCGCCTGCCGCGCAGCCGCCAGGAGCGGTAGCGATGGAAGTCGGCCAGCGCGATACCCGCCGCCGCTCGATGCTGGCGCAGATCAACGTCACCCCGTTCGTCGACGTCATGCTGGTGCTGCTGATCATCTTCATGGTCACCGCGCCGATGCTCGAAAAGGGGCTCGACGTCGCCCTTCCCGAGGTGGACAACGCCCCCAACCTGGCGGCCGCCAAGGAGCCGCTGGTGGTGACGGTCACCCGCGACGGGGCGATCCGTATCGGCCGCTACCAGGTCGACAGCCCGGGGAAGCTCGCCCCGGTGCTGCAGCAGGCCCTCGCCGGCCGCGGCGACCAGACCGTCTATCTCGAGGCCGACCGCACGGTCGCCTACGGTCGGGTCGTGCAGGTGATGGCGGCGGTGCGTCAGGCCGGGGTCACCAAGATCGGGATGGTCGCGCAAGAACCTGAAAAATGACCGCCGTCCGTCCGTTCCGCCCCCGCTCGGGATTTCACGCCGACCAGCGGGCCGGCCGCCTGTTCGCCGCCTACCTGGTGTCCCTGCTGCTCCACGGACTGCTGCTCTTCGCCCTTGCCGGCGGCTGGCCCGGCCATGCCGCGCGCAGCGACAAGCCACCGGTCTACTACGTCGACCTGGTGCACAAGCCGGTCCTCGATCCCCAGGCCGGGCGGCCCGAGCCGCGCACCCCGGACACGCCGGTCCCGGCTCCGCCGGAAAAGGCGCCGGTCCGGGCGGCGGTCCCGGCCGGTCCGGCGGCGGCCGGAAGCACCGACCGCCGGGTGGCCGCTGCCCTGGAGAAGCTGCGCGACGAGCGCGCTCTGCAGGAGAAGTTCGCGGCCATGCGGCAGGCGCAGGCCGTGCCGAAGGAGACCCCCGTCGGGCTCTCGGATGCCCGGGGGACGGAGGCGGGGGTCGGCACCCTCGCCTACGTGCAGGCCGCGATCCAGCAGAACTGGGCACTCTCCCCCTACCTGCTGGCGGATCCCCGCAAGGCCGCCGGCGTCGAGGCCTGGGTGCGGGTGACCTACAGCCGCAACGGGCGGCTGGAGCGGTTCAGCTTCGAAATGGAGTCGAAGGATGCGCAGTTCAACGAATCGATCAAGCGTGCTCTGGTCAAGTCGCAGCAGCTGCCGCAGCCTCTACCGGAGCGCCTGGAGGAGGTCCGCGTGGTCTTCAACCTGAAGGCGATGAAAGACCTGGCGGGGCTGCGATGAGCTGCGCCTGGCGCAGCCTGGCGGCGGCTCTCGCGCTGGGGGGGCTGCTTTGCCTCCTGCCGGCCGCGCCCGCGGCCGGCGCCGAGATCGAGATTTCCGCCCCCGGCCAGCAGGCGATCCCGCTGGCCCTGACCCGCTTCCTCCCCCAGGAGGGGGGGGCGGTACCGGCGGTGGCCGAGGAACTGGAGGCGGTGCTGGCCGCCGATCTCGACCTGGCCGGCCTGTTCCGCTTCCTCGATCGGCAGGTGTTCCTCGACGACGCCGGCAAGGTCGGCCTGTTCAGCACCCAGGTCGATTTCGGCCAGTGGCAGCTGCTCGGGGCCGAGGTGCTGATCAAGGGGGCCTACCGCGTAGAGGGGGATCAGCTGGCCGTCGAGGCGCGCCTGTTCGACGTGCCGAACCGCCGCCTGCTCACCGGGCGGCGGTTCATCGGCCGCCCGGCGGACGTGCGCCGCATCGCCCATGCCTTTGCCGACGACATCCTCAAGACCCTGACCGGCGAGGCCGGCCCCTTCGATGCGCGCCTCGCCTACATCTCGACCCGCAGCGGCCACAAGGAACTGTGGCTGATGGATGTCGACGGCGGCAATCCGCTGCGCCTCACCGACCACCGCTCCATCGTCCTCAACCCCGATTTCTCGCCGACCGGCAAGGAGCTGCTCTTCACCTCCTACCGGGCGGGGAACCCCGACCTCTACCGCAAGGAGGTCTTCACCGGCCGGGAGGTGCGGCTCTCCTCCCAGCCCGGGTTGAACATCGCCGGGCGCTACGCTCCCGACGGCGGCGGCCTGGCGCTGACCCTGTCGCGCGACGGCGACCCGGACCTCTACCTGCTGGGGATGAACGGCGCGATCCGCCAGCGCCTCACCAACAGCTTCGGCATCGATGTCGATCCGAGCTGGAGCCCCGACGGCCGGCAGCTGGCCTTCGTCTCCAGCCGGCTCGGTTCCCCGCAGATCTTCATCCTCGATGCGGCGAGCGGGGCGAGCCGGCGGCTGACGGCCAACGGCAGGTACGATGCCACCCCGGCCTGGAGCCCGAAGGGCGATCGCATCGTCTTCGCCCGCCAGGAGGGGAACCGCTTCGACCTCTACAGCATCCGTCCCGACGGGACCGACGAGCGCCGGCTGACCTTCGGCCCGGGGAGCGCGGAGCATCCGCGCTGGAGCCCGGACGGCCGCTTCCTGGTCTATTCGCTGGAACGAGGGGGGAAAAAGGCCCTGTGGATCATGCGCGCCGACGGCACCGGCGGCCGGCAGGTGGCGGCCGAAGGGAGCCATCCGGCCTGGTCGGTGGTGTGGTAGCCGCCGCCGGCCCGATTTGCTTTTTGCAGGGGCGTCTGTTATAGAAAAATGGTTTCCTCATCAGGATGAAACCGAGGGTCCAGCCGCATGCCGCGGCGCAACGAGAGGAGGTTGCTTCGATGAAAAAGTCCCGTTGTTTCGCGTTCGCGAGTGCTCTTGCCCTGTTGCTGGCCGTGGCGGTCGGCTGTTCCAGCACCACCAAGCCGGCCCCGGTGGCCCCGGCGCCGCCGCCCCCGGCCGCCCCGGCCGCGACCGACGTCTCCCGCCAGCCGCAGCCGCTCGGCGTCGAAAGCCAGCCGGTGCAGAGCGGCGACGTGGCCGACCTGCAGGAGGTCGCCGGTCTGAAGCGGATCAATTTTGCCTACAACCAGTTCACCCTCGAGGATCAGGCGCGCGTCGTCCTCGAGCAGAATGCCGTCTACCTGCGCCGCCACCCGGCGGAGAAAATCGTCATCGAGGGGCATTGCGACGAGCGCGGCTCCGACGAGTACAACCTGGCCCTCGGGGAGCGGCGGGCCCTGGCCGCCAAGAACTACTTGGTGTCGCTCGGCATCGCCGCCGAGCGCCTGTCGATCATCTCGTACGGCGAGGAGAAGCCGTTGGTGACGACCTCCGGCGAGGAGGCCTGGGCGCAGAACCGCCGGGCCGAGTTCAAGGTGGCCCGCTGAGCTGGTGCGGAGCGTCCGGGAGCCGTGCGGGCTTCCGTTCCGGGGAGTGACAGGCTGATGAGACAGTTGCCGCTGGCGATCTTGGCGATGGCTGCCCTGCTGGGCAGCGGATGCATGCCCACCGAGGAACAGTTGCGGCTGCAGCGGGAGGTCCTGGAGCTGACCCGCCGGCTCGACAACACCGAGCGCAACCTGCGCCTGGTGCAGGAAGAAACCGCCGGGGGGGTCAGGACCAGGCTCGAGGCCCTCTCCCGCAGCCAGGCCGAGTTGCAGGCCGGAGTGGACGGCGTGCGGGTCGACCAGCAGGGCAACCAGGGGCGCTTCGACGACCTGGGGCGGGCCGATGCCGCACTGCGCCAGGACCTGACCCTGCTCCGGGACGAGCTCGGCCTGCAGGTCGCCGACCTGGGGCAGCGCCTGGCCAGGCTGGAGCAGGCGGCCGCTGCGGCTGCCGTGCCGGCCACGCCGGCCGAAGAGAGTGCCGATGCGCTCTACGAGCGCGGCCTGCAGGCGATTCGCGACCGGCAGGAACCGGCGGCCGGCCGCGAGCTGATGACGACCTTCCTCAAGCGCTATCCCGCCGATCCGCGGGCGGTCAACGCCGCGTACTGGGTGGGGGAGACCTACTACGCGGAGAAGGCCTACGACAAGGCGGCCCTGCAGTTCGAGGAGGTCGTGCAGAAGTACGGCGACGATCCGAAGGTGGCCGCCGCCCTGTACAAGCAGGCCCTGGCCTTCGAGGCCCTCAAGGACCGGGCCAGCGCCCGGCTGGTGATGAAAAAGCTGACCGAGCGCTTCCCCCTCTCGGAGGAGGCCAAAAAGGCCAAGGAAAAGCTCAAGGAGTGGGGGAAGTGATCCCCTGCGCGGGCAACTGACCGGGGGGCGGCCGTAAGGCCGCCCCCCGCGTTTTACCGCAGCGCGCCGTTTCTGTTGGCAACCGCGGCAATCTCCGCTATGGTGCCGCTATCCCCTGGTGACGTGACGGCCATGCAGACACTGACCCACTCCGAAACGACCGCCATGTTCCTCGCCCTCGGGCTGCTGCTGGCCAGCGCCCGTCTGTGCGGCGAGGTCGCCCGCCGCTTCAACCAGCCGGCGGTGCTCGGCGAGATCCTCGCCGGCATTCTCCTCGGGCCGACGGTCTTCGGCGCCCTGGCGCCGGCGTGGAGCGCCTTCCTCTTCCCGCGCACCGGCGGTGGGGCGCTGGCCCTCGACGGCCTGATGACCCTGGCGATCACCCTCTTCCTGTTGGTGGCCGGGCTGGAGGTCGATCTTTCGACCATCTGGCGGCAGGGGAAGCTGGCCGTCAACGTCGGCGTGGCCGGGGTGCTGGTGCCGTTCGCGGTCGGTTTCGGCGCCGCCTGGCTGTTGCCGCAGCTGATGGGGCGCGAGGCCGGTGCCGACCCCCTGCTCTTTGCCCTGTTCATGGCCACGGCCCTGTCGATCTCGGCGCTGCCGGTGATTGCCAAGACGCTGATGGACCTGAATCTCTACCGCAGCGACCTGGGGATGCTGGTGGTGGCGGCGGCGGTGTTCAACGACCTGGTCGGCTGGATCGTCTTCGCCGTGATCCTCGGCATGTTGGGTACCGGGCCGGCCCACGCCCTGAGCATCGGCCAGACCATCTTCCTGACCCTATTCTTCGCCGCATTCATGCTGACTGCGGCGCGCTGGCTGATCAACCGCCTGCTGCCGTGGCTGCATGCCCACGCCAGCTGGCCCGGCGGGGTGCTCGGCTTCGCCCTGGCGCTGGCGCTGATTTCGGCAGCCTTCACCGAGTGGATCGGTATCCACGCCATCTTCGGCGCCTTCCTCGCCGGAGTGGCACTCGGCGATTCCAGGCATCTGCGCGAGCGCACCCGCGCCACCATCGAGCAGTTCGTCTCCTTCATCTTCGCGCCGCTCTTTTTTGCCGGAATCGGCCTGAAGGTCGACTTCGTCGCCCAGTTCGACCTGCTGCTGGTGGTGTCGGTGCTGATCATCGCCACCCTCGGCAAGGTGCTCGGCTGCGGCCTGGCCGGGCGTTTCAGCGGCCTGGGGCGGCGCGAGGCGTGGGCGCTGGGCTTCGGCATGAACGCCCGCGGCGCCATGGAGATCATCTTAGGCCTTTTGGCTCTCAAGTACGGGCTGATCGGCGAGCGGCTGTTCGTCGCCCTGGTGGTCATGGCCCTGGTGACCTCGCTGATGAGCGGGCCGCTGCTGCAGCGCGTGCTGCACCTGAAGAAGCCGCGGCGCTTCACCGATTTCCTCTCGGCGCGGACCTTCGTCAACCATCTCAGGGCCCACTCGCGCCAGGAGGCCGTCGCCGAGCTGGCCAAGGCCGCCGCCGAGGTCGCCGGGCTGGACGCTGCCGAGGTGGTCGACGGGGTCATGATCCGCGAGGAGATGATGGCGACCGGCATCGGCCACGGCCTGGCGGTGCCGCACGCCCGCCTGCGCGGCCTGGAGCGACCGGTGGTCGCGGTCGGCCTGTCGGAGGCGGGGATCGATTTCGATGCCCCCGACGGCCAGCCGGCCCGGCTGATCTTCCTGCTCCTCACCCCGGTCCACGACGACGGCGCCCACCTCGAACTGCTGGCCGACATCGCCACGGTCTTCAAGGGGGAGGAGATTCGCGGCCGCGCCGGGCATGTCGCCAGTTTTACGGAATTCCTGGCGCTGGTCCGAAGTGGATAACGAAGACGAGGGACAAGGGGAGCCAAAAGGGGTCAGAATTCCATTCTGACCCCTTTTTAAATTGTCCGGGTTTTCCAAGCTAAGGCATCCGCCGATCCAGGCTGCGGTACTGGATCGCCTCGGCCAGGTGGGAGGTCTCAACCTGTTCGCAGCCGGCCAGATCGGCGATGGTGCGGGCCACTTTCAGGATCCGCGTGTAGCTGCGCGCCGACAGCCCCAGCCGGTCGGTGACCTTCTCCAGCAGCGCCTGTCCGGCGGCGTCCGGCTTGCAGAAGCGCTGCAGGTGGCGCGGGCGCATGCGCGCATTGCAGTGCACCCCCTCCTTCTGGAAGCGCTCGCGCTGCCGCATGCGGGCCGCCTCGACCCGCGCCCGCACCGTGGCGCTCGCCTCGGTCGGCGCCGGTTCGGCCAGTTCGCGGTGGGCCAGGCGCGGCACCTCCACCTGCAGGTCGAGCCGGTCGAGCAGCGGTCCGGAGATTCTGGTGCGGTAGCGCTGGATCGCCACGGGGGTGCAGGTGCAGGCGTGCTGGGGGTCGCCGAGGAAGCCGCACGGACAGGGGTTCATCGCCGCCACCAGCATGAACGAGGCCGGGTAGGTCAGACTCTGTGCCGCCCGGCTGATGCAGACCTGGCCGTCCTCCAGCGGCTGGCGCAGCATCTCCAGCACGTTCTTCTTGAACTCCGGCATCTCGTCGAGAAACAGCACGCCGTGGTGGGCCAGCGACACCTCCCCCGGGCGGGGGTGGGCGCCGCCGCCGATCAGCCCGGCGTCGGAGATGGTGTGATGCGGGGAGCGGAAGATCCGCCGGGCGATGAGCGCCTGGTCGGCGGGGAGCAGCCCGGCGATCGAGTGGACCTTGGTGGTCTCCAGCGCCTCGGCGAAGCTCGGCTCGGGGAGGATGGTCGGCAGGCGGCGGGCGAGCATGGTCTTGCCGCTCCCCGGCGGGCCGACCATCAGCAGGTTGTGCCCGCCGGCCGCCGCCACCTCCATGGCCCGCTTGACATGCTGCTGGCCGCAGACCTCGCTGAAGTCGACCTCGTCGCCGGAGGCGGCGCGAAACAGGGCCGGCACGTCGACCCGGCACGGCGCGAGATCCTGCTTGCCGGCGAGGAACTCGACCACCTCGGCCAGGGTGGTGACCGGGTAGACCGGCAGGCCGTCGACCAGCGCCCCTTCCTCGGCGTTGGCGGCCGGCACCACCAGCCCTTCCACCGGCCAGCGCCCGGCCGCGGCGGCGACCGGCAGCAGACCGCGCACCGGCTTGATTCGCCCATCCAGAGAGAGTTCCCCCATGAACAGGAAGCGTCCGGACTGCTCCGGCGCGATCAAGCCGGTCGCGGTGAGCAGGCCGACGGCCATCGGCAGGTCGAAAGCGGCGCCGTCCTTGCGAATATCGGCGGGGGCGAGATTGATGGTGATGCGGCGGGTGGGGAAGTCGTAACCGGAATTCTTGATCGCCGACTTGATGCGGTCCTTGCTTTCCTTGACCGCGCCGTCGGGGAGGCCGACGGTGGCGAACTGCGGCAGCCCCTGGGCGATGTCGACCTCGACCTCCACGGGGTAGGCGTCGATGCCGAGCGGCGCCCCGGCCAATACCTTGGCGAGCATATGTCCCTCCTTATGGTCATGACAGGCCGGCAACAGGCCGGCACAAATAGCAATAAAAGGTGGTGCAGCGACGGCGGGCGGGAGCCCGCCGGGGTCAAGCCAGGTTGTCCAGGTATTTCTCGGCGACGATCGCCGCCACCGCGCCGTCCCCCACGGCGGTGGCAATCTGCTTGAGAATCTTCTTGCGCACGTCGCCGGCGGCGAAGACCCCCGGCATCGAGGTGCGGCACTCGGCGTCGGTGAGGATGTACCCCTCCGGGTCGAGATCGAGCAGCCCGGCGAGGAAGTGCGCCTTGGGGACGACGCCGATGGCGACGAACAGCCCGGCGACTTCGAGAGTGCGGCGGGTGCCCCCCTGCGGGTCGGTCAGCGCCAGGCCGGTGACGCCGCTGTTGTCGCCGACAACTTCGGCGACTACGCTGTTCCACACCGGCTCGATCCTGTCGTGGGCGAGGATCCGCTCCTGCAGCACCCTGGTGGCGCGCAGCTGGTCGCGGCGGTGGATCAGGTAGACCTTGCTGGCGAAGCGGCTGAGAAACAGCGCCTCCTCGGCGGCGGTGTCGCCGCCGCCGGCGATCGCCACCGGGACGTTGCGGAAGAAGGCGCCGTCGCAGGTGGCGCAGTAGGAGACGCCGCGGCCGACAAACGCCCCTTCGCCGGGGATGTCGAGCTTCTTCGGCTCGGCACCGGTGGTGACGATCACGCTGCGGGTGCGGATCACCCGGTCATCCACCGTGACTTCCTTGACCGCGCCCCGGTCGATGAGGCCGGTGACCTCGCCGCTGATCGTCTCCAGGCCGAACTCCTGGCAGTGCTCCTGGAAGCGCACCATCAGGTCGGGGCCGTCGATGCCACCGGGGAAGCCGGGGTAGTTCTCGACCTTGGTGGTGGTCATCACCTGGCCGCCGAGGATCATCCGCTCGACCAGCAGCGTCTTCAGCTTGGCGCGCGAAGTGTACAGACCGGCGGTCAGCCCGGCCGGGCCGCCGCCGATGATCAGAACGTCGTAGAGGGTATCGGTCATCCGTTGCTCTCGAAGGGAAAAGTCCGCCAAGGATAGCACAGCACCGCCCGCCTGCCAACCGCCCAGAGGGTTGCTTTGCCGGGGCGTCGCGCCTAGAATGGCCGGATGAGCCAAGCCTGCTGTCACGACCACGACCACCATCCTGCCGGTGACGACCTCGACCGCAGCCTGAGCCACGGCTTCTACGTGGCCATCGCCCTGACCGCGGTGACGCTGATCGCCGAGGTCGCCGGCGGCCTCTGGACCAACTCCCTGGCGCTGCTCTCCGATGCCGCCCACGTGTTCATGGACCTGTTCGCCCTGGTCCTGTCACTGCTGGCGATCCGCCTGGCGCGCTTCCCGGCCACCGACCGGCGCACCTACGGCTGGCACCGCGCCGAGATCATGGCCTCCCTGGTCAACGGCCTGACCCTGCTGCTGATCGCCGCCGGTATTCTCACCGAGGCCTGGCAGCGGCTGCTGCACCCCGAGGCGGTCAAGAGCCGGGAGATGTTCGTCATCGCCACCATCGGCCTGGTCATGAACCTGATCGCGGCCGCCCGGCTGCACCGCCACTCCCACGACGACCTCAACGTGCGCAGCGCCTTTTTGCACGTGCTCGGCGACGCCATCGCCTCGGTGGGGGTGATCGCCGGCGGGGTGATCATGCTCTACACCGGCTGGTTCGCGCTCGACGCCCTGATCTCCGTGGCGATCGTGCTGATCATCGGCTTCGGCGCCCTGCGCCTGCTGCGCGAGGCCGGCCACATCCTGCTCGAAGGGGTGCCGGCGCACCTCGACCTCAACCGGGTGGTGGCGCGGATGCGCGAGGTGGACGGGGTCAGCGACATCCACCACCTGCACGTCTGGTCGATCTGCTCGCACATCACCGCGCTGTCGGCGCACATCGACGTCGATCCGGCGCACCGCCGCCGCCAGGGGGAGATCGTCGGCCGGCTCGAAGAGATGCTGGCCCGCGAGTTCCACATCACCCACACCACCCTGCAGGCCGACTGCGCCAGCTGCCTGACCGGCCCGGTCATCCAGCAGCTGCGCCACCGGCCGCGCCGGAGCGGTCACGACCACGGCCACGCACACTGACCATGGCCCGTCTGCTCTCCATTTTGCTCTGGACCGCCGTCTTCCTGCTGATCGTGCTGGCCGCCGACCAGCTGCTGGTGCGGGTACCGGCGTCGCTGCCGGCGCACGTCGCCGCGGCCGACTTCTACCGCGACCTGCGCGGCCGGGTCCTCGCCCTGGCCGGGGGGACGAAGCCCGCGCCCACGCCCGGCGCCGCCCCGGCCAAGCCGGCCCCGCTCGCCGGACCGCAGCCCAAGGGGGGGCCGGTCAGCGTCGAGGC
This sequence comes from Deltaproteobacteria bacterium, assembly GCA_005774545.1. GTDB lineage: Bacteria > Desulfobacterota > Desulfuromonadia > Desulfuromonadales > BM103 > VAUL01. The sequence continues at coordinate 8,439 of VAUL01000011.1, read as the reverse complement.
GATCATCGAGCAGCGGCGCGCCGGTGCCGCCGTGCCGGTGAGGGCGGCCGCTCCGACGCGGGCCGCGGCGGCCAAGCCGGCGCCGCCCGCCGTGACCGGCAAACCGGCGGCCGGCCGCGCCGCGCCGGACGAAGCCAAGCCGCGCTACGTCTACGCCGACGCCGCGGGGGCGCTGCACTTTGCCGACACCCTGGCCGAGGTGCCGGAGGAATACCGGGGGAAAGCGAAGCTTCTGGGGAGGTAGCCGACGGGGTCAGTGCGGCGCGGCCAGCTGGTCGGCGAGGAGCAGCACGGCCAGGGCGAAGTAGGTCGAGCGGTTCCACTCCTTGAGGCGGTCGAACCCTTCCCCCACGAGGTAGCAGCCGGAGCGGCCGTCGTCGGCGCCGACCAGCTTGAGGCGGGCGGCACTGTCGGGATAGCCGGCCGGCAGCAGCCCGGCCGCCTGCCAGTGGGCCGCCGGCCGGTAGGTCCCTTTCTTCCCTTCGCGTGCCAGCAGCCTGCTCCCCTTTGGTCCGTCGACCGCGATGATCCGCCCGTCTCCCGGCTGCCAGCCCAGCTCGTGCAGGTAGTTGCCGGCCGAGGCGGCGGCGTCGGCATAGGAGCCGCAAAGGTCGCGGCGGGAGTCGCCGTCGCCGTCGACCGCGAAAGCCTCGAAGGTCGTCGGAATGAACTGGTAGTGGCCCATCGCCCCGGCCCAGGAACCGGTCATCCGCTCCACCGGCATCTCCCCGCGGGCGGCGATCCGCACCGCGGCCACCAGCTGCTTTTCGAAAAACTCCCGGCGCCGGCCGGCGTAGGCGAGCGACGCCAGCGAGGGGATGATCGGATGCTTCCCCATGATCTTGCCGTAGGAGCTTTCGATCCCCCAGAGCGCGACCAGCAGCTGCGGCTCGAGCTGGTAACGGGTCGCCATCTCGGCATAGAACGGGCGGTGGTCGCGCAGGTAGGCCCGGCCGTCGGCAATCCGCTCGGCGGTCAGCAGCAGCCGGCGGTAGTCGTCGAACCGGGTGATCTTTTCAGGCTGCCGCTTCTGGGCGGCAATCGGTTTGCCCACGTAATAGGCGTTGGCCAGGAACAGCTCGACCGCCGGCTGGGCAAACCCCTGGCGGCGCAGCTTGGCGGCGAACCGCTCCTTCCAGCGGGCAAAGCCGTCGGCGGCCGGACTCGCGGCCGGCAGCAGCAGGAGCAGCCCCAGGCAGATGGCGAGCAGCCGCGGCATCAGGGGAGGGTGCCGTAGACGTCGGGGCGGCGGTCCCGGAAGCAGGTGATCTGCCCGCGGTAGTCGGCAAATTCGCGGAAGTCGCAGGCCGCCACCAGCTCGGTGGCGAAATCGTCGGCCTCGGCCAACAGTTCGCCGCGCGGGGCGATGATCAGGCTCATGCCGAAGAAGTCCAGCTTCCCCTGGCGGCCGCAGCAGTTGGCGGCGATCACGAAGCACTGGTTCTCGATGGCGCGGGCCCTGAGCAGGGTGCGCCAGTGCAGCTGGCGCGGGGTGGGCCATTCGCCGGGGAGGCAGATGATCTCGGCGCCGTCCAGGGCCAGCTTGCGGAACAGCTCGGGGAAGCGCAGGTCGTAGCAGATCGCCAGGCCGAGCTTCCCTGCCGAGGTGGCGACCACCGCGCTCTGCCCGCCGCCGGCGATGTGCTCGTCTTCGTTCATCAGCGAGAAGAGGTGCAGCTTGCGGTAGCTGCCGGCGAGTTGCCCGCGGTCGACGACAAAGGAGGTGTTGTACACCCGGTCGCCGGCCGGTTCGGGGAGGCTGCCGACCACGGTCAGGCCGAGTTCGCCGCTCAGGGCGGCGACGTGCTCCAGCACCCGCGGCGTCTGCGCCGCCAGCTCCGGCAGCTTCTTGTAGGCGAAGCCGCTGCTCCACATCTCCGGGAGCACGGCCAGCTGCGCCCCCCTGGCGGCCACCCGGCGCAGGGCGGCCTCGGCCTTGGCCAGGTTGCGGTCGATCTCGCCGAGGGTGATGTTGAACTGGATGGCGGCGGCGGTGACGGTGCGCTGTTCCATGCCGGCTCCTTTCGTAACGGGCGCTGGTAAAAAAACAATTATATGCCGTCGGGTCGCTGCCGGGCAATCGCCTTGTCGTCCCGGCTTGACACCCTCGGCCGACGGCGATACACAGAGACGGATGCCCGCCCTTTACCTGCACATCCCGTTCTGCCTGCGCAAGTGCCCGTACTGCGACTTCTTCTCGCGGGACGACTGCGCCGCGCTGCTGCCGGGCTATCCGGAGCTGCTCAGGAGGCACCTGGCCTGGGCCGCCGACCACGGCTGGCGCGGGCCGCTCGATACGATCTATTTCGGCGGCGGTACGCCGTCGCTCCTCCCGCCGCCGGCGGTCGGCGAGCTGCTCGCGGCGGCGGCGCGCCACTTCGGCCTGGCCGACGATGCCGAGGTCACCCTGGAGGCCAACCCCGGCACGGTCACGCTGGAGCGCCTTTCCGGCTACCGCGCCGCCGGGGTGAACCGCCTCTCCCTCGGCCTGCAGAGCCTCGCCCCCGGGCCGTTGGCCGTGCTCGGCCGCCGGCACGATGTCGCGCAAGGGGTGCAGGCGGTGCAGGCCGCCCGCCGGGCCGGCTTCGCCAACCTCTCCCTCGACCTGATCTTCGCTCTCCCCGGCCAGACCCCGGCCGAGCTGGAGGCGGAACTCGACCGCTACCTCGAGCTGGCCCCCGCGCACCTCTCCTGCTACGGGCTGACCGCCGAGCCGGGGACGCCGCTGCACCGGCAGGTGCAAGACGGTGCCCTCGCGCTCCCCGACGGCGAGCGCTACGCCGACGCCTTCCTGCTGGTGCACGAGCGTCTGACGGCGGCCGGTTTCGAGCATTACGAGATCGCCAACTTCGCCCGGCCGGGACGGGCGTGCCGGCACAACCGCACCTACTGGGAGCGCCGCGAGTCGCTCGGCATCGGCGCCGGCGCCCACTCGTTCAAAGAGGCCGGGTGGGGGGAGCGCTGGGCGGTGCCGGCCGACCTCGCCGGCTACGCCGCGGCTCTGCACGGCGGCGGCGAACCGGCCGAACGGCTGGAGGGGTTCGACCGGGCCGGGGCGATGGGCGAGACGCTCTATCTCGGCCTGCGCACCCGCAGCGGGGTGGACGAGGCGGCCTTCCGCGCGCGCTTCGGCTGCGGCGTCGCCGAAGCCTATCCGCAGGGCGTTCGCAAACTGCAGCCGTGGCTGGCGCTGACCGACGGCCGCTGGCGGCTGACGGTCGATGGCTGGCTGCTCTACGACCGGCTGATTCAGGAGTTTCTCTAGCTTTTTCCGCGCCGGCCGACCTTGACAACGGGGGTACCCGTTGTTATGTTGCCGTTGTTCTGGCACTCGGCCCATCGGAGTGCCAATCGAGGCGAGGCGCTGCCGCTCGGGCCGGGTTTCCCGGCTTGAGTTTTTTGCACGGAGACCACCATGGCCGAACCTTTGAGCGACCGCAGCCAACGGATTCTCGAAGCGATCATCGAGGAGCACATCGCCACGGCCCAGCCGATCGGTTCGAAGACGCTGACCCGCTTCCAGGCGATCCGGCTCTCGCCGGCCTCGGTGCGCAACGTCATGGCCGAACTCGAGGACCTCGGCTTCCTCCACTCGCCGCATACCTCGGCGGGGCGGGTGCCGACCGAGAAGGCTTACCGCTACTACGTCGACAGCCTGCTGCGCATCGACTGCCTCGACCGGGAGCGCCGCGACCAGCTCGAACAGCACTACCACCGGCGCGGCCTGCAGATGGCCGAGCTGCTGCGCGAGGCGAGCCGGGCGCTGTCGTCGGTCGCCCACTATACCGGGCTGGTCATGGTGCCGCGCCTGCAGAGCACGGTCTTCCGCCGCATCGAGTTCGTCAGGCTGTCGCCCCGCCAGGTGCTGGCGGTGTTCATCACCCAATCCGGGCTGATCCAGAACCGGCTGATCGAGACCAGCGAGGAGTTCACCGCGGCGGAGCTCGAGCAGATCACCAACTATCTGAACCGGGCCATGCAGGGGCTGAGCATCCGCGAGGCCCGGGCCCTGATCCTCGCCGAGATGGCCCAGGAGAAGGCGCTCTACGACCGGCTGCTGCAGCGGGCTTTCCGCCTCTCCGCGCAGGCGCTGGCCGAGCAGGGCGACGACGAGGTGATCATCGAAGGGACCAGCCACCTTCTCGACCAGCCCGAGTTTACCGATCTGGAGCGGATGAAGCGGATCTTCCGTGCCTTCGAGCAGAAGAGCCTGCTCCTCTCCCTGCTCGACCGCGGCCTGCAGGCCAAGGGGGTGCAGGTGATCATCGGCGGGGAGATCGAATGTCCCGAGCTGGCCGGGTGCAGCCTGATCACCGCCAGCTACTCGGGACCCCGCGGCACGCTGGGGGCGCTGGGCGTCATCGGCCCGAGCCGCATGCCCTACTCGACGCTGATCCCGATCGTCGACTATACCGCCGGCATGATCAGTCGCATGCTGGATGAAGAGCTGGAATAGGAGTGAACCGTTGAGCAAGCACCGTAAGAAAGAACAGGACGCGGCCGCCGCCGAGGCTGCCGTTGCGGACGCGGCCGCGGCCGCCGAGACCCCGGCGGAAGCCCCGGCCGCGGAGCCCGATCCGCTCGAAGCGGCCCGTGCCGAGGCGGCCAGGAACTGGGATCTCTACCTGCGCGAGCGCGCCGAACTGGAGAACTTCCGCAAGCGTACCCAGCGCGACAAGGAGGAGTTCCGCATTTTCACCCGCAAGGAGTTGCTCCTGGAGGTGCTGCCGGTACTCGACAACCTGGAGCGGGCCCTCGAGCACGCCGGCCGGAACGGCGAAACCCAGGGGCTGGTGGAAGGGGTGTCGATGACCGTCACCCAGTTCCGCAAGGTCGTCGAGGATTTCGGCGCCCGCCCGATCACGAGCATCGGGGCCCCCTTCGATGCCAACCTGCACCAGGCGATGGCGCAGGCGGAGACGGCCGAGCAGCCGCCGGGGACGGTGGTCAGCGAGTATCAGAAGGGGTATCTGCTGCAGGACCGCCTGCTGCGCCCGGCGCTGGTCGTGGTCGCCAAGGCCCCGGCCGCCCCGGCCGCCGAAACAACCGAAGAATAATTCAACCGTCCCAAGGAGGATGTGAGCAATGAGCAAAGTTATCGGGATCGATCTGGGGACCACCAACTCCTGCGTCGCCATCATGGAAGGGGGCGAGCCGGTGGTCATCGCCAACTCGGAAGGGGCGCGCACCACGCCGTCGATCATCGCTTTCACCGAAAGCGGCGAGCGTCTGGTCGGCCAGCAGGCCAAGCGCCAGGCGGTCACCAACCCGGAGAACACCCTGTTCGCCATCAAGCGCCTGATCGGCCGCAAGTACGACAGCGAAGCGGTGCGCAAGGACATCTCCCTGGTCCCCTACAAGATCGTTCAGGCCGACAACGGCGACGCCTGGGTCGAGGCGCGCGGCAAGAAGTACAGCCCGCCGGAGATCTCGGCGATGGTCCTGCAGAAGATGAAGCAGACCGCCGAGGATTACCTCGGTCAGCCGGTGACCGATGCGGTGGTCACCGTGCCGGCCTACTTCAACGACTCCCAGCGCCAGGCCACCAAGGATGCCGCCAAGATTGCCGGTCTCAACCTGCTGCGCATCATCAACGAGCCGACCGCCGCGGCGCTGGCCTACGGCCTCGACAAGAAGCACGAGCAGAAGATCGCCGTGTTCGACCTCGGCGGCGGCACCTTCGACATCTCCATCCTCGAACTGGGCGACGGCGTCTTCGAGGTCAAGTCGACCAACGGCGACACCTTTCTCGGCGGCGAGGACTTCGACCAGCGCATCATCGATTTCGTGGCCGACGAGTTCAAAAAAGACCAGGGGATCGACCTGCGCAACGACAAGATGGCCCTGCAGCGCCTCAAGGAGGCCGCCGAGAAGGCCAAGTGCGAACTGTCGTCGAGCATGGAGACCGACATCAACCTGCCGTTCATCACCGCCGACCAGAGCGGCCCGAAGCACCTCAACCTCAAGCTGAGCCGCGCCAAGCTGGAGAGCATCTGCGCCGACCTGCTGGCCAAGCTGGTCGAGCCGTGCAAAACCGCTCTCAAGGATGCCGGCATGTCCTCGGGCGAGATCAACGAGGTGATCCTGGTCGGCGGCATGACCCGTATGCCGGCGGTGCAGAAGAAGGTCGAGGAGATCTTCGGCAAGGTGCCGAGCAAGGGGGTCAACCCCGACGAGGTGGTCGCCGTCGGCGCCGCCATCCAGGGGGGGGTCCTCAAGGGCGAGGTCAAGGACGTCCTGCTCCTCGACGTCACCCCGCTCTCCCTGGGGATCGAAACCCTCGGTTCGGTGATGACCAAGCTGATCGAGAAGAACACCACCATCCCCTGCAAGAAGAGCCAGGTCTTCTCCACCGCCGCCGACAATCAGCCGGCGGTCTCCGTGCACGTCCTGCAGGGGGAGCGCGAGATGGCCAGTGACAACAAGACCCTCGGCCGCTTCGACCTGACCGGCATCCCGCCGGCGCCGCGCGGCGTGCCGCAGATCGAGGTGACCTTCGACATCGACGCCAACGGCATCGTCCACGTCTCGGCCAAGGATCTCGGCACCGGCAAGGAGCAGTCGATCCGCATCACCGCCTCGAGCGGCCTCTCCAAGGAGGAGATCGAGCGGATGGTCAAGGACGCCGAGTCCCATGCCGCCGAGGACAAGAAGAAGCGCGAGGTGATCGAGGCCCGCAACCAGGCCGACGGGCTGGTCTACACCACCGAGAAGGCGGTCAAGGAGCACGGCGACAAGGTCGACGAGGCGACCCGCAAGGGGATCGAGAGCGCCCTGGAGGAGCTGAAGAAGGCGATGGACGGCGACGACGCCGAGGCCATCCGCCAGAAGACCGAAGCCCTGGCCACCGCCTCGCACAAGCTCGCCGAGGTCATGTACCAGCAGGCCCAGCAGTCCGCTTCCGCCGAAGGTGCCGGCGGCGAGACGGCCGGCGGCAAGCAGGGTGACGTGGTCGACGCCGAGTTCGAGGAAGTCGACGACAAGAAGAAGTAGGCACTTTGCCCGGAGCGAATCGGGCCGTGGTAGGGGCGAACCAGTTCGCCCCTACGTTCGTTAGGAAGGGATGACGCGTGGCCAAGCGCGACTATTACGAAATTCTCGGCGTCAACCGCAACGCCAGCGAGACCGAAATCAAGAAGGCCTACCGCAAGCTGGCGGTGCAGTGCCACCCGGACAAGAACCCGGGGGACAAGGAGGCCGAGGAGCGCTTCAAGGAGCTGTCCGAGGCCTACGCGGTCCTCTCCGACGCGCAGAAGCGCGCCCTCTACGACCAGTACGGCCATGCCGGCGTCGAGCAGGGGGGCGGCTTCTCCAGCGGCGGCTTCGGCGGCACCCCCTTCGAGGATCTGTTCGGCGACATCTTCGGCGACATCTTCGGTGCCGGCGGCCGCAGCCGGCGCGGCCGGCGCGGCGACGACCTGCGCTACAACCTGACGATCAGCTTCGAGGAGGCGGCGTTCGGCCTGGAGACCAAGATCCAGGTGCCGCGCCACCAGAGCTGCAGCCACTGTCACGGCAGCGGCGCCAAGCCCGGAACCTCGCCGCAGACCTGCGGCAGCTGCCGCGGCAGCGGCCAGGTCCGCTTCCAGCAGGGCTTCTTCTCCCTGACCCGCCCCTGCCCGACGTGCAACGGCGAAGGGAAGATCATCAAGGACCCCTGTCCGGAGTGCCGCGGCACGGGCCTGACCCGCAGCAAGAAGACCCTCTCCCTGAAGATTCCGGCCGGGGTGGAGAACGGCAACCGCCTCAAGCTCTCCGGCGAAGGGGAGGCCGGCGCCCACGGCGCGCCGCCCGGCGATCTGTACGTGGTGATCAGCGTCAGCGATCACCCGATCTTCCGCCGCGAGGGGCAGGACGTGATCTGCGAGGTGCCGATCTCCTTCCCGCAGGCGGCCCTCGGGTGCGAGATCGACGTGCCGACCCTCGACGGCAAGGTGCGCCTGAAGATCCCTGCCGGCACCCAGGGCGGGAAGATCCTCAAGCTGGCCGGCAAAGGGATCCCGGTGCTGCAGGGGTACGGCCGCGGCGACCAGCTGGTGGTGGTCCGGGTGGAGACGCCGACCCAGCTGACGGCGCGCCAGAAGGAGCTGCTCGAGGAGTTCGCCCGCGAAGCCGGGGCGGAGATTCACCCGCTGGGCAAGGGCTTCTTCGACAAGGTCAAGGAGATGTTCGGCTGATGCGCCGCATGCTGGCGGGGCTGCTGATCGTTCTGCTGGCGGCTGCGGCCGGGGCGGAACCCCCGCCGCCGGCCGGCGATCAACCTGCCGCCGGCAAGTTGGCCCAGGCGCTCGCCCTGCTCGAGCGCGTCGATCCGCAGACCCTGCCGGCCGACCAGCGCCAGTCCCTGTACCTCGCCGTGGCCGACGCCCTGCTCGACGACGGCCAGCAGGAACGCGCCCTGACCTTCCTGGCCAAGGCCGCGCAAGCGCCCCCGCCCCC
>VAUL01000073.1 GCA_005774545.1 Deltaproteobacteria bacterium | reverse complement strand
GTTTTGCCGGGGGCGGCGGCCGGCGCGCCGGCCGCCGCCCCCGGCAAAACCGGCAAGGTCACGGAAACGATGAATGCCGCCGGCTACACCTACGTGCAGGTTGACACCGGCAAGGAGAAGATCTGGGCGGCCGCGCCCCAGGTGCAGGTGAAGGTCGGCGACACGGTCGCGGTCCCGGACGGGATGCCGATGCCGAACTACGAGAGCAAGAGCCTCGGCCGCAAGTTCGACATGGTCTACTTCGTCCCCTCCCTCCTGGTGAACGGCGCCGCCCCGGCCGGCGCGATGCCCGGCGGCATGCCGGAAGGTCATCCGCCTGCAGGCGGCGCGTCGGGCGCGCCGAAAGTCACCGCCCCGGCGAGCATCGACCTCAAGGGGATCAAGAAGGCTGACCAGACCGTGGCCGACATCTTCGCCCAGAAGAGCGCCCTGGCCGGCAAGCCGGTGAAGGTGCGCGGCAAGGTGGTCAAGTTCAGCCCCGAAATCATGGGCAAGAACTGGCTGCACATCCAGGACGGCAGCGGCAAGGACGGCACCAGCGACCTGACCGTCAACACCAGCGCCCAGGCCAAGGTCGGCGACACCGTGGTGGTCAGCGGCAAGCTGACGGTCGCCAAGGACTACGGCTACGGCTACAAGTACGACGTCATCATCGAAGACGCGCAGATCACCAAGGAATAACCCTTCGACTCACCCTGAAAAAGCCCCCGGGTTCTTACCGGGGGCTTTTTTATTCTGCGACCGGAACAGCAATGACGCTCTTTGCCGTCACCTTCCTGCTGATCTACACGCTCATGCACCTGATGGTGTGGCTGGGGGTGCGCCCGCTGGTCCCGGCCGGACGCAGAGTGCGCGCCGGCTTTGCCACGCTGGCCGGGGTGATGATCGCGGCCCCGATCCTGACCCGGCTGCTGGAGCGCGCCGATCTCGACCTGGCGGCACGGGCCATGGCCTGGATCGGCTACCTGTGGATGGGGTTCCTCTGGCTGGCCTTCGCCCTGTTCACCGCCCAGGGCGCCTGGAACGGCGTAATCCGGCTGGCCGGGCGGTATCGGCCGGCGTTGCGCGGTTGGGTTCTGGCGGGCCGGCGGCCGGCGCTGTTTGCCCTGATCGCGGTGCTCGGGGCAGGGACCTGGGCGTTTTTCGAAGCGGCCGACCTGCGGGTCGAGCGGGTGACCCTGCAGGTTGCCAAACTCCCGCCCGGGCTGCCGCGCCTGCGCATCGTCCAGGTTTCCGACCTGCATCTCGGCCTGATCAACCGCGAGGCGGTCCTCGACCGGGTGATCGAGACCATCCGTCCGCTGCGGCCCGACCTGCTGGTGGTCACCGGCGACCTGCTCGACGCGCAGCGCAACCATCTGGAGGGACTGAGTGCACCATGGCTGCGACTGGCTCCGCCGCTCGGCAAGTTTGCCGTCGTCGGCAACCACGAGGCCTACGCCGGGCGCGACAACGCCCTCGATTACCTGCGTGCCGCCGGCTTCCGGACCCTCACCAATGAGCTCGTCACGGTCGGCGGCCTCCAGATCGCCGGAGTCCCCGACCCGGCCTGGGGCGAGCAGCAGGGGGATGCCCGCGCCCTGGCCGCTGCCGACCCGAACCTCCCGGTCATCTTCCTCAAACACCGCCCATGGGTCGACCGCGAAGCCACCGACCGGTTCACCCTGCAGCTCTCCGGACACGCCCACCGCGGGCAACTTTTCCCGTTCAACCTCGTCACCGGCCTGGCCTACCCCCTGCAGGACGGCCTCTACCGGCTGGACGGCGACAGCTGGCTCTACACCAGCCGCGGCACCGGCAGCTGGGGGCCGCCGATGCGGCTCCTGTCGCCACCGGAACTCACCCTGATCGAGCTGGAACCGGCAGCCGGAGCGTCACCGTAACCCGTCGCCCCGATCGCCGGCCCCGGGATCCTGCAGGCAGCCATGCAGCCGGACCGCGACCGGTGCCGGCAGCCCCGGAACGGCACGCAGTTCGTCGAGGGTCGCCGCCCGCAGCCTGGCGACACTGCCGAAATGGCGCAGCAGCAGCTTGCGACGCTGCGGCCCGATGCCGGCTATGGAGTCCAGAGCCGAGGTCAGCTGATCGCGGCTGCGCAGCCGGCGATGCCGGGTGACGGCAAAGCGATGAGCCTCGTCCCGCAACCGTTCGAGGAAAAAGAGGGCCGCCGCCCCGCGGCGCAGGATCACCGGGTTCTTGCGACCGGGGAGAAAAAACCGCTCGTCGCTGCGCTCCACCGTCCGCCCGCGCACGTCGCCACGGGTCCGGCTCTTGGCCATGCCGACGGCATCGACCCGCCCTGCCAGCCCCAGCTCCGCGAGCAGGGCCTGCAATACGCCGAGCTGGCCGGGGCCGCCGTCGATGACGATCAGGTCGGGGAGAACCTGCTCGTCGAGGCCGCGCCGCAACCGCCGGCGCAACACTTCGCCCTGGGCCGCGAAATCGTCGCCGGCCGCCGCGCTGCGGATGCGGTAGTGGCGGTACTCCCCCGGCGCCGGCTCGCCGTCGACGCAGACGGCCATGCTGCCGACCGTTGCCTGCCCCTGCAGCGTGGAGATGTCGAAGCACTCGATGCGCCGGGGGGGACGGGTCAGGTGCAGCCGGTTCTGCAACTCCGCCAGGATCCTGTCCCGCGCCTCCTCGCGGCTGCCTCGCTCCCGCCACCCTTCTTCGGCGTTGCGCGCCGCCAGCGCCAGCAGTGCGCCCCGTTCGCCGCGCCGGGGCGTGAGCAGCCGGACACGGCGGCCGCGGCGCTCGCTCAGCCACTCGGCCAGAGCCTCCGCCCCTTCGACCGGCAGCGGCAGGAGCACCTCGTCCGGAATCGGCACATCGCGGTCGTAGTAGCGCAGCAGGAATTCCTCGAGCAGGCGCGATTCGTCCAGCCCCCAATCGAGGTTGTAGCTGCGACGCCCCGCCAGTTGCCCCTGGCGGAAGAACAGCACCGCGACTTCGATCTCGCCGCCGGCCCGATGCACGCCGACGACGTCCCGGTCCGGCGCCCCGTGACGCACGGCCTTCTGCCGTTCGACGGTCTGCTCGATGGCGCGGATCTGGTCGCGGAGCCGGGCCGCGGCCTCGAAGCGGAGCGCAGCCGCCTCTTCGCCCATGCGCTGGCGCAGCATCCCGAGCACCTCGCCGGAGCGCCCTTCGAGCAGGGCGATCGCCCCGTCGACCAGCGCGCGGTACTGGTCCCGGCTGATCAGGCCATGGCACGGCGTACTGCACTGGCCGACCTGGTGGAACAGGCAGGGGCGCGTCCGGCGACGGCAGCGCGCCCAGGGGAGGCGCCGCAGCGGGAAACTGCGCTGCACCTCCTTGAGGGTGTCGCGCACCGCGGTCGCCGAAGTGAAGGGGCCGAAGTAGCGGGCGCCGTCGGCCCGCACCCGCCGCACGATCTCGAAGGCCGGAAACTCTTCGCGCAGGTCGAGGCGCAGGGAAATGAAGGTTTTGTCGTCGCGGAGGTCGATGTTGTAGCGTGGCCGGTGCTCCTTGATCAGGGTGTTTTCAAGGAGCAGCGCCTCCTTCTCGGTATCGGTGACAATCGTCTCGACGGTCACCGCGCGCTCGAGGAGAAAGCGGATCTGGGGACGGCTGTCGCGCTCGGCGGCCAGGTAGCTGCGCAGGCGCTGTCGCAGGTTCTTGGCCTTGCCGACATACAGAACCTTGCCGGCGCCGTCGCGCATCAGGTAGACGCCGGGGGCCGCCGGCTGACGGGCCGCATCGAAATTCAGCACGCGAACTCCTTGTCAGGCTGCAACTGATCGACTATCCTGCTCTTCCGGCAGGCATCCACCGCACGCCAAGGCCTTGCCGTCTGCCGGACACGTTAACCAGTTGCCCGCGGGGTGTCAATTGCCCCGCCGGGCCGGAGACCCGCCGCCATGAACCGTCTGCCGCGCCTGCTGTCGCTGCTGCTCTCGTCGTTCCTGCTCCTCACCGCCGCGGCCGGCGCCGAGGACCGCCTCGCCGCTCTCGAGGCAACCGCCGCGGCGATGGGCCGCCTGCAACCGGGGCTGGAGAATTTCCGGGCGACCGTCGTCACCGACCGGATTGCCAGCGGCATCCGGACGATGACCGCGAGCATGCCGCCGGACATGCCCCGCCCCGAAGCCCCGACCGTCGTCAAGTACTGGCGGCGCGGCGTCCCCGGGGGGATCATTCTTGCCGAAGGCCCGCAGACCTCGCCCTACGTGCAGAAGATCGTCGAGCATTTCGCTGCCGGACTGGCGACCGACTCCGAGGACCTGCTGCTCCCTCCCGGCCGGGCGGCACAGCGCCGGCAACTGGCAGCCGGCGCCGAGGTCAAAAGCACCGAAACCACCGTGGCGGACAGCCTGCTGCAGCGCATCGACATCGCCTTTCCGGAGCCGACCGATGTGGGCACGGCTTTTTACGGCAACGGCCTGCGCCTGCCGCGCACCGGGGTCAGCAGGCTGGCGTTCGACATCGACGCCCGGACCCGCACCGTCCGCGAGGTGACCGTCCATGCCGCCGGGGGGCTGCAACTCACCGCCGAAGTGCGCTACCGCGAGGCCGGCGGCAGCTTCATGCCTGAACGGGTGCGGGTCACCAGCCCCGACGGCAGGATCGACGACCTGCTCGAGATCACCTTCACTGAAGTGTCCGGCTACCTGGTTCCGGCCACCATCCTCCAGGTGGTGCAGCGCCCCGACCTGCAGGACCGGCTCGAGGTCTCGTTCCGGGACTACCGCATCAACCAGCCGTTGCCGCCGGCGGTCGAAGCCCGCCTCAGCGCACCGGCGGCGACGAAGCCGCAGCCGTGAACGCGCCGCTGACTTTCGCCCGGCGCCGCTCATGAACCGGATCGATTATTTTGCCACCACCGCCCGGGGGCTGGAGGAGATCCTCGCCGGCGAGCTGCAGGCCCTGGGGGTCGTCGAGGTCCGCCCGGTCCCGGGCGGCGTCCACTTCCGCGGCGACCGCACCGACGGCTACCGCGCCTGCCTCTGGCTGCGCACCGCCAACCGGGTGCTGCAGCCCGTCGCCACCTTCGCATGCGCTTCGGCCGACCAGCTCTACGAGGGGGTGCGCAACTGCCCCTGGGAGGGATTTCTCACCCCGGGGATGACGCTGGCCCTGGATGCCAGCGTCCGCGATTCGGCCCTGACCCATTCGCGCTTCGCGGCCCTCAAGGGGAAGGACGCCATCGTCGACCGGCTGCGCGACCTTCGCGGCTGGCGCCCCGACATCGACCCGGCCGCCCCCGACCTCCCCGTCAACCTGCATATTCACAAGAACCGCTGCACGGTCAGCCTCGACCTGGCCGGCGACGGGCTGCACCGCCGCGGCTACCGCCTGGAGCGAACCGTCGCCCCGCTGCGGGAGACGCTGGCGGCCGGCCTGCTGCTGCTCAGCGGCTGGGACGGCACGACTCCGTTCGTCGACCCGATGTGCGGTTCCGGCACCCTGCCGATCGAAGCCGCACTGATCGCCACGCGCACAGCCCCCGGGCTGGGACGCGGCTTCGCCTTCCAGAAGTGGCCCGGCTTCGACGCCGGCGGCTGGCAGGCGCTTCGCGACGAAGCCCACCGGCTGCGCCGCCCCGCTGCCGCGCCGATCATCGGCGCCGACCGCGACCCGCGGGCCCTGGCGGCGGCCCGCGACAATGCCGCCCGGCAGCCTGCCGCCGGCGGCATCCGCTGGGAGCGCAGCGACTTCGCCCGGTTCGAGCCGCCAGCCGGGCCGGGCACGCTGCTGTGCAATCCGCCCTACGGCGAACGCCTCAAGGACGACGGCGCCCTCGAACTGCTGTACCGGTCGATCGGCGACACCCTCAAGCAGCGCTGGACCGGCTGGACCGCCTGGCTGCTCACCGGCAACCTCGAGGCCGCCAAGCGCATCGGCCTGAAGGCGACCCGGCGCGTCCCCCTGTGGAACGGTCCGCTCGAATGCCGTCTGCTCAAATACGAGCTGTACTGACCGTCCGCTTGATTTTTTCCAAAGGAAACCGCATCATTCAAAAGTTCTCATCCCTTCGGGCTCAAAATCCGAGACATATCCGTAAGGATAGGCGAGGGGGCGAGCACCGCGCAACGCCGCAGCCGGCCTCCGCAGTAGCTTTTCACCGGATTTTATCATGAGTCGTCATCTGTTTCGCTTCGTCAACAACCTGCAGATCCGCTGGAAACTGCTGGTGGTCGTGCTGCCGCTGGTGCTCGTGCCGCTGTTCCTCGTCGGCGGCGTGGTCGGCTGGATCGCCAACCGCCAGGCTCAGCTCGGCATCACCCAGGCGAGCATGGACGACCTCGACCATCTCGCCCATTTCACCGTCGACCTGCTCGATGCCCACCACCACCAGTTCGAGGTCTACCGCGAGGACAAGAAGCAGACCATCCACAAGGAACTGGCGACGCTGACCAACCTCGCCTACGGCCTGGTCGAGGCCCAGTACCGCCAGCAGCAGGCCGGCCAGATCGACCGGGCCACCGCCCAGGAGATTGCCCGCCGCACCCTGAAACGGGTTCAGGTCGGGGAGACCGGCTACATCTACGCCATGACCACCCGCGGCGACCTCACGGTGCACATTGCCCGGGAGGGAGAAAACGTCTACGACCAGCGCGACGAGGACGGGCAGTACTTCATCCGCGCGATGTGCCAGGCGGCCAGAACCGCGGCCCCGGAGCAGATCCTGACCATCAGCTACCCCTGGCGCAATCCGGATCTCGACGCCAAGGCACGGCCGAAGATGGTGACCTACCGCTACTTCGCCCCCTGGGACTGGATCATCGCGGCCGGCGGCTACATCGACGAGACCTATGGCGACCCGGCCGTTGAAGCCAGGGCCTTCGCCGCCCTCAAGGAACAGCTGAAGGCCAAGAAGGTCGGGCAGACCGGCTACATCTACTGCATGGACCGCAAGGGGACGCTGACCATCCACCCCGAGGCGGAGGGGCAGAACATCTTCGCCGCGCGCGACAGCGAGGGGACCGCCTTCATCCAGCAGATGTGCGAACGGCGCGAAGGGTGGATCCGCTACCCCTGGCAAAACCCCGGCGAAGCCGAGCCGCGGCGCAAGATCGTGCGCTACCTCCACTACAAGCCGTGGGACTGGATCGTCGCGGTCGGCTCCTACGAGGATGAATTCTACCGCGAGACCAACCTGATCAAGGACCGGATCTTCAAGAGCCTCGGCTGGATCTCGCTCGGCGTCGGGCTGCTCGCCACCGCCCTGGTGTTTCTCGCCGCCAAGGTTCTGTCCGACCCGATCCGGCACATGACCGAGACGATCCGTGCCATCAAGCGCGGCCAGACCGACCGCCAGATGCAGGTCGACAGCCGCGACGAACTGGGCGAACTGGCAGCCGCCTTCAACCGGATGACCTCGGTCCTGCAACGCAACCGGGAGCTTGAGGCCAACCTGGCCCAGCAGGGGAAGATGGCCTCGCTCGGCGTCCTGTCTTCGGGGGTCGCCCACGAAATCAACAACCCCCTCGGGGTCATTCTCGGCTACGCCGCCTATCTCGAGAAGAAACTTCCCGAGGACGATCCCAATTACCACTACATCCATGAGATCAAACGCGAAAGCAAGCGCTGCAAGAAGATCGTCCAGGATCTGCTCAGCTACGCCCGCACGCCGCAGCCCGAGCTGGCGCCGACCGATCTCAACCATCTGCTCGACCAGATCGTCGATTTCGCCGCCAACCACACCGACCTGTTCGGGGTCAGGATCGTGCGCAGCTTCGACCCGACTCTGCCGCCGGTCCCGGTCGACGGCGACCAGATCCGCCAGGTGGCGATCAACCTGATCCTCAATGCCGGCTCGGCGATGAACGGCAGGGGGGAATTGACCGTGGCAACCGCCCGCGAGGAGGAGTTCGCCGTGCTGACCTTTGCCGACACCGGCTGCGGCATCGCCGAAGAGCACCTGGCGAGGATCTTCGAGCCGTTCTTCACCACCAAGGAGCGCGGCACCGGCCTCGGCCTGGCGATCACCAGGCAGTTGATCGAGCTCCACCACGGCACGATCCGCATCGCCAGCACCATCGGCACCGGGACCGTCGTCACCGTGCACCTGCCATTGACCAGGGAGGAAATCTGATGCCCGCCGTACGCATCATGCTGATCGACAACGAGGCCGGGCTCTGCCGGATGATGGAGGCGGTGCTGCGCGACCAGGGCTACCACACCAAGGCCTACACCAACCCGGTGCAGGCGGTGGCCGACTTCACCGCCGGCAGTTTCGAACTGGTCATCACCGACATCAAGATGCCGGAAATGGACGGCCTGGAGGTGCTGCAGCACCTGCGCCGCCGCGACCCCGAGATCCCGGTGATCATGATCACCGCCTTCGCCACCGTGGAGATGTCGATCCAGGCCCTGCGCCGCGGCGCCTACGACATGATCACCAAGCCGTTCGAGCCGGACGAACTGGTCTATCGGGTGAAGCATGCCCTCCAGCACCATGCCCTGGTCGAGGAGAATCGCGAATTGAAGGAGGAGCTGACCGGCAAGTTCCGCTTCGACCGGATCATCGGCGCCTCGACGGGGATCCAGGCGCTGCTCGAGAAGGTCGCCAAGGTCGCGGTGCGCGACACCGGCGTGCTGATCACCGGTGAATCGGGAACCGGCAAGGAGCTGATCGCCCAGGCGATCCATCACAATTCGCCGCGCCGGGACCGCAGGTTTGTCGCGGTCAACTGCGGCGCGCTCCCCGAGAACATCCTCGAGAGCGAGCTGTTCGGTTACCGCAAGGGGGCCTTCACCGGCGCCACCGAGAACCGCCAGGGGCTGCTGGAAGCCGCCGACGGCGGCACCCTGTTCCTCGACGAGGTCGGCAACCTGCCGCTCAATGTCCAGAAGACCCTGCTGCGCTTCCTCCAGGAACAGGAATTCCGGCGTCTCGGCGAGACCACGCCGACCAAGGTCAACGTCCGCCTGATCTCGGCCACCAATTCCGACCTCCAGGCCGACGTCGCCAAGGGGGTGTTCCGCGAGGACCTTTTCTACCGGCTCAACGTCATCAACCTGCACCTGCCGCCGCTGCGCGAACGCCGCGACGACATCCCGCTGCTGGTGGCCCACTTCATCCGCGAACAGAACGATAAGTTCGGCACCAGCTGCAAGGGGCTGACCCCGGAGGCGCTCGAGGCGGCCTGCAACTACCCCTGGCCGGGAAACATCCGCCAGCTGCGCAACGTCATCGAGGCGGCGCTGACCATCGAAAGCGGGGCCTACATCGGACTGCCGGCCCTCTCCCAGTTCATCGTCACCGACCAGCCCGCGCAATTCGCCAGCCAGGCCGACTACGACGCGGCCCTGGCCCGTTTCGAGACCGAGTACCTCACCCGCCTGCTGCGCAAGCACGGCGGCAATGTCGAGGCGGCCGCCGCCGAGGCCGGCATGAACATGGCCACCGTCTATCGCAAGCTGAAGAAGTACGGGATCCGCAAAAAAGAGATTGAGGACGGCTGAGACTCGCCAATTGCACGAATGCGAAAGGGCTTTTTGCATTTCTGCAAGAATGCGAAGACGTTCGGCAAAAAACTGCAACACCCTGTTATCGTTAGCTAAAAAACCAAAGACCGGCCGCCGTTACCGTCCGGCGGCGGCCAAGACCGCCCCCGCCCCCACTATTTTTGCATTTCTGCAATTCGGCAGCCGAGCCACC
>VAUL01000072.1 GCA_005774545.1 Deltaproteobacteria bacterium | reverse complement strand
GTGTAGCAATCCGGGGGGGAAATGTCAAAACCCGGGGCGGGGTCAGCGGGGCAGTTCGCTGTGCGCGACGACGCGGTCGATGCCGAGGGCCGCCAGATCTTCCGGCAGGCGCTCGTTGCACAGAAACTGGGTGTTGCCGCCCTGCAGCAGCGGCACCGGGCAGTCGGCGGCGCGCAGGGTGAAGACCTCGCCGCACGGGCGCGGGCACGGCCGGGCGCTGCCGGGGCGGCGGAACGGGCAGTTGCGGCTCGAGGCGACCATGGCGTAGGGGACGTGCAGCGTCCCCTGCAGCGACGCCGGCAGCGGGTCGAGCCCCTGCAGCAGGTTGTCGAGCTCGACGCGCCGGATCCCCAGCTCGCGGAGCAGGCCGGCGGCCGGCGCCGAGTACCAGCTCCCCTGGCGGAAGTGCGCGGCCTGCGCCGCGCCGAGGTCGAGGGCGACGGTGCGCGCGTCGCGCTTCTGGCCGGAGAGCACCCGGCCGAGCACCACGGTCGTCTCCGGTCGCAGCTCCCGGACCAGGTCGAGCGTCCCCCAGTCGGAAATCACCACCTCGTCGGCGGCTCCGAACTCCGGCAGCAGCAGGGCCAGCTGGTCGTACAGGGGGGTGCGCTGCGGCTCGATCAGCACCGGGGTGACCAGGGTGAACGCCAGCCGCCGCTCGCGGGCCAGGGCCAGGAGGCGGCGCAGCTCGGCCGTGGCCGGGAAACGCCAGGGGCAGAATTCGGCGCCGGCGTAAAGTCGCGCGATGCCGGGGGGGAGAGTCTCGGGGGGTACGTGGAGGAAGAGCGCCTGTTCCGGCTCAGCCACGGGAGTTGCTCTTGACCAGCAACGTCAGACGCTGGCCGGGGCGCAGCACCGGGTTTCGCGGCAGGTTGTTCCAGCCGCGGATCTGGCTGGCCTCGACGTCGAACTGCCGCCCGATGGTCCAGAGCGAGTCGCCGGCGCGCACCTGGTAAACGATCTTGCGCACGTCGCCCTTGCCCGCCCTGGCGGCCGGCGTCGCCTTCGCCGCAGCGTTCGCCTTGCCCGCGCCGGTGCCGGCGGCGACCACCAGGCTCTGCCCGGGCTTCAGGGCGTTGCCGCGCAGGCCGTTCCAGCCGCGCAGCTGCTGCTCGGAGACGTTGAAGCGCCGCGCGATCTTGTAGAGGCTGTCGCCGCGGCGCACCGTGTAGCGCTTGCCGCCGCCCTTGCCCCCCTTCGCCGCGGGGGCGTCGTCGCGCAGCGATTCGCGCAGGTCGGCCAGCGCCATCTTGCCGGCTTCCGGGTTGAGCGGGATCAGCAGGTTCTGGCCGACGCGCAGCGCGCGGTTGCTGCGCAGCTTGTTGAAGCGCAGGATGTCGTCGGCGCGCACGTTGTAGCGCTTGGCCAGGGCGGCGGGGGTGTCGCCCTTCTTCACCTTGTGATAGACGAAGTTGGTCCGTTCGTTCTCCGGCAGCTGGGCATAGCGCTCGGCAAAGGCGGCGCCGCTGCCGACCGGCAGGCGCAGCGGATAGGCGCTCACCCCCGGCGGGGTGCTCCAGCGCTTCAGCTCGGGGTTGAGCTTCTTGACCGTCTCGTAGTCGGTTTCCGCCAGACGGGCGATCACCTCGATGTCGGTGGCCGCGGGGAGTTCCGCCTGCTCGTAGGCCAGCGGCGCCTGGTAGGCGAGATCGGTGAAGCCGTAGCGCTCGGGGTGCTTGGCGATCATCAGCCCGGCCAGCATCTTCGGCACGTACTGCTTGGTTTCCTTTTTCAGGTAGGAGCCGTGGGTCAGCTGCCAGAAGTCGCGGGTGCCGTAACGCTCGATCGCCTTGCGGATCTTGCCGGCGCCGGCGTTGTAGGCGGCCAGCGCCAGGTACCAGTCGCCGTCGAACATCCGGTAGAGGTCGGCCAGGTGCCGGGCCGCGGCGCGGGTCGCCTTCTCCGGGTCGCGGCGCTCGTCGCGCCACCAGTCGTTCGACAGCCCGTACACGCGCCCGGTCCCCTCGATGAACTGCCACTGCCCCGAGGCGCGCGCCCGGCTGTAGGCCTTGTTGTTGAACCCCGACTCGATCATCGCCAGGTAGACGAGATCCTTCGGCAGCCCCTGCTCGGCGAAGATCTCCCGCATCATCGGCAGGTAGGTGGTCGAACGCTCCAGCCAGGTGCGCACGTGCTTTTTGAGGGGGCCGCTGAAATAGTCGACGAAGTAGCGGACCTTCTCGTTGTCGACGAGCGGGAAGTCGAACTCGTTCTCGCCGAGGAACACCGTCTCCCCTTCCTCCTCGGGCGGGGCGGCGTCGACGGCCTGCAGCGCGGCGTTGTCCTCGAGCGTTTCCGGATCGAGCTCCTCCTCGTCGAGGTCGGCGGCCACCCCCTCCTCGTCGGTCTCGACCGCGTCCGTATCCTCCTCCGCCAGGTCGGCGGCCGGGTCGGCGGGCGGCAGGAGCGGCGCCGCGGCATCAACGAAGCCGGCGGGCTGGGCGGAGGGCGACGGCGCCGGGAGAACCGGGTCGGCCGGGAGGGCACTGCGGGAAACCTGCGGGGACAGACGGAGATGGGCTTGCGGAGAAGTACGGACGTCGACGGCGCAACCGGCCAGCAGCAGCAGAAGCAGGCACAATGGCCAGAACGAACGCATCAAAACGTCACCCTCCCGGATAGAGATAAACGGCGTGATGTTACCCCGGAAGCGGGGTGCAAGTCAAACCGGTTCGCCCCGCAGGGGGTCGTCCTCCCCCCAGAAGCGCTCCTCCAGTTCGCGCAGCAGCGGTCCGAAGCTGCCCCGCTCGCGGGCGCTGACCGGCAGGGCGTCGAAGCGGCGGCACAGGGCGACGACGGTCTCCGGCGCCACCAGGTCGGTCTTGTTGAACACCAGCAGGCGCGGGATCTCGTGCAGCTCCAGGTCGCGCAGGATCTTCTCCACGGCGCGGATCTGCTCCTCGCAGCGCGGGTTGGCGATGTCGACCACGTGCAGCAGCAGGTGGGCGTCCTCGAGCTCCTCCAGGGTCGCCTTGAACGCCCCCATCAGGCTTTTGGGGAGCTGGCGGATGAAGCCGACCGTGTCGGTGATGATCACCTCGCGCTCGCGGGGGAAGCGCAGCCGCCGGGTGGAGGTGTCGAGGGTGGCGAAGAGCAGGTCCTCGGTGAAGACCTCGCTCTGGGTCAGGGCGTTGAGCAGCGTCGACTTGCCGGCGTTGGTGTAGCCGACGATGGAGACGATCGGCACATTGGCGGCCACCCGCTTGCGGCGGCGCTGGCGGCGCTGCCGGCCGAGGTCGTCGAGCTGCTTCTCCAGCCGGGCGATGCGTTCGTGGATCCGGCGCCGGTCGATCTCCAGCTTGGTCTCGCCGGGGCCGCGCCCGCCGATCCCCCCCATCAGCCGCGACATGGCGGTCCCCTTGCCGGTCAGGCGCGGCAGGATGTAGCGCAGCTGGGCCAGCTCGACCTGCACCTTGCCGTCGAGGGTGTGGGCCCGGCGGGCGAAGATGTCGAGGATCAGCTGGCTGCGGTCGATGACCTTGATCTCGGTGATGGCGGTGATGGCCCGCACCTGCGCCGGCGTCAGGTCCTGGTCGAAGACCAGCAGCGTCGCCCCCTGCTGCAGGGCGCGGATCACCACCTCCTTGAGCTTCCCCTCCCCCATCAGGGTGCGCGGGTTGAGCTGGCGGGGGCGCTGCATCACCCGGTCGAGCACCACCACGTCGGCGGTGCGGGCCAGCTCCGTCAGTTCGTCGAGAGCGTCGTCGGCCTCCTGGCGCGGCGCCTGGGTCACCGAGATGAGGATCGCCTTCTCGCGGCGGTCGCCGAGATCGACCGCCGCCCCGCGGGTGCGTTCCAGTTCGGCGTCGAGGGCGGCGATGAAGGCGGCGAAATCGAGGGCCAGGGCGTGCACCGAGGGCGCCTTGAACGTTTCCAGACCGCGCCCGTCCGGACCGGGCGGCACCAGGTGGGCGTAGTGCACCGCCCCGGGGAGCCCGTCGCCGCCGACGGCCACGGCCAGCATCAGGTCGAGACGCAGCAGCGCCAGGTCGTTGAGGTCGTCCTGGGAGAGCGGCTCCCCCTTGAGGTGGGTGTGCAGGCAGCGCAGGCCGCGCAGGCCGCTGCGCCCCAGGGCGTGGTCGGTCAGGTCGGGGAGGACGATCTCGCGGTCGTCGCCGACGATCACGTGCAGCACCGCCCCCTGGCGGTCGAGGACCACCCCCAGCTGGCGGCGCAGCTCGCGCGACAGTTCGGTCAGCTCGCGGGCCAGCTCCGGGGTGACCGCCAGGTCCGGCGGGACGCGGCGGCGGCCGAGCCGTTCCAGGGCCTTGAGCTGACCGGAGCGCAGTCCGGAGAGATTGCCGTGCAACATAGGGTCAGTGCGAAGTGCTGCGCGATGAGCGATGAGTGAGGGTCAAAACCAAAGCAAAGGGCTCCCGTTGACGGGGAGCCCTCTGGGAGAGTGCGTATGCGGGAAAGCGCATCAAATCAGGCGCTGACCACGATGTTGAAGCCGCCGTCGACGTAGTGGATCTCGCCGGTGACGCCGGAGGAGAGGTCGGAGAGGAAGTACAGCGCCGACTTGCCGACCTCTTCCTGGGTGACGGTGCGACGCAGCGGGGCGAAGTCGTCCATCAGCTTGATCTTGCTCTTGAAGTCGCCGACGGCCGAGGCCGCCAGGGTGCGGATCGGCCCGGCGGAGATGGCGTTGACGCGGATCCCCTTCTCGCCGAGTTCGGCGGCCAGGTAGCGCACCGAGGCCTCCAGGGCGGCCTTGGCCACCCCCATCACGTTGTAGCCCGGCACGGCGCGCTCGGCGCCGAGATAGCTCATGGTGACGACGCTGCCGCCCTCGTTGAGCAGCGGCAGGGCGTAGCGGGTCACGGCCACCAGCGAGTAGGCGCTGATGTCCATGGCCAGCATGAAGCCGTCGCGGCTGGTCTGGGTGAACGGCTGCTTGAGATCCTCGCGGTTGGCGAAGGCCACCGAGTGGACGACGAAATCGATCTTCCCCCAGGCCTTTTCGACCTCGGCGAAGGTTTGCGCGATCTGCTCGTCGCTGGCGACGTCGCACTGCAGGATCAGCGGCGACTGCAGCGATTCGGCCAGGGGCCGCACCCGCTTCTCCAGCGACTCGTTCAGGTAGGTGAAGGCCAGGGTCGCCCCGGCCGCGTGCAGCTGTTGGGCGATCCCCCAAGCGATACTCATGTCGTTGGCGACACCGAAGATGATGCCGCGCTTGCCATCCATCAGACCCATGCCGATAGCCTCCTGGTTTCTGTCACGAAAGGGATCTATTTAGCAGATCGGGCGGACAAAGGCAAGGGGGACGGCGATCAGCCGCGCGCCGCCGCGAGTTCCTCGCGGATGCGCTTGATCAGGTCGTCGGCGGTCTTGAAGCCGGGGAGCACCAGGCCGTTGGGGAGCACCAGGGTGGGGGTCGACTGGATGCCGAGCTCGGGGCCGAGCGCCAGCGTCTGGTCGACGGCCTTGCCGTTGCAGGTCGCCGGCGGCAGCGGCTTGCCGGCAAAGCTCGCCTCGAGCAGCTCCAGGGAGCGGGCGCAGACGATGCTCTTCGCCTTGTCGTAGGCCTTGGGGTGCATCTTCAGCGGGAAGAGCTTGATCAGAAAGGCGATCTCCGGGTCGCGGCGGACCACCTCCTTGAGCTCGTCGTGGAGCTTCTTGCAGAACGGGCACTCCGGATCGGTGAAGACGATCACCCGGATTTTCGCGTCCTTGCGGCCGAGCAGCAGGGCATCCTCGACGGGGATGCGCTTGACGTCGACCTTGTTCATCCGCGCGTAGCGCTCCTGGGAGATGTCCCCCTTGTCGGCCAGGCGGATGACGCTGCCGGAGAGCACGTACTTCTTGGAGAAGTCGATATAGATCGGGAGCTTGTTGGCCCCCTTTTCGACCTCCACCAGCCACATCCCCGGCACTTCGGCGAACTCGACCTTGTTGACCTTGTCGACGAGGCCGCCAAGGATCTTGCCGGCCTCGTCCTTGTCGAGGCTGTGGCAGCTGGCGCAGCTCCCCGCGCCGCAGCCGTCGGCGGTGAAGGCCAGGGCCGGCACGGCGCCGGCCAGCAGGAGGAGGATAAGGGCGAAGATCGGCGAAAACTTGGTGGCGCTCATCAGGATCGGCTCCGGTCGCGGGTTGAATCGGTTCGGCACAGTTTTCGATCTTACCCCATTTCGCCCCGCGACGGCAAATCCCCCCCCGCGAAGAGGATTGACACGCGCGCCGCCAGCCGCTACAACCCCGCCCATGGATATCGTCACCCTGCTCGGCATCGCCCTCGCGCTGGCCATGGACGCCTTCGCCGTCGCCCTCGGCACCGGCATGAACCTCGCGGCGCTGACCGGCCGCCACCTCTTCCGCCTCGGCTTCCACTTCGGCCTCTTCCAGGCGCTGATGCCGGTCATCGGCTGGCTGGCCGGGCTGACCGTGCAGCGCCAGGTCGCCGCCTGGGACCACTGGATCGCCTTCGCCCTGCTGGCCTTCGTCGGCGGCAAGATGCTCAAGGAGGCGTTCACCCACGATGACGACGCGCGCGCGGCGAACGATCCGACCCGCGGCCTGTCGCTGGTCCTGCTCTCGGTGGCGACCAGCATCGACGCCCTCGCCGTCGGCTTCTCGCTGAGCCTGCTCGGCGTGTCGATCTGGACCCCGGCCCTGGTCATCGGCCTGGTCGCCGGAGCCCTGACCGTCGCCGGCATGCTCCTCGGCCGCCGGGTCGGCGACCAGTGGGGCCCGCGCGTCGAAATCGTCGGCGGCCTGGTGCTGATCGGCATCGGGGTGAAGATATTGGTGGAACACCTGGCGGGATAACTTCAGTGCTGAGTGCTGAGCGATGAGCGATGAGTGGCCTGCGGAATGTGTTTATGATTGTTACTCATCGCTCAGCACTCATCGCTCATCGCTTGTTTTTCACCTTCCCTCATCGCTCATCGCGGTATTTCTCTGCCTTCGCCCGCAACTCCTCCACGCACGCATAGGGGATCCGCAGATTCCCCAGGCCGCTGCCGAGCAGCGGGCCCATGCCGGGCTGGTGGAAGTCGGAGCCGCCGGTGGGAATCAGCCCCCGGCGGCGCGCCAGCGTCAGCAGGCGGTCGACGGTGTCGTTGGTCGCCCCGCCGCACCAGCATTCCATCCCGTCCAGCCCCAGGCCGATCAGGGTGTCGAGCAGCGCGGGGAGCCCCGCGTCGGCGACGCCGATGAACATCGGGTGGGCCAGCACCGCGCAGCCGCCGGCGGCATGCACCAGGTCGATCGCCTCGGCGACCGGGAAGAAGCGCTTCGGCACGTTGCACGGCCCGAGATAGCGGAGGAAGGCCTCCTCCATGGTGCGCACGCAGCCGGCGGCGATCAGCGCCTGGCCGAGGTGCGGCCGGCCGATCGTCCCCCCGGCCCGCTCGCGGACCGCGGCCAGCGGGATGGGCGCCCGCCCTTCCCCGGCCAGCTGCGCGTTGATCCGCTCCAGGATCCGTTCGCTGCGCCCGGCGCGGAAGGCGCGGAATTCGCTTAAGGCGGCGTTCAGCGCCGGGTGGTCCGGGTCGAAGGCGTAGCCGAGCAGGTGCAGGTCGTTCAGCTCCCCCCACACCACCGACAGCTCCACCCCCGGCACCACCTCGACGCCGTGCTCCCGGCCGGCGGCCTGCGCCGCACCGATGCCGTCGATGTTGTCGTGGTCGGCCAGGGCGATGGCGCGCAGCCCCACCGCCGCCGCCTCGGCCACCAGCGCCGCGGGGGCCAAGGTGCCGTCGGAGAAGGTGCTGTGCATGTGCAGGTCGACGCAACCCGCCAGGGATTTGCCGTTCATCCCCATACGTTAGCACACCCGCGCCGCGCCGTCACCGGCAAGCCATATTGACAACGGCAAGAGCGCGTGTTTCCCTAAAACCTTCAAGTGCTGAGCGACGAGCGATGAGTCACTTCAGTGCTGGGTGCTGAGCGATGAGCGATGAGTGGGCCTTCGGAAAAAGGTTTTGATTGCACTCGTCGCTCAGCACTCATCGCTCATCGCTTGTTTATTGCCTTTACTGATCGCGGCCTTTCGGAGCCCTCGATGCCCCCTTTGCTGGATATCGCGAACCTGCAGACCTACTTCTTCACCAAGCGCGGCCTGGTCAAGGCGCTCAACGGCGTCGACCTGCAGATCGCCGCGGGCGAGACCCTCGCCCTGGTGGGCGAGTCGGGGTGCGGCAAGTCGCTGACCGCCCTCTCCCTGCTGCGCCTGGTCCCCGACCCCGGCCGCATCGTCGGCGGCGAGATCCGCTTCGACGGCCGCGACCTGCTGCGCATGCCGCTCGGCGAGATGCAACGGGTGCGCGGCAACCGCATCGGCATGGTCTTCCAGGAACCGATGACCTCCCTCAACCCGGTGCTGCGCATCGGCGAGCAGGTCGCCGAGGTGCTGCGCCTCCACCAGGGGCTGGAGCGGGCCGAGGCCGCCGCCGAAGCGGTGCGGATGCTCGACCAGGTCGGCCTGCCGGCGCCGGCCGAGCGCGCCCGCGACTACCCCCACCAGCTCTCCGGCGGGATGCGCCAGCGGGTGATGATCGCCATGGCGCTGGCCTGCAACCCGCAGCTGCTGATCGCCGACGAGCCGACCACGGCGCTGGACGTCACCATCCAGGCCCAGATCATGGAGCTTTTGGCCGAAGCCAGGGCGGCGCGCGGCATGGCGACGCTGCTGATCACCCACGACCTCGGCATCGTCGCCCAGTACGCCGACCGGGTGGCGATCATGTACGCCGGCCGGATCATGGAGAGCGCCCCGGTGCCGGCGCTGTTCGCCGACCCGCGCCACCCCTACACCAAGGGCCTTTTGGGCTGCGTGCCGCGGCTCGGCGAGAAGCGCCGGCGGCTGACGCCGATCGAAGGGACCGTCCCCGCCCCCGGGCAGTCCGGCGAGGGGTGCCCGTTCCTGGAACGCTGCCCGGAAGCCTTCGCCCCGTGCCAGGGGGAGTTGCCGCCGCTGCGCGAAGTCCGCCCCGGCCACGCGGTGCGCTGCTGGAGGCTGCCATGACACCGCTGCTCGAGGTCCGCGACCTGCGCAAGACCTTCGCCCGCCCGGGGGGCCGGCCGGGCGCGCCGCGCCAGTTAGTGCGCGCCGTCGACGGCGTCTCCTTCGACCTCGCCGCCGGCGAGACCCTCGGCCTGGTCGGCGAGTCGGGGTGCGGCAAGTCGACCGTCGCCCGGCTGCTGCTGCGCCTGATCGAGCCGGACGGCGGCTCGGTGCGCTTCGCCGGGAAGGAACTGGTCGGCCTGGCGCACCGCGAGCTGACCCCGCTGCGCCGCGAGATGCAGATGATCTTCCAGGACCCGTTCTCGTCGCTCAACCCGCGCCTGAAGGTCGGCGAGATCGTCGCCGAGCCGCTGATCGTCCACGGCCTGGCGCGCGGCGGCGCGGCGCGCGAGCAGGCGATCGCGCTGCTGCACACCGTCGGCCTGGCGGCCGAGCACGTCGACCGCTACCCCCACGAGTTCTCCGGCGGCCAGCGCCAGCGCATCGGCATCGCCCGGGCCCTGGCGGTGCGCCCCAGGCTGCTGGTCGCCGACGAGCCGGTGTCGGCGCTCGACCTGTCGATCCAGGCGCAGATCGTCAACCTGCTGCAGGACCTGCAGGAGCAGCTCGGCCTCACCTACCTGTTCATCTCCCACGACCTCGGCATCGTCGAGCACGTCTGCACCCGGGTGGCGGTGATGTACCTCGGCCGCATCGTCGAACTGGCCCCCGCCGCCGACCTCTACGCCGCCCCGCGC
>VAUL01000071.1 GCA_005774545.1 Deltaproteobacteria bacterium | reverse complement strand
GGATCCTGCACGGCATCGGCACCACCACCCGCCCCCGGGCCACCTTCCCCGCCGGACAGCTGACCAGCCACGTTTGTCCTTGGAAAATCGCGGCAATCCTTTAGAATGATGGCGATCATCGATCGATCAGGGCGACTGCCGGAGCGCGCTGTGCCCGGCAGCAGGGGAGGGAATGTGCAGACCCATGTCATCGTCAAGCTGCTGACCGGCGCAGAAAGGCGCGGCCTGCTGGCCCGGGCGCTCGACCCCGGCAGCAACCGCGTCGAACTTTACCGCGACGACACGAGCCCGCCGGAGAGCCACCCCCTCGACACGGTGTCGTTCATCAAGATTCTCGGCAAACCGGATCTGGCCGATGCCTTCGGCGACGAGGAATTCTTCGAGGATGTCACCACGGTCACCGGCGAACGCTTCCACCTGCGCCTGAAGCGGCGCGAGCGCCCGGACAACGGGTTCTACGGCTACCCAACCGACTTCGACAGCGATTTCAGCAGCATCTTCATCACCAGCGGCGGCCTGCGCCAGCGCCACCACGACCAGCCTCTCGGCCAGGTGCTCCTTCAGGACGGCCTGGTCGATCCCGAAGAACTCGTCGAGGCGCTGGACGAGCAGAAACGGCTGCGCGAGCAGCGGGTCGGCGAGATCCTGGTCGAGCAGCAGCAACTGGCCGAAACGGTCGTCGAACAGGTCATCGACAACGTCTGGAAAAACCCGAAGACTCGCGGCCAGATCCGCGTCGGCGACATCCTCATCGAAGCCGGCCTGGTGAGCCGGGAGCAGGTCGACGCGGCGCTGGCCACCCAGACGCGCGGCAAACGCAAGCGGATCGGGGCGATTCTGGTCGAGCGCGGGCTGATCACCGAAGAGCAGCTGTTGGCCGCCCTCGCCCACAAGTTCGAACTGCAGGTGATCGACCTGGAGCAGACCGCGCCGCGTCCGGAAGCGATCCGGCTCCTCTCCCGCGACATGATCGAGAAGATGCAGGTGCTGCCGGTGGAGATGCGCGGCAGCCGGCTGGTGGTCGCCACCTCCAACCCCACCGACCCGACCATCCTCGAGAACCTGCGCTTCGTCACCAACTGCCCGATCGAGGTGGTGGTGGCCAGCGCCCGCCAGATCGCGGCGCGGATTGCGGAGCTGTTCGCCGCGCAAGCCATGTCCGTCGACGAGCTGATCGACGGGCTCGGCGACCTCGACGTCCAGGTGGAAGAAGATCAGGAAGTCGACCGGATCACCGAATCCGACTCGAAAGTCATCAACCTGGTCAACAAGGTGCTGGTCGACGCCCACAAGCGGGGGGTCTCCGACATCCATTTCGAGCCGGGGATGGGACCGCTGCCGCTCAAAATCCGCTACCGCAGGGACGGGATCTGCACCCAGGTCCACCAGATTTCGGCAACCTACAAGGCGGCGGTCATCTCGCGCATCAAGATCATCGCCAAGCTCGACATCGCCGAGCATCGCCGCCCCCAGAGCGGCAAGATCATGATCAAGCACGGCCGCGAGCGGATCGAGTACCGCGTCGAGATCACCCCGACCATCGGCGGCCAGGAGGATGCCGTGTTGCGCGTGCTGAGCGCGGCCAAGGTCTATCCCCTCGACCAGATCGGCTTCTCGGCCGGCAACCTCGAACGGATCCGCGCCGCCATCCGCAAACCCTACGGCATCATCCTCTGCGTCGGCCCGACCGGCTCGGGCAAGACCACCACCCTGCACTCGGCCCTCGCCGAGATCAACCAGCCGGAGCGCAAGATCTGGACCGCCGAGGATCCGGTGGAGATCACCCAGGAGGGGCTGCGGCAGGTTCAGGTCTTCCCGAAAATCGGCTTCACCTTCGACGAGGCGCTGCGCTCCTTCCTGCGGGCCGACCCGGATGTCATCATGATCGGCGAGATGCGCGACCTGTCTACGGCCAAGACCGCAACCGCCGCCTCGCTGACCGGCCACCTGGTGTTCAGCACGCTGCACACCAACAGCGCCCCGGAAACGGTCCTGCGCCTGCTGGAACTCGGCATCGACCCCTACAATTTCGCCGACGCCATGCTGGCCATCGTCGCCCAGCGCCTGGCGCGCAGGCTGTGCACGCAGTGCAAGGAACCGTACCACCCGAAACGGGCCGAGTACGACGAGCTGGTGGAGGCCTACGGCCCGGAGCAGTTCGCCCGCGACGGCCTGCCGGCCTTCTCCAGGGGGCTGACGCTGATGCGCGCCAAGGGGTGCGAAGCCTGCGATGGCCAGGGGTACAGCGGCCGGCTCGCCATTCATGAACTGATGGTCAATTCCACCGAGATCAGGCAGGCCATCAAGCATGCCGCCGAGATCGACCGGCTGCGGGAGATCGCGGTTGCGCAGGGAATGACCACCCTGCGCCGGGACGGGCTGCAGAAGGTGTTCCTCGGCCTCACCGACCTAAACCAGATCAATCGCGTGGCCCTGTGAAGCGGGAGAAGCAACCGGCCATGCCATCGGCCCTCGGGGGCCGTGCCCGATGAAGCGGCGGGGCTTCCGGATCGCCCTGGTCGTCGCCGCCGGCGCCTTGATCCTCGCCTTCTTCGCTCTCGGCCTGTACCGGGAACTGACGCTCACCGGCTTCGAGGCCCGGCGCCAGGAACTGGCTGCCTATCATGCCGACCACCGGGCCCTGACGATCGCCCTCTACTTCCTCCTTTACGTGCTGGTCACCGCCCTCTCCCTCCCCGGCGCGGCGGTGATGACCCTGGCCGGCGGCGCCCTGCTCGGCTTCTGGCCGGCACTGCTCACCGTCTCCTTCGCCAGCAGCATCGGCGCCACCCTGGCGATGCTGACGGCGCGCTTTCTGCTGCGCGACTGGGTGCAGGCCAGTTTTGGCGACAAGCTCAAAGCCATTAACGCCGGGATCGAAAAGGAAGGGGCCTTCTACCTCTTCTCGCTACGACTGGTCCCGCTCTTCCCGTTTTTCCTGATCAACCTGGCCATGGGGCTGACGCCGCTGCGCGCCGCCACCTTCTACTGGGTCAGCCAGGTCGGCATGCTTGCCGGCACCGCCGTCTACGTCAATGCCGGCACCCAGCTCGGCCGGCTGGAGAGCGCCGCCGGCATCCTCTCGCCGGCGCTGCTCCTCTCCTTCGCCCTGCTCGGGCTCTTTCCCCTCGCGGCCAGGAAGGTGCTCC
This sequence comes from Deltaproteobacteria bacterium, assembly GCA_005774545.1. Lineage (GTDB taxonomy): Bacteria > Desulfobacterota > Desulfuromonadia > Desulfuromonadales > BM103 > VAUL01. The sequence goes on along the minus strand of VAUL01000071.1, from coordinate 6,951 downwards.
CCCTCGTCAAGGCGCGGCGGATCATGAGCCGGTTCCCCAGGCCGAAGCGTTTCGACTACAACCTGGTCGTGATCGGTGCCGGCTCGGCCGGGCTGGTCTCCGCCTACATCGCCGCCGCCGTCAAGGCCAAGGTCGCGCTGGTCGAAAAGCACCGGATGGGCGGCGACTGCCTGAATACCGGGTGCGTGCCGAGCAAGGCCCTGCTCCGCTCGGCGAAGATGCTCGCCTACCGACGCCGCGCCGCCGAGTTCGGCCTGCCCGAGAGCGAAACGGAATGCGACTTTGCCGCCGTCATGGAGCGGGTGCAGCGGGTCGTCAGGCAGGTCGAACCGCACGACTCCATCGAGCGCTACACTGCCCTGGGGGTGGAGTGCCTCACCGGCGAAGCGCGCATCACCTCGCCGTACACGGTGGAGGTCAACGGACGGGTTCTGACGACCCGCAGCATCATCGTGGCCAGCGGGGCCGCCCCCTTCGTGCCGCCCATCCCGGGGCTCGAGGAGGCCGGCTACCTGACCTCGGACACGCTGTGGGCGCTGCGCGAGAGGCCTGAGCGGCTGGTCATCCTCGGCGGGGGGCCGATCGGCGCGGAGATGGCGCAGGCGTTCGCCCGGCTGGGGTGCCGCGTAACCCAGGTGGAGATGGCGCCGCGGCTCCTGATCCGCGAGGACCCTGAAGTCTCGGCGCTGATCCGCGAGCGCTTCGAAGCGGAAGGGGTACGGGTGCTGACCAGTCACGCCGCCAGGCAGGTGGTGATCGAAGACGGCGAAAAGATCCTGCTGTGCGAGCATCAGGGGACGCCGGTCCGCATCCCCTTCGACCGGATCATCGTCGCCGTCGGGCGCAAGCCGAACGTCACGGGACTCGGCCTCGAGGAGCTCGGCGTGCGCATCAGTGAACGCGGCACGGTGGCGACCGACCCGTTCCTGCGCACCAGCATTCCGACCATCCGCTGTGCCGGGGACGTCGCCGGCCCGTACCAGTTCACCCACACCGCCGGCCACCAGGCCTGGTACGCCTCGGTCAACGCCCTGTTCAGCCCGTTCAAGTCATTCAAAGCCGACTACCGGGTGATCCCCTGGTGCACCTTTACCGATCCGGAGGTGGCCCGCGTCGGCCTGTCCGAGGAAGAGGCCCGCCAGCAGCAGGTGCCGTTCGAGGTGACCCGCTTCCCCCTGAATGATCTCGACCGGGCGATTGCCGACGGCGAGAACTGCGGCTTCATCAAGATACTGACCGTCCGCGGCAAAGACCGGATTCTCGGGGTCACCATCGTCGGCCCGCACGCCGGCGACCTGCTCGCCGAATTCGTGCTGGCGATGCAGCACGGCATCGGCCTGAACAAGATCCTCGGCACCATCCACGTCTACCCGACGCTGGCCGAGGCCAACAAGCTGGCGGCGGGGGTCTGGAAACGGGCCCATGCGCCACGCAGGTTGCTGGCGTGGGTGGAGCGGTTCCACGCCTGGCGGCGGGGCTGAATGTAAAAACGGGGCGGACTTTCGTCCACCCCGCCAAGGTCTGCCTGGTCTCCCGTACCTCTATCTGATTGCGTCCGCCGCCGCCCGGATCTCCGCCGCCAGTTCGTCGGGGAGCCCGTCGCGCTGCAGGAGGCTTTCGATCGGGCCTGCCGCGTCCTTCTTCCACCCCTTGGCGATGTAGACCTGGGCGATGCGCAGCAGCCAGCGCGGGTTGTCGAGTTCATGGCGCAACGCCCCCTTGAACGACTCCAGCGCTCGGTCCAGGTTCTGGCCGTGACGCAACCAGAATTCGGCCAGCAGCGGGTGAGCCCCGCCGCCGCAGCCGCCGGACGGGAGGCGGGCAAAGAGCGCTTCGGCCTTGGCGTGGTTCCCTTCGCGCTCCTGCAGTTCGGCACACATCAGCACCGTGGCCGGATCGAGCTCGCCTTCGGCCAGGGCCTGTTCGCCCGCCGCCAGGGCGGCGGCGACGTGCCCCCGGCCGGCCTCCAGCTGCGCCAGGCGCGACCAGCAGTAACCGGCAAAGCGCCCTTCGTCGAGAGCCCGGCGCAGCAGCGACTCCAGATCGTCATGCCGTCCGGTCACCGCCAGCAGGGTCACCAGAGCATCGAAGGGGTGAAACAGGTCCGGGAACTCGCCGAGGGCCGCCCGCAGGTCGGCCTCGGCCTCGGCAGACCGTCCGTTGCGAGCCAGCACCACGCCGCGCTCGGCACGGAACAGCGTGCCGCGCTGCGCCGCCGGGACCTGCTCGAACAGATCGAGGGCCAGGGCGTCGTCGCCTTCCTGGGCCGCCAGCCAGGCCTGCAGGAACGGAGTCCCGGCGGCCACGTAACGATCGGCCAGGTCGTGGGGCAAGGTGGCCAGCAGCAGTTCCAGATGCCCGGCCGCATCGATTTCCTCCTCGGCCGGCCCTTCCCCCCCGGCCGGAGCACAGGTCGGCCCGCAGCTGCTGCCGCAGCCGGCGGCTGCCGAGGGCGCCGACCGATCGCCGCCGGCCTCGGCCAGCAACCGCTCGGCCCGCTCCCGCAGTGCGGGCGCGCAGGCCTGGGCCGCCGCCAGCTGAAAATGTTCGCGCCCCTTGCGGTGATTGCCAAGACGCACGGCCATTTCGCCCTCGTCAAGGTTGATGGCGGCGAGAGCGTCGCCGGCCTCCGTTTCCCAGCCGGCAACCTGCGCCTGCACGTCGGCCGGCAGCGCAGTGCGCTCCAGCCGCCGCGCCGCGGCCAGCAGGGCCGCCCATTCCCGGCGCGCGTACAGCTTGCCAAGCTCGGTCACCGGGTCGCTTTTGCCAAACAGGTTCCTGAACAGGCTCATGGAATACTCCGCGGCGTTACTCGGTTTCGCATTATTGGGTAGCACACCCGCAGGGAACGGGGAAGCGAAATCGCATTAATGCTTTCTGTCCCCGGCCCGCCCTTCGCCCTTGCCACACCTCCCCGAAATAGGCTATAAGCGCCCATCAGTACGACACAAACAGGAGTTGTGCAGTGAGCGAGGATACCAAGAAGATCATCTACTCGATGGTCGGCGTCAGCAAGCACTACAACAAGCAGCCGATCATCAAGGACATCTCCCTTTCCTACTTTTACGGCGCCAAGATCGGCGTTCTCGGCCTGAACGGCTCGGGAAAATCGACCCTCCTGCGGATCATGGCCGGCGTCGACAAGGAATTCAACGGCCAGACCATCCTTTCGGAAGGCTTCACGGTCGGCTACCTCGAGCAGGAACCGCTGGTCGACTGCGAAAAGACCGTGCGCGAGGTGGTCGAGGAAGGGGTGCAGGAAACCGTCGACCTGCTCAAGGAATTCGAGGCGATCAACAATGCTTTCGCCGACCCCGACGCCGACATGGAGAAGCTCTGCGAGCGCCAGGCGGTGGTGCAGGACAAGCTCGACGCCCTCGACGCCTGGGAGCTCGACTCGCGCCTCGATCTGGCCATGGACGCCCTGCGCTGCCCGCCGGCCGACACCAAGGTCGCGGTGCTCTCCGGCGGCGAGAAGCGCCGGGTCGCCCTCTGCCGGCTGCTCCTGCAGAAACCGGACATCCTGCTGCTCGACGAGCCGACCAACCACCTCGACGCCGAAACGGTCGGCTGGCTGGAGCAGCACCTGCAGCGCTACGAGGGGACGGTCATCGCCGTCACCCACGACCGCTACTTCCTCGACAACGTCGCCGGCTGGATCCTCGAACTGGACCGCGGTCACGGCATCCCCTGGAAGGGGAACTACTCCTCCTGGCTGGAGCAGAAGCAGGAGCGCCTGCGCCGCGAGGAGAAGTCCGAGAGCCAGCGCCAGAAGACACTGCAGCGCGAACTGGAGTGGGTGCGCATGGCCCCCAAGGCGCGTCACGCCAAGGGGCAGGCGCGCATCACCGCTTACGAGAAGCTGCTCAGCCAGGATGCCGCCCAGCGCGAACGCGAGCTGGAGCTGTTCATCCCCCCCGGGCCGCGCCTCGGCGGGGTCGTGGTTGAAGCCAGCGGCGTCGCCAAAGGTTTCGGCGACCGACTCCTTTACGACAACCTGACCTTCAGCCTCCCCCCCGGCGGGATTGTCGGCGTGATCGGCCCCAACGGCGCCGGCAAGACCACCCTGTTCCGCATGATTACCGGCCAGGAGCAGCCCGATGCCGGGACCTTCAAGATCGGCGAAACGGTCAGGCTCGCTTACGCCGACCAGGAGCGCGGCCTCGACCCGGAGAAGACCCTGTGGGAGGAGATCACCGGCGGCCAGGAGCAGATCCAGCTCGGCAAGCAGCTGGTGAACTCGCGCGGCTACGTGGCCCGCTTCAACTTCTCGGGGAGCGACCAGCAGAAGAAGGTCGGCGTCCTCTCCGGCGGCGAGCGCAACCGCGTGCACCTGGCCAAGATGCTGCGCGAGGAGGCCAACGTCCTGCTCCTCGACGAGCCGACCAACGATCTCGACGTCAACACCCTGCGCGCCCTGGAGGAAGCCCTCGAGAACTTCGCCGGCTGCGCGGTGATCATCAGCCACGACCGCTGGTTCCTCGACCGCATCGCCACCCACATTCTCGCCTTCGAGGGGGATTCGCAGGTGGTCTGGTTCGAAGGGAACTACTCGGAGTACGAAGAGGACCGCAAGAAGCGCCTCGGCGCGGCGGCCGACCGGCCGCACCGGATCAAGTACCGCCAGCTGACGCGGCAGTAGGCCGATGAGAAACGCCCATCTGCGGCGTTGACCTTCACTTCGTCGTTGCGACGTACCATCAAGGTACGCCTCACTCCTCAGCGTGCGGTCGCCTTGCACCTGGGCATTTTTAATCGGCCTTGCACCGTTCTACACCACTGAGGACGTGGTAGTCTGACAGGAGTTCCCGATGATCAGCGCCTTCGAACTCGCCCAGGGCCGCCTCAAGCAGATCCACATCGACACCGTCGAGGATCTGCGCGTCTGCCGGCCGGTGTGGGTCGATCTGGTCGAGCCCAGCGAGGAGGAACGTACCTGGGTTCTCGACGTCTTCGGCCTCGATCTCCCCGAAGAAGACGAGGTCGGCGACATCGAGGCGAGCGCGCGCTTTTTCGAGCGGGATGCGGACAACGGCGACGAGTTGCACATCCGCTCCGACTTCTTCCGCGTCGAGGAGCACGTCGGCGAGAACGTGCGCGTCGCCTTCATCCTCAAGAATTCGGTGCTGTTCAGCATCCACGCCGAGGATCTGCCGCAGTTCCGCCTGCTGCGCCTGCGTGCCCGGCGCCAGCCCGACTACGTCGAGGACGAGAAGGACGTGCTGCTGGAGATGTTCGCCGCCGACGCCGAGTACTCGGCCGACGTCCTGGAGGGGATCTACAAACGCCTCGACGCCTTCGGCGAGAAGGTGCTCGGCACCCACCTCACCGACGAAAACGCCGGCGACGTGCTGGGGAGCATCGCCCGCGAGGAGGACCTCAACGGCCACATCCGCCGCAACCTGATGGACACCCGGCGCGCCGCCTCGTTCCTGCTGCGCAATAAAATGCTCAATGCCGAGCAGAACGAGGACGTCCGCCAGATCCTGCGCGACATCGACTCCCTCGACGGCCACACCGCGTTCCTCTTCGAGAAGCTCAACTTCCTGATGGACGCCACGGTCGGCTTCATCAACATCAACCAGAACAAGATCGTCAAGATCTTCTCGGTGGCCTCGGTGGCCCTCCTGCCGCCGACCCTGATCGCCAGCATCTACGGCATGAACTTCCGGGCCTTCCCGGAACTCGACTGGGCCTACGGCTACCCGTTCTCGCTGGCGCTGATGGTGGTGTCGGTGATCATCCCGTTCTGGTACTTCCGCCGCAAAGGGTGGCTGCGCTAGGAGCCGGCCGGCATGCCCCTCTTCACCCTCCCCCGCCTGGCCACCGAGCGTGATATCGACGCCAACGGCCACGTCAACAACATCGTCTACGTGCAGTGGATGCAGGACGTTGCCGTCGCCCACTCCGACCACGCCGGCTGCACGGCCGCAACCACGGCGGCGGGGTGCGCCTGGGTGGCACGCTCCCACCGGATCGAATACCTGCGCCCGGCTTTTGCCGGCGACCGTATCCTGCTGCAGACCTGGCTGGTCGACGCCACCCGCAAATCGACCTCTCTCCGCCGCTACCGGATGATCCGGGAGAGCGACGGCACGGTGCTGGCCAGAGGGGAAACCCTGTGGGTCCTGATCGACAGCCGGACCGGCCGGCCGCGGACCATCCCGCCCGAGATCATCGGCTGCTTCGCCCTGGTCGCTCCGGAGGAGGAACCGTGAATCCGCTGCTCCGCCACATCGTGCTGCCGTGCTGTGTGCCGGCCGCCTTTTTCCTGGTGGCGCTCTCCCCGATCCACCTGCTCGGCTGCCGCAACCGCGGCCTGCTGGCGCTGGCGATCGCCTTTGCCAGCGTCCTGGCCGGCCTGTACACCGCGGTCCGCGCCGGCAACCTGCGGCGCCGCAACGATCCCGCAGCGCAGTGGTGGCTCGCCACCACCCTGATCCTCGTCATCGCCCCCATCGCCCTGCTGATCCTCGCCTGACCTTCCCCCCTCTGTTAGCTCTTTTACCTCTTTCTACTCATCGCTCATCGCTCATCGCTCATCGCTCAGCGCTCAGCACTCAGCGCTCAGCACTCAGCACTCAGCACCGAGTAATCCGCCAGCAGCGCCAGCGGGATGAAGGTGTCCGCCTGAGCCGTCGGCGTGCCGGTCAATGCGCGGGTGACCGCGCTCAGCAGGTCGATCTCGCGGGCAAAGACCGCCCGGAAGGGCCAGCGCAGAACCGCCGCGGGGAGAGTGTGCGGATCGCCGGCGTGGAGGGTGCACAGGTCCGTGCCGAGATCCTCGCCGGACAGGTCAAGATTGGGGAGGCCGTGCAGCCGGCAGGTCATCGGCCGGAACGGGTAGACCAGACAGAGGCCGTCGTCGCCGAGGAGGGGACAGGGGGTTTCGTCGTCCTCCGGCATGTCCATCCAGCTGTCGTCGGGGAGGGCGTTGAGCAGATAGGGGGG
>VAUL01000010.1 GCA_005774545.1 Deltaproteobacteria bacterium | reverse complement strand
GGGCGGGGACCTCGTCCTGGAGCTTGCGGAATTCATCGGTGTAGGCGCGCGGCAGGACATCCGGACGGGTGGACAGCAGCTGGCCGAGTTTGATGAACGTCGGGCCGAGCTCCTCCATGGCCATGCGCAGCCGCTGGGGCTGGCTGAGCCGCTGCAGATCCCGTTCGGAGCGGCGGTTGATGATCCGCTTGCCCGCTTCGAGGTAGAAGTCGATGTTGAGCTGTTCGACGAAATGCCCGAAGCCGTACTTGATCAGCACGCCCAGGATCGCCCGGTAGCGCCTGATGGTGCGCAGGTTGCGGTTGAAACTCAGGAGCGGCAGCATCGGCTATGATTTGGCTTCCTTGAGCTTCTTCTCCAACTGGGCCACCTTTTTCTTGAGCTTGTCGAACTCCTCCTGCGTGACCACCCCCATCCGTTCGCAGGCCTTCGCGATCTCCTCGTGGGCCAGCTTTTCCAGCCGTTCCTGATTCTGCCGGGCCATATCCTGGACCTTGCCGAGCAGGGCCTTCCCCTCTTCCTCGGTGACGTTGAACTTGTGCCGCAACTCCTGGACGAATTCCTCGGCCTTTTTCTGGCTGAGGGTGGCTGCGCCGAGTGCAGTCAACAGGGTCTTCTCCAGCAGGTTGGTCATGTCGGCCTCCGTTGTAAGTTGGTAAGCGCTGAAAATAAATGGGCTTTAGATCATGTTAGCAGATCCGCCCGAGGTTTCAACGCCGCCCGGCCAGTTGCAGGATTTGCGGCAGCGCCGCACGTGCGGCATCCTCACCGGAGGTGATGATTTCCGCGGCGCGGTGGAAATCCAGCAGGGTAACTCCATGGCACGCGGGCCGAATGAGCAGATCATGATGGTTGCCGGACAGGCGCAGGTCGTTGATCTGGTTCTCCATGATCGCCACACTTTGGGCGCAAACGCGGAAAATCCCGGGGACCTTCCGGCCGTTCGGTTCGGCCGTCGTGGCCGCTGGCGATTCCGTGCCCAGCAATCTCCGGAAAAGCTGCTCGATTCCGGCGGCCGAAAAGAGATCCAGGCGGTAGGTCTCAGTTGATCTGCGCCGCGGCAGGTGGGCTTCGGGAGCCTGCTTGACAACGGTGGGGATCGTGCAGACGCCGATCACCCGATCGGCACCGAGATGCCTTGCGACATCGGCGGGAACCGGGTTGCACAGCCCCCCGTCGACCAGAAAGCGCTCACCAAAGCACACCGGAGGGAAAATGCCGGGGAATGCCAATGCCGCCCGCAACGCTTCGAGCAGATCTCCCCTGCGGATAATGAGCGGGTCGCCGGTCTCGATGTCCGTGGCGGTAACCGCCAGGGGCAGCCGCAACTCCTCAAAGCTGTTGACCGGCAGCAGTTCGGCCATGAACTCGACAAGTTTGCTGCCGTCGACCAGTCCGGAAGTCGGCATCGTCGGATTGAGAAGGCGGGCCAGCCTGCGCCAGTCGAGTTCCCTGGCAACCTGCTCCATGCGACTGACCGGGACGCCTGCCGCGTAAAGCGCGCCGATAAAGGCTCCGATCGAGGTGCCGGCAATGGCGTAAACCGGAATGTCGGCTTCTTCGAGAACCTTCAGAACCCCGATATGCGCGAGGCCACGGGCTGCGCCGCTTCCCAGCGCAAGCCCCAGGCGGGAAGTTACGGTCAGGGGGGCCGGCGGCTGATGGGGGCCGCTCATCGACGGAACAGCCACAGGATCAGGGACACCAGCAGGGAAAGGAGCAGGCAGGTGCCGAGTGGAAAGTAGAACGCAAAATTCTCGCGCTCGATGCGGATATCGCCGGGGAGCTTGCCGAGCCACGGGATCTTGCCGGCAAAGGACAGGAGAAGCCCGGCGAGGATCAGGAGGCAGCCGAGGACGATCAGCAATTTGCCGGGAGGAAACTGCATCAGTTGGTGCTGCGCGGGTGGTAGCGGTCTTTCTCGGAATAGATGCAGCCGCAGTACTGCTGGCGGTAGAGACCGAGCGCCTTCGAGGTGTCGATCCCCTCCTGCCAGCCGCTGCGGAAATCCTGGTAGAGAAACGGGATGCCGTAGAGCTTGGCGAGTTCCTCGCCGCATTGCCGGATCAGGTTGTGATTCTGGTAGCGGGAGTAGAGGAGGCTGCTGGTGAAGGCGTCGAAGCCATGGCGGGTCGCATGTTCGGCGGCTCGCCGCAGGCGTGACTGGTAGCAGTAGGTGCAGCGGCCGGCCGGGTCATGAGCCACCTGGGCAAGAAAGTCCTCCAACCCGTATTCGTCGATGCACGCCAGGGGCAGCTCGACGGTTGCCGCGTAGCTGCGCACCGTTTCCAGCCGCCGGCGATATTCCTGGTAGGGGTGGATGTTGTGGTTGAAAAAAAGCCCGGTGACGTCATGATGGGCGTCGCGCAGGACACGCAGCGGATAGATGGCGCAGTTGGCGCAGCAGATGTGCAGGAGAATCTTCATGGTCGGTCCCGGTCTGTCGGAGAATTATAGTACAGGTCGCGGCAAGATCTCAAACAGGTCATGAAGGGTGCTCACGGATTCTCCACCGAAGGGAGGTCGTGTTCCCGCCAGAGCCGGCGCGCCAGGGCCACGGCCTTGCGCTGCGCCGGGTGGTGGCGGCGGCATTCGTCGAGGAGCCCCTGCCACAACCGCAGCAGATCCTCACGGTAGGCCGAGACCAAGCGCAAGGTGAAGGCCGGGTCGACGGGCAGCTCAACCTCTGTGCGGCCATCGCGGGAGGCCAGGATCAGGGCTTCGGCATCGGCGGGGTTGTCGCTGTCGATGGTGGTGCCGTCGGGGCCCGCCAATTGCACCCGATCGAAGAAGTGGGAAACGACCTGCAGCGGTCCCGGCAACCGGTAGGTCCGCAACGGCGGGAGATCCTGCCGGCGCAGGTAATGGTCGGGAAAGCGCGGTACCCCGTCCCGGAACACCTTGGCGGCAATTCGTTCCGTCAACGCGGGCGGGGTTTTGCGTGGCCTGGTGACGGCCGCCGCCCTGGACGGTTCGGCCGCGGCCAGGCCGGCGACGGCGGCCGGTCCGATGCTGTCCGGGAGCGGGGGCAGTTCGCGTGAGGTGCCGTCGGGAAGCCGGAGCGTCAGGTGGTCGGGAAGCTGGTCGTGGCCGACCATGACCAGTGTCTGCCGCCCGTCGGCGTGCTGTTGCAGGGTCGTGAGCGTCAACCGCTCGCCGAGCAGCGACCAGAGCAGTTCGGCCGCCGCGGCGTTCGCCCAGCCCGGCGGGAGCGTCAGTTGCAGGAGCCCGGCGGGGTCGGTGATCCCCCCCAGGTGCAGGGCGTCCCAGAGCCAGGCGGGGGTGTCGGCGGCCAGCTGAAGGCGGCGGTAGGGCCAGGGCTGACGCAGCGCCGCCGACCGTTGCCGGCGCTCCCCCGGCGGCAGTGGCCGGTTGTCGTCGAGGTTGGCGACGATTCGTGCCGGCACGGTATCGGTGGGGATGGCCGTGACCCTGTCGAAGGCCTGGCTGCCGGGAGTTCGGTCGCTGCCGGCGACCAGCCGCCAGCCGGAGAGGCAGGGCTGCGGGGCGACCAGAATGTCTGTTGGTGCAAGGACCGGCGGGATGTGGTTGACCAGCAGGTTGCTGCCGGCAGATGTAGCGTCGAGGGGCGCGGTCGCCACGCGGTAAGTTTTGGCGGCCTCGGCAAAGAGCATGGACAGGGTGCCGGCGGCGAGCTCCGGCTGCCGGTCCCAGCCAAGCTGGGCCAGTCGCCCGGAAAGGTGGTGAAAACGGATGGCGGCGCTTTCCGGCAGCGGCGGCTCGTCCCCCGACAGGACGAGATGCAGGAGCTCCTGCCGGTCAAGGTCGGCGAAGGCGTAGCCCAGGGCCCGGTCGAGTCGTTCCGGGCGGATGCCGGGCGGCATTCGCCCGGAACGGAGCAGCGCCAGCAGTCGCCAGAGGGTCAGCCACCCCTTGTCGACGGCCTTGCGGGCGAGGCAGGCGTCGGTCTGCCCGGGACCGGCCGCCCGCCGCGCGGCTTCCTGCAGGGCGGGGTCGCAGTCGTGCAGCGTCTGCAGGCAGAGATTGGCGAAGTAAGCCGGCGGCAGTTGCCCGGCGGGGAGGACGGCATCGAGCGCCAGGTTCTTCAGGTCCTGCAGCAACTGCTCGAAGACGATGGCAAAATCGTCGGCGCTGATCCGATCTGCGCCGGGCATGGGCCGGTGGCGGAGCAACTGTACCGTCGCGGCGCCGGACTCCCAGATGTTGACTGCGCGCGCTTCCCAGGTGACGAACTGGCCCAGGCCAAGGGCGGCGGCCATTTCGCGGCCTTGCGCCAGCAGTGCCTCGTCGGCCTTCGCCGGGGTCAAAACCATCGCTCCGGCCAGCAGGCTGTCGCGGTTGATCCAGAGGACGAGATCAGGGGCCGCCGGGCCTTTGGCGGTGAGGATCCGCGGCGTCTCTTCGACGCGGCGGAACGGCAGCCGGCCGCCGGCAACCCGGTGCTGCAGCCAGTCGAACAGCTGACGGCGGAATTTGGGGAGAAAATCGCCGGACATGCGAATGGCGCACGACGCCCGGCGTCAGGCGAAAAGCGGGGTTCCCGGCGTGGTGCCGGGACGGCGGCCGAGATGGGTGCAGGCGGCGGCCGTCGCGACCCGGCCGCGAGGGGTGCGGTTGAGAAAACCCTGCTGGATGAGGAACGGTTCGATGACATCCTCGATGGTGTCGCGCTCCTCGCCAATGGCGGCCGCCAGGGTGTCGAGGCCGACCGGGCCGCCGCCGAACTTGTCGATGATCGTCAGCAGCAGGGTGCGATCCATGTGGTCGAACCCTTCGCGATCGACTTCCAGGCGCAAAAGGGCCCGGTCGGCGAGTTGCCGCGTTATCCGGCCGTCCCCCTCGACCTGGGCAAAATCGCGCACCCGCCGCAGCAGCCGGTTGGCGATGCGCGGTGTCCCGCGGCTGCGTCGTGCGATTTCGGCGGCACCGGCAACATCGATGGGGACGCCCAGGATTCCGGCGCTCCGGCTGACAATGGTGGCGAGGTCGTCGCTGCCGTAGAACTCGAGCCGGCAGATGACACCGAAGCGGTCGCGCAGCGGCGAGGAGAGAAGTCCGGCACGGGTGGTTGCTCCGACCAGGGTGAAGCGCGGGATGTCGAGCTTGATGGTGCGCGCCGAAGGGCCCTGGCCGATCATGATGTCGAGCTGGTAGTCCTCCATCGCCGGGTAGAGAATCTCCTCGACTACCGGCGTCAGGCGGTGGATCTCGTCGATGAACAGCACGTCACCGGCTTCGAGGTTGGTCAGCACGGCGGCCAGATCGCCGGGGCGTTCGATGACCGGCCCCGAGGTGCTCTTGATGCCGACGCCCATCTCGTTGGCGATGATGTGGGCGAGGGTGGTCTTCCCCAGCCCGGGCGGTCCGTAGAAGAGCACGTGGTCGAGAGCTTCGCCGCGATTGCGGGCGGCGCCGACGAAGACCTTGAGGTTCTCCTTGATCTTCCCCTGCCCCACATATTCGTCGAGGGAGCGCGGCCGCAGACTCTGCTCGAAAAGCCGGTCGTCGCCGGTCGGCTGGGCGGTGATCAGGCGGTCGGTCATAAAAGCCAGGTGCTGAACGATGAGTACTGAGTGCTGAGTAAAGGCATTAGCGGGCCAGGACCTTGAGCGCGCCCTTGAGGATGGCTTCCATCGGGGCGTCGTGGGCGATCTCCATCGATTCAAGCACCTTGCGGGCCTGGGCGTCCTTGTAGCCGAGGTTGACCAGCGCCGAGAGAACATCGGCGAGCGGGTCGGCCTGCCCCCTGGCTGTCGGCTGCGCCGCCGGGGGCTGCCCGGCCGTGGGGAGCCCCGCCGGCCCGAGCTTGTCCTTGAGCTCGAGCACCAGGCGTTCGGCGGTCTTCTTGCCGATGCCGGGGAGGGCGGACAGGCGCTTGATGTCTCCGGCCAGGACGGCGGTCTGCAGTTCGGCCACGGGGATGTGCGAAAGGATGTTGAGGGCTACTTTCGGGCCGATCCCGGAAATGCCGATGAGCTGGGCGAACATGTCCTTCTCGGCCGGGGTGGCGAAGCCGAAGAGCAGCAGGGCATCTTCGCGAACGTGGGTGTGGATCAGCAGCCTGACCGCTCCGGTGTCGGGGAGGGCATAGAAGGTCGACAGCGGAATGAAGACGCGGTAGCCGACGCCGCCGGTATCGACGATCACGTGGTCGATCGATTTGTAGGCGAGGTCGCCGCGCAACAGGGCAATCATAAAATCAGTGCTGAGTGCTGAGCGATGAGTAAAAGAAAAGCATTATCGGCGTCCGGTCAGGGTGAGTGCCTGATTGAGGGTGCGGCTGTGGGCGTGACAGATGGCCACGCCGAGGGCGTCCGCCGCGTCCTCCTGGGCGATTTCCGGCAGGTTCAAAAGGGCTTTGACCATCTGCTGGACCTGCGGTTTGCCGGCCCGCCCGTAGCCGACCACCGCGCTCTTGACCTGCAGGGCGCTGTATTCGTGAACCGGCAGCCCGGCATTGACCGCCGCCAGCATAGCCGCTCCGCGGGCGTGGCCGAGAACCAGCGCCGCCTGCGGGTTCTTGGCCATGAAGACCTGCTCGATGGCCACCGCGTCGGGGGCGAATTCGCCGATGATGCGGGTGACGCCGTCGTAGATCGTTTTCAACCGCAGCGCGAGCAGCGCCGTTGCCCCGGGGGCGATGATCCCGTTGTCGATATGGCGCAGCCGGTTCCCCTGGCTCTCGACGATCCCGTAGCCCGTGGTCCGGCTCCCCGGATCGATGCCGAGGATTCTCATTGCCGCGGGCCGGCCGCTGGGCGGGGAGGCGAAACCCGGTCAGACATCGATGCTGGCCAGTTCGTCCTCGCTGATGTCGAAGTTGGCGTAGACGTTCTGCACGTCGTCGTTGTCTTCGAGCTTGTCCATCAGCTTGAGCATCGATTCCGCCTGCTTGCCGGTCAGCAGTACCTGGGTCTGCGGCAGCATGGTGATTTCGGCGGTCTCGGCCTGCAGCCCGGCGGCGCTCAGGGCGTCGCGGACTTCCATGAAGTTGGCCGGATCGGTGATGACCTCATAGGCATCACCCTCGTCCTTGACGTCCTCGGCCCCGGCCTCAAGGGCGCCCTCGAAGAGCTTCTCGAAATCGGCGGAGACCGGAAACGACAGCAGCCCCTTGCGTTCGAACAGAAAGGCCACCGAGCCGCTGACGCCGAGGTTGCCGCCGTATTTGGTGAAGATGTGGCGCACGTCGGCGACCGTGCGGGTGCGGTTGTCGGTCATGAACTCGACGATGACCGCCACTCCGCCGGGCCCGTAACCCTCGAAGGTCCCTTCTTCATAGCTGACGCCGTCAAGGTCGCCGAGCCCCTTCTTGATGGCCCGATCGATGTTGTCGCGCGGCATGTTGGCCTGGCGGGCCTTGTCGAGGGCGGCGCGCAGGCGCGGGTTGCCCTCGGGGTCGCCGCCGCCGATGCGGGCGGCCACGGTGATTTCCTTGATGATCTTGGTGAAGATCTTGCCGCGCTTGGCGTCCTGGGCGCCCTTGCGGTGCTTGATGTTGGCCCACTTGCTGTGTCCTGCCATGGGTGCTGCAACTCCTTTGTGGAAATACTCTGAAAACGGCTCACTCTAGCACGAAGGGCACAGGCAGACAAGCCGTGCGCCGGTGCTGCAAACGACAAGGAGCCGGCCTGGGGGGGCCGGCTCCGGGGGACCATCCGAAAGAAACGTCAGTGCTCCTGATGGGTGGACCGGTAATTGAGGACCTGGATTTTGTCGATGACCTTGTCGACGCCCGCTGTTGCTTCGGCAATGGCGACCGCCCGCTTGCGCTCCGGGTCGGAGTGCAGTTGGCCGCTCAACGTGGCCACGCCGTTGCCGACGGTGATCTCGAGCAGGTAGGGCTCGATGTCACCGTCGGAGATGATGCCGATTTCGATCCGCTTGCGCAGGATCAGGTCGGCTAGCACCTTCTTGTACTCGGCCTTGCTTTCGGTGAGGTTGCGGTCCTTGATGCCGTCGCAGATCAGGCGGACGGCACTTTCCTCGGAGAGACGCTGGGTATTGATCACCAGATCGTAGCCGAGGGGGTCGTTCCAGTCGCGGTCGAAATAGTACTTGATGAAGCCGGCGCGCTGCTGGTCGTTCTTGCGGACCAGGATGCGGGCGTAGTCGGGATCGAGCCATTCGCGCTCGGCCCAGCGCTCGACGCGGTCTTCGAAAGGAGCGGTGATGCGCACCCGCAAGACGCTTTTGATCCCCTCGAGCAGGTCCTGGCCGCCGCGCCCGTAGATGATGACGTTCCCTTTGAGGGCGTATTCGAGGATGATCAGTTCGATCAGATGCAGGGCGGCTTCATGCTTGACGTCGAGGCGATCGACAAAGTGAGGGGGTTTTTCGTCGGTCTGCTCGACGAGATCCCTGCTCAGGCCGTACTGCTCGGCAACCTCCATGATAGCATCCCCGTCCACCAGCGTGTAGCCGAGTTTTTCGGCAACCTTGTGGGCAATCGGGATGCCGCCGCTCCCCATGTGGCGGGAAATGGTGATGATGGCCATGGCCGGTCTCTCCAGGATGTTGTCAAAAGCGAAGGGATATTATCAATTTGGAGCCATGCTGGCAAGCGCAAAGGCGGTCGCCGGCGCCTGCTCAATAGTTCGGCTTGCTGCTGAAACAGTGCCGCGCTTCGATGAAGCGCACGGTCCGGGTCTTCGAGCGCATGACGATCGAGTGGGTTTCGGCGCCGCCGGCGAAATAACGCACGCCCTTGAGGAGGTCGCCGCTGGTCACTCCCGTGGCGGCGAAGACCACGTCGCCGCGGGCCATGTCGTCGCAGCGGTAGACCTTGTCGAAGTCGTTGATCCCCATGCCGCGGGCCCGGTCGCGCTCCTCGTCGTTCATGAACACCAGGCGCCCCTGCATGTCCCCGCCCAGGCACTGCAGGGCGGCCGCCGCCAGAACCCCCTCGGGAGCGCCGCCGATCCCCATCAGCATGTCGATGCCGCTCCCCTCGACCGCCGCGGCGATGGCCGGAGCCACGTCGCCGTCACTGATCAGGTGGATGCGGGCGCCGGCCTTGCGAATCTCGGCGACGATCTGGTCGTGGCGCGGGCGGTCGAGGATGACCACGGTAAGATCCTCGATCTGGCATCCCTTGGCGGCGGCGACCCGCTTCAGGTTCTCCGCCGGCGGCAGGTTGATGTCGATGGCGCCCCGGGCGCCCGGTCCGACGGCGATCTTTTCCATGTACATGTCGGGGGCATGCAGGAAACCGCCGCGGGGAGCCAGCGCGATGGTCGCGATCGAACCGTTCAGCCCCTTGGCGCAGATGTTGGTCCCCTCGAGGGGGTCGACGGCAATGTCGACCTCCTGGCCATTTCCCGAGCCGACCTTCTCGCCGATATACAGCATCGGCGCTTCGTCCATCTCCCCTTCGCCGATGACGACGGTGCCGCTGATCTCGATCGATTCGAGACTGCGGCGCATCGCCTCGGTGGCGGCCCGGTCGGCCGAGGTCTTGTCTCCCTTGCCGACCCAGCGGCCGCAGGAGAGGGCGGCCGCTTCGGTTACGCGGACCAGTTCGAGTGCCAGATTGCGATCCATCGTCCTACCTCCGAAACGGAAAAACTTGCTCGATACAAAAGCGCATGATGGCATTTTTCCTTGGGGATGACAATTTTTTTCCGGTAGCATACATATGGGAAACGGAATATCATGTAAGCAAGAAATCTGACCTGAAGATCGGAGAGCGCACTCATGTTCAAACGCCTCTTTACCGTCATGGCCGTGGTGGCTTTTTGCACGGCGGTTCCTGCGGCGCTGGCGGCGACCGCTGCCAATGTCAATCCGCGGCAGGCCGCGGCGCTGCTCAAGGAACGCGCCGACATCTACCTGCTCGACGTGCGGACCCTCCAGGAATACCGGCAGGCTCACCTGGCCGACTCCAATCTGATCCCCATCGACCAGATCGAGCGCCGCCTGGCGGAGATTCCGAGGAATCGTCCGATCCTGGTCTACTGCGCGGTCGGTTCGCGCAGCGCCCAGGTCTTCAGCTACCTGGCCCGCCGCGGCTATCCCGAAGTCTATAACCTCGATGGCGGCATCGTCGCCTGGGCGCAGCACGGCTATCCGGTCAGCCGATGAGCGGGCTGTTCCTCTACGCCCACCGGGGCGCGTCGGCAGAGGCCCCGGAGAATACCCTGGCGGCCTTCGCCCGGGCACTCGAGGCGGGCGCCGACGGTGTCGAACTGGATGTCCATCTCAGTGCTGACGGCGTGCCGGTGGTGATTCACGACGAGACGTTGGAGCGCACCACCGACGGTGAGGGGCCGGTGGACGCGTGGGAGCGGGAATATCTGCAGGCTCTGGATGCGGGGAGTTGGTTCGCCCCGCACTTTGCCGGCGAGGGGGTGCCGACCCTGGATCAGGTGCTGCACCTGTTGGCCGGGCGCCTGCGCCTGAACCTCGAAGTCAAGGACGTGCGGGCCGGTCAGGCCGTGCTGGAGGCGTTGCGGGGCTATCCCGCGGCCGACGTGATGCTCTCCTCCTTCGATTGCGGCCTGCTGTTCGCGCTGCGCCGGGCTGCACCCGAGATGCCGCTGGCGGTGCTGCACGACGCCGGCAACTGGCGCCGTGCCCTGGGGTACGCCGAAGCCCTGCGGGCCGCGGCCTTCCACCCGCGTGCCGACCTGATCGGCCGGCCCCTGCTGACGGCCTGCCGCTCCCTTCGCCTGCCGGTCTACGCCTGGACCGTCGACGATCCCGGGGAGGCGCGGGCGCTGGCGCGGATGGGCGTCGCCGGGGTGTTCGCCAACGATCCCGCCGGCCTGCGCGGCCGCCTGTTCCCGAGGCCGGTCGCAACCGTCCGCTAAGCGTCCCCGCGGCGACGCGGGGACTTGTGAGTTGCCGCCGAGTGCGCTAGACTGCCGCGCCATGGAAACGCTCCCCACCGACAGTCCTCTTGCCGCCGAACTGCGTGCCCGCATTGCCGAGACCGGCGGGCTTCCTTTTGCCGAGTTCATGGCCGCCTGCCTCTACCATCCGCAGCACGGCTACTACATGACGCCGCGCGAGCGGATCGGCAAGGGCGGCGATTTTTTCACCTCCAGCAGTGTCCATGCCGTCTTCGGCCGGCTGGTCGCCCGGCAGATCGTGCAGATGAGCGAACTGCTCGGCGGCGACGCGCCTTTCCAGGTCGTCGAGCAGGGGGCCGGCGAAGGGCACCTAGCGCTCGATATCCTCGATGCCCTGGCCGGCGAAGCTCCCGGGCTGTACGCCCGGCTGACCTATACGATCGTCGAGGTCGGGCCGGCCAGCCGCGAACGCCAGGCCCGGACCCTGGCCGCGCATGGCGCGCGCCTGGAGTGGCAGGCTGCCGACGAGTGGCGGATCGAAAACGGTTGTTTCCTCTCCAACGAACTGGTCGATGCCTTCCCGGTCCATGTCGTGGAAAAGCGCGACGGCCTGCTGCACGAAGTCTTCGTGGTCAACGGCGAGGATGGCGGGTTCCGCGAGGAAGTGCGCGCGCCGTCGAGCCCGCTGCTGGAAGATCACTTCCGCTGGCTCGGCGTTGCCCCGGTGGAGGGGAATCGCGCCGAGGTCAACCTGGCGGCGCCGGTCTGGATGCGGCAGGTCGCCGGGCGGATCGAGCGCGGGTTCGTCCTGACCATCGATTACGGCTATCCGGCCGGGGAACTGTATGCGCTGCACCGGCGCGCCGGCACGCTGCTCTGCTACCGCCAGCACCAGGCCGACGATGACCCGTACAGCGCCGTCGGCGAGAAGGACATCACCAGTCATGTCGATTTCACCGCCCTGCAGCAGGCCGGAGCCGAAGCCGGGCTGGAGACCCTGTGGTTCGGCATGCAGTATCGCTTCCTGATGGGGCTCGGCTTCTTCGAGGAGCTGTTGCGCCTGCAGGCGGCGTGCACCGATGAGCGCGAGGCACGCGCCCTGCGTCTGACGCTGAAGAACCTGATCGTCCCGGACCAGGGGATGGGCGAGACGTTCAAGGTGCTGGTCCAGGGGAAGGGGGTCGGGCGGCCGGAACTGCTCTGCGCCCGGCCGATCGCGGCCATCCCGCTGGGCGGGCCGGCCGGTTTTTAGTGTCCTGTGCGGTTAATTCTATCCTTTCAAATTGTGGCTCTTTTGGCCCCTGGCTACGTTGCGGCTCCTCGGCATAGTCCCACTATGCCTGCGTCACCGCGCCTTGCCAGAAACCAAAATCCCTCACAATTTGTGCAGGGAACTAACCGCACAGGACACTGACACGCAGATCCGCCGGTTTGCCGACCGCAACGTCCGGCGTTATACTGAAAACACCCCAGCGAGAGGAGAAGGTTGATGAAAGAGCAAGTCCTGGAAGTGCTGCAACTGGTTCGCCCGGCCCTGCAGGCCGACGGCGGCGACGTGGAACTGGTCGAGGTCACCGATGACGGCATTGTCAGCGTCAGGTTGAAAGGGGCGTGCGGTTCCTGCCCGATGGCGACCATGACGCTGAAGATGGGGATCGAGCGCACGCTCAAGGAGAAGGTTCCGGGCGTGAAAGAGGTGGTGCAGGTCTGAACGGGGCGGCGTCCCCGGCGGGAGGTGCGTGATGATCAGGATCAAGACGTTCGGCGAGCCGCTGCAGCCTTTCAAGGCGCGCCGGGAGCTGGATGAACTCGATGAGCGGGTCAACCGCTTCATCGCCGAGAATGGCATCAAGCGCGTGATTTCGGTGAGCGACAGCACCACCAGCGAGGAAGGGAATACGTGCGGCCTGATCCGCGTACTGGTGTACGAGGAGTAGCCGCGCGAAAATGACACGCCGTGCGAACGCCCCGGGAATCCCCGGGGCGTTCGTCTTTTGGTCCGGCGGATTACTTGGCGCCGAACACGGTCCTTAAGAGTTCCGTGGTCCGCTTGACCGGGTTCTGGCGGATGGCGGCCTCTTCCTGGGCCAGGTAGTGGAAGATGCCGTTCATCCCCTGATCCGTGACGTAGCTGACCAGGTCGGCCTTGACGTCGGGGACGAAGGGGACGGAGCGGTACTGGCCCATCACCCTGTCGTAGGCCTGCACCGCGCCGGCCTGCTGCAGGGCGTCGCTGACGATCGGCCGCATCGACTCGCCGAGCGGTTTGCTCATCTTCCCCTGGAAATAGCGGGTCGCCGCATCGGGGGGGCCGTTGTAGATCTTCATGACGTCGTCGAGCGTCATCTGCTCGATAGCGGACCAGAACAGCTCCTTGGCCCTGGGGGTCGCCTGCTCGGCGGCCCGGTTGAGCCTGAGTTCCAGGTCGTCGAGCAGGGACGACATGCCGAGGGTCTTGAGGGTCGACTGCACCTTCTGGAAGTTTTTCGGCAGGGGGATGTGGATGGCCGGATCGGCGTTGAAGCCGTCGGTTCTGCCGAGCTGGCCGACAACGGTGTCGCTGCCGACACGCAGGGCCTCCTTGAGGCCGGCACCGATCTGCCCGGTGTCGTTCGTCCCCGGTCCGCCAGCGGTGGCGCCGAGAAGGTCCCTGCCGGTTTTGAGCCAGTCGGTCTGGGCCGTGCAGGCGACCGGCGCCAGCCAGAGCAGGACGAGGATGATGAGGAGCGAACGCTTCCGTGAGGGGGGGGTGACATGGCGCATGGCGACCTCCTTGGCATCTGCCTTCATGAGTATAGCCGATGCCGGCGGCTTGTCAGCGCTTCCCGCCGAAGAAGGCGGCGATTCTCAACAGGGCGCCCTGGCGGGTGAGGATCGCGCCGTGCGGGCAGAGCTCCTGACAGCAGAAGCAGCGGATGCATCGGTGATAGTCGATCTGCACACCGTGCCGATCGAGGGTCATGGCGTGTGGCGGGCAATGGCGCACGCAGTCCCCGCAGCGCACGCAGCCGGCGGCGATCTCCGGGCGGGCCGTCACGGTGTTGCGCAGTGCGCGCTTGACCGGTGCCGGCAGGCCGAAGCCGATATCGGAGTTCGGTGCCGGGCGGAAGCGCTTCGGCCGCAGCCCTGCCAGTTCCGGACCGAGCAGGTCGATCTCGGCCAGCCGGCTGCCGGCCCGGCCGGATTCGGTGGCGACGCGCTGTGTCCAGACCTGCCGTTCGTTCAGCCCGACCAGGGCGATGGCCGCGGTGTCGAGCGCCAGTGCGTGGGGCGAAGCGAGCAGGGCGCCGATCGGCACCGGGTCACCGCTTCCGGGGCCGTTCCCTTCCATGCCGACCACCGCATCCATGATCGTCAGGGCCGGGGGGAAGCGTTCGGCCAACTCCAGCAGCATCAGGGCGAAAAATGCCGGGTCGGCGCCGGCCTGCAGATGCAGGCGGACCTTGCGCATGCCGACGACCGCGCCGAACATGTTCTTGACCGCGCCGGTAAAGCCCATCATCTGGTGGGTCTTGAGTTTCGGCAGGTTGATGATGACGTCGGCGTCGAGAACCTCGCGCGCCACTTCCAGATGGTGGAACGTCCCCTCTTGGACCTTGACCGGCACCGAGTCGATAAACGGCGCGAAGCGGGCGCCGGTCGCCTCGACCGCCGCCAGGATGCCGCACTTGCGGGCAACCGCCTCCGGGTGGCCGATTCCCGGCGAGTCGCCGACGCTGACCACTCCTCCGGCCTCCTGGACCAGCAGGATCACCTGGCGAACGACTTCCGGGTGGGTGGTCACCGCTTTTTCCGGCGGCTTGCCGGCCAGCAGATTCGGCTTGAGCAACACCTTTTGCCCCGGCCGGACGAAGGCTGCCATCCCGCCGAGAGGGGCGAGCAGTTCGACGAGCGCGGCCCGCACCCGTTCGGGCTGGTAGTCGGCCAGCGGCTGCAGCGAGACCGGCAGCTTCATGCGCCGATCACCCGGACATGCACCTGGCGGCGGCGGGGGCCGTCGAATTCGCAGAAGTACACCCCCTGCCAGGTGCCGAGCACGGGGGCGCCACCGGCGACGATCAGCGTCTCGCTGGCGCCGACCAGGCTGCTCTTGACGTGCGCCGGGCTGTTCCCCTCGGCGTGGCGGTAGCCGGCATCATGCGGAACCAGCCGGTCGAGAGCCATGACCATGTCGCCGGCCACGTCCGGGTCGGCATTTTCATTGATGGTCACGGCGGCGGTGGTGTGCGGGGTGTAGATCACGGCCATGCCGTCCCTGATGCCGCTGGCGCGGATTGCGGCGCGCACCTTGTCGGTGATGTCGATCAGTTCGCAGTGCCGGGACGAGGCGATGGTGAAAGTGGTCATGAAGGTTCCTCCTGGCGCGGCCTGCTGAGGATTCGGCGCCGGGTCACGGCGACGGCAGGGGTGGGACCAGCGCCGCCACTACCGCGGCCGCGGTCTGTGCCGAAAAGAGCAGGGCGGTGTGGCCGAGCCCGCTGAGTTCGACGTTGCCGGCGCCGTCGAGCCGGGCATTTTCCATCGGCACGATGATGTTGTCGTGCCGGCTGTAGATGGCGGTGAAGCCGACGCCGGCCGGCAGCGGTGCGGCATGGATGCGGGCGAGCAGCGCCGAGCCGGGGTGCAGGCTGCGCCCCAGCCGGGTGACGGCCAGCGGGGCCAGTTTCGAGCCGTGGTGCGGGGTGCCGAGCGTCACGCAGTGTGCCACTAGCGGAGCGCCGTCACGGCTTTGCAGGTAGTGGCAGGCGAGCAGCCCGCCCATCGAGTGGCCGATCAGGCAGATGCGCTGTCCGTCGCTCGCGGCGTGCAGCTGTTTTACGGCAGTCTCCACCCGGGTGGTGAGTTCCTCCAGATCGTGCCAGGGCGGCGTGTTGATGGTGACCACATGGCGGAAGCCGGCGGCGCGCAGCCGCCAGGCCAGCGGCAGAAGGCAGCTGCGGTTCTGGAACAGCCCGTGCAGCAGCAGGACCGGCGGCCGTCGCGCGGGAGCGGCGGCGAGCCGTGCGGGGAGCCAGCCGAGCGGGCGCAGGACCAGGGTCAGGAGCAGGCAGGCGCACTCGGTCAGGAGCAGGCGGGCGGCGAGGAGATAGCGGCGCTCGGCGGCCACCTCCGGATCGCTGTTGGCCCTCTCGACCCAGGCGATGCAGAAGCTGAGCGCGACCGACAGGCCGACCGGCAGGCTGGCCAGGGCGAGCAGGCAGGCCAGCACGGTGAAGACGATCGCGAGGGCGCTGGCGATTGCGGTCATGTCGCGAACTTAGCGCAAGCCACGGGAGCGGTCAACCGCGGCCTTCCGACGACGGCCGGTCTGTGCTAAGCTTGACAGCCATGCAGGCCCTGATCGACCGCTTCCATACCTTCCTCGCCGTCGAGCGCAACCTCTCGCCGCACACCTGCGCCGCCTACCTGCGCGACCTTGCCGAGTTCCGCGAATTCCTCGCCGGCTACGGCCCGGCCGACGCGGCGGCGCTGCGCCAGCTCGATCATCTGGTGCTGCGCCGCTACCTGGCCGAACTGCACAAGCGCAACCAGCGGACGTCGATCGCCCGCAAGCTGTCGGCCCTGCGGACCTTCTTCCGCTACCTGGTGCGCGAAGGGGTGCTGCCGGGCAACCCGGCCGAAGGGATGGCCACGCCGAAGCGCAACCGCTATCTCCCCAGAACGCTCTCGGTTGACGAAGCCACAGCCCTGATGGAGCGCGGCCACGGCACGAGCGTGCTGGCGCTGCGCGACCGGGCGATCTACGAGCTGCTTTACTCCAGCGGCCTGCGCGTCAGCGAACTGACCGGCCTCGATATCGGCGGCCTGGACCTGCGCGAGAGCCTGGTCCGGGTTCTCGGCAAGGGGCGCAAGGAGCGGATCGTCCCGGTCGGACGCAAGGCGCTCGAGGCTCTGACCGCCTATCTCGACGCCCGCGGCGGTGTCAGCGACGACCAGCCGCTGTTTGTCAATCATCGCGGCGGCCGGCTGACCCCGCGCAGCGTGCAGCGTCATCTCAAGACCCATCTGCTCCGGGCCGGGGTGCTCAAGGACATTTCCCCTCACGCCCTGCGCCATTCCTTTGCCACCCACCTGCTCGACGGCGGCGCCGACCTGCGCGCCATCCAGGAACTGCTCGGCCACGTCTCCCTCTCCACCACCCAGCGCTACACGCAGGTCAGCGTCGATCAGTTGATGGTGGTCTACGACAAGGCGCACCCGCGGAGCAAGAAGAAGAGCTGAGCGAGGGGGGCCGGGCGATGAGTCGGGACGACCGCCGCAAAAAATGACTAAAATGGTCATATTTATCTTGACAGCCGGAAATCTCTCGCTAAACTGACGGACACATTGTCACTGCTTCTTTATTCCCGAACGAAAAAGGAGATGTTTCATGAGCGTCCTGGTTGGCAAGCAGGCCCCTGACTTCACCGCCGCCGCGGTCATGCCCGACGGCTCGATCAAGCCCGACTTCAGACTGTCCGACTACGCCGGCAAGTACGTGGTCCTCTTCTTTTACCCGCTGGACTTCACCTTCGTCTGCCCCACCGAACTGATCGCCTTCTCCAAGCGGATCAAGGAGTTCGAGACGCGCGACGTGCAGGTGATCGGCTGCTCGATCGATTCGCAGTTCACGCACATCGCCTGGCGCAACACCCCCGTCGACGAAGGCGGCATCGGCGCGGTGACCTATCCGCTGGTGGCCGACGTCAAGCACGAGATCTGCCAGGCCTACGATGTCGAGTTCGAGCAGGCCGGCGTGGCCTTCCGCGGCTCGTTCCTGATCGATCGCGACGGCAAGGTTCGCCACCAGGTGGTCAACGACCTCCCGCTCGGGCGCAACGTCGACGAGATGCTGCGCATGGTCGATGCCCTGCAGTTCACCGAGAAGTACGGGGAAGTCTGCCCGGCCGGCTGGAACAAGGGGGACGAGGGGATGAAGCCGAATGCCGAAGGGGTGGCGAGCTACCTCAAGGAGAAAGCCGGCAAGCTCTAGTCCGAACGCCAGCCTGATAAATGAGAAGGGGGGCAGAATTTATTCTGTCCCCCCTTTATTTTGCTCGTCGCTCATCACTATTTCTTGAACCACTCCACCGCTTCCCTGGCCGTCTGCTGGTCGAATTTCACGCGGAACTTCACGTACGGGCCCGATGCGGTGTAGTTGGCCGCCGAGAAGTCGTCGTCCTCGAAGCCGGTCAGGTTGTAGCCGGCACTCAGCCAGCTGTTGGTCAGGACCTGGAAGCCGACCGAGGCACCGGCGCTGTAGTCGAGCTGGCTGCTGTTCCACGAGTGCAGGGCCGCGCCGTTGACGCCAATGTCCCAGCGCTTGCCGAGGTTGTAGCGGGTCTCCAGGGCGAACATGTCGGTGACGCCGTCGTAGCGGTCGCCGTCGAAGCTGTCGCAGACGTACTTGAGTCCGTAGTACACCGAGGTCTGCCACTGGCGGTTCGGGCGGTAGCTGGCGTGCAGGTGGTTGACGATGCGCCAGCTCTCGCTGTCGTCCTCGCCGGCGTTGCGGCTGTCGCGCTCGAGATCGAGGCGTTCGAGAACGATCCAGCGGCTCTGGTTGGGACGCCAGGCCAGGCCGAACGAAACTTCCTCGTCCTCGCTGCTGCTGCCGTCACCCGCGTCGGTGATCAGCGCCATGACCCTGGCCGAGGCGGCCACCCCCTCGCGCAGGTCGCCAACCAGCGCCGAACTGACGCCGATCTTGTCCTCGTTGTCACTCTGGCGCGTCTCGACCCGGTTCGACCAGGACCATGTCTCCGCCCGGTAGGAGGCCCCCGCCGAAACGGCCGTGAAATCCTCGTCGCTGCCGCTGGCCTGCGGCACGTTGACGTTGAGGCGGTCGTTCCCGGGGTGCCGGATCGTGTAGCTGCGGTCGAGGGACAGGTCGACGCTCCAGTGCCTGGTCACCTGCCAGCTCTGGCCGAGTCCGAACAGGGCGAAGACCCGCTCGCCGTTTTCGGTCATCTCGCGCTCGACGGCGCTGGTCAGGGTGCCGCCGGTCCACGGCGTGCTCTTGAAGCCGAGCCGCGTCCCTTCGGTGTCCTCCTTGTCGCCCCAGGTGAATTCCTGCTCGGCGAAGAGACTCAGACTGGCGGTGACCTTGAGGTCGGCACCCAGAAGCGTCCGGGTCGGGAAGTCGGCGTTTTCATCGCTGCCGCCCAGCGACTGCTCATGCGTGGCGCGCACGGTCAGGCGGTTGAAGAGGGTCAGGTCGCCGCCGGCGATCAGCTGCCGGCTGCGCTCGGTCTCGCCGTTGTCGAAGCGGTCCCGGGCTTCGCGCACGCCGGCCATCAGGCCGAAGCCCTGATCCCGGTAGCGCAGCTCCATCTGGCCGACATCGCGCGTCGCCTCGGTCTCGAGATTCTCCTGGCGGTAGGCCTCACCGGCGGCGCTCCAGTGCGGCGTGAAACGGTAGCTGCCGTCGACCCCGTAGGTGCGCGTGCCGCTTTCGCCGCCGTTTTGCTGGCCGAGCCCGAAGGTGCCTTCCTGCTCGCGGGCGTAGGCGCGCACACCGGCCTGCTCGCCGGTGTGGACGACTTCGGCCAGCCAGGCGTCGCCCTTGCGCTGCTGGCGGTCGATGCTCTCCACCTCGGTGGTCGCGACTTCGGCGCGCAGGACGGTCTTCGGGGCCAGTTTGACGGTCACGTCGGCGCCGTACAGGTTCCCCTTGCCGGCACCGTTCTCCTCGTGGACATGGGTCGCGCCGACTTCGACCTTCCGGTCGAGAAGCTTGACCGCCGCCCGGCCGCCGTAGTTGAGGCGGGTCTTGTCCGCGCTGCGCGTTTCGTAGCGGACGACGATGAAGACCGGGTTGAGCTCGGCGTCCTTGCTCGGCACCGGGCGCTTGAAGTACAGGGTGCCGGCGTTGTAGTCGATGTCGTAGTCGACGTGGCGGCTCAGGGTTTCGGTCTTGAGGATCACCTCGTTGTGGAAGCGGCCGCGGGTCTCGATCACCACCTGCTCGGAGTTGATGACCAGCTTCTTCTGCGACAGGGCGTAGCGCCCCGAGGTGCCGTCGCCGCGCAGTTCGTCCTTGACGAAGCCCTGCCTGGTGTCGGCGACGAACACCGTGTAGTCGAACACCTCGCTCTGCAGCTCCGATTTGAAGCCGTTGAGGCTGCGCACGTACTTGGCGAGTTCGGTCCGGCTCAGGCCGGTCTGCATGTCGCCGAACAGGGCGTAGAACTGGTTGCGCTCCAGCTTGACGTAGATGTCGCGGGCGCTGGCCGCCTCATACCCCTGGCGGGTGTCGTCGCCGTACAGCGGGTAGTAGGTGTCCGGATCGATGACCTGGTGCAGGCTGTCGCCGTCAAGGTCCGGTTTGTCGGAATCGTAGGCGAGCGTCAGCAGCCATTCCCCCTTGATCGCCCCCTTGGCGAAGAACTTCACCCGGCCGTCGGTGTAGCCGTGCTCGTCGAGGCCGGCTTCGCGGACCGTCACCATCTTGTCGCTGATGGTGTTGTAGCCGGTGGTCCCTTCCGCGAAACCGACCAGGATCCAGTCGCGCGGCGCCGGCTTGAGCCAGGCGCGGATTTCCAGCGGCTCGCCGGGGACGGTCAGGGTCAGCGTGACTTCCCCGACCTGGACGGTCGGTTCCAGCTGGATGTAGGCGAGGCCGTCGGCGCCGACGGCGAGCCGGCCGATCCCTGCCGCCCGGGCCGTGTCTTCGTAGCGGCCGTCACGCAGCGCCTGGTAGGGGGTGGAGACGCGGTATTCGACCTGTTGGCCGGGGTGGAGGGGGTGCCCGTCGCGGTCGGTCAGGCGCAGGGCGAAGGTCGGCGGATGGATGCCGTCGGCGTAGAGGGTCGACTTGTCCTCGAACCATTCGACCTTCTCGGCGTCGGTCACATACCAGAGTTCGCGCTCGAGCCGGACCGGCGGCTGGCCGTCGTTTGTGGCGACGGTCGCCTCGATCCGGTTCAGCCCGGCGCGCAGGTCGAGCCCCTCCCAGTTGGAAACCATGAAGGTACTGTTCGGCACCGGCTTAGCGGTGTCGAAGTGGAAGGCGGCGACGCTCTCCCCGTTGACGCGCAGATCGACCACGGAGCCGCGCGGGTGCTGGACGACCACCCGGGTGGCGGAGATTTCCGGGGCGGTCCCCGGAGCCGGCCAGACGATGGCCGTTTCCGGCTTGAGTGCGGCCATCCACGTAGACGTCATCTCGGGGGGCTCGGCCGCTGCCGGCGCCTCGACCCTGGCCGCCTTGACGACTGCCGTGGCGCTGGCCCCGGTCGTGGCCAGGCTTTGCACCGGGCTGGTCGGCTCGGTGATCTCCACGCGGGCGGGGTGCGAGACCGGGGCCGTGACCAGGTAGACTTCGACCCGCCGGTTCAGGGCGCGTCCTTCCTCGGTGGCGTTGTCGGCGACCGGCAGGGTCTCCCCGAGGCCGCGCTCGCTCAGTATCGCGGCGGCAGCCGGCAGCCGTTCGCGCAGGAAGGCGGCGACGCTGCGGGCCCGCCCTTCGGAGAGCGCCTGGTTGTCGGCAAAGATCTTGCGGCCCGGCGGGGCGATTTCCTGGCTGTCGGTGTGGCCGACGATGTCGATGCGGATGAGCTTCTCGTTGCTGAGCCTGGCGACGAGCTGTTCCAGCATTGCCCGATCGGTTTCCTGCAGTTCGGCGACAAAACTCGGGAAGCGCGGGTAGAGGCGGATTTCCTCGCTCGGCCGCGAACTCCCCGGCGCCAGGCGGAAACGGTTTTCGGCCACCGGCGTGCGCTGGTTCTTCGCCGCCGGGGAGTCGAAGGTCAGCAGCGCCTTGGCCGGCAGTTCGCCGTCGGTCTGTCCGCCGGCCAGCCTGGCGCCGATGATGAATTCGGCCGGGCGGCCGGGTTCCAGGCGGGGCAGGCGCAGGGTGACGGCGCCGCCAATGGCCGGCGGGTCGGCGACGGCCTCGCCGTTCTGGCGGGCCGATCCGGGGAGATACTCGCTCTTCCCGGGGAGCATCATCGTCAGGCGCAGGTTGTCGACCGGTACGCTGGCGGCGGTGGCCACGGCGCGCAGGGTCGCCGTTTCCCCTTCCAGCGAGGAGCGGAGCTGCAGGGTGACTTCGCCGGTCGGGGGCGGGAGCGGCGCGGCGTGGAAATTGACCTGCCAGAGCGTTCCCCCGCGGAGATCGACGAACCTGGAGAAGCTGCGCCCGGCGGACTGGCTCGACTCCTCGCAGGGGATCATCTCGAAGCCGGCCGGCAGGGTGGCGAGATCGACCTGGACGACGTGGGTGCCGGGTTCGAGCCCCTCGAAATGGTATTTGCCGTCCTTGCCGGTGACCACGAAGCTGCCGTCCTCGAGATAGAGGCGAACGCCGGGGAGCCCTTTCATGGCGGTGTCGTCGTCGCTGCAACCGCCGGTCAGCACCCGACCGACGAGAATGGCCTTGTTGCGGAAGAACGCCTCCCGGACAGTTACCGTGGCCCGGGCCTGATTGGAGGCCGCACCGCTGCTGTCGCCGGCCCGTGCCGTATTGGTGGCCTCCCCCGGTTTTGCCCCGGCGGCCACTTCGACGACGTAGGTGACCGTGACACTGCTCTTGGGCGGCAGATCGCCCAATCGGAAAGTCAGGGTGCGTCCGTCGGCGGAGATTGCGGGGTCGTCGGCCCGCTTCCCGGCGATGCGTGCCGAGCCCTTCTGGTAGCGGAAGCCGAGGGGGAGCCGGTCGCTGATGGTCGTGGCCGGAGCGGTGACGCCGGCGCTGGTGTTCTCCAGTTGGAGACGGTACTGCAGGAAGTCGCCGACCGAGGCTTCGTCGTCGTCGACGGACTTCTGCAGCCACAGGTAGCTGGCCAGCGGATCGACCGGGATGTCGATGCGCAGGGCAGGGCCGGGGAGCACCGGGAATGGCTCGTGGCGCGAGCCGAGCGTCAGGGCCGCGCCGGGGCGGACGACCAGCAGCTGGGCATCGGTTGCCGATGTCGGGAAGGTGTAGCCGGCCGGCGGCGTGACGTCCAGCCGGTAGGTGCCGGGGAGGATGTAGGGGAAGCGGAAGCCGCCCGGCGGCAGGCCGTAGGCCGGATCGCCGCTGGTGATCGTCGCCGGGTAGGGGGAGATGCCGTCGTCGGCGAAGACCGTCGCCGGAGCGTTGGCGACCACGTCGAACAGGGTCACCGTGGCGCCGTCGACCGGCTGGCCGGAGGCGCTGTCGAAGACGATGCCGTAGGGGTCGACCAGGGCGGCATCGGTGACCGTCTTGACCAGGTCGGCCGGGTCGGTGTAGCTGGCCTGCAGGTTGCACTCGTCGCGGACCACCATCACGCCGTCGGCACCCGGAGCGGCGGCCAGGGTGGTTGGCAGGTAGCCGGCGAAGACGCCGGTGTCGTTGCCGGTTTCGGTCAGGCGCAGGACTTCGCTGTCGCCGGTCTCCGCGCAGCTGACGGTGATGACCACCGTGTCCGGAGCCCCCGGGTTGGTGTTCTGGTCGGCGTCGGTCAGGCGCAGGTAGATGGTTTCGCCGAGGTAGTAGCGCGGCGAGCCGAGCAGCGGCACCGTCGGATTGAGGGTTGGCGCCGGCTGGGGGATGGGGTTGAAGCTCCCGCCGCCCTGGTCGTACGACGTGGCCGGGACGTGCACGGCCTCGCCGCCGCTCTCCGCGCGCGGGGCGTACTTGAGGAACTCGATGACCGCCGGCGTGCGGCTGATCAGGGTGACCGTGTTGGAGGGCATCGTCGGCTGGCTGACGCCGCCGACATCGTAGTCGAGGTGCGCGGTATTGGGGATCACGGCCGCGGTGGCCACGGTGCCGGGGAGGCTTCCCCACAGGGAGGCGGCCAGCAGCGCGCCGAGAACGAACGCCCGCCCGAAGCCACGGAGCATCGTCCCCATGGGCTCGGGCCGGCGGGCCGGCCGGGTTGCAGGTTGCAAAGCAGCCGGCTGCCGGCCGCCAGCGCGCGCACCACGGCCGGGGAACCGACCCGGAGGTCGGCTCCCGGCTCAACCGGGCGCGGGGGATGGCGGAACAGCCGGAACATCAGGGTGTCGGTTCCCTTACTGGATGACGGCGTTGAACGTCAGGGTGACCGACTCGCCGCCCTTCAGTTCGCCGGCGGCATAGGCCGGCGGCCCCGCTTCGGCGGGGAGCAGGGTAGCGAAGATCGCCGTGATGTTGCCGGCGCCGTCTTCGGAGGCGCCGTCGGCATCGGCGTTGGTCGAGGTGTAGTAGCTCGGCGTCAGCAGTGCCCGGCCGGAGACGTGGGTGACTTTGAAGCCGTTGCCGAGGGCGTCTTCGAACGTGGTCGGGCCGGCGGTGGCCAGATCCGCGTCGAAGGCGAGCTGCGCGACCAGGGCGTCGGTGATCTGGGTCAGCGTCGCCGGGGCGGCCAGCGCCGCGTTGCTGATGATGATGTCGTAGCGCACGTAGGCCCCAGGGATCGGCTGGGCGGCCGGAGCCGCGCCGTTGACCGGATCCCAGATGACGGTCTGGGTCTTCTGCACCGAGACGCCGGCGGCAACGACGTTGTAGACCGCCGAGTCGTAGGCCGCGCCGTCGCGGACGTCGTCGGTGACCCCGCCCACCGCGGTCTTGGTCGCGTCGCTGTCGCCGTCGCCGACCACCACCGGGTTGCCGCAGCCGTTGTTCGCTTCGGTACCGGCGCCGGCACCCGTCGCGGAGCCGTTGATGGTCAGGCCGCCGCCGTTGGCGACCGACTGGTGGGTGATCGCCTTCAGGGCGTAGGCCGAGGTGTCGTTGGAAGGCTGGCCGGCCGGGACGTCGGCGACCACGAAGACGTCGACGGTGTTGAAGTTGGCGCCGACCGCGCCGAGGACGTCGCCGGTCAGGCCGAGGTTGACGCCGAAGCCGCCCACGGCGATGAGCGTATCCCCCGGGATGTCGAGCGCCTGGTTGTCGTTGGCGTCGACATAGAGGCGCACGTTGCTCATGTCGAAGTCGTCATCGGCCGGAGTGGCGCCGGAGTAGAGCTGCAGCTGGTACTGCTGGGTGTCGTTGCCGAGGTTGGTGATGCGGAAGCGCAGCACCTGGTTGACCCCGGTGGCGTTGACCGGCGAGGCGAGCCTGTCGACCGAGAGATCGACGAGGGTGTCGACGGTGAAGGTGGTGTCGGCGCCGTTGTTGACGCCGAGGGTGCTGTTGCCGACCGGCGAACTTTCCAGGGTCCCCTGGGGCTGCCCGCCGACGCTGAAGGTCAGGTAGGCGCGGTTGCTGATCGTCGAGCAGGCCGCGGACGACCAGGCCAGGGCGTTGCCGGCGAATCCGGCGAGCAGCAGCGCCCCGGTGAGGAGCGTGATGCCGATGTTGCGGTACGTTTTCATCTGTCGTTCTCCTTTGGCTGGTTCTGCGTGTTGATAAAAAGTTCCCTCTGCAGTCAGGATGCTATGTTTTGTCACGCTTACGGTGGTTGGTCATCGTCATAGGCAGACTCCTTGCGCCGGGCGCGATTGGTATTGGCGGAGGCAGGCGGCGGCAGGCCGCGCGGTTGAAACGGCTTCATGATGGCACTCCCTTCAAACGGTTGATCGGATGCAAAAGGTGTTGGCAGCCGTCGTCACTTGACGCGGGCGCGGAATTCCACGATGCCGGTCGCCCCCGGTTTGAGGGGTGCCTGCATCGTCCAGCGGATGTCGGTGTAGTCCTTTGTCGTCGCCGGGCGCTTGCCGCCCTTGCCGTCCGGCACGGTCAGCTCTCCCGGTTTGCCGTAGCTCTTCCCCTTGTCGACCGAAAAGGCCAGGTCGAAGCCGGTTTCGGTGGCGCTGCCGCCGAGGTACTCGGTGTTGGCGGCGACCGGGCTGCTGATCACCAGCTTTTCGGCCGGTTGCTGGCCGGTATTGGTGAAGCTGTTGGTGTAGATGACGATCTCCCCCGGCTTCAGCAGGACGGCCGGCTGGCGGACCAGGGTTTTTTCGCCCCTGGTGTTGACCTGCTGGACTTCGACCTCGGCAATGGAGGCGAAGCGGATGTCGCCGCCGGCGGCGAAGGCCGGGCCGGTGGCCAGCAGCAGGATGGCAACTGCGCCGCTAATGAGTTGCTTGACGGTCATGAGGACTCCTTTCCTTTCTTTTGTTGGGACATCTGCAGCTTGTCAGTCGTTGAGCCTTACCTGGAAAGTCAGGTCAAAATCAGGCAGCGTCGCGCCGGTCGCTCCTGCCAGCGTCCCGGTCATCTGCGCGCGCAGGCGGCAGACGTTGGCGTCGTAACCGCCGACCGAAACGGGGATATAGCTGTAGTCGTTGCAGCTGCTCTTGTGCGAATAGCTCAGGGTGAAGGGCTGCGGCGGTGCGAAACCGCTGTCGCCGTCGACGTCGCCAAAGAGGATCGGCGAGCCCTGGCCGAGATCCTCGACGAAGAGCCGGGTATTGGCCGGGATCGGGTCGACGATCACCAGGGAATTGCCGTCAACCGGCCCTTCGCCGCTGTTGGTCACCAGCAGGGTATAGCGGATGTCGGCGCCGGGGATCGCCTGCGGGTTGGCCGGGCCATTGACCGGGTCGCTTTCGACCTGGGAAAGCTTGAGGAAGGTCAGCAGCGGCGCCACCACTCGGAAGGCGCTGATCCGGTCGTCGCTGACGGCCCCCTCCGTCCCCTCCCTGGCGACGATGCGCACCGTCCAGTTCCCCTGGCTGGCAAAGGGGGACACTGGGTAGGCATATTCGTAGGTTTTGACTGCGCCGGCGGCCGCCACCTGGGTCATGGCGCCGGCATTGACCACCAGGGTGCCGCCCGGGTTGGTGATGTCGATGCTGGCGCCGCTGATGTCGAAGCTGCCGAAGGGGTCGCTGACGGTGACGCGAATATAGACCGTTTGCCCCGGGGTGAACGCCGCGCCGGCCGTGCCGCCGGGGTAGGCGGCGTTGTAGAACGCCGGGGCATTGACGTAGATGATGTTGCTGGAGTTGAGGTTGACGCGCGAGTAATTGCCGCCGCTGATCGGGAGCAGGCTGACAGCGCGGTTGGTTTTGTTCTCGATCTGCAAAACCCAGTAGTTGGTAGCACTGCAGGTGTGCGGGAAAGTGAAGCCGCCGGCCAGAGAGGTCAGGTTGAAATTATACGGT
The DNA here is from genome assembly GCA_005774545.1 of Deltaproteobacteria bacterium. Classification (GTDB taxonomy): domain Bacteria; phylum Desulfobacterota; class Desulfuromonadia; order Desulfuromonadales; family BM103; genus VAUL01. The sequence goes on along the minus strand of VAUL01000010.1, from coordinate 43,938 downwards.
CCCGTCGTGACATCCATGTCTCCGTACGTGTATTCCGCATAAGCATAGGCTGTTGGCGTGTTTGAGCAGAACAGACGTGCCTGAAGCGTCCGGTTGTTCTTGTCCGCGGCCGTCAGGTAAAGAGTTGTGGTCGCCGAGGCTATGGTGTTGTTGAGTTGCAATGCAACCGGGTTGTTGCCATTCCAGGTGGCTGTAGAATTGGCGGCTATCGCTACCGAAGCCGGAGCTCCGCCCGGTGGCGTGCGGGACATGGTATAGGGTGAGGCGGTCCCGCCGTCCAGGTAGAGGGTTTTGTTCGCGGTCACCGGCACCGCCGAAGGGGAAACGGGCACCGGTGGGGCCGGCGGATTGCCGCCGGGTCCGCCCGGGTTGGCCACCGTGGCGATGTTGTTGATCTGGGTGCCGGCCGGCGTGCCGATGGCGACGGTGACGTCGAAGACAACGGCGACCGAGCCGCTGGCCGGCACGGTGATGTTGCCGACGTTGAGGTAGCCGGTGCCGTTGCTGCCGCTTGGGAACGGTGTCGAACTGTCCGTGGCTCCCGGCGGGATGCTGCGTACGGTGAAATTGGTGACGTTGGCCGGGATGTGGTCGGTGACGGTCACCCCGTATGACGGGTTGCCGCTGGTCTCCCTGAGGGTGATGGTGTAGCGCAGCACGTCGCCGGGGTCGGCCTCGCCCCCGTTGAGGTCGACCACCGTCTTGGTCGAGGTCGACAGGTCGGAGTAGACGGCACCGATGATGGCGTCGGTGTCGCTGGCACTGTTGGTCTCGCCGGTTACGGTGACCCGGGCGGTGTTGGTGATTGTGGCCGAGCCGGGTGCGACCGGATCGGCCACGATGGTGTTGACGGTGAAGGTCACGCTGCTGTTTACGGGCATGGGCGGGATGATGATCCCGGCTCCTTGCATGGCGGCCACGGTCACCGTCGCCGGTGCCGGGCAGGTGGCCCCGCCGCTGGTCGTGCTGCAGCTGACACCGGTCGCAGTGAGGTTGAGGGCGGCCGGGTCGGTGAAAACCGCATTGCTCAGCGGTTGCCCCGTGGTGTTGGTGATGACCACCGTATAGCTCACGGGGTCGCCGGGGTTGATCGCCGCCAGCCCGTCGGTCTTGCTGATGGCGGGGAGAACCACGGCGTTGACCGTGCCGTACTGCACCTCTGTTTCGACGGCGGTGTTCGGTGCGTTGCACTTCGACTTGGTGTTGGGTACCGGATCGGCGATGGAGGTACAGTCGGCGCCGGTCGGGCTCCCCTGATTGTCCCAGCTGACGACGAAGGGGATGAAGAGCTTGCCGTTGCTGAAGTTCACCGCCTGGCAGGCCACCGGCACGTCGTAGAAGCGGACCACGCCGGAGCCGGTGCCGCCATTGATGGCGCCGTTGCCGTCGCCGCAGGTGTCGAGCCCGCCGTTGGGGTCGAGATCAAGGAACGGGCTGGCGGTGGGCAGGATCCCGACCGAACAGCTGGTGGCGCCGCCACTGGTCTGGAGCAACTGCGGATCCCTGCCGTCATGGGCGAGGAAGATGCCGATGTCCCAGCGGTCGGGGGTGGAAAAGTTGACGGTGATGTCGAGGTCGACCGTAAACGTGCTGCCGCCGACGCAGGAGGTCGGGCTGCCCGGGGCGACGGCGATGCCGGTGATCGACACGTCGCCGGCGGTGCAGACCAGATTTTCGCCGAAGCGGGAGCCGGCGCACTGGTTGTCGCCGAAGGCATGCACCGATCTGGCCGGTACGAGCAGGCAGAGCAGGAGGGCGAGTAACGTCAGAACACCTGCCGCCGCAGTTCCGGCTTCGGGCAAAATAAATAACAATCGCGGCTTGTTCATAGGTCCTTGCCGATCAAGGTTTCACTCTTTGCGGCTCACCGGGTCTTTCGTTCCGTCTATTCACGACCGGATTGTGGCTAAAAAGCGACAATCCGCGGCTGGATAGACCCCAGCCGTGCCAAAATCCGTCAGTGGTTTGACCAGACAAACGAAACCCGTCTTCGTTGTTCCGAAGGCGGGTTCCCCTACCCGTACGGGGCAGGCAAGACACTGCCCCAAGGTCTGAAAACCTTCTCTTCGGCGGCCAGGCTGTCCTGAAAAAAACCAGTAATTCAGGATCCTTGGCTCTGCGTCCCCGGGTTGCCCCGGGTTTGCTCTTGTCGGAGAAGTTGTTCTGTCACATGGTGCCGGTATCGATCGTTCGTCAGCCTCCAGTGGCCTCTGCCCGCAAATTGGCAGGCAATGCGGAGATAATCAGTCTTATATGCAAGCACGAACCGTGCCGTGTATACAATGTGGCGTTCTTGATAACCTCTTGATTTGACGTGGGAATTCTTGTGCAGAATGGATACTTCGGAGGGGGGCGGTAGCTGTTCTGGATAGTCCGGGCGGGAGGTCACGATTCGTCGTCGTCCGCCAGGCCGTGCCGGACCAGGTGACGCTTGAACGTATAGTAGTTCATCCCGAGCAGGCGCGCCGCGACCATGCGCTTCCCGCCCGCGGCATCCAGAGCCCGTCGCAACGCCCATTTTTCGATCGCCGACATGCTAAGTGGCAGAGCCTCCGGCGGTTCCGGGGCCGGCAGCGGGTTATGCTCCGGAGCGCCAGTCTCCGCTGCGAGGGGGGCCGGGGCGTGCCCCCCGACTTTGGCCAGGCAGGAGACGGCATTTTGCAGCTGCCGGCTCAATTCGCTGATCTGGCGGCGCTGCACGACCGGAAGGGCTGCCTTTTCGAGAACCTCAACCAGTTTTGCAGCGTTGGTCGGCTTTTGCACGAAACCGGCAACGCCCAGTTCGATGCCGCGAATCAGCGACTGTACCTCGGTAAAGGCCGTGTAAAGCACGATCGGCAGGCCGGGGTTGGACTCGAGGAGCCTTTTGCTCAGGCTCAGCCCGTCCATTTCCGGCATGCGGATGTCGGTCATAACCAGGTCGATCGCGTTGTCGGCGGCAAGTTCCAGGGCCTGCCGGCCACCGGCCGCGGGGATCACCCGGGCGCAGTGCATGGCGAGGAACGTGGTCATCTCGCTGCGCAGGGCCGGTTCGTCCTCAACGTAGAGCAGGGTGCAGGCGCTAAGTGCGTTCATCAAGAGTCTCCCGCGCTTCGAATGGTATGACCGCCGTGAAGACCGTTTCTCCGGGACGGCTGCGCACCGTCAGCCTGCCGCCGAAGCTGTCCTCGACGATGGTCTTGGTCAGATAGAGGCCAAGACCGCTGCCGCCGACGGCCTCCTTGCTGGTGAGGAACGGTTCGCCGATCCGGTTGAGCATCTCCGGCGGGATGCCGCAGCCGTTGTCGGCGACGGTGATAATCAGCTCTCCGCCGGCGGTCCCGGCCTTCAGGTGTACGGCCCGGTTTGCCTGGCTCCGCTCGGGGGCGCATGAAAGGGTGGCGTCGCGGGCATTGTTCAACAGGTTGACGATCGCCTGGACAAACTGGTTGGGGTAGCCGTGGAGAATGCCGGGGGCGGGGATGTCGCAATCACGTTTCAGCACCACCCCCGCGGCTGCGAAGGCGCCGTCCACCAGATTGGCGGCTTCCCGGAGCTTCTGGCAGACGGGGAAAGAAGAGCGCACCCGGTCCGGCGAGTAGAAGTTGCGGAAGTCATCGATCGTTTCCGACATGCTCTCGATCTGGCGCATGCCGGCCTGCCGTGCCTCGGCAAACCCGGCGGCGGTCAGTTGTCCGCGATTGTGCATCAGTTCCAACCGTTGCAGGATCATGCCGAGGGTAGTTAGCGGTTGGCGCCATTGATGGGCGATGACGCCGACCATCTCCCCCATGGCGGACAGTCGCGCGTGATGGGCCAGGAGCCGTTCCTGCGCCAGTCGCCTTTCGGTTTCTTCCTGGACCTGCTGGCGCAGGTTGTCGTTGAGTCGCTGCAAGTCTGCCTGGGTCTGCTGCAGGTCGTCGGCCCGGCGCTTGTTGTTGAGCATCAGATAGGAAACCGCCAGGCCGATATCGTGGAGGAGCAAGGTCAGGAAAAAGGCATTGTTGGTCGTCGTCGCGGCGAGGATTGCGCGGGCTTCCGGCGAGAGCAGCAGGACGACGAAGCGCGCCAGCAGCGACAGGATGAAGACGGTGAAAAAGAAGAACGGTGCCCAGTAAATGCCCTCGCCGGGCTGGCGGGCCTTGCGCCAGAGGATGGCGAGCATTTGCGCGACGATGAACGTCAGGAACAGGTTGATGATAATCGTGCGGACCAGGATGTCGTCGACCACCAGGCTGAAATAGGCCATCGGCGGGATCACGAGCAGCGGGTAGACGATCAGGGTCGAGCGCCGCCAGATGCCGTCGATGAAGAAGCGGAGTCCCTCGAGACGCAGGCTGGCAACCAGGCTGATCAGGGCCTGCGCAAGGACGATGGAGAGGATGTCGGGGATCTGTCCGCGCAGGGCGATCAGCAGGTAGGCACTACTGACAAGGGCATGGCTGGCCGTCCAGAAGCCGAAGCCCGGGTAGGTCGCCTGCCGCCGCCAGTAGGCAAAAAGCAGCGTGGCAATCAGCAGGTTGACCAGGGTGGTGGTCAGCAGCAGGGTCCTGATGTCGAACAGTGCCAGCATGGCGTCCCGGGGTGAGGCGTTGGGTCGGGCTTGCGCCCGGCTCCTCTGTTCATAACAGAAAGGCGCGGAAACGAAAAGCCCCGCCGTTGCCGGCGGGGCTTTTCGTTCTATCGACGGGCGTTGATCGCTTACTCGCAGAGGTCGATCTTGACGTCCCAGTTCTTGATCTTCATGGTGCCGTTCTTCTCGAGGTTGAGGTGCATCTTGAAGGCGCGGTCCCACAGCTGCGGCTCATGGCCGACCTTCTTGCGCAGCGTCTCGGCCTTGGCCATCTCGAAGTACTCGGTGAGGATCGGCTTGTAGTCAGGATGCGCGCACTTCTCGATGATCACCTTGGCGCGGTCGCGCGGGCAGAGGCCGCGCACGTCGGCCAGCCCCTGCTCGGTGATGACGACGTCGAGGTCGTGCTCGGTGTGGTCGATGTGCGAGCAGTGCGGCACGACGCAGGAGATGCCGGTCGGGTCGGTCTTGCTCGGACGGCTCGACGGGGTGTGCATCATCTTCAGGTAGCCGTTGCGCAGGAAGTCGCCCGAGCCGCCGAGGCCGTTGATCATGCGGGTGCCGCCGACCAGGGTCGAGTTGGCGTGCGCATAGATGTCGATCTCGACCGGGGTGTTCATGGCGATGCAACCGAGGCGGCGGATCGGCTCCGGCGCGTTGGAGATCGACAGGGGGCGCAGGGTGCACTTGCCGAAGTACTTGTCCCAGTTGGCGAAGAAACGCGGGAAGCCCGGGCTCTCCGAGAGGGAGAGGGAGCAGGCCGAGGCCGCGTCGCATTTGCCGGCGTCGAACAGGTCGAGGATGGTGTCCTGGAGAACCTCGGTGTAGACGGTCAGGCCGGTGAACGGCCCTTTGGCCAGGCCGCCGATGACGGCGTTGGCGATGGAGCCGACGCCCGACTGGATCGGCAGCAGGTTCTTCGGCAGGCGCCCGGCCTTCACTTCAGCCTGGAAGAAGTCGATGATGTGGTTGGCGATCGCTTCGGAGGTGTCGTCCTGCTCGGCGAAGGCGCGGCCCTTGTCGCGCAGCTTCGACTCGACCACGGCGATGATCTTGCTCGGGTCGCACGGCACGTAGGTGGTGCCGACGCGCTCCCCGGCCGACGTGATCATGATCGGCTCGCGGTTCGGCGGGTTCTTGCAGACGATGATGTCGTGGATCCCCTCGAAGGAGGGCTGGCCGATGTTGACCTCGACGATGATCTTGTCGCACTGCATCAGGATCTCGGGGATAACGCCGCACGAGGTGGTCGGGACCAGGCCGCCGTCCTCGGTGATCGCCGAGACTTCGATGATGGCGAGGTCGAGTTTGCCGGTCGGGGAGTCCTTGGTGTAGAAGCCGTAACCGAGGTCCTGGGCGAACAGGGAGAGGTGCTTGTCGCCCATGCGGATGCGGCCTTCGTTGATGCCGGCGGCGATGTCCTTGCCGGTCTGGTACGGCCAGCGACGGTCGATCATGTCGTTCTGGGCCCAGCGGTTCTCGGTCTCCGCGCCGACGGAGGCGCCGATGAACAGGTTGAACTTCCACTGCCCCTGCAGGTTGTTCTTCTCGACGTGTTCGGCCAGGGCGATGGGCACGACTTTCGGGTAGCCGGCCGGGGTGAAGCCGGACCAGCCGAGGTTCATCCCGGGCTTGAAGAACTGGACGGTCTGCTCGGGGGTCATCACCTTGTTCAGCAGGGACTTGCAACGGACGCGGTCTTGCAGGGTACCAAATTCGGACATCTCTCTCCTCCTATTGGATTTTTCGGCATGATCCCGATGTGGGATGATCCGTGAAACTCACTGCGGCCCGCCCCGCAAAAAGGGCGGTGATTAAAAGCCTCTCACCGAGGCGAAAAACCATGAATTCCGATATGATACGGGTGGCCGAGCCGGCTTTGGCGGGCAGCGTAAAAACCCGTTATAAAGGCCAAACTTTTATAGTATGGCGGCGGGGGTAAGTCAAGGGGGAATTGCGCCGGAGGCCGGCGGCGACAGTACACGCGGGAGCCCGTTTCAGTAGTTCTTGTCGATGAACTTCTGGGCGCCGAGGATGTACTGGCTCTGGGGGAACTGGTCGTACAGGTTGTTGAAGGCTTCGCTCGCCCGGACCTTGTCGCCGGCGAACAGATAGGCCTGCCCGAGGAGATAATAGGCTTCGGCCCGGTCGTAGTAGGTGGGGTAGCGCTTGAAGACCCCTTCGAGGCGGGTGATGGCCGCCTGATACTGCTTGGCCTTGAGATAGTACTCGCCGATCACGACTTCGTTGGCCGCCAGCTGATTGATGCAGCGGTCGATGTACACCTGGGTCTCCTCGCGGCGCCGGTCCTCCGGGAAACGCTGCTTGAGCGTTTCAAAGGCAGTCAGCGCCCGACGGGTCGCGGTTTGATCCTGATCCCGGTCGCCCATCTGGTTGAGGTAGCACAGCCCGATCTGGAAGAGGACTTCGGGCACTTTGGCGTGATCCGGATGGTTCTTGAGAAAGGCTTCGTAGGCCGCGGCGGCTTCGATGTACTGCCCGGCCAGGAAGTGGGCTTCGGCGATCTTCAGTTCGGCAAGGATGTTGAGCTCGGGCGAGTAGTAGCTGTCGCGGACTTTTTCCCACGAAGCGATGGCGTCCTGGTAGAGCCCCTGTTCGTAGAACGACTCTCCCTCCTCGAAGTAGCTCGCCGCCTGCCTGGCCGGCGGGACCACCGTGTTGGGTGCACACGCCGCGAGGGCCAGCAGCAGGGTGGCGGTGGCGGCAGAAAGCAGGTTGCGGTGCATGGCTTACCTCGGCGTGTGGATGGGTAAGCTTTTAGATAGCGGCAAGCGGCAAGTTTGTCAATGATTGATCGGCTTTTGCCGCAGGAACCCGGCTCACGGTTCTTCGTCGGCCAGCACGGCCCTAAGGCGGCGCAGGGCATTCTGCTCCAGCTGGCGGACCCGCTCGCGGCTGATCCGGAATTCATCGGCGAGTTCCTGGAGGGTGCGCGGCTGGTCCGCGAGGATGCGCTGCTCGATGATCCGGCGTTCGCGCGGCGGCAGTCCGGCCAGTGCCTGCCGGGTCCGGTCGCCGAGGAGACGGCGCTCCTCCCGGGAGATCAGGACGGTTTCCTGGTCGGCACGGCGGTCGGGCAGGATGTCGAGCAGGGTATAGTCGTCGCCTTCCGCCAGTTCGACATCGAGGGAGATGTCGCGCTGGCCGAGGCGCTGACTCATTTCCGCCACCACGCTTTCGTCGACCGCCAGTTCGTCGGCGATCTCGCCCGGGGAACTGGCCCCGGTGAGGTTGCGCAGGGCGCTGCGGGTCTGCGCCAGCTTGTAGAAGAGTTTCTTTTGCGCCTGGGTGGTGCCGATCTTGACCAGCGACCAGCTCTTCATGATGTAGTTCTGAATGTAGGCGCGGATCCACCAGACCGCGTAGGTGATCAGGCGCAGGCCGCGTTCGGGGTCGAATTTGCGCACCGCCTGCATCAGGCCGATGTTCCCTTCCTGCACCAGGTCGAGGAGGCGGAGGCCATAGCCGCGGTACTCCATGGCGACCTTGACGACAAAACGCAGGTTGGCGCAGACCAGCCGATGGGCGGCATCGAGGTCGCCGTCGCGCTGGTAGCGGGTCGCCAGTTCGAATTCTTCTTCGGCCGACAGCAGGTCGAAACGGTTGACCCGGGCCATGTAGTGTTCGAAACCGTCGCCGATAACCGGTAGATATGTCTGGCTCATTTGGTAACTCTCCGTAATGGCTGCGTTTGGCACTCGACATGCCGGAGTGCTAATATATATAGCAAAGCGCATGTTTCTTGGCAAGAGGGTGCTGCATCCATTGTGTTGACAGCCTGAAAATCCCCGCCGATAATTGACGAAACCCATGATGCGGAGTGCCGCGGCAATGACGGCGTCCGTGATCGAAGGAGCTGGCATGCGCACTCGTCTGATTCCGTTCCTGACCGGTCTGGTTCTGTTGCTGCTGGCCGCCTGCACCACGACCCCCAGGCAGGAGCGGCCGAAGATCCTCTGCCCGGCCTGCGGCACGGAACTCGATTCGATCTACCACCAGCATTTTTAGCCGATGCAGCTACTGTACGTCGGTTTGTTCGGGGCGCTCGGGTGCCTGGCCCGCTATCTGCTCTCGAGCTGGGTCCACGGCCTTGCCGCCGTGCCGATCCCGTTCGGCACCCTGGCGGTGAACGTCCTCGGTTCCCTGGCGATCGGCCTGCTGATGGGCGGCGACCTGCATCACCCCCTGCTCGGCGGGAACCTGCGGATCGGCCTGGCCGTCGGTTTCCTGGGGGGCTTCACCACCTTCTCGACCTTTTCCTACGAGACCGTGCGCCTCATGGAAGCCGGCCAGATCGGCGCCGCGCTCTTCAACGCCCTGCTCAACGTCGTCCTCTGCCTGTTGGCGGCATGGGGGGGGATTGCCGTCGCCAGACAGTTCTGAGTGCCGCGCGAGCAGTTGTGCGTGACAAGCCCCGGTTGTCGGCGGAGCCTCTGCTCATCGCTCGGCACTCGTTGCTCATTGCTTAACAACTGAGAGGGAACCGATGTTCAACAAGATTCTCAGCCTGCTGCAAAGCGGCAGCCCGGTGGATAACGGTGCGCGCTTTACCCGTGTGCAGGTGGCGACCTGCGCCCTGCTGCTCGAGGTCGCGCACAGCGACGGCCAGTACCAGGCGGTCGAGGCCCGCATCGTTCATGACCTGCTCGCCGGGATGTTCACCCTCCCCGCCGAGGCGATTGCCGAACTGGTTGCTTTTGCGCGCGACCACCAACTCAGCAGCACCGATCTTTATCAGTTCGCCCGGGAGATCAATGCCCACTTCACCATCGAGGAGAAGCTCGCCGTCATGGAAGGGGTATGGCGGCTGATCTATGCCGACGGCTCGCTCGACAAGGTCGAGGATGCCATCGCCCGCCAGTTGGCCACCCTGCTGCGCCTGTCGCACAAGGATGCGATCGCATGCAAGGTGCGGGTTCTGGATGAAAAGCGATAGACAGCGATGAGTGCTGAGCGATGAGTGTTAATCACAAAACGAATGCCGAAGGCCACCCAGCACGGGCAATCCTCTTGCCACCAGTTGCTAGCCGATGCCAAACCTGACCCTTGTCGTCCCCTGGAGCCATGCCCTGCTGCGCGAGGTGTTGCGCCCCGGCGATGCGGCGGTCGACCTGACGGCCGGGGAGGGGCGCGACACGCAGGTGCTGGCCGACGCGGTCGGCCCTGCCGGGCGGGTGGTGGCGTTCGATGTGCAGGCGGCGGCCCTTAAGCAGGCTGCTGCCGCCCTGCGGGCGACGGGGTGCACCGTCGTCGACTGGATGACGGGATGCGAGGTGCCGGCAACCCCCGGTGTCTACCTGGTGCATGCCTGCCACTCGACCGTGGCGGCCTTCGTCACCTCGCCGATCCGGGCTGCGGTGGCCAACCTCGGCTATCTCCCCGGCGGCGATTCCGCCCTGACCACCCGTCCGGAAACGACCTGCCGCTCTTTGCAGGGCACCCTCGACCTGTTGCTTGCCGGTGGACGGTTGGCCGTCACCGTGTACCCCGGGCATCCGGGCGGCGATGTCGAGGCGGCAGCCGTCGACCGGTTGTTTGCGGCGCTGCCGTGCCCGTCCTGGCAGGTTCTGCGCGTGAGCGTGGCCAATGCGCCCGGGGCGCCGTATCTGCTGGTCGCGGAGAAACGGTCAGGGTGAAGTCCACAGGGGGCTGTAGCAGCAGACTTCCCGGTCGGAACGGCAAAGGGCCGGCACGTATGTGCCGGCCCTTTGCCGTGGCAGGATGGTGCGTCGAGTCTATTCCGCCGGGATGATCACGCAGCAGATGACTTCGACGCGGCGGTTCTTCTGGCGCCCCTCGTCGGTCGCATTGTCGGCGATCGGCCGGGATTCGCCGTAGCCGCGCGGATAGAGCAGCTGTGCGCCGATGCCGAATTTCTCGACCAGGTATTTCTTGACGGCCGCGGCCCGGCGCTCGGAGAGCGTCTGGTTGTACTTGTCGGTCCCCTTGCTGTCGGTATGGCCGGCCAGCAGGAACTTGGTGTTGGGATACTTGTTGATGAAGTCGGCCGCTTCCTTGAGCCTTTCGTGGTACTGCGGGCGAATCTCCGCCTTGTCGAAGTCGAATTCGACATACAGCGTGAATTTCACCGGGCAGCCGAATTCATCGACGATGACGCCTTTTTCCGTGCCGGGGCACTTGTCGCGGCTGTTCGGCACGCCGTCGCCGTCATCGTCGCCGTCGACCGGGGCCGGCGGCGGGACCGGGGCCGGCTTGACCACCGGCGGCGCCGGCTTGGGTTCGGCCGGCGGGCAACCGACCGCGTCGACGGGGGTGCCCAGGGGGGTGCCGGGGCACTTGTCGCGGCTGTCGGGGACGCCGTCCATGTCGCTGTCGAGCGGGGCCGGCGGGGCTGGCGGCGGGCCGCCGAACTGCCAGACCAGCCCGGCCATGGCGATCAGGTTGTGGTCGAGGTTGTCGCTGTCGGGCGACTGGTCGTAGTCGCGGTCGGAGTGCAGGTCGGCGACGTAACGGGCATCGAAGCGGAAGGCCAGATCGTCGGCGAAGAAATACTTGAAGCCGGCCCCGGCGTTGAGCATGAAGTCCTCGTCGTCGTCGCGGTTGCCGACTTCATCGACGTCGAAGACCATGCCGCCAAACCCGGCAACCAGGTACGGGACAAACGGGCCGTCGGGATTGAAGTGGTACAGGGCGTTCAGGCTGCCCACCCAGACATTGACATCCTCGTCGCTCCTGCCGGGGATGTCGGTATCGGTCGGGGTGTAGCGCAGGTCGGCTTCGACGGCCCAGTGCTTGGTGACGTTGTAGCCGAAACCGAGCCCGTAGCTGATGCCGTTGTCGGTGCGCTGGTCCCCTTCGAATACGTGGTAGCCGATCATCGGGCTGAGGGTGAAGGCACCTTCGCGTTGGCCGGCAAAGGCCGACGGTGCCGCCAGCAGCACCGTCACGAGAGCGATCAGAAGATAGCGGGTCGCAGTTTGCATGGGCAGAATCCTCCTCGATTGGACTGACATCCAAATGATTTCATAGGATAACACTTTTCGCGGGGAGTGCAAGGGATCAAAAGAACCACTTCATGAAAAAGCCGATAGTTTTTCCCCGGTCGCCGAATTCGCTGCGGAGTTCCGGTGGGAAGGGAAGGGGCCGGCTGCGGTGCGGGGGGCCGTCGGGGTGGATCCAGAACAATTCCAGGCTGAGGTTGTCGGCAAGGTTGACTGCAAGGCTTGGTCGCAGCAGCCAGGAATCGTCGGCCAGATTCCAGATGAGCAGGCTGTTCAGAGTAACCAGCGGATGCAGTTCGAGACTGGGGGCGGCCAGCAGGTAGTGGCGGCCGAGCAGGTTGGTCAGCCCTTCGCGCAGCGGTGCGGACAGCGCGATCGCCGGATAATCCTCCGCTTGGCGGCTGCCGCAGCCGTTGTGCAGGTACTGGACGATCAGCGTCAGCCCGTTGTCGAACCGGTACCAGCCTTCGATCGCGGCATTGAGCATGCGGCGATACGGGTCGCCGCCGGGCGCGCCGACCCGTTCCCCTTCGAAGTAGGCGGCTTCGCCCTTGAGCCCGAGGGAGCCGAGGCTGCCGGCCAGTCCCGCGCCGAGCATCGGCCGGTGCCGCAGCACCCCGCCCAGTGCCAGCAGATCGATGCCGCCGCGATTGTCGGCCCAGGTCGCCAGGTAGCTGTCGTGCCGGGCGGTGTCGCCGAAGACGGCAACGGCGCCGAGCTGGCCGTCGAGGCCGTAATGGCCGGTCAGCCGTACGGCATCCACGCCGGGGCGCACGTCGGTGTCGATGGCATCGACCGGAAACGGGGCGATGATGTCGAGGGGGGAAAAGATCACGATGCGGCCGAAGCCGATCGCCTGCCTGCCGATCGTGGCGTCCAGGCGTGCCGACGACCAGCCCAGGCTGAGCCGGTCGACCTGGATGCGGCCCTGCCAGTCGCGATCGTGCCGCCAACTGTGGTCGAGGTCGAAACGGCGGTTCACGCCGCCCCCCGGCACGGGGAAGCGGTCCACCGGGTCGGCGCCGAGCAGCTGGTAATCGACGGCGCCTTCGAGCCGCCAGGCCTCCCGCGGCGAACCGGCGGTTTCGAGGCGCAGACTGCTGCTGGAGAATCGGTAGGCCGGGAAGAGCTCGCCGGGGCCTTCGGCGCCGCGTAGGTTGAGGGAGCGGAGCGAGCCGCCCCAGGGCCGGGCCGGGGTCTCACCGGCCACGGCTCCGGCGGCGCCGAGGAGGAGGCCGGCTGCAGCCAGTGTCGCGGTGAGCAGGCGCTTCATGGCCGCTGCCCGGTGTCGCCGGCCAGGCGGCCGTCTTCCAGGCGGACGACGCGGCGAGCCCGGCCGATGACGCGGTCGTCGTGCGAACTGAAGAGAAAGGTGACGCCGCGCCGCAGATTGAGGTCGCGCATCAGGTCGAGAAGTTCCTCGGCCGTCCGCGAATCGAGGTTGGCGGTCGGCTCGTCGGCGAGGATCACATCGGGTTCGGCGGCCAGTGCCCGGGCGATGGCCACGCGCTGTTGCTGCCCGCCGGAGAGGTCGCCGGGGCGCCGTTCCTCGAGGCCGTCGATGCCGAGTTCGGCGAACAGCCCGATGACCCGGCGCCGCCGCTGCGGGCGCGGCACGCCCTGCAGCATCAGGGTGAACTCGGCGTTCTCGGCCGCCGTGAGCACGGGGATCAGGTTGTAGGACTGGAAGATGAAGCCGACCCGGCGCAAGCGGTAGTCGGCGAGAATCTTCGCCGGCGCGCCGCCGATCTCGAGCGTGCCGACCGTGACCGTGCCGGCGCTCGGCCGGTCGAGGCCGCCCACCAGGTTGAGCACGGTCGTCTTGCCGCTCCCCGACGGGCCGGCGAGCACGGTGAACTCGCCGGCTTCGACGGCGAGGGAGAAATTCGCCAGCGCCGGGACTTCCAGGCTGCCGTGGCGATATGTCTTGGATACGTCGGCGAGCGTGATCAGGGGCATAAGGTCAGTCCTGAGCGATAAGTGCTGAGCGATGAGTGACAGTCCATAAGCAGTGCCGAAGGCCACTCGTCGCGCATTGCTCAGCACTCGGCACGGTTTTCAATGGTGTCGCATCGCTTCCACCGGGGTGATCCGCCCGGCCTTGATCGCGGGGTAAAGGGCGGCCAGCAGCGTCAGGCCGACCACGTAGAGGGCGATGCGGGCCATCCAGGATACGTCCCAGGCGGCGCGCAGCACCGGGTCGAAGACCACGCCGCCGAATTCCATCGTTTCGGGGATGAAGTCCTTGAGGTCGATCCCCGTCTCGACCAGGTACCAGGTGAACAGGGCGCCGAGAATGGAGCCGAGCAGCGCCGCGGCGAGCCCGAGCAGCAGGGCTTCCAGCAGCACCATCCGGCGCAGCCGCATCGGCGAACTGCCGAGGGCGAGGATCACGCCGAATTCGCGCAGCCGCTCCATCACCGACATGAGCAGGGTGTTGACCACGCCGATCGTCACGATCATCAGGATGATGATGAAAATGAACTTCTGGCTGGCGTAGTCGAGCTTGATGGCGTTGGCCAGGTTGGGCATGGCCTCCTTCCAGGAGACGGCCGCCAGTTCCGGCCGGCTCCCCGTCAGCGCGGCCAGGGCCGGAGACACCCGGCGGTCGTTTTCGGCGCGATCGAGGATGATGGCCAGTTCGTGGACCTCGCCGGGCATCCCGGCCAGCAGCGCCGCCCGTTCGCGCCCGACCATCAGCAGGGAGCCGTCGACGTCGGCGATGCCGGTTTCGACCACGCCGCGCACGCGCAGCAGTTCGCTGTGCAGGGTGCCGTCGCGGTGCTGGGCGGTCACCACCAGCTTGCGGCCGACCGCCAGCTTGAGGTCGCCGAGCAGTTTCCTGCCGATCACCGCATCGCGGCCGTCGAGATCGCGGAGCATGCCGTCTTCCGGCAGTTTCTTCAGGAACGGGTTGACCGCGCGCTCGGCCTCCGGATCCACGCCGATCAGCAGGATGCCGCGGCTGTCGGAACTCGACTGGGCGAGGGCCGGCAGATAGACGCGGGGGAGCACCCGCTGCACGCCGGCGATGGTCCGTATCCGGGCGGCCAGTTCGCCGGGGGCGAAACTGAGGTTCTCCTCGCGGCTTTCCAGGTAGCCGCCGCGGTAGACGGCCAGGTGGCCGGAGCCGGCGCGGACGCCGTCGTCGATCATGCGGGCGTAGACGCCGACGGCGAGGTTGTGGAAGGCCTGCACGACCATGATGCTCAGGGCGATGGCCGTCAGGGTGATCAGCGTCCGCCGCCGGTTGCGCCAGAGGCTGCGCCAGGCGTAAAGAAACGCACTCAGCACAGCCTTACTCCTCTCTCAATGCCTCGACCGGATCGAGCCGGGCGGCGCGGTTGGCGGGGAGAAAGCCTGCGACCAGGGCGACCGCGATCAGCATCCCGGCCGGGAGGAGGAAGTTGGCGGGGTCGAACACCGCACGCAGGCGCGGCAGGATGGTGCTGCCGGCGTAGGTGATCGGGGTGATCGTGCCGGAGAGGTCGATGCCGATCGCCTGCATGTACCAGGTCAGCAACAGGCCGCCGACCAGCCCGAGGCCGCTGCCGATCAGGCCGAGGAACAACGTCTCCAGCAGCACCAGCCGGCGGATCCCCCAGGGGCGCATCCCCGAAGCCAGCAGCAGGCCGAACTCGCGGCTGCGTTCCATGACCGACATGAAGCAGGTGTTGAGAATCCCGAGGGCGGTGGCGAAGTAGAGGATGCCGGCGATGATCATGCGCGAGACGTCGAAAGAGACGATCGCCTCGCGCATCTCGGGGAGGAGGTCCCCCCAGTCGCGGGCCTCGATCCCGGCCGGGAGTGCGGCGCTGAAGCGGTCGGCGGCGGCAAAGGCCTGCAGCGGGTCGGCAATGGCGATGGCCACTTCGTGGATGCGGCCATCGAGGGCCAGCAGCTGCTGCAGCCAGGGGAGGGGGGCGACGACGAGCCGGCCGTCGTGGCGGCTGTCGCCGGTGGTGAAGATGCCGCGGACGATCAGCAGGTCGTTGCCGATCGAGCCGTCGGCGGCCTGGGTGACGACCACCACCTCGCTGCCGACCGTGGCCCCGAGCTTTTTCGCCAGGGTGCTGCCGATCACCGCCGCCGCCGTTTCGCCGGGCTGCAGGTAGCGTCCGGCGGCCAGCTGCCGGTGCAGGGTCGTCACGGTCGGCTCGCGTGCCGGATCGACGCCGAGGATTTCGACCGGCTGGCTGTTGGCGGCGGCGGAGAGCAGACCGAAGGCGCGCAGGCGCGGCGTGCGGCCGAGCAGGCCGGCGAAGCCGGCCGGCAGCGGCAGTTCGGCGCTGGCCGCCGGCAGATGGGCATGGAGGTCGCGGCGGGCATGGTAGTCGGGGGCCGCGAGCACCACGTGGCCGTGGTAAAGCCGGGTGGTGGTCGTCAGCATGTCGTCGATCATCCCCGAGTAGACGCCGAGGGAGAGGATCAGCAGGGCTGCGGACACCACCATGGCGGTCAGCGTCAGCAGGGTGCGGCGGCGGTTGCGCCAGAGGTTGCGGAAGGCCAGGGCGGTCAGCATCGGCTCAGCGCTTCTGCAGGGAGCGCAGGTTGAAGTACCCCTGGTCGAGCCGGATGTCGAAGACCAGCTCCCGGTAGTGCAGCACGGTCTGTTCGCCGGGCTTGTCGAGCGGCGTCACCGTCAGCTTGAGCGGCACGGTACGGTCGCCGACCCGGCGCACGTCGTCGAAGCGGAGTTCCCGGATCCGCTGCTGTTCCTCGTCGTAGTAATCGACCTGCACCGGAACCCGCGGCTGCTTGCGCAGCCGGTAGACGATCTTCCCCCACACCACGGCGGCGTCCGCTTTGGGGAGACACTCGATCAGCCAGTGTTCGCCGCTCTCTTCGAGCAGGCGGAAGGTGTAATCCTCCTCGACATGACTGGCCTTGACCAGGTCGTCGTTGGTGATGTGGCTCCCCATCCAGCTGCCGCCCATCATCGACGGCGGCACCTTGATGGTGCGGTCGACCTTGGGGAGGTAGTTCCAGACCTCGCGGTCGCGCTTGAGAGTGGCGACGCCGCGCTCCTTGGCCGGTTCCAGGATGCGCACCAGGAAGTAGTCGCGCCCCAGCGACCAGGCTTCCATGTCCAGCGTCCGCTCCCAGTTGGCGGTCCGCACCTGCATGGTGGTCAGGGCACGGGAGGAGGTGCCGTGATACTGCTGCTCGACCTCGCGGATCAGGGCGGCGAGGTCGAGCGCCGCCGCCGGTCGGGGAATGCAGGCAATGGCTGCCAGCAGCAACGATGCGGCCAGCCGGGCCAGGTCTGGATGGAGAGACGACATGGTGCCTCCGCGGCGGTTTCTCGCTTAAGGATAGCACATTTCCGCGGGATTCCCCTTGCACGGCAAGCGGATAATGATTACCATGCCGCGGATCATTTCACCGTAAAGGAGTTTCCCATGCAGAAACAATCGCTGTTGATCCAGTGCGCCCTGGTGATCCTCGCCACCCTGATGCTGCTGTGGACGGTGCCGGCTTCCGCCGCCCATCACGAGCAGGCTCCCGCCGCCAAAAACGTGTACATTTGCGGCTGTGGGCCGGAAGCGAAGTGCGACGCGGTCGCCGGGCAGCCCGGCAAGGCCCCCTGCGGCAAGCCGCTGATCGAGAAGCAGGTGCTCAAGGAAGATGCGGACAAGGTCTATGTCTGTGCCTGCCCGGACGGCTGCAAGTGCGGTCTCAACCAGGCCGACCCGACCAAGTGCGCCTGCGGCAAGGAGCTGCGCGCCTATCCGAAAGCCGCACAGCCGAACTGTGCCAAGGGCGGCTGCGACAAATGCGCCCCCGCCGCTGCGGCCGGTTGCGACAAGCCCTGCTGCGCCAAGCCGGCGGCCAAGTAGTCAAGCCGCCATCCGCATTCGCCGAAAGGACCGCCCCGGACCGGGCGGTCCTTTCGTTTTTCCCGCCGCACTGCTTGACCGTCGTTCCTCAGCGCATTACATTGCCTCTCCGCCCAAGGAGGTCCCCGATGCCGATCGTCCCGCAGAAAATCACCGGCCAGCAATTCGCCGCCCTCGACCGCCCCGAGCAGCTCGACATCCTGTGCCGGGTGGGGAACCGCAAGAAGCTGCAGCTGCTGTTCGATGCCGCCGACGGCGACGAGCTGCTGGCGCTGCTTCCGCCCCAGGATCTGTTTCTCCTGGCGCGCGAACTCGGCGCCGACCAGATCCCGGAGCTGCTGGGGATGGCGACCCCGGAGCAGTGGACCGCCTTCTTCGACTTCGATTGCTGGACCGGCGACCGCTTCGATGCCGGGGCGGCGCGCCCCTGGCTGGCCGTGCTGCTGGACGGCGAGGAGCCGCGAATCGTCGAGATCCTGCTCGGCCTGAACTTCGAGCTGCTGACGCTGATCCTCCTGCAGGAAGTACAGGTCGTCTCGGGCCCGGAGGAACTGGAGAGCGAGGCCGAGCGCGGCGAGGCGCTGCGCCGCGACGGCGGCTATCTCCTGGAATATCGCGACGAGGAAGGCGCCAAGCTTTACGGGGCCCTCCTCGATATCCTCTTCCGCCATCATGCCGACTTCTTCCGCTATCTGCTCGAAGCCGTCCGGGCCGAGGACGAGAGCCTGCTGGAGGAGAGCGTCTACCGGCAGCGTGCCGATCGCCTGGTCGACCAGGGTTTTTCCGCGCCTGACGAAGCCCGGGCCGTGTACGCCTGGCTCGATCCGGAACGGTACACGATTCCGGCGGAGGCCAAGATTCCGCTGGGAGGGAGTGCGACCGGCGCAGCTCCCGGCGCGCTCCTGCAGCTGGCCCGTCCCGGCGGGACGCTGGCGCTTGCTCTGGCCGGCGGCATCGATGCCGGAACGGCCTGGGAATTGACCTGCCTGATCAACAGGACGCTGCTGGCGGACGGTGCCGATTGCGGCGACATCGATGAAATCCGGGCGGTTGCCGGCCGCACCCTGGGGCTGCTCAACCTGGCGCTCGAATACCTGGCCGGGAACGATGCGGACAAGGCCCGGCACTGTCTTGACGAAGAGTATGCCGAGCGACTGTTCCGGCTCGGGTTCAGCCTGACCCTGCGGCTGCGCCAGCGGGCCCGGGCGGTCGTGCAGTCGGCGGTCGGACCGTTGCTCGACCGCCGTTTCCGCGACGTGATCGAGCCGCTTCTGCCGGTCCGGCCGCAATTCCCGGTGGCCGCGCGTCACCCCGGCCAGGGTGGGGCGCAGCCGTTCGCCGCTCTCCAGGAGGTTCGCCTGGTCGAGGCGTGGCTCGACCAGATGGAGGTGCAGCGCCGCTTGTTCGAGGACCATTTCCGCTTCCCCCTGCCGGCGGCGGTCGATGACCTGTCCGTTGCGGCCGGCGAGCCGACGCTGTCGGCGCTGTTCCTGACCGCGCTGGCCAATCGGCTGCTCGGACGTCCGTTCATGCCGCAGCCGCTGGTGGCCGGAGATGTGCGCACGCTGCATGGTCTGGTCACGCGCGGCCGCCTGGTCGATCCGGAGTTGCGTCGGCAGACGCTGACCTGGCTGGACTCGCTCGAAGCCGGTGGCAGCACCTTCGGCGAATACTGCCTCGGCCGCTGGGACGACGAATTCTGCGCGGTCGCAGTCGAGGCCCTCGATCCCCGCTACTTGGGCGGCCTGATCGTTTCCTCCCCGTGAGCGGCGCGCGCCGTTGCGGTTCAACCGTTGACAACACCGGAGAAAACATCCAAACTTTGATGGTTTGATCGATTGCCACTGAGAATCTTGATGCCCGTTTGCCCAAGGAGGAGGCCGCATGAAAATCCCCGAGTTCTGCCAGACCCTTGAAAAGGCCCTGGGCGAGCAGGCCGATCCGGAGGGTCGGTTGCGGCTGGTCGTCACGGCCCTGCAGCAGGCCTTCAAGGTCCGGGACGACGAGGTTGCCATCTTCCGTCTTGACCCGGAGAGCCAGGATCTGTGCTTCCTCTGGCCGAAAAAGCTGGTCAAGTCGGGGCGGGTGCCGATCACGACCCGCGATTCCCTGCTGGCGCGCACGGCCCGCGACGCCAAGCCGCTGCTGGACAACCGCTTCCCCAATACGCGACATGCCTCGATCTTCGAGAAGGTCAACCTGGGCGACCCGAAAGCCAAGGAGAAGGCTCCCGCGCTCCCCATCCAGAAAATCATGAGCGTGCCCATGCTGCAGGCGGGGCAGGTGGCCGGCGTCGTTCAGCTGAGCCGCAAGGGGCTCGACGGCGATGCCGCCGGCCCGGATTTTTCCCCCGCGGAACTGGAGGCGTTCGCGTATATCGTCAGCGCCGTCAGCCGTCACCTCGTCGTGTAGCCGCGCCGGGACCCCTTCGGGAGATGGCCTTGCAGGTCAGGGTTTTGGGCGGGAGTGCGGCAGCCATCTCCTGGGCGCGCTCCGGGTGCCTGCTCGTCAACGACCACATCGCGCTTGATTCGGGCGGGCTGGCCAGCCAACTGGGGCTGTCCGAGCAGGTTTCCGTCGATCACGTCCTGCTTACCCACGCGCACCTCGACCACATCGGCGAACTGGCGTTTCTGGTCGACAACGTCATGACCGCCCGTGCCGCCGCCCTGAAAATCTGGGCGCCGGGGGCGGTGCTGGGGCGGGTGCGTGAGCACCTGTTCAACGACCAGCTCTGGCCCGATTTTTCGCAAATCCGCATCGGTAGCCATCCCGTCATCGAATTCTGCCCGCTCGATTCCCGTGCCGAGCTGATCCTCGACGGTCTGCGGATCCGCTGGGCGGAAACGAGTCATCCCGTGCCTTCGGTCGGCTACCTGGTCGAGGATGCCGGCGGCGCCTTTCTCTATACCGGGGATACCGGGCCGACCGAAGCGGTCTGGGCCCTCGCCGGGGAGGCCGCCGCCCTGCGTGCCGTGTTCGTCGAAACGGCTTTCCCCAACCGCCTGCAGGAACTGGCCCTCGCCTCCGGTCACCTGACCCCCGCGCTCCTCTGCGGCGAACTGGAAAAACTGGGGGCCGGGGACGCCGTCATCAACGTCATGCACGTCAAGCCGGTCTATTACGACGAGATCGCCCGGGAGCTGCAGGCCCTGTCCCGGCCCTGGCGGATCGTTGCCGGTGGCGAGAAGATCCTTTTGAGACAATGACGGTGCCTTTGGTAGAATGAACAGGTCGGGTGACCCCGGCCGGGGCGCTCGATCTTCTGCCGGAACCTTCTGCGAGGTGGGTATGCGCGTGACCAGGCTGTTTGGGCTGCTGGCTGCACTGTTGCTGCTGCCGGCGGCCGTACTGGCGGAGGATGCGTTCAGTGACGGGCGGCGGCTGTTCGAGGCCGGGAGCTACGCCGCGGCCGCCGCCAGGCTGGCGCAGGCCGCCGGAGAGCAGCCGGACAATCTCGACGCCGCCTTCTACCTGGGGCGGGCGGCGTTTGAGGCCGGCGATTACGAAACGGCCGTCATGGCCTTCGAGCGCATCCTCATCATGGAGCCGGACGCCCGGCGGGTGAAGCTGGAGCTGGGGAAGGCCTATCTCAGGCTCGGCGCCCGCGAGATCGCCCGCGAATATTTCCGGAGCGTGCTGGCGACCAATCCGCCGCCGCCGGTCTGGCGGCAGATCCAGGAATTCATCGACGCGATCGACGCCGCCGGGCAGCGGCACCGGTTCAACGGCTTCCTTACCGTGGGGCTGCTGCATGACGACAACGTCGGCGCCGTTCCCGGGGTGACCGATGTCCGCGTCGACCGGCCGAAGCGCAAGGTCCGTCTCGCCGACGACACCGAAGCCGATATCGGCCTGCATGCGGCGGCCGTGCTGACCCATCTCTACCGCCCGCCCGGGACGCCCTATGCCTGGAAGAGCACTCTGGCGACCTACAACAACCTCTACGATGCCCAGACCGATTACGACCTCAACGCCCTTGCGGTCAGCACCGGAGTCGTCCGGCAGGACGACAGGACCCTCTGGGAGCTGCAGGGGACGGTCGGGCAGTTCGCCCTTTCCGGCGACCGCTACCTCGGCGTGCTGGGAGCGAACCTCAGGCATTCCCGTTTTCTCTCCCGCCACCTGCAGCTCAACCTGGATCTGTCGCTCCAGGACAGAACCTACTATCAGAACGGTGCGCGCAATGCGTTCAACTGGGGGGTGAACGTCAACCCGGTCCTGACCGCCGGCAGGAACCGCGTCAGTCTCAACCTGCAGCGCGAGGGGGAGAATGCCGATGCCGGCCACTACGACTACCGGCGCAGTGCGGTGGAGCTGCGTTATGACCGCCAGCTGCCGTTCGATCTCGCCGCCTTCGCCAGCGTGCGCCACCAGCGCACCAATTACCGGGAGGAGGAACCGCTTTTTGCGCGGGAGCGGACCGACCGCTGCGAGGCTCTGACCGTGGGGGTGTCGAAGGTCCTCTGGAGTTCGGCGGACCGCCGGCGCAACCTGACGGGACTCGTCAGCTTCACCCACACGGACAACGATTCCAGTCTCGACCTGTATACCTACGAAAAGGACGTGTTCCTGACGTCGCTGACCTTGGCCTTCTAGCGCGGCGGCTGCCGGGGAGGATTCCGATGAAAAGATGGCTGCAGATCCTGGGGGTTGCGCTGCTGGTTTCGGCAACGGCGGGGGTGCTCCCCGGTTTTGCCGGCGGGGACGCGGGCGTGGCGGGGAGCGTGGCGGCGGTGCGCGGCGAGGTCAGGGCGACCGGGCCTCGGGGCGACCGGCTGCTGGCCATGAAGGGACCGGTCTTTGTCTCCGATACGATCCGCACCGGCAAGGGGGCGCGCGCGCAGCTGCTGTTCCGGGACAACACCGTCGTCAGCCTCGGCGAGAACACGGTCATGACGATTGCCGCCTATTCCTGGGATGCCGAAAAACGCGACGGCGCCATGAAGACCCGGGTCGAAGAGGGGACGTTCCGGGTCCTGGGAGGGCTGATCACCAGGACCGCGCCGAAGAGCTTCGCCACCGAAACCCCGGCCGCCACCATCGGCATCCGCGGCTCGATGTACGCCGGGTCGTTTCACGGCAACCAGCTGCAGGTGGTGTTCACCGGCGGGCGCGGCATCTACGTGGTCAACCCGTACGGCCAGGTCGACCTCGACCAGCCGGGATACGGCACCCGGGTGACCGTGGGCGCCCCGCCCGAGCCGCCGTCGAGGATGGCGGGGCCGGAACTGGCCGGCCTGATCGAAGGACTCGGCGCCGGGAACGGCGGGGGGCAGCCGGGGCTGCAGCTCTCCCCCGAGAATGCCGACCTGCTCGGGTTCGAGCCGGGTGCCGGGATCGACGGCGGGACGCTGCCGCTGACCGAGAGGCTGGCGCCGGAGCTGCCGGCGACCCGCACCGGCGACATCCAGTCCGGAGAGGTCATGAAGGAGGCGACCAAGCCGGTGCCGGACCCCGCCGGTCATCCCTACGCCCCCTGATCTGACGGGAGCGGTCGGTCGCCGTGCCCTTCCCCCGCAGCTTCTTTTCGCTGACGCCGTTCAAGGCAGGCTGCCTGGTTGTCCTGGCAGCCTGCCTGTTTTTCCTCTCCTTTGACGAGCAGAAGCCGGAACTGATTGCCGCTCTCGACAGCCGCGGCATGGACGGCATGTTCCGCCTGCGCGGCGCGCAGCCGACGCAGAACGCCGTGGTGATCGTCGACATCGACGAAAAGAGCCTGCGCGCCCTCGGCCAGTGGCCGTGGCCGCGCGATGTGGTGGCCCGGCTGGTCGACCGGATCCGCGCCGCCGGCGCCAGGGTCGTCGGCTTCGACGTGGTCTTCGCCGAGGAGGACCGCACCTCGCCGCATCGCGCCCTGGCCTACCTCGGCCAGCGCGCCCCGCATCTCGTCCCGCCCGGGTTCCTGGCGGCGGCCGGGGAGCTCCCCGGCCTGAACAACGATCAGCTGCTCGGCGACGCGGTGGCCGGCATGCCGTCGGTGCTCGGCTACGTGTTCCTGACCAGGGACGACGGCCTGAAGGATCCCGCCGCCGCCCCGTTCCCGTCGGTCAACGTGCGCAGCACGCCGGGCGACATTCCGTTCGACGCTCTGCGCCTGGTCCCCGCCTACCGGGCGGTGATCAACGTCCCGGCCGTCTCCCGGGCGTCCTCGGAAGGGTTTTTCAACTTCTTCCCCGATGCCTCCGGAATGGTGCACAAGGTACCGCTCTTCCTGCAGATGGACGGCATCCCCTATCCGTCCCTGGCCCTGGAGATGCTCCGCGTCGCGGAAGGGGAGACGGAGGCGGTGATTCACACCTCGCGGTACGGGCGGGGTGGTCGGCACGGCATGCTCGGCGTCACGGTCGGCAGGCATTTCATCCCGACCGACGATTTCGGCCAGATGGCCATCAACTACCGCGGCCCGGTGGGAACCTTCCCCTACCTCCCGGCCATCGACATCCTCAACGGCGAACGGCTGGGGGAGCTGAAGGACCGCTACGTCCTGATCGGCACCACCGCCGCCGGCCTGCACGACCTGCGCGCCACGCCGTTCTCGACCATCTTCCCCGGGGTCGAAATCCACGCCACCGTCATCGACAACCTCCTGCGCGGCGACATCATGACTCACGACCCGATGGCCGAGCGCGGGCTGACCTTCCTCCTCATCATCATCGGCGGGGTGCTGCTCAGCGCCCTGCTGGCCTACGGTTCGCCGCTGCTCGGCGGGATCGGCGGCTGCTGCTTCCTGCTGGCGGCGCTGGCCGGCAACTACCAGTTCTTCTTCTGCCGCAACCAGATCGTCGGCCTTACCTACCCGCTTCTGGTGATCCTGGCCATCTTCCCCGTGGTCAGCCTCTTCAACTACTTCTTCGTCGGGCGCGAGAAACGTTTCATCGACCGGGCCTTCTCCCGCTACATCTCGCCGCAGGTGGTGCAGCAGCTCAAGCGCAACCCCGGGCAGCTGACGCTGAGCGGCGAGGAGAAGGAACTGACCGTCCTGTTCAGCGATATCCGCGGCTTCACCACGATCTCCGAGCAGATGACCGCCCTGCAGCTGGGGCGCTTCATGAACCGCTACCTGACGGCGATGAGCCGGGAGATTCTCGCCGAGCACGGCACCGTCGACAAGTTCATCGGCGATGCCATCATGGCGATCTGGGGGGCGCCGCTGGCCGATCCCGGGCACGCCGAGCACGGCGTCGCGGCGGCGCTGGCCATGGTCGGCCGGCTGCGCGAGCTGCAGCCGGCATGGGCGGCAGAGGGGCTGCCGTGTTTCGAGATCGGCATCGGCATCAACACCGGGGTGGCGAGCGTCGGCAACTTCGGCAGCGAGGAACGCTTCGACTACACGGTGATCGGCGACAACGTCAACCTGGCGTCACGGCTGGAAGGGCTGACCAAGCTCTACGGGGTGGCGGTCATCATTTCGGAAACAACGCGCGAGGCGATCGGCGAGCGGTTTTTCTGCCGCCGGATCGACCGGGTGCGGGTCAAGGGGCGGGAGCACCCGGTGACGATCTTCGAGCCGCTGCTGGCCGGCGAGCCGCCGCCTGAACTGGGCGAGGAGGTCGCCCGCTTCGAGGCGGCCCTCGACTGCTATTTCGAGCGGCGCTTCACGGCGGCGGCCGCGATTTTGGCCGAACTCCACTCCGCCCGGCCGCAGCGGCTCTACCGCCACTATCTCGACCGGATCGCCGCCTGCCTCGAGACCCCGCCCCCCGAGGGGTGGGACGGCGTGACGGTCCACGCCCGCAAGTAGCTCCCGTCGTTTCCCTTCAGTCGAGAATCGCCAGGATCCGGGCGCGGTCGACGGTGTCGAGCTGTTCCGGGCGCAGCAGCTGACGGGCATAGTCGAGATAGGCCTCGCTGTCGATCAGCAGGGTCAGCAATTCGCGGTCGATATGCCCTTCCCGGCACATCCGGGCCATGATGGTCAGCGTCTCGGAGAGGGTGTTCGGCTTGCGGTAAACCCGGTCACTCGCGGTCAGCGCCTCGAAGATGTCGGCAATCGCCAGGATCCGCGACTGCAGGGAGAGCTGCCCGGCGGGGACGCCGCGGGGATAGCCCTTGCCGTCCATCCGCTCGTGGTGCCCGCCGGCGATCTCCGGCACCCGGCGCAAGTAGTCGGGGAACGGCAGGGTTTCGAGCATGCGCAGCGAGGCGTCGCTGTGATTGTTGATGATCTGCCGCTCCTCGTCGGTGAGGGTGCCGCGGGCGACGGACAGGTTGTAAAGCTCGTTTTCGGTGAGCAGCGGCAGTTCCTCGCCGCCGGCCAAGCGGATGCGCTGCCCGGCGATCGCCGCCAGCTGCTCCCTGGCCTGGTTGTCGACGAAAAAGCCGCCGACATTGCAGCGCCGCAGGAACTCCTGCTGTTCGTCCAGCCGCTGCTGGTCCGCTCCGCCGCCGGAGTCGTCCCCGGGCTGGGCCGGGGCGCTTCCCGCGGCCGCCAGCCGGGCCTTGAGCCCGGCGATCTCCAGGTCGCGCCGGAGAATCTCGATGCGGGCATCGACCAGGTGGATGCGGTCGAAGATCGTTTCGAGCTTGGTGTGCTTGTCGACCACGAACTCCGGCGTGGTGATCTTGCCGCAGTCGTGCAGCCAGGCGGCCATCTCCAGCTCTTCCATCTCCTGCTCGGTGAAGTGCACCGTGCCGAAGCGCGGCCCGTCGTCGGCGTTGACGGCGCGGGCCAGGGCCATGGTGATGGCCGGCACCCGGCGGCAATGGCCGCCGGTGTGCGGGGACTTGTCGTCGATGGCGTTGGCGATCAGGCGGATCAGGGCCTGGAGCAGCTCCTTCAGGCCGTCGATCAGGCGCTTGCGGGTCAGGGCGATCGCCGCCTGGGAGGCGAGGGACGCGACCAGACCCTCGTCCTCCGAGGAGAACGGGATGACCCGGCCGGTGGCGGGGTCGATGGCGTTGAGCAGTTGCAGGGCGCCGATGATCTTCCCCTCGTGATCCTGCATCGGCACGGAGAGGAACGACTGCGAACGGTAGCCGGTACGCTGGTCGAAGGCGCGGGTCCCCGAAAAGTCGAAGCGCTGGTCCTGGTAAGCGTCCGGTACGTTGACCAGTCGCTGCTCGTTGATGGCGGTCGTCACCACGTTGTGCAGGTTCGGGGCGCCGTCGGCCAGGTCGAGGGGGATCGGCGGGAAGGTTACCGGCCGGCCGCTGGTGCCGCCCATGTGGAGGCCGAGGGAGGTGGTGTGGATCAGCTCAAAGTTGAGAGCCCGCCCGGCAAGGATGTACAGGCTGCCGCCGTCGGCGCCGGTCAGTTCCTTGGCCCCGAGCAGGATGATCTCCAGCAGGCGCGGGGTGTCGGTCTCCGCCGACAGGGCCGTGCCGATGGCGTTGAGGCGCTCGATGCGGTGCAGCAGGCGATGGCTGGTCGGATCGCTCACGGCTGGTCCTCCTCCTCCGGCTTCCCCCCCTTGATCACCCCCTTGAACCAGCGCGGCCGGGCGGCATAGTGATAGGGGTCGGCGAGAAACCTGGCCAGTTCGTCGAAGTATTCGCGGGTGTAGCGGTCGGCGGGGCGCTGGTCGAGCTGCTCGCGGATGTGCTCGAGTTTGGCGAGGAAGTCGTCGCGGAACTCCGGGCTGCGTTCGCTCAGGCTGACCAGGGCGACCAGCACCACGTGGGAGAGCGCCTGGATCTGCCCCGCCTGGGTCTGGATCGTCTCGGCGGTCTTGGCGGCAAACTCGATCAGCTTGCGTTCGACTTCGCTCAGTCCGTCGCTCATTGTCGGCCTCCTTCGGGTTGTCCCGATAGTGTACAGCAGAAGCGCCGTTCCTCCACGCTCATCCCGGTCCGGCTGCGGGTGCGGTAGAGGAAGAGGCAGACGGTGCGCCCGCTCGTCTCCGGGAGATGGTGAAAGGCCGCGGCGAAGGACTGCAGCCGCCCTTCGCCCCTGGCGCCCTCCCGCCGGATCTCGTCGCGCACCCAGGCCGACTCGGCCGGGGCGAGAGCGGTGTCGAAGAGCGCCGCGCGCGCCGGGACGATCCGCTCGCAACGGGCCAGGTCATAGGCCAGAGCCTCGCGCAGTTGCTGAGCCGCCCCGCCCGGCCACTGCCGGTCGACGGCTGCGGCCAGGTGCAGGAAGAGCCCGTCGCGGCTGATGGGGTGGCGCAGCCAGCCGTGTTCGAGCTGGTCGCCGGCCAGGCGGTCGAGGCCGCGGCCGAGCGAGCCGGCCGTACCGGCCAGTGCCGTGAGAAAGGTCGGGAAACAGCCGGCGTTGAAGGTCAGGTCGAGCAGCCGGCTGACGGCGCGCAGTCGCTCCAGGCCGGCAAAGTCGAGATTCGGCGTGGCGAGGACCGTGTAAGGCGGACTGGGGTCGAAGCGCAGGCCGAGAAGCCCGGCCCGGTCGCGCAGCGGTGTCCCCGGCAGGATCTTGACCGGTTCCAGCTGCAGATGGTCGGGGTGCAGGGCGGCGACGCGGTCGACGGCGGCGAGCACGTCGCCGTGCCCTTCGCCGGGGAGGCCGGCGACCAGATCGAGGTGCAGGCGCACCCTGCCGGCGGCCCGAAGACGGCGCACCGCCTCTTCCAGGCGCGCCAGCGCGGCCGGCCGGTCGACGGCGCGCAGAGTGGTCTCCAGCGTCGACTGCACGCCGATCTCGAACTGGAAGATCCCCGGGGGGGCGGCATCGAGCAGGGCGAGGGTTTCCTCGTCGAGGAGATGCGCGGCGATTTCGAAGTGGAAGCGGCTGCTGCGGTTGCGCGCGAGGAGGAAGCGGAAGATCTCCCGGGCGCGGGCCGGGTCGCTGTTGAAGGTGCGGTCGACCAGCTTGATCTGCGGCACTTCGCGGTCGATCAGATACGAGAGGTCGGCGCAGACCCGCTCCGGCGAAAAGGTGCGCACCCGGTCGTCGCGGGCGCTCAGGCAGAACGAACAGCGGAACGGGCAGCCGCGGCTGGTTTCGAAGTAGACCAGCCCGCGGGTCAGGTCGACCAGGCCGGCCCGGAACGGGGAGGGGAGGGTGTCGAGATCGGCCAGCGGCGGGCCGTCGGGGCCTTCGCCGATGAGATCGCCCCGGCGC
Source organism: Deltaproteobacteria bacterium (assembly GCA_005774545.1). Classification (GTDB taxonomy): domain Bacteria; phylum Desulfobacterota; class Desulfuromonadia; order Desulfuromonadales; family BM103; genus VAUL01. The sequence goes on along the minus strand of VAUL01000010.1, from coordinate 15,543 downwards.
AAGGTCAGCCGGGCAATTCCCTCCGGTTCGCCTCCTGCGGCCCAGGCGGCAAGCAGGGCCTTGAGCGGCCGCTCCCCTTCGCCGCGCACCAGCGCGGTCAGCCCGCCGTGACGGGCGAACAGCTCCGGGCCGTCGAAGGAGACCTCGGGGCCGCCGGCCACCAGGCGCAGCCCCGGGCGGGCCACGGCCAGGGCGTCGATCAGCTCGAAGCTTTCGCGGCGGTTCCAGAGATAGACCGAAAACGCCACCACGTCGGGCTGCTCGCGCAGCAGGGCGGCGAGGACGGCTTCGCGCGGTTCGTGCACGGTGAACTCGCGGATCAGCAGCTCGCCGCACTCCTCGCCGCAATAGGCGGCCAGGCAGGGAAGGGCCAGGGAGGCGTGGATGTACTTGCTGTGCAGGGTGACGAGCAGGGTCCGCATCCGCCAAGGATAGCGGAGCGATAGGCGGGTGCAAAGGAAATTGTCGGGAAACAAGGGGCTATGGTAGGGTAGGCAAATGAAAAAGACCTTCCTCACCGTGGTGGCCGACGACACGGGCGAAGTCTTCGAGCACCCCGAGTTGCTGTTTGCCGGGATGAGCGGCGACACCGTGGTGCGTCCCAAGGCCGACGAGCTGATCCCGCTCCCCGAGGGGAGCCGGCTCTTCACCATCCCCGGTGCTCCGGCCCTCGGCTTCGACCCGCAGAATGGCAGGACGACCGTGGCCGACCGGCTGCCGAAGCGCTGGGGGGGCGGGCGCATCCAGGCAGTCTCGACCTTTTTGACCCCCGGTTTCACCCGCACCCTGCTTCCGGCCGCCGATTACCGCCGCCAGTGCGGCACGCTCCCCCTGTGGTCGTACACCGCGGTCGCCTGGTGCGTCGAGGAAGAGCGCTTCTACGCGGCGGCGGTGCAGGTCGACCGCAACCCGCAGTGGCGCCCCGAGCACTTCGACGACCGCGAGCTCGATCCGCTGGTCAGGCAACGTCTCGCCGCCGCCCCCGACAACCGCCTGCTCGAGCAGCTGGCGCGCTGCGCCATCGACTACCACTGCTTCGCCGCCAAGAACCTCTTCTTCCGCCGCTGGGAGGCGCCGCTGCCGGTGTCGCCCGCGTGCAACGCCCGCTGCGTGGGGTGCATCTCCCTGCAGGAGTCGGACTGCTGCCCGGCCAGCCAGGAGCGGCTGACCTTCGTGCCGACGGTCGAGGAGCTGTGCGAGGTGGCGGTGCCCCATCTGATGGAGGCGGAGAACGCCATCGTCTCCTTCGGCCAGGGGTGCGAGGGCGATCCGATCCTGCAGGCGGGAACGGTCTGTGCGGCGGTGCAGGCGATGCGCCGGGCTACGGCGCGCGGCACCATCAACTTCAACAGCAACGCCAGCCTCCCCGATGCGGTCGATGCGCTGGCCGACGCCGGCATCGACTCGATCCGGGTCTCCCTCAACTCGGCCTTGCCGGCGCGCTACGACGCCTACTACCGTCAGCGCGGCTACGCCTTCACCGACGTGGTCGAGTCGCTGCGCCGCGCCAGGCGCCACGGGCTGTTCACCATGCTCAACTACCTGGTCTTCCCCGGGGTGAGCGACCGGCGCGAGGAGGTCGAAGCGCTGAAGGAACTGGTCGGCGAGATCGGCGTCGACCTGATCCAGATGCGCAACCTGAGCCTTGATCCGACCCTGTATCTCGGCACCATGGGCGTGGCCGGCCGCGGCATCGGCATGACGGCGATGCTCAAGGAACTGAAGGCCTTCCACCCCAGGCTGCAGTACGGCTACTTCAACCGGACGAAGGAGAATTTCTTCCCGGCCGGTTTCGAGACCGACTGGCCGATCCGCTAGCTCCCGTGCACTACTTCCCTTACTTCGAGCCGGTCTTCCGCCCGCCGTCCGAGGCCGGCTCGCTGATCCTGCAGCCGACCGTCGGCTGCTCGCAGAACCGCTGCACCTTTTGCGGCATGTACAAGATGAAGCGCTTCCGCATCCGCCCGGTCGACGAGGTGCGGCGCGACATCGACCGCGTGCCGGCGACGCACCGCGGCCATGTGCAGCGGGTTTTTCTCGGCGACGGCGACGGGCTGGTCTACCCGCAGGCGGGGTTGCTGGCGATTCTCGACCACCTGGCCGCCACTTTTCCGCGGCTGACCCGGGTCGGCGCCTACGCCTCGCCCAACAGCCTGGCCACCAAGTCGGTTGCGGAGCTGTACGCCCTGCGCGAGCGCAAGCTGCGCATCCTCTACTTCGGCCTGGAGAGCGGCGACGGGCCGACGCTGCAGCTGGCGAACAAGGGCTGGTCGCCGGAGGCGATGCTGCAGCTGTGCCGCAAGGCGCAGGAGGCCGGGATGAAGCTGTCGGTGACCGCCATCCTCGGCCTGGCCGGGCGGGCGCGCAGCGCCGAGCACGCCGCCGCAACGGCCGACTGGATCACCGCCCTCTCCCCCGAGTACTTCTCGCTGCTGACCATGTTCCGCCGCCACAACGACGACTACTTCCGCCTGATCGAACCGCTCAGCAACGGCCAGGTCATCGAGGAGGCGCTGGCTGTCGTCTCCCGCCTCGACCCGCGCCACACCATCCTGCGCTCCAACCACGTCTCCAACCTCCTCCATCTGGCCGGGAGCTACCCGAAGGACCGGGAGAAGATCATCGCCCAGGCCGAAGCCGCGCTGGTGGCCGCCCGCCGTCATCCGGAGTGGTTCGGCCACGTGCCGGACTACGAGGAGGAGTACTTCTAGCCCGCCGGCAATCGATCGGGCGCCCGGCATGGGCTTGTCCCCGGGGCGGGCTTTGGGGTATGCTTCAAAAGATATGAGTATCCGCCGCCTTTTCCAACTCGCCGTCGTCTGCCTGTTGATCACCGGTCTCTTCGCCGGTTCGGCGAGCGCTGCCGGGTACGTGTGGTGCGTCGGCGCCGATGGCGAGCACGCCGCCCTGGAATTCGCGCCATCCGGCGACTGCTCGGGCGATGACTGCGCGTCGCTTCCGGACGGCAGCGCAACGCTCGCCCACGGAGCCGAAGGCGACAGCTGCGGGCCATGCCAGGATCTTTCCGCCGCAGACCAGTGGCATGTATCGCGAAGCCGCCAGGGTGAAGCCCCCGTCGCGGCCGCTGCGGTCGACGTTCCGGTCGCGGCCGCTGTGGCCGTGCCTCTGCCTCTGCCGGAACGGTTTGTCAATTCCCACCGCCTCATCGATTTTCCTCCACAGATTCCAGCGCCGGTCCTGCACCAGCGCACCACCGTCCTGCTGATTTAACGCCGCGCCTCCCCTGACAATCCGTACGTGCCGGCTATCTATCGCGATGCCCGGCGTTCAGCCTTTTTGCGCCTGCCAGGCGCTGCCCAGATTTCAAGGAGTCATAGCGATGAATCTGCGATTTATCCCGTCCGGGGTGTTTTGCGCTTTGATTGGTTTTGCACTCGTCGAGCCCGCCGCGGTCTTTGCCGCCGAGATCCGGGTGCCGGCCGCAACGGACGGGGTTCTCACCCTCGATGAAGCATTGGTACGTACCCGCCGGGCCAATCCCGAACTGACGGCTGCCGCCGGGGAGCTGCGCGCCGCGGCGGCGCGCGTACGGCAGGCCGGGCGCCTGCCCAACCCCGAACTGAGCGTCTCCCTGGAAAATGTGGCCGGCGACGGGAACTACGGCGGGACCGCTGCGGGAGAGTGGACCGTCGCCTTGAGCCAGCCGCTCGAGCTGGGCGGCAAGCGGAGCCTCCGCCGGGAAGCCGCCGAGATCCAGCGCCGGCTGGCCGCCACTGATCAGGGGCGCAGCCACGCCGATGTGCTGGCGACAGCCCGGCAGCGCTACGTCAATGTCCTGGCGGCCCAGGAGCGCCTCGGGCTGGCCAGGGAGCAGGTTGCGCTTGCCGAAAAATCGCTGCTGGTCGCCGAGGAGCGGATCCGGGCCGGCAAGTCGCCGGAAATCGACCGCTTGCGCCTGCGGGGCGAAGCAGACCGGGCGCGGCTGGCCGTCGAGCAGGCGGAACGCACCCTGGGTATCGCCCGCCAGGCTCTGGCCGCCAGCTGGAATGCCCCCGCTCCGGACTTCGACACGGTTGCCGGCGAGTTGACGGGCCTCCCCCCGCAGCCGGCGCTGACTGAGGTGGAAGCCTCCGTGGCGCAAACTCCCGAAGCGACCGGCCGTCGACTCGCCACCGCCTTGAGCGGGGTCGAGCTGGCACAGGCAAGAGCCGCACGGATTCCCGACCCGAGCCTGACCGTCGGCTGGCGGCGGTTCCAGGACGACGGCAGCAACGCTCTGCTCCTTGGGGTCTCCCTCCCCTTGCCGTTGTTCAATCGGGGGGATGACGAAGTGGACGTCGCCGGCAGTCGTTTACACAGCGTCCAGGCCCGTGAACAGAACGCGCGCAACGAACTGCTCCGGCAACTTCGCAGTGCCTGGCAGGCGCTGGCCGATGCCAGGGCCGAAGCCGAAGTGCTCGCCGACCGGATCGTCCCGGCGGCCGCGGCCGGGTTTGCCGCCGCCGAGTTCGGCTACCAGGCCGGCAAGTTCGGACTGCTGGAGCTGCTTGACGCCCAGCGCACCCTGTTCGAGGCCAGGCTGCAGCAGCTGGCAGCCCGCGCCGACTGCCACCTGGCGGCCGTCGAGCTGGAGCGCCTGCTGGGGACCGAAGCCGGCAGCCCCGCCCAACAACTCCAAACCCCTTGAGAGGTTCGATCATGTTCACATCCCGCAATTTTGTCACGATCGCCCTGGTCGTCGGTGTCGGTGCCCTCGGCTGGGTCGGCGGTTCCCGTTTCTCCGGCCACGGGGGGGGCGGCGATGCCGTCGGGGCGAAAGCCCCGCACCCTTCGGCGCAGACGGCCGATGGGCATGCGGAACCAGCCGCCGGCCACGGGGATGCCGGCGAGAAGGAGGCGCATGCCGGGCACGGTCATGGCCAGTCCGCCGAATCGAAGGAATTCTGCGAAGAGCACCGGATTCCCGAGAACCGGGATGTGCTCTGCAACCCGGGGCTCATGACCACGCTCCTCCCCGGCGAAGGGGTGAAGATGCGCCTCGCCACGCCGGAAGCCGCCGCGCGGGCCGGTATCGTCATCGCCCCGGCAAAACAGGCCGGCCTGGCCGGCGGCCCGGCGCTTCCTGCCCGGGTAACCTACAACCGGGGCCGGCTGGCCGAGGTCATGGCCCTGGCCGGGGGGACGGTGCGGCGCATTGCCGCCGAGCCCGGGCAGACGGTTGGCAAAGGGGCGCTGCTGGCCGAAATCGCCTCGCCGGGGGCGGCGCTCGCCCGGGGCGATTACCAGGCCGCGCTGGGACGGCTGGAGCTAGCCGAGGCCAACGCCCGGCGGGAAGAGGAACTGGTGGCCAAGGGGGTCAGCGCCCGCATGGAACTCGAACAGGCGCGCGCCGAGCAGCAGGCGGCCCGGGCGGCCGTGGAACAGCTGCGCGAACAGCTGGCGGCCTTCGGTTCCGGCCCGGCCGGGGGCGGCGCCTTTCTGGCGCTGCGCTCGCCGCTGGCCGGCACGGTGGTGGCGCGCAGCGCCGTCGCCGGCCAGACCCTGACGCCGGAGACGCCGCTGTTCACCGTTGCCGACCTTTCCAGCATGTGGCTGGAGATGCAGGTCGGCGCCGACCAGACCACTCAGATCAGGCCCGGCGCCGCCGTCGAGGCGGAGGTTGACGGTCTCCCCGGCCAGCGGTTCCCCGGCAAAATCGTCCAGGTGGGGGCCGGGCTCAATGAGCACACCCGCCTGCTCACGGCTGTCGCCGAGATCGCCAACCCCGACGGCCTGCTGAAGGACGGCATGTTCGGTCAGGCCTGGCTGGCTGCTGCGGTTGCCGCCGGTGAGCGTGGCGGCGAGCCCGCGGCAGAAAAGGGTGACGGTCATGGCCATGCCGAAGCACGCACCGGTCGGGATGACGAACATGGTCATGCCGGGCCCGCCGGCGAAGACGCCCGTGCGGCGGCCGTGACCGTCAGCGTCCCCGCGGCCGCGGTGCAGTCCATCGACGGCAAGGCTTATGTCTTCGTGGCCCTGGAGCAGGACCTGTTCGAGCTGCGCCGGGTCGAGGCCGGACCGCGTCGGGCGGGGGAGATCGTGGTCACCGCCGGCCTGAATCCCGGTGAGAAGGTGGTCGCCAGCCAGGGGTTTGCGCTGAAGTCGGAACTTCTGAAGTCACGACTCGGCGCGTCCTGCGCCGATCACTAGGGGGCGCCATGTTTGAACGCCTGATCGAGTTTTCATTGAAAAACCGCCTGCTGGTGGTGCTGCTGTTTGTGGTCACCGGCATTGCCGGCGCCTGGGCTCTGATGCGGCTGCCGGTCGACGCCTTCCCCGACACCACCCCGGTGCAGGTCCAGATCAACACCGTTGCCCCGGCCCTCGGGCCGGAAGAGATCGAGACGCAGCTGACCATGCCGGTGGAGCTGGCCGTCTCCGGCCTGCCGCACCTGCTCAGCGTCCGCTCCGTCTCCAAGTTCGGCCTGTCGCAGGTGGTCGTCACCTTCAGCGACGACATGCCGATCTTTGATTCGCGCCAGCTGGTGATGGAACGGCTGGCGAGCGTGGAGCTGCCGGACGGGGTCGAGCGCCCCGAGCTGGGGCCGATCTCCACCGGTCTCGGCGAGGTGTTCCACTATGTGCTGCGCTCCGACAACCCCAGGCGGACGCTGGATGAACTGCGCACCCTGCACGACTGGGTGGTCAAGCCCGAGCTGCGCAAGGTCGCCGGCGTCGCCGAGATCAACTCCTGGGGGGGGCTGGAGCGCCAGTACCACGTGATCGTCGCCCCCGAGCGGCTGCTCAAGTACGGGCTGACCCTGGACGAAATCCGCGAGGCCCTGCAGGCCAATAACGCCAATGTCGGCGGCGGCCAGGTGGTCGCCGCCGGGCAGGCCCTGCTGGTGCACGGCATCGGCCGGGTCGGCACCCTGGAGCAGGTCGGCAACATCGTGGTGACCGCCCACGCCGGTGCCCCGGTGCGCATCCGCGACGTCGCCGAAGTGCGCATCGGCCACGAACTGCGGCGCGGCGCGGTCTCCTACCAGGGCCAGGGCGAAGTGGTCATGGGGCTGGGCTTCATGCTCATGGGGGAGAACAGCCGCGACGTCACCACCGCGCTGAAGGCGCGCCTGGAGACGGTGCGCAAGGCCCTCCCCGCGGACGTGGTGATCGAGACCGTCTACGACCGCACCGAGCTGGTCGACCATGTGATCGAAACCGTCGAGCACAACCTGGTGGCCGGGGCGATCCTGGTCGTCGCCATCCTCTTCGGACTGCTCGGCAACGTCCGCGCCGGCCTGCTGGTCGCCTCCGCCATCCCGCTGTCGATGCTCTTCGCCGGCCTGGGGATGTGGCAGATGGGGATTGCCGCCAGTCTGCTGTCGCTCGGCGCCATGGACTTCGGCATCCTGGTCGACGGCTCGGTGGTCATGACCGAGGCCAACCTCAGAAGGCTCACCGAGCGGCAACTGCAACTCGGCCGCGAGCTGACCCCCGCCGAGCGGATGAGCGCCATTATCGCGTCGAGCAAGGAGGTGGCCCGGCCGATCGCCTTCGGCATGGGGATCATCGTCCTGGTCTTCCTGCCGGTGCTGACCCTGCAGGGGATCGAGGGGAAGATGTTCCGGCCGATGGCCTGGACCTTCATCTTCGCCCTGGTCGGCGCGTTGCTGGTCGCGGTGTTTCTCTCGCCGATCCTCTCCTACCAGTTTCTCCCCAAACGCCTGCACGAGCACGAGGGCCGCGCCGAGGGGTGGCTCAAGCAGCTCTACCTGCCGGCGCTCGCCTGGGTGCTGGCGCGCCGCAATCTCACTCTCGGCACGGCGGCGGCGCTGGTGCTGGTCAGTGGCCTGCTGGCGCTGCGCCTCGGCGGCGAGTTCCTGCCGCGCATGGGGGAGGGCTCGATCGTCGCCAGCGTGGTGCGCCTGGCCGGGGTCTCGGTCGAGGAGTCGGTGGCCTACAACACCAGGCTGGAGGCGCTGGTGAAAGAGAAGTTCCCCGCCGAGGTGCGTCACGTCTGGAGCCGTCTCGGCAGCGCCGAGGTGGCCACCGACCCGATGGGGACGGAACTGACCGACATCTTCATGACTCTCCATCCCCGCGAACAGTGGACCAGGGCCGAAACGCAAGCGGAACTGGCCGCCGCGATCCAGCAGGAGATGGCCGGCCTCCCCGGGATCCGCGTGGTCTTCACCCAGCCGATCGAGCTGCGCGTCAACGAGATGCTCTCCGGCATTCGCGGCGACGTCGGCATCAAGATCTACGGCGAGGACTTCGAACAGCTGGTCAGACTCGGCGAGCAGGTCGAGCAGCTGCTGCGCAACGTCGCCGGCGCCGGCGAGGTCGCGGCCGAGCAGGTCACCGGCCAGCCGACCCTGCAGATCAAGGTCGACCAGGACCGGCTGGCCCGCTACGGCGTGCCGGCCCACGACGTGCTGGAGATGGTCGAGGCCGTCGGTACGCCGCGTGTCGGCGAGGTCTTCGAGGGGGAACGCTCCTTCCCGCTGGTGCTGCGCCTCCCCGACGCCCAGCGCGAAGATCCCGAGGCGCTGGCGGGGACGCTGATTCCGACGAAAGGCGGAGCCATCCTGCCGCTGCGGGCCCTGGCCGACATCACCGAGGAGCAGCGCCCGTCAACGATCAACCGCGAATGGGGCCGGCGCCTGCTCAAGGTGTCGGTGAGCGTCCCCGAACGCGACGTGGCCTCCTTTGTCGCCGAGGCGCGCGGCGTCATCGATCGCGAACTGAAGCTGCCGCCGGGTTACTTCCTCGAATGGGGCGGTCAGTTCGAGAATCTGGAGCGCTCGCAAAAGCGCCTGGCGCTGGTGGTGCCGCTGACGCTGCTGCTGATCTTCGTGCTGCTGTGGTTCAGCCTCAAGAACCTGCGCGACGTGCTGATCATCTACACCGGCATCCCGCTGGCGGCGGTCGGCGGAATCTTCGCCCTCTGGGCGAGGGGGATTCCGTTCAGCGTCAGCGCCGCGGTCGGCTTCATCGCCCTGGCGGGGATCGCCGTGCTCAACGGCCAGGTGCTGGTGGCCGCCATCCGCACCTTCCTCGACGACGGCCTGCCCATGGCCGAGGCGGTCGTCGGCGCAGCGAAGCAGCGGCTGCTGCCGGTGGTGGCCACCGCCGTGGTCGATGCCGCCGGCTTCCTGCCGATGGCCCTGTCGAGCGGGGTCGGCGCCGAGGTGCAGCGCCCCCTGGCCACCGTGGTCATCGGCGGGGTGCTGACCTCGACGGTGCTGACCCTGCTGGTGCTGCCGGTGCTCTATGTGGTTGCCGGGCGGCGGTTGCAGCGTGAAGAAAAACCGGGATCCTGAAGCTTGCATGCTTTTGCCGCCGGCACCGCGGTCCCTGCCGCGATGCCGGCCCGGGCGGGCGGTTCGCCCGCGACGGCTGGACGATGGGCGTGAAGCGGCTAGAATAGAGGCACCCCCGCTGATCCGTGCATACCGGGCAGCCGGGGAGTTCCGGGCCATGCCGTCGGGCGTCGCTACGACAAGAAAAGCAGAGGGGAGGACAGCATGTACATCACCAAAGCCTACTCAGCCGCCGGTTCCACCTCGCCATTGGTTCCGGACACCATCCCGCGCCGCGAAACCACCGCCCACGACGTGGCCATCGAGATTCTCTACTGCGGCATCTGCCACTCCGACCTGCACACGGTGCGCAACGAGTGGAGCAGCGTCATGCCGACCGTCTACCCCGTTGTGCCGGGTCACGAGATCGTCGGGAGGGTCAGCGGCGTCGGCAGCGCCGTGACCGGCTTCAGGCCCGGCGACCTGGTCGGGGTCGGCTGCCTGGTCGATTCGGACCACGACTGCCCGAGTTGCAACCATCACGTCGAGCAGTTCTGCCGCAACGCGACCTTCACCTACAACTCGCCCGACAAGCACGGCACCGCGCCGGTCACCTACGGCGGCTATTCGGAGCGCATCGTCGTCGACGAGCGCTTCGTGCTGCGCGTTCCGCCCCACCTCGATCCCGCCGGGGTGGCGCCGCTCCTGTGCGCCGGCATCACCACCTACTCGCCGATCAAGCGCTGGGGCGACATTAAGGGGAAGAAGGTCGGCGTGGTCGGCCTCGGCGGCCTGGGGCACATGGGGGTCAAGTTCGCCCGCGCCTTCGGCGCCCATGTCGCGGTCTTCACCACCTCGCCGCAGAAAATGGCCGACGCCCTGCGCCTCGGCGCCGATGCGGTGATCGTCTCCACCGACAAAGCGCAGATGAAGGCCCACGCCGGCAGTTTCGACTTCATCCTCGACACCATCGCCGCCGACCACGACATCAACGCCTACCTCGGCATGCTCGGCCTCGACGGCGAACTCACCCTGGTCGGCGCCCCGGAGACGCCGCTCCAGGTGTCGGCCTTCGCCCTCATCTTCGGCCGCAAGCGCCTCTCCGGTTCGCTGATCGGCGGCATCAAAGAGACCCAGGAGATGCTCGACTTCTGCGGTGCGCACGACATCACCGCCGACGTCGAGGTGATCCCGATCCAGCGCGTCAACGAAGCTTACGAACGGTTGGTGCGGTCGGACGTCAAGTACCGTTTTTCGATCGACATGGCGTCGCTGAAAGCGGGGTAGGGGCGAAGGCAAGGCAACAAGCCGGGTCCTCGATGTGTCGGGGCGCCCGGCTTTTTCGTTGTCCGTTCGCACGTTATGCCGACTGTTGCGGTCGGTCGGGAGGGGGGCGCATATTTGGAGCCCGCCATCCGGCCGCCTGCAACGATGGCACGACCGCTTCCCGGGTGGGGAGCGGCCTGTGGTTGCAAGATTTTTTTGAGATATTTTGCAAACTCTGCTATTGAATGGATCGGGGAAAATTTACCCGATATGCTAAGTATAAATGAATGAATGTTCACTCAGCATCCCCGCCAGGCCTGTGTCTCCGGTTCGCAATCTAGACGTGAAGAGCCGTCCGGTTCACTGCCGGTCGGTTATCGGATTCCGGAGCGGCGCCAGTGCCGGGCTGTTCGATTGGTCTGCCGGACCTCTGCGTGCGGCGGACCGCGATCCGTTCGATTTCGTAACCAAGTGGAGTTGCTTTCGTCATGACGACCGATGAAAAAGACTATTGCGTCCAGGTTTCCCCCGTCGATCTGGTCATGTGCTTTTCCAATACCACCGACCTGGTGAGCAGCGAGGTCGCCAATCACCAACAGCAGGTGGCTTACATTGCCTCGGGCATTGCTGCCGAAATGGGACTCTCCAGGGAGCCCCAGGCCGATGTCAGCCTGGCCGGGGCGGTCCACGACTTCGGTGCCCTCTCCTTGCAGGAGCGGCTCGAGTGTCTCGATTTCGAAGTGGAATCCCCCCATCACCACAGCGAGAGCGCCTACCTCCTGCTGAGAGAGTTCGCCCCGTTTGCCCGGATTGCCGAGATCATCCGTCACCATCATCTCCCCTGGAATCAGGGGGCCGGAATGACCCGTTTCGGCAAGCCCGTGCCGTTGGCAAGCCACATCCTGCACTGTGCCGACCGGATTGCCGTCCTGCTGCACAAGGGTCGCGGCGCGACCAACCAGGTTGACTATGTGTACCGGATGATCCGCCCGAAAATCGGCACGGCATTCGCTCCGGACATCGTGGAGGCTTTCTTTGAACTTGCCGGCCGCAATTACTTCTGGTTCGACCTGGACGCACCGTATCTCTCCGCGGTGATTGCCGAGCGAAGCGCCCATCAGGGGCTGGACCTCGATCTTGACGGGCTCGTTGCCATCGGCCGTCTTTTCGGTCATGCCATCGATTTCCGCAGTCGCTATACGGCAGTCCACTCCAGCGGAACGGCTGCGGTCGCGGAATGGCTGGCGGCCCGGATGGGGATGGCTCCCGCAGCGTGCCGGATGATGAGCGTCGCCGGCCATATGCACGATTTCGGCAAGCTGGCCATCAGCCGTGAGATCCTCGACAAGCCGGGCCGCCTTGATGAAGGCGAGATGAACGAAGTGAAAAAGCACCCCTATTATGCCCACCGGCTGCTCGATCCTCTCAAGAGCCTGCGCACCATAAACGAGTGGGTCTCGTTCCACCATGAGCGGCTTGACGGCAAGGGCTATCCCTTTGGCTTGCGCGGCAACGACATCCCGCTCGGGGCAAGAATCATGGCCGTCGGCGATATCTTCACGGCGTTGACGGAGGACCGCCCCTATCGTGCGGGGATGGGGGCGGAGCAGGCCTTGCGGATTCTGGAAGAGAATGTCGACGAGGGAGCGCTCGATGCGGATGTCGTTGCCATCCTCAGGGGCTCTTTTGACGAAGTTGACGAGGTCCGCAGGACGGCTCAGCGAGAAGGTTTCGGTGAATACGAGGAATTTACGACATTTCTTGCCGCAACGGTGGCGTCAACCCAGTGAGAACCCTCACCCGGCAAGAGTGAAATAGAAGGTCGCGCCTTTTCCGGGGGCGGCTTCCGCCCAGATTTCGCCGCCGTGGCGCTGGACGATGCGCTTGACGGTGGTCAGCCCGATGCCGAAACCGGGGAGCGCCCGGGCGCTGGAGAGGCGCTGGAAGGGGCGAAAGAGCTTGTCTGCCTCCGCCATGTCGAAGCCGCTGCCGTTGTCGGTAAGGGCGAAGACCTGCCGCCCGTCCAGAAGTTTTGCGGACAGGGAGATCTCCGCCGCTGCGTTTCCCCGGGTGTATTTGAAGGCGTTGCCGATCAGATTTTCCATGGCCACGTGCAGCAGGTGCGCATCCCCGACGACCTCGATCGCCGGCGACACGGTGAAGCGGATGGTTCGCCCGGGCTCGGACAGGGCAAGCTGATTGCCGATGCGCTCGGCCATGGCGCTCAGGTCGATGGTTTCCAGGTGCAGTTCCTGCCGTGAGATATGGGCGAGGGAGAGCATGGTGGCGATAAGCTCATCCATGCTCTGGGTTGAGCCGAGGATCGTCTGCAGGAGAAACGTTTCCTTCTCTTCCAAGCGCGGGGCGGCCAGCTCGCTCAGCGTTTCCGCTGCCAGGGTGACCCGTGTCAGATACGAGCGCAGGTCGTGGGACAGGGTGTAGCTGAACGCTTCGAGCTCGCGATTGGCCACCTCCAGTTCATCGGTTTTCTGCCGGAGATGGTCCTCGGTCCGCTTGCGTTCGGTAATGTCGCGCACGGCTTCGATGCCGGCGATCAGCTTGCCGGCCGAATCGAACAGGGGCGTCGAGACAATCTGGAAGTGGCGCAGTTCCCCGCCGGGCGACGCGCTGGTTTCGCGCATGTGCACCTGGCCGTCGGCGAATGACTGAATCAGGTGGCAGCCGGGGCAGACGTCGCTTTTCCCCTGGTAGGCCCGGTAGCAGTATTCGCCCAGATGGTCGCCCATCCTGCTGCGGTGGGTGGCATTCTGGTAGAGGATGCGCAGTTCGGGGTCCTGAATGCTGATGCCGTCGCCCATGGCCTCGAGGATGGCCCGGGTCTTGTCGCGCTCGAATTCGGTCTGGCGTAGCGCCTCGACCGTGCGGCGGTCGGCTTCCCTCAATGCTTCTTCCGTCCGCTTGCGCTCGGTGATGTCCGTTACGGCTCCGGAGAGGATCAGGCCGCCGGCCGGTCCGGCCTCGCAATGATTTTTCTCCGAGACCCAGCGGACCTCCCCGGTTTTCGTGACGATGCGGAATTCGATCCTGCTGCTCTCCCCGGCGGTCAGTCCGAGCAGGGAGGACTGTACGCCCGGCCGGTCTTCGGGGTGAACCAGGGAGATCCAGCAACCCCTCTCGAGGAGTTCCGCGGCACTGTAGCCGGTAATGGCCTCGGCGGCGCCGTCAAGCCATTGAATCCGATACGGTTCCGTTCCGCTGCGCGTGCAGACATGGAGGTAGTCCGACGAGAGGCTGGCAAACCGTCGATATCGTTCCTCCAGAGCTTTGCGTTCGGAGATGTCGAGCCAGGAACCGACGATGCCGCTGGTTTTCGAAGCGTCATCGTAGGCCAGGCGGATTTCGTCGCGCAGCCAGCGATAGCTGCCGTCCTTCAGGCGGAAGCGGTATTCGTAGGCATGGCGGCCCTGGGTGAAAACGGCGTCGACCCCGGCCAGAACGGCCGGCAGATCCTCCGGGTGGAGGCGATCGATCCAGAAGCGGGGATCCTCCAGGAAATCGTGGGGTTCGTAGCCGAGTAAATCAAGGACATTTTCACTGACGTACGTTGTCGCATAGGGGGAGTCGGCCATGCAGGTGTAAATGACCGCAGGGGAGGCTGTGAGGAGGTAGCGGGCAAATTCACTCATCGGTGAGGTCTCCCCGGGAACGGCCGGGTGGTCGGCCGGTCTGCTCAATTGGCCGGATAATAGCACAGTTGCCGGGAATTGAAACCGTAACCGTCACGATTGTGCCCGCCGCCGACCGGTGGCGCATGATGTGTCGGTTCTAATAATAGCACGTCGTGGTGTGTGGACAAGCCCGCTGACCGCAGGGCTCAATCGGGGGCGGGAAGGACCGTCTGCCGGGCCTCGGCCATGAACCCCCGGAAGTCCGTAAGCAGTTCCGCCCCGCAGCGGTCCAGCTCCGCCGCCCCCTCGCCGAGGGCCGTCACCCGGCTCAGACGGGTGGCGATGCGCTGCAGGGCCGTGTGGACTGCGGCGCGATCGCGGTAGGAGGTCAGCCAGTCGTCGGCGGCCATGCGCGGCGCGATGCGGGCCAGACTGTCGGGGAGCAGCGCGCGGTTGCGGTCGAGGAGGCGGTAGACGCCGGCAGCGAAGTCGGCCAGGGGCAGAGGGTGGAACGCGTCCCAGTGGACGGCAAGGAAGTGGTCGTAGAAGATGTCGACCAGCACGGCGCGGGTGTGGCCGAAGCGCGGGGCCAGGCGCTGGCGGCTGGCGCGGCAGTGCGGGCTGACGGCGGCCAGGGAGTCGATGCGACGGTGCAGACGCAGCCCGGCGACGATTCCGGGGGGATAGCGCTCGTCCAGGGGCCCCTTGACGAAATCCCCCATCAGCCCTCCCAGCTGCAGCTCCGGGTCGGGGCCGGCCAGATAGAGGTGCATGAGGTAGTTCACGGCAGGGCTCCGGGGCCGGCCGGCTCGTTCAGGTCCTGAGAATCTTGTTCTGCAGGATCAGCAGTTCGAAGGCGAGCAGTGCCTTGCCGGCCACCTTCTGCAGCGAGACGATCGCTTCGGACATGTTGACCTCCGGATCGTCGACGTAGATCAGCCCGACCACCCGGCCGAGCATGGAGAGCGGCAGCAGCACGGCGGTCGCCGGTGCCGGCTTGCCGAGCAGGGTGGTCAGGGCCAGGTTCGCGCCGCTCGGCGGCACCGGGCCGAGAAAGAAGCTGTTGCTCTCCACCGCGGTCTTAAGGACCGACGGTTCGGAGAGCGGGAGCTGGAACTGGTCGATGGCAGGGATCGGGTGGTGGTGCTTGACTGCGCGCCAGCCGGTCACCTGGCCGCCGACCACCATGAACATGACCGCCCGGTTGTAGTGGGAGCCGAGGTACTCGATCACGGCGTCGGCCACGTCGTCGCGGTTGGTCACCGCCACCAGGCGCCGGCACATGTCGTCGACGGTCACCTCGGCGTGCAGCTCGGCCTCCTCCAGTTCCTCGACCTCCTCGAGTTCCTCCAGCGGCTCTGCCGCCGCCGGGGTCGGGACCTGAGCGGGGGCGGCAGAGC
>VAUL01000070.1 GCA_005774545.1 Deltaproteobacteria bacterium | reverse complement strand
GCCCCCGACTCGCCCCGACGCCCGCACGGCCAGCCAGCAGGCGGCGGAGAACACGCTATACTTCGGGAGGGGAGGCGCCATGATCATCCTGGCCCACGACGGTTCGCTCTACGGCGACTGGGTTGCCCGCTACGCGGTTCGCTTCGCCGCGACCGACCAGGATCGCAGGCTGCTGCTCCTGCACGTCACGGACGGGCGTGTCGACGAAGCCGTCGCCCGGGCGCGCTTCGCCCGCCTCGCCGAGGATTGCGCCGCAACAGCGGTGGGCTATCACCAGGAGCTGCTGACGCCCGCGCCCACCGTGCACCGCGCCCTGCGCCAGGCCACCCCCCACGATCCGCAGGCCCTGCTGGTCTGCGGCACCCGGGTCAAGCCGCGGCGCCAGGCGCTGCTGACCGGCTCGGTGGCCGAACTGCTGCTGCGCAGCCACCAGTGTCCGGTGCTGGCGCTGCGCGTCGTCCAGCCCGGCCTGCTCGGCCTCCCCCACGACCTGCTGCTGCCTCTGGCCGGGCATCGCGACGGCTTCGCCCGCTGCTGGCCGGTGCTGCGCCGGCTGGCCCCGCAGCTGCGGCGGCTCCACCTCCTCTACGCCGTCCCCCCCGGTCCGCTGGCCGCCGCGCTGCACTCACCGGCGCGGCAGCAACTGGCGCGCCGGGCCGGCGAAGCCTACCTCGACCGCATCTGCGCCGGGCTGGCCGGGGAGATCCCGGAGCCGCCGTTCGTCATCGACCGCCGGATCCTGGCGACCCACGACTGGCCGCACCAGACGCTGATCGAAGCCAGCCGGATCAAGGCGCAGATGCTGCTGCTCGGCGCCAGCGAGCGCAGCCTGGCCCACCGCGTCTTCCATGGCCGGGGGCTGGAGCGCATCCTGCGCGAGACGCCCTGCGATGCGGGCATCTATCGCGGGCCATGACCCCCGCCGGGCAGATCCAGAACCTGGCGGCCGCCGAGGTCTTCGGTGTGCTGGCCAGCCGGCCGTCAGGGCTGACCACCGCGGAAGCTCAGGAGCGGCTGGGCGAGATCGGCCCCAACCGCATCGAGCTCCGTGACCGCTGGCGGCACCTGCGCAGCCTATTCCGCCAGTTCGCCAACTTCTTCGCCCTCCTGCTGATCGTCTCCGCCGGGCTCTGCTTTGCCGTCGAACAGCTGCAGCCCGGTGAGAACATGGCCGCTCTCGGCTGGGCCCTGGCCGGGGTGGCGCTGCTCAACGCCCTCTTCAGCTTCGCCCAGGAGTACCGCGCCGAGCGGGCCATGGAGGCGCTCCGCCACTATCTGCCGCCGAAGGTGCAGGTCCGCCGCGACGGGACGCTCGTCTCCCTGCTGGCCGATGCGCTGGTTCCCGGCGACGTGCTGATCCTCGGCGAGGGGGACCGCGTTCCGGCCGATGCGCGTCTGGTCGAAGCCCACGGCCTGCTGGTCAACAACGCGCCGCTGACCGGCGAGGCCCAGCCGCTGCCGCTCACGGCGGCGGCCGCCGCCACCCGCCTGATCGACAGTCCGAACGTGACCTTCGCCGGCTGCCTGGTGCTGCGCGGCAGCGGGACGGCCGTGGTCTTCGCCACCGGGCTGCGCACCGAGTTCGGCAAGCTGGCGCACCTGTCGCAGGCCATCCGCCGCACCCGTTCGCCGCTGGAACGGCAGACCCTGCACATGATGCGGGTGCTCACCCTGATCGCCGTCGTCCTCGGCGCCGGCTTCTTCCTCTTTGGGCTGGCCAGCGGCCGCTCGCTGTGGATCAGCCTGGTCTTCATGATGGGGATCATCGTCGCCAACGTCCCCGAGGGGCTGCTGCCGACCATGACCCTGGCCCTGGCCATGGGGAGCCTGCGCATGGCCCGCAAGAACGTGCTGGTCAAAAGCCTCAACGCCGTGGAGGCCCTCGGCGCCGCCGAAGTGATCTGCACCGACAAGACCGGCACCCTGACCCGCAACGAACTGGCGGTCTCCCGTCTGCACCCCGTCCCGGCAACCGGACCGGCCGACGCGACGGCGGGGCAGCGACTGCTCGCCCTGGCCCTGGTGGCCTCAGAGCTCCGGACCGGCGGGGAGGGCTTGCGCGGCGACCCTCTCGACATCGCCATCGCGCAGCGGTTTGCCGCCCGGGGCGGCGATCTTGAGGCGGCGCTGGGCCGCAACCGCGCGCACTTCCCCTTCGACGTCGAGAAGCGGCGGGCCGCCGGGATCGGCGCGGCCGGCGACACCCTGGTCTTCGCGGTCAAGGGCGCGTGGGAGGCGTTGCGGCCGATGCTGGCGGAGCCCGAGGCCGTGCTGGCGGAGGCGGAAGCGGCACTGCACCGGATGACCGCCGCCGGGCTGCGCGTGGTGGCGGTCGCCGCCCGCCCCCTCGCCGCTCCCGCCGAGCCGGCAGTCGCTCAGGAGGGCTTGGAGTCGGGGCTGCAACTGGCGGGGCTGCTGGGGGTTGCCGACCCGATCCGCCCCGAAGTGCCGGCGGCCCTGGCCAAATGTCATTCGGCCGGGATCAGCGTCCTGATGATCACGGGAGACCACCCGGAGACGGCGCGGGCCGTGGCCCGGCAATGCGGCATCATCGCCGGCCGCGGCGACACTGACGAGCTCCTCACCGGCGATCGGCTGGAGGTGATGACCGAAGCCGAGGTCGCGGCGGCGATCGACCGCGGGGTGCGCATCTTCGCCCGCACCACGCCGGCCCAGAAGATGAAGATCGTCACCGTGCTCAAGAACATGGACCGGGTCGTGGCGATGACCGGCGACGGGGTCAACGACGCTCCCGCCCTGAAAGCCGCCGACGTCGGTATCGCCATGGGCAAGAGCGGCACCGACGTGGCCCGGGCGACCGCCCAGATCGTCCTGCTCGACGACAACTTCGCCTCGATCGTCAACGGCGTCGAGGAGGGGCGCGCGGTGTTCGCCAACATCCGCAAGTTCACCACCTACGTGCTGGCCAGCAACGTCCCCGAGATCCTCCCCTACCTGCTCTTCATCGTCCTGCCGGTGCCGCTGGCGCTGACGGTCATCCAGATCCTCGCCATCGACCTCGGCACCGACATGCTGCCGGCCATCGCGCTCGGCCAGGAACCCGCCGAACCGGAGCTGATGCAGCAGCCGCCGCGCGGCCCGAAGGCCGGGCTGCTGACCCCCGACCTGCTGACCACCGCCTATCTGTTCATCGGCCTGATCGAAGCCTTCTGGTCGCTGTTCCTCTTCTTTTTGGTCCTGCACCTGGGGGGGTGGCGCTACGGCGACGCCCTGGCCGCCAGCCAACCGCTTTACCATTCGGCCACCGGGATTGCCCTCGCCGGCGTTCTCCTCCTGCAGGTCGGCAACGGCATCAGCCGCCGCCACCAGCGGCGCTCCGGCCTCGACCGCAGCCTGCTCGACAATCGCCTGCTGCTGCTCGGCATCGCCCTGGAAATGACCTTCGCCTGGGCCCTGCTCTACTGGCCGCCGCTGCAGCGCCTCCTCGGCACCGGCCCGGTCGCCCCGGCGATCTTCGTCCTCGCCTGGCTCGGCATCCCGCTGGTGTTCGGCCTCGATCTGCTGCGCAAACGACTGCGGTTCCAGGCCGCCTGACACGAAAAAACCCGCCGGCGGCAGCCGGCGGGCGGGGAAAATCACGGCAGCGGCGGCCTCAGCCGCCGGAACCTTTCTTCAGTTCCATGAGGATCAGCTTGGCCACCGCCTTGAGGGTTTCGAACACCCCCTCGCCGGTCTGGGCGCAAGCCTCGAAATCGGGGACGTTGTCGGGGTTGAGCAGTTCGCGCAGTTCGGCCACCGACGTGACGTTGGGGAGGTCGCGCTTGTTGTACTGGATGACGAACGGCAGCTTCTCGAGCTGATACCCCTGCTCCTCGAGGTTGACCTTGAGGTTCTCCATGCTCTCGATGTTGGCGTCGAGCCGCTCCTCCTGGGAATCGGCGACGAACACCACGCCGTCGACCCCTTTGAGGATCAGCTTGCGGGAGGCGTCGTAGAAGACCTGCCCCGGCACGGTGTAGAGGTGAAAGCGGGTCTTGAAGCCGCGGATCTCGCCGAGGGCCAGCGGCAGGAAGTCGAAGAACAGGGTCCGCTCGGTCTCGGTCGCCAGGGAGATCATCTTCCCCTTCGCCTCGGGGGCGGTCTTCTGGTAGACGTGCTGCAGATTGGTGGTCTTGCCGCACAACCCCGGGCCGTAGTAGACGATCTTGCAGTTGATTTCGCGCGAAGCGTAGTTGATGAAAGACATGCGTCCGGACCTCTAGCTGAACAGGTTGTCGATGTCGTCGTCGGTGATCTCGGCGAAGGGGCTGTCCGGGCCGCCCCCCTGCTCGGCTGCGGCCGCGGTCTTCTTGGCCAGGTCGTCGAAGATCATCGTCAGCTCCTCGCTGGCCTTCTTGACCCGCAGGCGCACCAGGCCGAGGGAGCTGCGCTGATCGAAGATCACCACCAGGATCACGCGCTGGGCAACGATCGAGATGTGGATGTTGTCCTTCTCCCCCTCGTGGAAGAGGATCGAGAACTCCTTCTCGCCGATCAGCTTGGCCAGGCCGCCGGTGGCGGCGATGTTGCCGGCCGTCAGCGAGGCCAGGCTGGTGGTGTCGAGATGTTCAGTCTCCCCGCAGCCGGCGATCAGCTGCCCGTTCTTGTCGACCAGGAAGATCACCTTGGCGTTGGCTTCGCGCAGCAGCTTGTCGATGACCGTGCTGATGCGCTTGAACTCCTCGTCGTACATGACGAAGGTCGAGTTTTGGGGGCCGAGCATAGACACTCCTTGATTGCAGATCAGGACCAATCGTCCTTATAGCATTGATTTCCCCGCCGTTCAAGAGCCTTCCGGAACCTGCAAAGCCGCATCCGCACAGCGCTTTCCGCAAATGCGAAGGCTCCCGGGGCGGAGCCGCCGGGAGCCTTCGCCGGGCAGAACCAGCAAAAGGTTACTTCTTCTTCTCGCAGGCATCCTCGAAGTTGAGCGCCGCCAGCTTCTCGTAGTAGGCAAAGTGCGCCTTGGCCCACTGGCCGGCCTTCTTCATCAGCTCCGCGGCCTGGGCCGGGTTGTTCTTGGCGAGAACCCGGTAGCGGTTCTCGGCATTGGCGAAATCCTCGAAGGCGATGGTCGGCGTCTTGCTGTCGAGTTGCAGCGGGTTCTTGCACTCGGCGGCCAGGGCCGGGTTGTAGCGGTAGAGCGGCCAGTAGCCGGACTGCACCGCACGCTTCTGGGCGTCGACCCCGCTGGTCATGTCGATGCCGTGGGCGATGCAGTGCGAGTAGGCGATGATCACCGACGGCCCGTCGAAGGCTTCCGCTTCGAGGAAGGCCTTGATGCACTGGGCCGGGTTGGAGAGGGCCACCTGGGCGACGTAGACCGTGCCGTAGGCCATGGCCATCATCCCCAGGTCTTTCTTGCAGACCGGCTTGCCGCCGGCGGCGAACTGGGCCACCGCCGCGAGCGGCGTCGCCTTGGAGGCCTGGCCACCGGTGTTGGAGTAGACCTCGGTGTCGAGCACCAGCAGGTTGACGTTCTTGCCGCTGGCGATGACGTGGTCGAGGCCGCCGTAGCCGATGTCGTAGGCCCAGCCGTCGCCGCCGATGCACCACACCGACTTCTTCACCAGGTAGTCGGCGATCGGCACCAGCAGTTTGGCCGCCTGGTCCTTGTTCCCCTTGAGTGCAGCCTTGAGCTGCTCCACCCGGGCGCGCTGGGCCTCGATGCCGGCCTGGGTCGACTGGTCGGCGTTAAGGATCTCCTTGGCCAGCTTGGCGTTGGCGGCAAACCCTTTGCTCCCGGCCAGTTCGGTCAGATACTCGCGCGCCGCCTTGTTGAACTGATCGACGGTGAGGCGCATGCCGAAACCGAACTCGGCGTTGTCCTCGAACAGCGAGTTCGACCAGGCCGGGCCGCGCCCGTCGGCCCGCTGGGCATACGGCGTGGTCGGCAGGTTGCCGCCGTAGATCGACGAGCAGCCGGTGGCGTTGGCGATCATCATGCGGTCGCCGAACAGCTGGGTCAGCAGCTTCAGGTACGGGGTCTCGCCGCAGCCGGCGCAGGCGCCGGAGTACTCGAACAGCGGGCGGATCAGCTGGTTGCTGCGCAGCACGTCGAGCTTGACCTGGGTCGGGTCGACATCCGGCAGGCTCAGGAAGAACTCGTAGTTCTCGGCCTCCTGGGCGCGCAGCGGCGGCTGGAAGGCCATGTCGAGGGCCTTGTGGTTCGGGTTCTGCTTGTCCTTGGCCGGGCAGTTGTAGGCGCAGGCCCCGCAGCCGGTGCAGTCCTCGGGAGCCACCTGGATGGTGTACTTCTTGCCGGCCATCTCGGGGATCTTGCAGTCGGTCGACTTGAAGGCCGCCGGCGCCCCCTTGAGCAGCTTGCCGTCGTAGGCCTTGCTGCGCACCGAGGCGTGCGGACAGACGAAGGAGCAGATGCCGCACTGGATGCAGAGCTTCTCGTCCCACACCGGGATCTCGGTGGCGATGTTGCGCTTCTCAAACTGCGAGGTGGCGGTCGGGAAGGTGCCGTCGGCCGGCATCTTGGAGACCGGCAGGTTGTCGCCGAGGCCGGCGACGATCGGGCCGGTCACTTCCTTGACGAACTTCGGCGCCTTGCCGGAGATGGCGGCGGCCATCTTGATCTTGCTGGTGGCCTTGGCCGGGACCTTGACCTCGGCGAGGTTGTTGAGGCCGGCGTCGACCGCCTGGTAGTTCATCGCCAGCACCTTCTCGCCGGCCTTGCCGTAGGACTTCTTGATGGCGTCCTTGATCTCGGCAACGGCCGTCTTGAGCGGAATGATGTTGGAGATCTTGAAGAAGGCGGTCTGCATGATCACGTTGATGCGGGGGCCGAGACCGATCTCGTTCCCCAGCTTGACGCCGTCGATGACGAAGAACTTGAGCTTCTTGTCGATGAGCTGCTGCTGCACTTCCTTCGGCAGCTTGTCCCAGATCTCGTCCGCTCCGTACGGCGCGTTGAGGAGGAAGGTCGCCCCCTGCTTGGCGCGGGCCAGCATGTCGTACTTCTCGACGAAGGAGAAGTTGTGGCAGGCGATGAAGTCGGCCTCCTGCACCAGGTACGGGGCACGGATGTACTTCTTGCCGAAGCGCAGGTGCGAGGTGGTCATCGACCCGGCCTTCTTCGAGTCATAGACGAAGTAGGCCTGGGCATTGTTGCTGGTGGTCTCGCCGATGATCTTGATCGAGTTCTTGTTGGCGCCGACGGTGCCGTCCGAACCGAGGCCGTAGAACATCGCCTGGTAGACCCCTTCCATCGGGTTCTTGAAGGAGTAGTCGACCTTCAGGCTGCAGCCGGTGACGTCTTCCTCGATGCCGACCACGAACTTGTTCTTCGGCTTGGCCGCCTTGAGGTTGTCGAACACCGCCTTGGCCATGGCCGGCGAAAACTCCTTGGAGCCGAGGCCGTAGCGGCCGCCGACGATGGTCGGGTAGCCGTTGAACTTGAACTTGCCGTCGGCCATCGCCTCGCCGATGGCGGTGCGCACGTCGAGGTACATCGGCTCGCCCAGCGCCCCCGGCTCCTTGGTGCGGTCGAGGACGGCGATCTTCTTGACCGTCTTGGGGAGGGCCTTGATGAAGGCCTCGAGCGGGAAGGGCCGATAGAGCCGGATCTTGACGACGCCGACCTTCTCCTTCTTGGCGACCAGGTGCTCGACGGTCTCCTGCACCACGTCGGCCCCGGAGCCCATCACCACCACCACGCGCTCGGCATCCTTGGCGCCGACATAGTCGACCAGCTTGTACTTGCGGCCGGTCAGCTTGCCGAACTTGTTCATCTCCTCTTCGACGATGGAGACGCACTTCGGATAGTAGGGGTTGACCGTCTCGCGCCCCTGGAAGTAGACGTCCGGGTTCTGCGCGGTGCCGCGCATCACCGGCTTGTCGGGGTTGAGGCCGCGGGCCTTGTGCTCGGCGATCAGCTTGTCGTCGAGCATGGCGCGCATCTCGTCGAAGGTCAGTTCGTTGACCTTGAGAACTTCATGGGAGGTGCGGAAGCCGTCGAAGTAGTGCAGGAACGGCACGCGCGAACGCAGCGTGGCGGCCTGGGAGATCAGGGCGAAGTCCATCGTCTCCTGGACGTTGTTGGAGCAGAGGAAGGCCCAGCCGGTGGAGCGGCACGACATGACGTCGGAGTGGTCGCCGAAGATCGACAGCCCCTGGGCGGCGATGGCGCGGGCCGAGACGTGGAAGACCGTGGAGGTCAGCTCGCCGGCGATCTTGAACATGTTGGGGATCATCAGCAGCAGCCCCTGGGAGGCCGTGAAGGTAGTGGTCAGGGCGCCGGCCTGCAGGGCGCCGTGGACGGCCCCGGCGGCACCGCCTTCGGACTGCATCTCGACCACGGTCGGGATGTTCCCCCAGATGTTCTTCTCGCCGGCCGCGCTCTTGGCATCGGAAATCTCCCCCATCACCGACGAGGGGGTGATCGGGTAGATCGCGATGACCTCGTTGGTGGCGTGGGCTACATGGGCCGCGGCGGTATTGCCGTCGATGGTGACCATCTTCTTTGCCATTGAACCATCCTCCTTTAGGCTTGACTGTGTGGGTAATTTATCGGCGAGACCGCCCGGGGCGGCCTGCGTCTGCGGGGCGAACCGCCCCGGATTGCCGTGACGTTACACTTACAGTTCGCGGCGTCCCTGCACGGCCCGCTGGACCGTGGCTTCGTCGACGTACTCAAGCTCGCTCCCCATCGGGATGCCATAGGCCAGCCGCGTGGTGCGGATGCCCAGGGGCTGGATCAGGCGGGCCAGGTACAGCGCCGTGGCATCCCCCTCGACCGTGAAGTTGGTCGCCACCAGCACTTCCGAGATTTCGCCGGCCTTGAGCCTGTCCAGCAGCGGCGCGATCCTGAGTTCCTCCGGGCCGATGCCGTCGAGCGGCGACAGCGCGCCGTGCAGCACATGGTAACGACCGCGGAACGAACGGCTGCGCTCGATCGCCAGCACCGCCTGGGGCTCCTCCACCACGCAGAGCAGGCTGCCGTCGCGCGCCGGGTCGACGCACAGCGGGCAGGGATCCTGTTCGGTGATGTGGAAGCAGACGGAGCAAAACCGCGTGTTGCGCTTGAGGTCCACGATCGCCGTGGCCAGGGCTGCCGCCGCGGCATCCGGCTGGCGCAGCAGGTAGAAGGCCAACCGGGTCGCCGTCTTGGTGCCGACCCCCGGAAACTTGGCCAATTCGGCCACCAGCCGGGCGAAGGACGGGATGGAGTCTAGCATGCAATTTCTCAGTAATTCAACATTTTATCCGAGGTAGAACAACATTTTAAGCTGGTGAAACATTTTTGATTTCGGTAAAAACCTGCGCTTCCGGTTATTTAGCTTGAATAAAATTTTTTCTTTTTACTAAATTTTTGGGGCGTTTTTCTGCGGCGCTCAGAACAGGCCGGGGATATTGATGCCGCCCGTCACCTTCCCCATCTCCTCTTCGGCGAGCTTATGGCTCTGCTTGAGCGCCTCGCTCACCGCCGCCACCACCAGGTCCTGCAGCATCTCGACATCGTCGGGATCGACCGCCTTCGGATCGATGGTCAGGGAGATCAGCTGCTGCTTGCCGCTGACCACCGCCGTCACCATGCCGCCGCCGGCCGACGCCTCGACGCGCCGCGCCTCCAGTTCCTCCTGCACCTGCTTCATGCGCTTCTGCATCATCTGCGCCTGCTTCATGATGTTGCCCATGCCACCGCGTCCAAGCATTGTCCTCTACCTCCAGTGCGTGTTTAGGGGAGTGAAACTTCTGCTAACCATCTAAAACCAGGCTGATCAAAAATGCCCAGGTGCAAGGCACGCGCAGCCCGAGGAACGAGGCGAACCCATCGGTACGCCACAGTGACGCGGGCCAGCGTAACGCCGCAGATGGGCGTTTTTCATCAGCCGCTCAAACAAAACCCTTATCAATAGGAATAACCGTTTTCACCTCGCCGCCGAAGATCTCCTGCACCGCCTTCAGCGCCGGATGATTCATGGCATCTTCCTTGAGGCGCCGCTGGCGGTCGCTCTCCTGGGCCTGGCGCTCCTCGACCAGCGACGGCGGCACCCCCTGGCGGTCGGTAGCCAGCGCCACCACGCGCAGGGTGACGGGATGATCGAAATAGAGACGGGCGATCGCCTCCACCGCCTGGCGATTGTCGGCATCCTGAAAGTGGGCGAAGTGGAACGACCCTTCCGGGTAGCCGATTTCCAGGGCCGGCGGGTCAAGCCGCAGCAGCCGGCCGTGCTCGAGGATCGAGCCGATCATCGGCCGGCTTTGCCGGACCTGCTCCACCAGCCCCTCCCACCCCCGGCCGCGGGGCGGGGCGGGCGCCGGG
>VAUL01000069.1 GCA_005774545.1 Deltaproteobacteria bacterium | reverse complement strand
GACGAGGGGCGGGAGCAGCCGGCGGGCAATGCCGGGAAAGTGCTAGAATGGTCCTGAGGCAACGGGAGGGAGGGCGGCGGCCCCCTTCCGGCGGCAGTTGCGCCATCGTTGCGGAAAGGACAAGATCATGGCCAGCCCATACGTCCGTCTGGACAAGAATGATGCGGCGGTCCTGCTGGTGGACCACCAGACCGGGCTCTTCTCCCTCGTCCGGGATATCGAACCCGACCAGTTCAACAACAACGTCCTCGCCCTGGCCGACCTGGCCAGGTACTTCAACCTGCCGACCATTCTCACCACGAGTTTCGAAGCCGGCCCGAACGGGCCGCTGATGCCGGAGCTCAAGGCGAAATTCCCCGAGGCGCCGTACATCGCCCGTCCCGGCCAGATCAATGCGTGGGACAACCAGGACTTCGTCGCCGCCGTCAAGGGGACGGGGAAGCATCAGCTCATCGTTGCCGGGATCGTGACCGAGGTGTGCGTGGCCTTCCCGGCCCTGTCGGCCATTGCGGAGGGCTACGAGGTGTTCGTGGTCACCGACGCTTCGGGGACCTTCAACGCGCTCACCCGGCAGTCCGCCTGGGAGCGGATGGCGGCGGCCGGGGTGCAGCTGATGACCTGGTTCGGCGTGGCGTGCGAACTGCACCGGGACTGGCGCAACGACGTCGCCGGACTCGGCGCGCTCTTCTCCGCCCACATCCCGGACTACCGCAATCTGATGCAAAGCTACGCGGTGAGCAGGGGAGGTCAATGACCGGCGCAACCGACCGCCACCGGGCGGCACGCCTGCGTAGCCGTCAGCGTGAGTCCCGGCACCGGGGCGAAGAGCCCCGGTCGGTGAGCGGCAGGGTGAAGTGGACCCGGCACCCCTGCCCGGGGGCACTGTCGACGCGGATCGTGCCGCCGTGGTCCTCGACAATCCGCTTGACGATCCCCATCCCCAGCCCCAGCCCCCTGACCGCCGCATTGGACGCGTCGGCCCGGTAGAAGGTCTCGAAGATGCGGGCCACCTGCTCCCGCGTCATGCCGATCCCCTGGTCGGCAACGACCACCTCGCAGCTGCCGCCGCTGCACCCGGCCGTGACGGTAATCCGGGTGCCCGGCGCCGAGTACTTGACGGCATTGTTCAGCAGGTTGTCGAGAACCTGGCTGATCCGATGGCTGTCGATCAGCAGCGCCGGCGGCAGCCCGGGCCGGACATCCAGGACGAAGTGGTGGCTCGCCTTGATGCCGAACCGGTTGATGACCCTGGCAAGCAAGGCACCGAGATCCGTCATTTCCCTGCGCAGCGGCAGGTTCCTCCCCGAATCGATCCAGCTGAGATCCAGGATGTCGTCGATAATCTTGCCGAGGCGTTCGGTATCTTCGATGATCTCGTGGAGAAACCGCTGCCGCTGCTCGGGGCGCAAGGCAACCTCGGTCGCGGGGTCGACGAGCAGTTCGGCAAAGCCCATGATGCTGGTAATCGGCGTGCGCAGTTCGTGGGCGGCGATGGAGATGAACTCGCTCTTGAGCCGGTCGCTCTGGCGCAGGGCGTTCAGGGCCTGCTTGTGGTTGATGGCCAGGGCGGTGAGTTCCGCCGCCGCGGTGATCAGCTGCAGTTCGAACGGGCCGGGGTGACGCGGCTCGGTGTAGTAGATGGCGAAGGTGCCAATGACGGCGCCATCGTTGGCGAAGATCGGCTGCGACCAGCAGCTGCGCAGTCTGGTCCGCTCGACGAGGCGACGGGCGCGGACCCAGTAGGGATGGGCGAGGATGTCGGTGACGATGACCCGTTCCTTGCGGAACGCGGCCGTGCCGCAGGAGCCGATGCCGTCGCCGATCACCATCCCCTCGATGGCCTCGTTGTAGAAGTCGGGGAGGCTCGGCGCGGCCAGCTTGTGCAACCGCCCGGTGACCGGGTCGAGCTGCAGGATCGAGCAGAGCAGCCCCTCCTCGACGGCCTCGATCGCCTTGACGATCGCCGCGCAGACCTCCTCCAGCGTGTGGTCGCGATAGAGCAGGTCGAGCACCTGGTTCTGCCCCTGCTGGAGCATCTGCAGGCGGCGCTGTTCGGTGATGTCGCTGACCATCGCCAGCAGGGCCTGGCAATTGCCGTCGGCATCGCGCACGGCCGTCAGGCTGCAGTCGCCCCAGACGGTCTTGCCGGCGCTGGTCAGATAGCGCTTGCGGAAGGCGACATGGTCGGTCCGGCCGGCGATCATCTCCTGGCGCCCGAGCCGCTCGCGTTCCCATTCGGCCTCGTGACACAGGGCGTCGACCGGCATCCCCAGCAAGGCCTGCCGGTCGTAGCCGACGAACCGGCAGAATGCGGGGTTGCCTTCCAGGATGCGCCCGTCGCAGCTGCTGACCTCGATGCCGAGGGTCGTGTTGGCAAGCAGGCTGTCGGCAATGAATTGACTGAACATCAGGTCTGGGCCCGGACGAGAAATTAATCCTGCTGAATTAACATTTTAGAACAGTGTTATTATAACACAAACGGTCATTTTGCCGCACTTTATTTTTCCGGGGGCGATTCCCGGTCCGTCGTGCTTGACATCGGGGAGAGCGGTGCTTACCTTGAGCACCGCCCACCGGCAATTCCATCCAACGGGAGACGCAAGCCAAATGACCGTGAGCAAGCGCAAGTTCAAGGCCGAGGTCAACAAGGTCCTCGACCTGGTGATCCATTCCCTCTACTCGCACAAGGAGATCTTCCTGCGCGAGCTGATCTCCAACGCCAGCGACGCCATCGACAAGGCCCGCTACCTTTCGCTCACCGACCCCGCCATCAACCCCGACGGCGCCGACTGGCAGATCGAGCTGATCCCCGACACGGCCGCCGGCACCCTGACGGTGCGCGACAACGGCATCGGCCTGACCCGCGACGAGGCGGCCGAGGCGCTCGGCACCATCGCCCACTCGGGGACCAAGGAGTTCCTCAAGCTGCTGGAGAGCCGCGAGGTCAAGGACAACCCGGAGCTGATCGGCCAGTTCGGCGTCGGCTTCTACTCGGCGTTCATGGTTGCCGACCAGGTCACGGTCCTCTCCCGCCGCGCCGGCGCCCCGGCCGACCAGGCGATCTGCTGGCAGTCGGAGGCCGACGGCAGCTACACGCTGGAGGACGTCGTCAAGGACGGGCGCGGCACCGACATCATCCTCCACCTCAAGGAGGAGGCGAAGCAGTACCTGCAGGAGTGGGAACTGCGCAAGGTGGTCAAGCAGTACTCCGACTTCATCGAGTACCCGGTGGTGATGGCGGTGACCCGCAGCAAGCCCGACCCCGAGGACAAGGAGCAGCGGATCGAAGAGACGGAGACCGTGACCCTCAACTCGCGCAAGGCGATCTGGCTCAAGGACAAGAACGAGATCAGCGCGGAGGAGTACCACGAGTTTTACCGGCACATCTCCCACGACTACACCGAGCCGGCCAAAACCATCCACTACCGGGCGGAGGGGACCACCGAGTTTTCGGCCCTGCTCTACCTGCCGAAGCAGCGCCCCTTCAACATCTACTACCAGGACTACAAGATCGGCCCGACCCTCTACGTGCGCCGGGTGCAGATCATGGACCACTGCGAGGCGATGCTCCCCCCCTACCTGCGCTTCGTCAAGGGGGTGGTCGAGTCGGCCGACCTGCCGCTGAACGTCAGCCGCGAGATCCTGCAGGACAACAAGACCGTCGCGGTGATCAACAAGAACCTCACCAAGAAGGTGCTCGATACCCTGGCCGAGATGAAGAAGAGCGAGCCGGAGGGCTACGCCGATTTCTACGGCCAGTTCGGCCGCGTGCTCAAGGAGGGGATCCACCACGACCACGCGCGCCGCGAGACCATCGCCGACCTGCTGCTGTTCGAGTCGACCAGCACCGAGCCCGGCAAGAAGATCTCCCTGGCCGACTACGTGGCGCGGATGCCCGCCGAGCAGCAGGAGATCTACTACATGACCGGCCCCGACCGGGCCACCGCCGAGGCGTCGCCGTACCTCGAAGCCTTCAAGGAGAAGGGGCTCGAGGTGCTGCTGGCCACCGACGACATCGACGACCTGATCATCAGCGAACTCGGCCGCTACCAGGAGAAGGAGTTCCAGTCGGCCCTCAAGGGGGACCTCGACCTCGGCGACGGCACGAAGGAAGAGAAGCAGAAGGAGTACGGCGACCTGCTGGCGCTGATGCAGGAGCAGCTGAAAGACCAGGTCAGCGCGGTGCGCGTTTCGGGGCGGCTCAAGGAATCGGCGGTCTGCCTGGTGGCCGGCGAGCACGATCTCGACCCGCAGATGGAGAAGATGTTCCGCGCCCTGGGGCAGGAGGTGCCGAAAGGGGAGCGCATTCTCGAGGTCAACCCCGATCACCCGCTGATCGTGAAGATGCAGGCGCTGTTCGCCGCCGACGCCACAAGCGGCCGGCTCAAGGAGTACGTCGAGCTGCTCTTCGATCAGGCGCTGCTCCTCGAAGGCGACCGCCCCCGCGACCCGGTGGCCTTCGCCCGGGGGCTGTCGAAGCTGATGGCGGAAACGGCCTGACAGCTCCGGACGCCAGGGAAAAGCCAAGGGGACGGAATCTGAATTCCGTCCCCTTGGCTTTTTTACGGAACGCGGCGATGCGCCCCGGAGCACATCGCCGCTCGTTCAGGCGAGGTCAAAGCGGTCGAGAGTCATGACCTTGTCCCATGCGGCGACGAAGTCGCTGACGAACTTTTCGCGGGCGTCCGCGCAGGCATAGACCTCGGCGATGGCCCGCAATTGGGAGTTCGAGCCGAAGATCAGGTCGACCCGGGTGCCGGTCCACTTGAGATCCCCGCTCGCGCGGTCGCGCCCCTCGAAGACGTCGCCGTCCTTCGCGGACGGCGTCCACGCGGTGCCCATGTCGAGCAGGTTGATGAAGAAGTCGTTGGTCAGCGTCTCCGGCCGGCTGGTGAAGACGCCGTGCCGCGACTGGCCGGCATTGGCATCAAGGACGCGCAGGCCGCCGACCAGGACGGTCATCTCGGGGGCGGTCAGCGTCAGCAGCTGGGCCCGGTCGACCAGCAGCTCCTCGGCCGGAACGGCGTACCGCTGCTTGAG
The DNA here is from genome assembly GCA_005774545.1 of Deltaproteobacteria bacterium. Lineage (GTDB taxonomy): Bacteria > Desulfobacterota > Desulfuromonadia > Desulfuromonadales > BM103 > VAUL01. The sequence goes on along the minus strand of VAUL01000069.1, from coordinate 5,245 downwards.
GTAGTTGCGGAAGCCGTCCGCTTCCGGTTCGAGGACGGCGAACGATTTGACGTCGGTCTGCTCCTGGGAGGCATCGGTGCGTCCCGGCGTGAACGGGACGGCCACCGCCACCCCGGCGTTCTTCGCCGCCTGCTCGACCGCGGCGCAGCCACCGAGCACGATCAGGTCGGCGAGCGAAACCCGCTTGCCGCCGGCCTGGGCCGCGTTGAAGTCCTGCTGGATCCCCTCGAGGGTCTGCAGCACCCGGGCCAGTTGCACCGGCTGGTTGACCGCCCAGTCCTTCTGCGGGGCGAGGCGGAGGCGCGCGCCGTTGGCCCCGCCGCGCTTGTCGGAGCCGCGGAAGGTGGCGGCCGCCGCCCAGGCCGTGGACACCAGCTGGGACACGGTCAGTCCCGAGGCGAGGATCTTCCCCTTGAGGGCGGCGATCTCCCGGGCCTCGACCAGGGGGTGATCGACGGCGGGGACGGGGTCCTGCCAGAGCAGATCCTCGGCCGGCACTTCCGGGCCGAGGTAGCGGGCTTTCGGGCCCATGTCCCGGTGGGTCAGCTTGAACCAGGCGCGGGCGAAGGCGTCGGCGAACTCTTCGGGGTTGGCCAGGTAGCGGCGCGCGATCGGTTCGTAGATCGGGTCGAAGCGCAGCGAGAGGTCGGCAGTGGTCATCATCGGCCGCAACTTTTTGGCCGGATCGAAGGCGTCGGCCACCAGATCCTCGTCGGCGACGTCCTTGGCCAGCCACTGGTTGGCCCCGGCCGGGCTCTTGACCAGCTCCCATTCGTACTTGAACAGCACCTTCAGGTAGCCCATGTCGAAGCGGGTCGGGTTCGGCTTCCAGGCCCCCTCGAGACCGCTGGTGATGGCGTCCGGCCCCTTGCCGCTCTTGAAAGTGCTCAGCCAGCCGAGCCCCTGCGCTTCGAGGGGGGCGGCCTCGGGCGCGGGCCCGACGTGGGACGCCGGACCCGCGCCGTGGCATTTGCCGAAGGTGTGGCCGCCGGCCACCAGGGCGACGGTCTCTTCGTCATTCATCCCCATGCGGCCGAAGGTCTCGCGCACGTCGCGTCCCGAGGCGACGGGGTCCGGGTTGCCGTTGGGGCCCTCAGGGTTGACGTAGATCAGCCCCATCTGCACGGCGGCCAGCGGGTTCTCGAGCTCGCGGTCGCCGCTGTAGCGCTGGTCGCCCAGCCACTCGCGCTCCTTCCCCCAGTAGATGTCCTCCTCCGGCGCCCAGAGGTCCTCCCGCCCGCCGCCGAAGCCGAAGGGTTTGAAACCCATCGACTCCAGGGCGCAGTTGCCGGCGAGGATCATCAGGTCGGCCCAGGAGATCTTCCGGCCGTACTTCTGCTTGATCGGCCAGAGCAGCCGGCGCGCCTTGTCGAGGTTGGCGTTGTCCGGCCAGCTGTTGAGCGGCGCGAAGCGCTGGTTGCCGGTCCCGCCGCCGCCGCGACCGTCACCGGTGCGGTAGGTGCCGGCGCTGTGCCAGGCCATGCGGATGAAGAGCCCGCCGTAGTGGCCGAAATCGGCCGGCCACCACTCCTGCGAACTGGTCATCAGCGCATGGAGGTCCTGTTTCAGCGCCCTGAAATCGAGGGATCTGAATTCCGCGGCGTAGTCGAACCCCTTGCCCATCGGATTGGCCTTGCAGGGGTGCTGGTGCAGCAGCTGCAGGTTCAGCTGGTTCGGCCACCAGTCCCGGTTCGACGGCCCGCCACCGGCCACCTGGCTGAGGGTTTTGCCCGTCACCGGGCATTTGCCTTCGGCATTCATCGGATCGACTCCTTTTCGTGGGGGGTTGCTGGCAAGTGCAGCACGGGGTCGCGCGCTGGCATCGCAAGTGTTTCCCTATTCTACCAGCGCTTTTGCAATTGTGGACGAGGGAGGCCGAATTTGCCGTGGCCTTGCACGGCAAGCTCACCGTGCAGGCACCGGCGGCCAGGGAACGAGGGCCGCGGAACGTGGAGGGGAAAGATCCTTACGGAAGCGGGGCGAGGCACCGCTTCACTTCGTCGAGCAGCGTCTTGATCTTCATCGGCTTGGAAACATAGCCGTCAAAGCCCATGCCGAGCATGTTGGTGCGATCCTCCTCCCTTGCGTGGGCCGTCAGGGCGATCACCGGCAGGTGCCCGCCCTCGGCCTCCTCCTTCGCCCGGATTCTGGCGATCGTCTCCAGTCCGTCCATGACCGGCATCTGCACGTCCATCAGGACCAGATCGTAGGAATGGCACTGCAGCATGGCCAGCGCCTCGGCGCCGTTGGCCGCGAGTTCGACGTGGTGCCCGCAACGGCTCAGGGCCTCGGCGAACAGGTCCCGGTTGACCTCATGGTCCTCGACCAGGAGCACCCGCAGCGGGGGGCCGGTCGGCGCGTCAAGCGGGCCGGCAGGGGAACTCCCTGCCTCCGGCGGCGTGACCCCGGCGACCTCGAAGGGGAGCAGGACCTGGAAGGTGCTGCCGACGCCTGCGCGGCTGGCCACGGAAATCTCGCCCCCCATGAGGGTCAGAAGTTTTGTGCAGATGGCCAGCCCCAGCCCGGCCCCGCCGAATTTCCTGGTCGAGGAGGGATCAAGCTGGCTGAACGGCTGAAAAATTTCGGCCACGTCCTCGGCCCGGATGCCGATGCCGGTGTCGGCCACATCAAAGCGGAGTCGTGGTCCGGAGGGGTGCTGGTCCGCGATGGCCACGGCCAGGGAAACCTCCCCCGCCGCCGAAAACTTGATCGCGTTCACCGTGAGGTTGAGCAGCACCTGCTTCAGGCGCAAGGGGTCGCCTATCAGCCGGTCGGGAACCTCGGCAGCGACCCCCGTGGCAAAAGCAAGGTGCTTGGCCTTTGCCGCCGGGTTCTGGCTGTCGGCGATCTCCCCGATCAGCTTTCGCAAACTGAACGCTTTTCGTTCCAGCGGCATCTTCCCCGCTTCGATCCTCGCCAGATCAAGGAGATCGTCGACCAGGGCCGCCAGGGTTTCCGACGACGAGACGATCGTTCCCAGGTACTTCTGCTGTTGCTCCGAAAGGACCGAGCCCTGGAGCAGCTCACTGAAGCCGAGGATGGCGGCGATCGGCGTGCGCAGTTCATGGCTCATGTTCGCCAGGAACTCGTCCTTGGCACGGCTCATCCGCTCCGCGGCGTCGCGGGCCCTTTCGATATCCTGTTCGTAGCGCTTGCGCTTGGTGATGTCGACGATGATGCCGCGCAAGCCGACCGGAACGGTTCCCTTCCTGATGACGCTCGAGTAGATCATGACCGGGAAGGTGGAGCCGTCCTTCCGCAACGCCGTATATTCGTTGGAGCTCTCCTCCCCGCCAAGGTAGAGCTTGCCGATGTTGTCGCGGGCGCTTTCGATCTCTGCGGGGATGATCATCTGCAGGACATTCACCCCCCGCTCAAGGTCTTCCCTGCTGTAGCCGAACAGCTCGAACGCCGCTCGGTTCGCAAAGATCAGGCGGCCGTCGAAATCGGCCTCGAAGATCGATTGCGGCAGCAGGGTGGCGATCTCTTTGAACTTTTCTTCTGACTGCCGCAACTGCTCTTCGATCAGCTTGCGCTGGGTGACGTCGCGATCGGCGCCGCGAAAACCGACGACGCGGCCGCCAGCATCGCAGATCGGCCGGGCATTGCTTTCCAGCCAGCGATAGCTCCCGTCCTTGTGGCGCCAGCGCAACGTCCATCCCTGCCATCCCCGCTTTTCGCGAATATAGCCGGCAAGCCGGTGGGCCACGTCGCCTTGGTCGTCTTCATGCAGGAAGCCGCTGTAGTCCCTGCCGATGACCTCCTCGGGGGCATATCCCAGGAACTCTATCAACCTGTCGTTCGTGTAGGTGTGCCGCCCGAGAAGGTCCACTTCCCAGATCCACTCGGTGCTGGTTTCAAGAATGGTTTTGAGCCGGTCGTTGTTCTCCTGGAGGAGTTCCTCGATGCGCGCGCGGCCGGTGATGTCGCGGTCAATCCCGCGATAGCCGCGGAACCGGCCGGCATCGTCGAAGATCGGCGTTCCGCTGGACTCGACGACGACCCTGCGTCCGTCCTTGTGGGTATTGACGTTGACCAGGTTTTTGAACGGAAGGTATTTTTCCGCGATCGGATCGAAATGGGCGTGGACCCGGCGAGCTTCTTCGGGAGTCATCAAGTCGAAGGCGTTGAGCCCGACCAGCTCCTCCGGTTCATAGCCGAACAGGTCCCTGCTTCGCGGGCTCGCATAGGTGAAATTCGCGTTTTCGTCGAACTCCCAGAACCAGTCCTGGGAATCTTCAACCATTTTTCTGAAGCGGTCGTTGTCGTCGGACACGGTCATGCCGGCACCTGTGCGAGAGAGCGATGGACTGAATTCAGGTCTTGGCAATTGTTATACAAAACCGGCCGCCCGGCAACAGGACAGCCCCCTTTCTTTTGAATAAATGACCGCCGACAGGTTTTCTGGCGGCACCAGCCTCCGGCCCGCCCCTTCGCCGTTGCCACCCGCGGGCTTTCCCCCTAGAATAACCGCCCATGCTCCCCGCCTTCGACCGCGACACCACGATCCCCGTCCTCCATCGCGACGACCGGCTCATCGCCGTGCACAAGCCGGCGGGGATGGTGGTCCATCCGACCGACCTGGCCCGCGAGGAGACCATCTCGCTGATGCTGCTGGTGCGCCGCATGGTGCGGCAGCGGGTGTGGCCGGTACACCGCCTCGACCGGCCGACCTCGGGGATCGTGCTGTTTGCCCTGGATCGCGAGGCCGCCGGCGAGCTGGGCCGGCAGCTGCAGGCGCACGCGGTGGCCAAGCGCTACCTGGCCGTGGTGCGCGGCGTGCCCGTCGATCAGACCATCGATTACCCCCTCAAGGAACTGCCCCTCTACCGCACCGACCTCAAGCGCGCCGAGCCGCTCGAGGCCGTGACGCACCTGAAACGCCTGGCGCAGGTCGAACTGCCGGTGGCGGCGGGACGCTACCCGACCAGCCGCTACGCACTGGTGGAACTGGCGCCGGTGACCGGGCGGCGCCACCAGCTGCGCCGGCACCTCAAGCACATCTTCCACCCGATCATCGGCGACACCACCTACGGCGACGGCGCCCACAACCGCGCCTTCCGCGACCACCTCGACAGCCGCCGCCTGCTCCTTTGCGCCGTGGCGCTGACCGTCACCCACCCGCACGCCCGGACACCACTGACCATCACCGCCCCCCCGGAGACGGGTTTTACCCGGGTGCTGGAGCGGCTCGGCATGGCTGGCGCGCCGGGCCCTTCAGCCTGATTCCCGCCGAACCCTCCCC
>VAUL01000068.1 GCA_005774545.1 Deltaproteobacteria bacterium | reverse complement strand
CCCCCTCCCCCGCCCACTTGTCACCGGCACCGGGCGCATGATAACCGCAACCGCCCAGCAGAACGAGCAACAGCCACAGAATGATCCCGGTCTTTTTCATCCCGCCACCACGCTGACCAGACGCCCGGGGACCACCACCACCTTGCGCACGGTCTGCCCTTCAAGGAAACGCGCCACATTGGGATCGCCCAGTGCGGCCTCGCGCACCGTCGATTCGTCGGCATCGGCCGGCACCGTCACCTTGCCGCGCACCTTGCCGTTGACCTGAACCACGATCAACACGGTCGAAACCGCCAGGGCCGCCTCGTCGCAGACCGGCCAGCCGCAGGCCTCGAGGCCCTGCTCATGGCCGAGCTCCCGCCACAGCTCTTCGGCGACGTGCGGGACGAACGGGCCCAACAGCCGCACCACGGTTTCGAGAGCCTCGCGCAGGACGGCCGGGTGCCGGGTCTTGTCGGGCCAGGCGCTGATGCCGTTGACCAGCTCCATGACTGCGGCGATGGCGGTATTGAACTGGAAGCGCCCGTCGATATCGTCGGTCACCTTGCGGATGGTGCGATGCACCTGGCGGCGCAGGTCACGCCCCGATTCGTCCAGGCCGGCAGGGTCGATTCCGCCGGCACCGCGCACCAGCTCGAGATGATCGCCGACCAGGCGCCAGACGCGATGCAGGAAGCGGGACGCCCCTTCAACGCCCTGATCGTTCCATTCCAGCCCCTTCTCGGGAGGTGCGGCAAACAGCGTGAACAGGCGGGCGGTATCGGCACCGTAGCGGGCAATCAGCCCGTCAGGATCGATGACGTTCTTCTTCGACTTGCTCATCTTCTCGTTGCGGCCGACCACCGCCGGCGCGCCGCACTTGCTGCAGCGGTCCCCCTGGGACTCCTCCGGGTAGAGCCAGCCATGCTCCGGACAGGAGCGGGTCTCCATGCAGACCATTCCCTGGGTCAGCAGATTGGTGAACGGCTCGTCCACCCCTGCCAGCCCGATGTCGCGCATCACCTTGGTCCAGAAGCGCGCATAAAGCAGATGCATGACGGCGTGTTCGACGCCGCCGATGTACTGGTCGACCGGCAGCCAGTAATCGACGGCGGAGCGCTCGACGGGGCCGCTGTCATGCTGCGGCGAAGCGTAGCGCAGGAAGTACCAGGAGCTTTCGACGAAGGTGTCGAACGTGTCGGTCTCGCGCCGTGCCGGGCTGCCGCAGCGGGGGCAGGAGGTGTTGACGAAGCTCTCCAGCTTGGCCAGGGGGCTGCCGCCTTCGCCGGTGAAAACCACGTCGGTCGGCAGGACGACCGGCAGCTGCTCTTCCGGCACCGGCACCGTACCGCACTCGGCACAGTAGACCACGGGGATGGGCGTCCCCCAGTAGCGCTGGCGGGAGACCAGCCAGTCGCGCAGACGGTAGTTGACGGTGCGGCGGCCGCAGCCAAGCTGTTCAAGATGTTCGGTGATGCGCAGCTTGCCGCTGTCGTTGTCGAGCCCGTCGAACGGCCCCGAATTGACCATCGTCCCCGCTTCTTCCCAGGCCCCGGTCATGGTTGCCGGGTCGAGCACCTCTCCGGGCGGCTGGATGACCACCTGCAGCGGCAGCCCGTATTTGCGGGCGAACTCGAAATCGCGCTGGTCGTGCGTCGGCACCGCCATGACCGCTCCGGTACCGTAATCCATCAGCACGAAGTTGGCCAGGTAGACGGGCATCCGCCGTCCGGTCACCGGGTTGAGGCAGTAGCTGCCGGTAAAGACCCCTTCCTTCTCAAGGTCGTCGCTGGTGCGCTGCAGACGGTCGATACCCTGGATACGACGGACAAAGGCCTCGACTTCGGTACGGCGGTCGGCAGTCGTCAGCATCTCGGCCAGCGGATGTTCCGGCGCCAGGCTCATGAAGGTTGCGCCGTAGAGCGTGTCGGGCCGCGTGGTGAAGACCCGGATCGCGCGGCTGTCGCCTTCCACGGCGAAATCGATCTCGCACCCCTGGCTGCGGCCGATCCAGTTGCGCTGCATGGTCAGCACCGACTCCGGCCAGCCGGGAAGCCGGTTGGTCCAGTCCAGCAACTCCTCGGCGTAGGCGGTGATCCGGAAAAACCACTGGTCGAGCTCCTTCTGCTCGACGGTGCTGTCGCAACGCCAGCAGCAGCCCTCTTCGACCTGTTCGTTGGCCAGCACGGTCTCGCAGCTCGGGCACCAGTTGACCGCCGCGCTCTTCTTGTAGGCCAGCCCTTTTTCGAGCATGCGCAGGAAGATCAGCTGCTCCCAGCGGTAGTAATCCGGAGCACAGGTGGCCACTTCCCGGTCCCAGTCGTAGGACAGCCCCATCTTCTTGAGCTGGGCACGCATGTTGGCGATGTTCTCGGTGGTCCAGACGGCGGGATGGGTGCCGTGCTGGATGGCGGCGTTTTCGGCCGGCATGCCGAAGGCATCCCAGCCCATCGGGTGCAGGACGTTGAACCCCTGCAAACGCTTGAACCGTGCCACCACGTCGCCGATCGAATAGTTGCGGACATGACCCATGTGGATGCGCCCCGACGGATAGGGGAACATCTCCAGCAGGTAATACTTCGGCTTGCCCTCCGCTTCGTGGACGCGAAAGCTCTTTTCGCGCGCCCACTTCTCCTGCCACCGGGCTTCGATCTCAGCCGGGTTGTAACGCTCCTGCATATCGCCTCCACCGCCCCGCGGGGCAGTTCAGAAAACATGAAAACCGGCAAGCGCCGGTCGTTGCTGCAAGGGAATCGGTCGTCGGGCGGGTCGGATCTTCAGCCCGGCGCGATTACTTGGCGCGATAGGTAATCCGGCCCCGGCTCAGATCGTACGGGGAGAGCTCGACCGTCACCCGGTCGCCGGGCAGGATGCGGATGTAATACTTGCGCATTTTCCCCGAAATGTGCGCCAGGACAATGTGATCATTGTCGAGTTTGACGCGGAACATCGCATTGGGCAGCGGTTCGATGACCGTACCTTCGACTTCAATTGCTTCTTCCTTCGACAAGCTGGCCTCCTTGTTGGTGCAGAACTCAATCAGAAATTGAGCAAACCCCTGACGGTGTCGAGAATCTGCGTGGTCTGGATCGGTTTGGTGATGTAGGCATTGGCGCCGAGGGCCAGAGCCCGGTCGCGGTCTTCCGCCGCCCCTTCGGTGGTAATGATGATGATCGGCACGGTCTTGTAGTTCGGGTCGTTGCGGACCATGCTGACCAGTTTCAAGCCGTCCATGATCGGCATGTTGATGTCGGTCAGAATCAGGTCGAACTTTTCGGAATTAAGTTTTTTCAGACCGTCCACGCCGTCGTTGGCTTCAACGATCTGGAAGTTCCTGATCCGTTTCAGCGCGAAGACGATCAACTGCCGCATGGTCGGCGAGTCTTCGACAACAAGCACCTTCAGTGCAGTCATAGGAGCGCTCCCCCGATTACTTGGTCAGCAGGTCGATGAAACCCTGAATGGTCGAAAGCTTGCGCTCCGACTCGGAATAAAGGCGCGAGGAGAATACCGCCGTCGCCGCGTGGCCGGCCAGCAGCGAGAACAGTTCGTAGTCGACGCTGGTGAATTTCTCTTTCTGGGTCAGGAGCTTGTAGATCGCGATGACGCCGATGACATGCTCCTTGATCTTGAGCGGGATGCAGACCATCGGCTTGAGGAAATCGCGCTCATAGCCTTCCATCGATTCGATGAAGTAGTTTTCGCCGGTCTTGACCGAGGTACCGATGATGCCGACGCCTACATTCACCGACGGCAGCTGGCTGAGTTCCAGCCCCTCGCAGGCGACCGGTTCAAGCCGGTTGGTCTTTTCGTCGAGGAGCAGAAGGCCGAACTCCTCGGCCCCGATCAGGTTGATGACGATCTCGAGGATGATCTGCGTCACTTCCTTGAAATCGAGTGTCGAGTGGAGCTGATACGAGGCGATGTAGAGATTGGCGAGCATGTTGTTCTCTTCCTCGATCTCCACATAGCGATGGGCAAAATCCTGGTTCTCCTCTTCGACGCGGCGAATGCGGCCGAGAATCTCCTCCTTTTCCTGCTCGAGTTCCTCGATCTTTCTCAAGAGCCTGGCGGCATCGCCGGAAGGCGGGGCCCCGCCGACCTGCTCATGTTCCTTGAGGGCGTCCTCGAGCTTGACGATCCGGAAGCGCAGCCGCTCGTTCTCCTTGAGAAGATCCTGGGTAAACTCGGCGCCCTTCTTGAACAGCTGAAGAAAATCGTCGGCGCGGTTGGGACCACCCCTGTCCTCTGACTGGCTCATCATCTGGCTCCCGCTTCCGGCCGCCTGCGGCGCTCCGGGGAAGAAATTGCTGAATGATAGCAATCCCGTCGAAAAATATCCACCACGAATGCGCCTAGGCCACAATCCGGCATCGGCGCAGAATCTCACGGCACATCATCGGCAGCGGCACCACGGCATCGACCCGACCGGTGGCGATCGCCTCCTTGGGCATGCCGAACACCACGCAGCTTTCCTCGTCCTCGGCCAGCACCATCCCGCCGTGATCCTTGACGGCCTGGACGCCGCGGGCCCCGTCATTGCCCATGCCGGTCAGCACCACCCCCAGCAGCCGCGAGCCGAACACCGTGGCGGCCGAACTGAACAGGACGTCGGCGGAGGGGATGTAGCGCTGGTGACCCTTCGGCTCGGAGACCTTCACGATCACCTCGTCGCCGCGCCGGAAGGCTTCGAGATTGTAGCCGCCGGGGGCGATCAGAACCCGCCCCGGGCGAATCACGTCGCCGTCGACAGCCTCGCGGATCTCCAGGGCCGAAAAACGATTGAGGCGGTCGGCAAACGCCCGGGTAAAATCCGGCGGCATATGCTGGGCCACGGCGAAACCGACGGGGATCGGCTCCTGGATCGACGAGAAGATCGCCTGCAGAGCCGGGGGCCCGCCGGTCGACGAACCGATGACCACCATCCGGAAATCCTTTTCCGGGGTGGATGCGGCCGTCTCGGGAGCACGGCGCTCGACGCGCCGCGGCGGCGCGACCGGCAGACGGCGCTCGATGATGGTGCGCAGATTGGCCTTGGTGACCTCGCGAACCTTCTCGAGGAGCACATCGCGGATATCCATCAGCACCGGGCTGACGCGCGCCGACGGCTTCGGGACGAACTCGACGGCGCCCAGTTCGAGCGCCTTGAACACATCCTCGTCGTTGGAGCGCGACGAGACGACGATGATCGGCGTCGGCTGCTTCTGCATGACGATCCGCAGCAGCGTGAACCCGTCCATGCGCGGCATCTCGAGGTCCAGCGTCACCAGGTCGGGCTTGAGGTCGATCACCTTGCGAAGACCTTCTTCGCCGTCACAGGCGTAGCCGATCACCTCGACGTTCGGCAGCGCCTCGAGCATTTTGACGATGGTCCGGCGGTTGAAGGCCGAATCGTCGATAACCAGAACCCTCACGCGATCCATGCCGGTCATGCTCCTCCTCCTCCGGAAACGGGGAGATCCCCCTGTTTCTGGTAGACCATGTCGTGCCGGAAGTGGCGCAGGCGGAAGGCCGTGGTCACGTTGATCAGCGATTCCGAATGTCCGAGGAGAAGAAACCCTTCCGGCTGCAGGCGCTGGTGGAAGGTCTCGACCACCTTTTTCTTGCCGTTCAGGTCGAAATAGATGATGACATTCCGGCAGAAGATGATGTCCATGCGGCCGAGCAGGGCCACCCGTGCCGAATCGAACAGATTCAGATGGCTGACCGTGACCAGGCGGCGCACCTCGTCCCTGACGCGCGACCGGCCATCCGGTTCGGTCGTGAAAAAGCGCTGGCGATAGCCGGCATCGGTCGCGCGGAACGCCGATTCACCGTAAATCCCCTGGCGGGCCAGTTGCAGAACGCGCTGGCTGATGTCGGTGCCGATCACCTCGACCCGCCAGTTGTGCAGCCAGGGCTGATCAAGCAGCATCATGGCGATGGTGTAGGGCTCTTCGCCCGACGAGCACCCCGCGCTCCAGATGCGCAGTTGCAGGTTGCCGGCCCGCTCCTTGCGTTCGCGCAACTCCGGGAGGATTTCCTCGCGGAAGGTGCGCAGCTGGAAGTCCTCGCGAAAGAAATAAGTCTCGTTGGTGGTCAGGAGATCGACGACTTCCGTCATCTCCTGATCCTTGGCCGGACTGTAGCGCAGCAGGTAGTAATAATCCTTGAACGACTTGAGGTTGTGCTGCTGCAGCCGCTTGGCCAGGCGCTTTTCCAGGAGGTACTTGGAATCCTCCGTAAAGTGCAGGCCGCAGTGCTGATAGACGAAGTCGCGGAAGAGACGGAACTCTTCCAGACTCATCTGGATGTCGGGACCGAGAAAAAGCATGAGGGGTCAGGACACCGGCAGTTCGCGAAGGGCGTCGGCGATCTGCTGACGGACCGCTTCATCGGTTTCAACGGCGAGACGCCGCTCGAGAACCGGCCGGGCCTGCCCGCCAAGCATCCCGGCCAGCAGGCGCACGCAGTAGGCCCGGACGTTCCAGGACGGGTGGTTGACCAGGGCCTCGGCAGCGGCCGCCAGCCTGGAAGCGGTGCCATACCGGGACAACAGGCCGAGCGCGACGTTGACGACCTCTTCGTCGGGATGATCGAGGGCCGCACATATCTGCGGGCAGCTTTGTTCGCCGAGAAGCTCGGCCAGCGTCTCCAGGGCAGCGATGCTGACCAGGCCAACCGGGTCGCCGAGCAGGTCACCGATCGTCTGCGCCTCCGCCTTGCCGCCGATCCGTCCCAGGCTGCGCACCGCCGCCGACCGCACCCAGATATCCTCGTCGCGCAGGGCCAGCCGCAAACCGGGGATCGCCTCGGGATCTTCGCTGGTACCGAGTATTTCGGCCGCGGCCCGGCGGACTTCCAGATCCTCGTCGGTCAACGCCAGCTGGATGGCCAGCAAATGCTCATGCGCCGCCGTGCCGGCGAGCGCCCTGATCGCGGCACGCCTGACGTCGGCCGCCGGATCCTTGAGCGCCATCGCCAGGCGCTGCGCCACCGCCGCGCCATCCAGGCGGGCAAGCACCCCGATGGCGGCACTGCGGCGCAGCGGATCGGCATCGGTCAGGAGCGGCTCGAGAACCGCGAGGAGTTCATCGGCAAAACGCCGGCCGAGGGTGCCGAGGGAGTGTGCGGCGGCATCCCGGACATCTGCATCGCCATGGCGAAGGCAGGCTGCCAGAGGGGGCAGGTCTTCGTGGCCGCCCAGCCGCCCGAGTGCATGTGCGGCCATCTGGGCCAGGCGGGGGTCGCCGTTCCCCAGGGCGGCGCGCAGCTGCGGCAGGGCGCCGGCGCAACCGGCCTCGCTGTAAACGTAGGCGAGATAGGCCTGCTCCAGCGGCTGTGCCGACGGCCAGGCCGCGACCACCGCCTGGGGGTGATGCAAGGCGATGCTCACCAGTGCGGCAAGGGCGTCGCGCTGCAGAAATTCATCGGCCAGGACCTGCAGCAGGGATCGCAGGGCCCGTGGATTCGACAGCCAGCCGAGGACCCGCACCGCGGCCTGACGGCAGGCCGCCGAGTGACTCTCGTCCAGATAACCGGTCACGGTATCGACGGTTGCCGGGACATCCTGTCTGGCGAGAAAGGAGCGGACCTCTTCCGGGTAGCGTTCGGCCAGCGCCACCAGCGACAGCAGGCTGGCATCGCGCACGTTGCGCATCGGATCGACCACCCCGGCCAACAGCTCCGAAACGGCGCTGACATCGCCGACCAGCCCCAGGCAGTCGATCAGGGCCTTGCGCAGCAGCTGCTCGTTGCGAAACGGCAGCAACCGGGACAGGGGAACCGGCACGCCGATCTTTCCCAGCGCATCCAGGATCGTGAAGCGCAGCAAAACGTCCGGATGACTCATGGCATCGAGCAGCCTGGGCACGGCCTCCGACGCGCGCAGCTTGCCGAGATTCTCGGCGGCTGCCGCACGGACATTGCCGTCCTCGTCCCCGAGAGCCTCCATAAGGGTCGGGATGGCGCGGGGATCGGCAATTTCGCCGAGAATGTCGACGATGAACTTGCGGACGTCGTGATCGGGGCAACGGGCCTGGCCGATCAGCATCGGCAAGGCGTCCCGCCCCATGCGCACCAGGATGTCGACCGCGGCGTTGCGCAGGCCGGCATTCTCCTCGGCATGCAGCAGTTCGACGATCTCACCGACCAGCTCGAACCGCACCGGAAGGCGCAGAAACAGATCGGCCGCCTCCTTGCGCACCCGCCAGCTGCCGTCGCCAAACCCCTGGAACACCAGATCAAGAAGCTGTTCAGCCGTCGCCGGCTCGAGCGACCGGATCCCCTCGAGGCGGACGTCCTCATCGGCAGAAGCCATCAGCGCCGCGATCTTTTCCCTGTCTGCCGCACTCACGCCATCGTCCTCCGTCAGAGGCTCAACTCGCTGCGGCGGCGCTCCAGCAGATCGACGAACGCCGCCTCGAGGATCCTGGCCTGCTGGATCCGCTCGTCCGGGAACCGTTCCCGGAACAGCTTGCGGGCCTCCTGAATCTCAACCTCCAGAAGTTCCGCCCAGTTGCCGCCGCGAATCCCCTCATCGACCCGTTCCTGGTAATAGAGTGCGATGTCCGACACGATGATGCGGGCCAACCGCCGGGCCCGCTCCATGTCGGAGAGTTCGCCGTCGCTGTCCACCTGGCGGTTCTCCGCCGACAGGATCTTCTCGTTGACCCGGTGGATGTAATCGACGGACTGCTGTTCGGCCTCCCGGGACGACAGCACCTTGCCGGTCTGCTCCTCTTCCGCCGGCGCCGGCACCGTCGCCGGGGCGGCGCCGACGACCAGCCGGTTGATCTTGGGGACCAGGTCGTCGGGGATATGGTGCTTTTCGATGTAGTCGTCCGCACCGTAAAGCGAGGAAGGCGACCGCTTGTACGCCATCTTGTTGTACACCGAGGAGAGCAGGATGATCTTGACCCCCCCCAGCCCCGGCCGGCGGCGGACCTTGTCGACCACCTCGAACGCGTAGAGACCCTGCAGCGCCACGTCCACGACGGCGACCTGGGGCGGCGTCGCATCCATCAGGCGCAGGGCCGCCTCGCCGTCGTGGCTGACCAGGCACTCCATGCCGGCCGACTCGAGAATGCCGCCGATCGTGCCGCACAGTTCCCGGTCGGTATGGGCGACCATGACCCGGATGCCGGGGGCGGCGCTCCGGCCGCGATGCGGCAACTCGACCTTGAACGGCGCACGGCATTTCGCGCAGCGCAGCGTCAGCCGCTTCCCCGCGAGTTTTTCGCCGTCGATACGGAAACGGGCGTCACATTCTGGACAGGAAACGATCATTCAAACGACCTCGGAGGGGGCTTCGAATACACGGCGGGGTACCTGCACCCGGCTATACGGTTCCGGTCCGCGACCGGACAACAAAAATCATTCCAGTTTCTGCAGGGCGATCTGTTCGTCCGTCGAGAGCAGCCGGTCCAGATCGATGACCATGACGAGATCGTCGCCGCGCCGGGCCACGCCGAGAAAGAACTCGGCTTCCGGCCCCTTGAGGAACTGCGGGGCCGGGGCGACGTCCTGGCGCCCGCAACGGCGGACCTCGAGGACTTCATCGACCAGCAGGCCGACAATCCGCCCCTTCACGGCACAGATGATGATCCGGTTCTTGCGGCTTTCCTCGCCGCAGGGCTGATCGAAGCGCTTGCGCAGATCGGCAACCGGTATCACCGCGCCGCGCAGGTTGATCACCCCTTCGATGAACCGCGGCGCCTTGGGAATCGTCGTCAGTTTCTGCGGCCGGATGATTTCGCGGATGCTCATGATGTCGAGCGCATACAACTCGCCGCCAACCCGGAAACAGGCCAACTGCACTTCCTGACGCTCGGCGCCGGCAGTCTCGGAAGCGACCGGATCCTGCATGAAGGACTCCGTCATTGTCAGGTCAGAAAGCGCTGGATGGTTTCGATGACCATGGCCGACTTGAACGGCTTGGTGATGTACCAGTCGGCCCCGACCTGTTCGCCGCGCGCCATGTCTTCACGGCTCTTCTTGGCCGTCAGCATGATCACCGGGATGTGCCTGGTCGCTTCGTTGCTCTTGATCTGCCGGCAGACTTCGAAACCATCGATCTCGGGCAGCATGATATCCAGCAGCACCAGATCCGGCTTCATGCTGCCGATGGCATCCAGCGCCGCCTGGCCGTCGGCCACGCCCTTGACTTCGTACCCCCTTGAGGTCAGCAGGATGCTCTCGAGCTTGAGCAGGCTTTCCTCGTCCTCGACGATCAGAATCTTCTTTTTCGACACGTCAGGCTCCTTTCAGCAATCAGGCCATCGACACATCAAGCACGCTGGCCAGGTCCAATAAAATGATCATCCGCCCCTGATAAC
>VAUL01000067.1 GCA_005774545.1 Deltaproteobacteria bacterium | reverse complement strand
CTCCAGGGGAGGGAGGAATGTAACCGGCCCCCTCCGCCCGACGGGGGACAACCGGAAGGGAAACTGCAGGCGAGAACCACCCTGACTCACCTCCGCCCCCCAGCGGGGGGAGGCCGGGAGGGGAGGCTCATACAACCACCGACCCCGCACTGCTCCTCCCCGCCCGCAGAGGGAGACCAGAAGGGAAACTGCAGACTAGAACCAACCCCGACCTCAACCCCTCCCCCCAGCGGCGGGAGGCCGGGAGGGCAGGCTCATACAACCACCGACCCCGCACTGCTCCTCCCCGCCCGCGGAGGGAGACCGGAAGGGGAACTGCAGACTAGAACCAACCCCGACCTCAACCCCTCCCCCCAGCGGGGGGAGGCCGGGAGGGGGGAAAACCGCATAACCGAAAAAGGAGTCCGCATGTCACAGGAAAAACTCTGGGGGGGACGTTTCTCCCAGCCGACCGACAAGTTCGTCGAGGAATTCACCGCCTCGATCCAGTTCGACCAGCGCCTCTACCGCTACGACATCCAGGGCTCCATCGCCCACTGCCGGATGCTGGCGAAGCAGGGGATCATCACCAATGACGAGGCCGACGTCATCGTCGCCGGGCTGCGCGAGATCCTCGCCGAGATCGAGCGCGGCGAGTTCGAGTTCTCCATCGCCCGCGAGGACATCCACATGAACGTCGAGGCGCGGCTGATCGAGAAGGTCGGCCCGGTCGGCGGCAAGCTGCACACCGCCCGCTCGCGCAACGACCAGGTGGCGCTCGACGTACGCCTCTACCTGCGCGACGAGGTCGACGCCATCGCCGCGGCCCTCGTCGCCCTGCAGAAGGCGCTGCTCGGCCAGGCGGAGCGGAACCTCGAGGTGATCATGCCGGGGTACACCCACCTGCAGACCGCCCAGCCGATCCTCTTTGCGCACCACATGCTCGCCTACGTGGAGATGTTCGCCCGCGACGCCGGCCGCCTGGACGACCTGCGCAAGCGCCTCAACGTCCTCCCCCTGGGCGCCGGCGCCCTGGCCGGCACCACCTTCCCGATCGACCGCGAATGGGTCGCCGCGGAGCTCGGGTTCAGTGGGGTCACCCGCAACAGCCTCGACTCGGTCTCCGACCGCGACTTCGCCATCGAGTTCTGCGCCTTCGCCGCGCTGTTGATGATGCACCTGTCGCGCCTCGCCGAGGAACTGGTGCTCTGGTCGAGCGCCGACTTCATGTTCATCGACCTCAGCGACGGCTTCTGCACCGGCTCCTCGATCATGCCGCAGAAGAAGAACCCCGACGTCCCCGAGCTGGTGCGCGGCAAGACCGGGCGGGTCTACGGCAACCTGATCGCCCTGCTGACGCTGATGAAGTCGCTGCCGCTGGCCTACAACAAGGACATGCAGGAGGACAAGGAGCCGCTCTTCGACACCATCGACACGGTGCGCGGCTCCCTGAAGGTGTTCGCCGAGATGATCGCGCAGATGACGGTCAACGCCGCCAGCATGCGCCAGGCCGCGGCGCGCGGCTTCTCCACCGCCACCGACGTCGCCGACTACCTGGTGCGCAAGGGGCTGCCGTTCCGCCAGGCCCACGAAGTGGTCGGCAAGACCGTGCGCTACTGCGTGGAGACCGGCAAGGACATCCCGGAGCTTTCCCTGGAGGAGTTCCGCCAGTTCTCCAAGAAGATCGAGGCCGACATCTTCGACGCCGTGACGCTGGAAGCGTCGGTGAACGCCCGCCGCGCCACCGGCGGCACCGCCCGCACCGCCGTCGAGCAGGAAATCGCCCGGGCCCGCGCGGCCCTCAACTGACCGCTCTCGTGCAGGAGGTTCGGCATGTCGCTCCCGAGCTGTAACCCGCGTCGCGCGTTCCGCGCGCCCCTGATCCTCGTCGCCCTGCTGGTCGCCGCGCTCGCCCTCGCCGCCTGCGGCAAGAAGGGCCCGGTCATGCCGAAGCTCGCCGCCCTGCCGGTGGCCCCGGGCGAGCTGCAGATCGCCCAGCAGGGGGACGACTTCATCCTCTCCTGGACGATCCCCGAGCGCAACCAGGACGGCGCCCCGGCGGCGGACCTGGTCGGCTTCCACATCTACCGGATGGTCTACGACGCCGCCGAGGGGTGCCCGACCTGCCGCGACCCGGAAGAGCTGGTCGCGGCCATCCGCCTCGTCCGCCCGGAACCGGCGGCGCGCTTCGGCCAGCGCCTCTACTGGCGGGATGTCGCGGTCGCCGCCGGCACCGGCCAGGCCTACCTGGTGGTGCCGGTGACCATCGGCGGCCACGAGGGGCCGGCGGCCGCCGCCCACCGCGCCTGGATGCCGCCGCCGCCGGCCCCCGCCGCCCTGCAGGCCACCGCCGGCGAGCGCCAGGTGCGCCTCGACTGGACCCCGCCGGCGGCCCTGCCGGCCGGCCAGCAGCTGCTCGGCTACAACCTCTACCGGCGCCCGGCCGGCGGCGTCTACCTGCCGCTGGCGCTGAACGCCGAACCGCTGCGCGAGCCGCGCCTGACCGACTTCGTCGGCGAGGCCGGGCGCGAGGCCGTCTACCGCGTCACCACCGTGGTGCGCAGCGGCGACCTGCTGCTCGAGAGCGCCTCGTCGCCGGAAAGTGCCGCCACGCCGCGCTAGGCCGCGGATACGGCCTTTACAACACCGGGCCGCTGTGCTACGTAGAAAGACCCGCATGCGGGCGCAACTGACCGACAAATAACAACTCATTCCGCAGTGTCTCGAGGAGGATGCATCATGTTCCGTGGATCGATGGTCGCAATCGTCACGCCGTTCGACAGCCAGGGGCGGTTCGACGAGAACACCTACCGCCAGCTGATCGAGTTCCAGCTTGAGAACGGCACCGACGTCATCGTGCCGTGCGGCACCACCGGCGAATCCGCCACGCTCGACTTCGACGAGCACGACCGGGTCATCCAGGTCTGCATCGACCAGGTCGCCAAGCGCGTGCCGGTGCTGGCCGGCACCGGGGCCAACAACACCGACGAGGCGATCCACCTCTCGCAGAACGCCAAGAAGATGGGCGCCGACGGCCTGCTGCTGGTCTGCCCCTACTACAACAAGCCGTCGCAGGAGGGGATCTACCAGCACTACAAGAAGCTGGCCGAGACCGTGGCCCTGCCGCAGGTGCTGTACAACGTCCCCGGCCGCACCGGCGTCAACATGACCGCCGACACCACCGCGCGCCTCGCCGAGATCCCCAACATCGTCGCCATCAAGGAAGCCTCCGGCGACATGACCCAGATCGGCCAGATCCTGGCGAAAGCCGGCGACAAGATCGAGATGATCTCCGGCGACGACTTCCTCACCTACCCGATGATGGCCATCGGCGCCACCGGCGTCATTTCGGTGTCGGCCAACGCCATCCCGGGGCAGGTCAAGGCGCTGGTCGAGGCGGTCAACCGCGGCGACCACGCCACCGCCCGCAAGCTGCACCTGCACCTTCTGGACTTCCACAACGCCATGTTTATCGAGTCGAACCCGGTGCCGGTCAAGACCACCCTCGCCCTGATGGGCAAGCTGCAGCTGAACGTGCGCCTGCCGCTGGTGGAGATGCAGCCGGCCAACCTGGAGAAGCTCAAGGGGATCCTGGAGCGGTACAAGCTCATCTAGTTTATTTGAATTTTGCCTTTTGCGGGCCTTCCCTGGAAGGCCCTTGAATGCGCGCATTTTTTCGTCAAATCAAGGAAGGCAAGCGAGGGGCCAGGCGCAGCAGCGCTACGTCGAGCATGAACCTCGTGCCGGCTGACGCCGAGTTGGCGGAAAAGTGTCGCGTTCTACAGGAGCTCTCATGATTAAAGTTGCCGTCACCGGCGCCGCCGGCCGCATGGGCCAGCGCATCATCTGCCTGACCCACGAGGCCGACGGGCTGACCGTCGCCGGGGCCGTCGAGCACCCGGCCCACAAGCTGCTCGGCGAGGACGCCGGCGTGGTGGCCGGCTGCGGCCGCCTCGCTGTGGCGATTACCGGCAGCCTGGAGCAGGCGATGGCCGCCTCGGATGTGCTGATCGACTTCACCTTCCCCGAGGTGACGCTGGAGAACGCCGCGGTCTGCGCCCGCCTGGGCAAAAGCATGGTCATCGGCTCGACCGGCTTCACCCCGGAGCAGAAGGCCAAGCTCGCCGGGTTCGCCAAGGTTATCCCGATCGTCTCCGCGCCGAACATGAGCGTCGGCGTCAACGTCTGCTTCAAGGTGCTGAAAGAGATCGCCAAGTCCTTGGGCGATGGCTTCGACGTCGAGATCGTCGAACTGCACCACAACAAGAAGAAGGACGCCCCCTCGGGGACCGCGGTGCGCATGGGCGAGGTGGTCGCCGAGGCCCTCGGGCGCGACTACCATGCGGTCGCCAACTGCCACCGCGAAGGCTTTACCGGCGAGCGCACCAAAGAGGAGATCGGCATGCAGACCGTGCGCGGCGGCGACATCGTCGGCGAGCACACCGTCTACTTCATCGGCATGGGCGAGCGCATCGAGTTGAGCCACAGAGCGATGAGTCGCGACATGTTTGCAAGGGGTGCGGTCAGAGCGGCCTCATGGCTCGCCACCCAAAAACCCGGTCTCTATGACATGCAGGATGTTTTAGGCCTGAATTAACATGAGGGGCGGTTCCTGCCGCCCCTTTATCAAAATCAATCGCACTTGAACGAGCAATTTTTCGCAAGGTCAAGGCGGGCAAGGGACGACGCGTAAGGCGTAGCGGAGCTACGTCGCACAAGGAGTCCCGCCGGCCAACGCCGAGATTGCGGAAAAGGGCCGTTCCCCGGAGGAAACGTGGCAAGAATCAACGACAATTATCTGAAGCTCAAAGCAGGTTACCTCTTCCCCGAAATCGGCCGCCGCGTGCGCGAATTCGCTGCGGCGAACCCTAGCGCCAAAGTCATCCGCCTCGGCATCGGCGACGTCACCCGGCCGCTGGCCCCGGCGGTGATCAAGGCGTTCCACGACGCCGTGGACGATCTGGCCACCACCCAGAACTTCGCCGGCTACGGCCCGGAGCAGGGGTACGACTGGCTGATCAACGCCATCATCGAGAAGAGCTACAAGCCGCTCGGCGTGTCGCTCAAGACCGAGGAGATGTTCATCTCCGACGGCTCCAAGTGCGACTGCGCCAACATCCTCGACATCTTCGCGCTCGACAACGTGGTGGCGATCGGCGACCCGGTCTACCCGGTGTACAACGACACCAACGTGATGATCGGCCGCACCGGCGAGGCCGACGAGAAGGGCTACTACAAGAACATCGTCTACATGCCGTGCAACGAGGCCAACAACTTCATCCCCGAGCTGCCGAAGCAAAAGGTCGACATCATCTACCTGTGCTTCCCCAACAACCCGACCGGGGCGGTGGCGACCAAGGCGGAGTTGAAGAAGTGGGTCGACTACGCCAACCAAAGCGGCGCGGTGATCTTCTTCGACGCCGCCTACGAAGCGTTCATCACCAACCCGGAGATCCCCCACTCGATTTATGAAGTCGAAGGGGCGAAACAGTGCGCCATCGAGTTCCGCTCCTTCTCCAAGACCGCCGGCTTCACCGGGGTGCGCTGCGGGCTGGTGGTGGTCCCCGAGGAGGTGATGGGGACGACGGCCACCGGCGAGAAGTACTCGTTCAACAAGCTCTGGCTGCGCCGCACCACCACCAAGTTCAACGGCGCCTCCTACCCGGTGCAGAAGGCCGCCGCGGCGGTCTATTCGGACGAGGGGTGGGCGCAGACCAAGGAGATCATCGACTACTACATGGACAACGCCCGCATCATTCGCGAGGGCTTGTCGGCCGCCGGCATCACCTGCTACGGCGGGGTCGATGCCCCCTACATCTGGCTGAAGACGCCGGGCGGCCTCTCCTCCTGGGACTTCTTCGACAAGCTCCTCAATGAGTGCCATGTGGTCGGCACGCCGGGGTCGGGGTTCGGGCCATCAGGCGAAGGGTTCTTCCGGCTCTCGGCCTTCGGCCATAAGGAGAATGTGATCGAGGCGGTGGAGAGGATCAAGGGGAAGTGGGGGAAGTGAGATAAAAGGAAGGGCGGCCAGAGATGGTCGCCTTTTTGTTTTGATCTACCAGTGGGGGATCCTGTCAGTCAATCCCCCATAATTGGTTACAACACTTCGTTCTTACCGGATCGCCGCAGAACTCGCAGCCATCGACCTTTTCACGATTATAACGCCCCCGGATATTAGGGGTACTATATGGTGCCAGTCGCCAGTAGTTATATGGTACCGCAGCTTGTCCTTTCCGGACTCTCCTAACCATTTCAACAGCTAGCATTGCCCCAGCCAGCACTGATACAAATGCAAAAGGTGCTAATACGTGTTTGTCAGCTGCTATCTGCAACTCACCTTGGCCACATAGCTGCTTGAAAAGGCTGTCATAGGCTGTGCCTTGGATAGCTTCAGGGCTAATTGTTGGATACCTGCGACAGATTTCCATTGCTGCAGAACTGTCGATGAAAGTTTCACGCACCTTATCAACACCCACCCCAAGGAGATCGGCCACATGTCCTTCATGTGTCAGTTCTCCATTTTCCTCTAGGTAAATACAACTCAAGCAGGCCTTTCCGGCTGTTGGCTGCTGGTTGAAGTGAACGACAACCTCCTGGATACCCGTAGTAGATGCATCATAGACTTCACCGGGCATTTCATTCTGCAGATTTCGTCTGCCCCTACGGCTGTCTACGGTTACGACCAGCCTTTCTAGCCACCGACCAGCGTGTCTTTCTGGGCTGTCACGAAGATCGTGGTTTCGAGGAATGAGCGTTATTTTGTTGAAGAATGGTTGTGCCTTACTGCAGAGTCGATTAGCCTTTTGCAGGCCAAGGTCATCCTTGTCGTAAAACATGCAGCGATTGAGGTTGCCTTCCTTCACCAGTTTCGGGTCAACAACATGGATAGTTCCCTGGACATCAAAGTAACGAAGTCCGTACAGAAAGCCGTTGCCCACGGCACCGGCACCTGCCAAGTACACGGTTCCAAGATCAACCGGTTCACGGAAAGAATCGAGGTCCTCTCCGAAAATTGCCCGGAAATCGATGATTAGCAACTCATCGACGCTGAATGGAAACCTCTCTCCCAAATAGCAGGCAAGCGCTTTTGCTGCAGTAAAACAGGCTCCAATCAACAAGAATGCTTGATGGCGTATCGAAGACACTTGTGATTCCCGACGTGCCTCGCCGATTTCTATTCGCTCATCGGTGATTCCCACGAACAGGCATTTAGTTCGTGAACGCGAGGCACTGGTCCCGATAATCACTTCAACATCTGGTTGCTTCACCGAGTCGATATCGCGAGTCACCGCAGACACTGTCCGTTGCAGCAAGAGTTCAAGCTCCGTGGCCATGCGGGTACCCACTTCATCGGCAGCATCAACTGTTATCAGAACCGATGCATCAAGCAAGGTTTCAGCTGTGTCTTCGTCAATCCCAAGCGCGGCAGCCAGTGTTTTGGCATTTTCTTTTAAAGCTGTGATATTCATAGCGCCACCTGTAAATAATGTTCGAGTTCTCTTGAGCGGATCTCCTCCCAGTTGTTGTCTTCTGATAGCCTGAATACGGCAGCATCCCTGATAAAACTCTCGGCCGATGTGGCACGTGCAAATCTCGGTATGACCAGTGACAGCCCGCCGACGTGACGGATGATTGCCCATGTGTCATCTGCAAGAGAATGGAAAGCGGGGCCAGGATGAGTATGCACCTGAGCCGCGACCATGAGTCTGTTCTGCCGAAGATACGTCATCAACTCCACTATGCTTTCCTGTGGAATACGAAAAAAATCCCTTTTCGCAATCTGCGGCGGCCGGTAAACGGTCTGAATGTCCAGCGCTCCGCCCAGGTTCTTTGCCAACCAAAGCACAACGCATTCAACGTGCTGTGTACCAGCCTGTTTCAGAAAATCGAGGGTTTGCTCGATTCCTGCTCTGTTGATCGTAACGATTGCCATGTCAGCCCTGTATCTTCAGCCAAGCATTCCATACTTGGGTTAGTATTCCGCCGAGGTCGTTGCCCGGCTTGTTTTTGTGGTTATCCCAGTGGTCACTTGTATGGCTTGGATGAATGTGGTATTCACGGGTGCCGATCATACAGATGAACGGATACCCGGTCACCGGGTGCGCAGAATTATTAAACACAGAGTCCGGACCCGTCCGGATTGTTGAAAGCCGCTCGCCTGCGAGTGAAAGCAACTCGATCGACGGGGGCATTTCATCCCAATCACAACATAACATCCGCACCCTGATATCCTTGCTCTCTCCGATGAATCCAACATCTATTGCGGGATACTCGATGCAGTAAATTGTCCAGCCTCTCAACCGGGCGACTCGTTCAATCCCCTTGGTCTGCTCGGTAAACAAGGCTCTGGACACCAACTCATGCATTACCACCACCACTCTCACGAGGGCCGAAATCGATGTCGATTTCGCCTGACAACCCGTTTTCTTCGTAGGAAAGTTCCGGGTTGACTTCCTTGTTTCCGACCCTAGCTATCCAGTTGCTGACATCTGTAATATTCAACTTGCGGGTAGCTTCGGCAAGGAATACACGCACCTTCTGATTAGCTGGGGCGTTTTCATACCCTTCAGCGGGATACGACCCGCTGGTGGTGACGGCTGCAACTTGGACGAAATTTTCTCCGTTCCCTTCGTGCTTCTGCTTTTCAGTACTCATTGGTGTGTTCCTTTCACGTGTTGGTTACTTCTCTTTGCGGACTCCCTTGAAAGGGGTCCCGTCGGATTTCTGGTCGATGAAGCGACCGGTGATAGTGTCCCGCTTGATCCAGTTGCCGTTGACAGGGTTTTGAACCTGTGATCTGTCCCGAACGGCACCGTTTCTGTGCCCATCGCCAATCGGTGGATTCTTCGCCATGGCGTCACCTCCCTTCGCTTGAATTTTGATCTGATCATACGATTAGCACGGGCCAAGATCGTTGTCAATATTTTTTACAATTTAAATTTGATAAAAAAACACACAAATGTATACTGTATACAGATTTTGACTGATGATCGTTAAATGACACACCCGTAACCGCCTAAAAAATTGACAAAAGCTCAAGGGATGTTTTATTTTGGACATGATGCCGCTGGACAAATCCCACATACCTCTTATTTCCACAATTGTAGGCAAAAAGCTGCGTGAGTTACGCGAGGGGAACAGTGTGTCCCAAGAGGCACTATCGGCACACCTAGGCATTTCCCGGCCCACCTTGATAGCCTACGAAACGGGTAAGCAGTCGATAAGTATTGCTGAGACGTACCTGGCGGCTGATCGTTTCCAAGTTGATATGTCTGCCTTAATGCCGAGTTTGGACCAGATTAAAAAACTTACGTCTTTGGATAGCGCAATTGCAGAGAAGGGTATCGATGGTGAGGAACTAAAGGATATCGAATCTTTTATTTCTCAAATTATAAGGGGAGAGAAATGAAAGGAAAAAAAGTCGCCATCAAGATGGCAAAAAAACTCGCTTCTCAGTACATCAACGAACGTGGGAATCAAAATCGATACAGAATTAGCTTAGAACAAATCGCTAACGATTTTGGGATATCTCTTGTCGACCATGAGTTCCCAGGAGGAATGTCGGGAATTTTCATTCGACAAGGAGAAAGACTTTACATTGGCGTCAACAAAGATCATACACCAGAACGAAAAAGGTTTACGATTGCACATGAGATAGGCCATTATCTTCTCCATTCAGAAGACGTTATTCATCACGATAATGTTGATCTTGAATCACCGAACGTTGTTCTTTATAGGTCTGAAAATGTGCGCGGACATAGTGAGGTTGAAGCAAATGCTTTTGCTGCCGAACTACTGATGCCAGAAGGTTTGATCCAAGAATGCATTGATTCAGGAGTTAACACTATTGAAGATCTTGCAAATATCTTCAATGTAAGTCAGGATGCTATGCGTTATCGTTTGATCAATCTAGACTATTTATAATTCTCAGCGAATTCCGAGCAGAAGGAAACTTGGGGACACAATACCAATTCTAATCTCCCCACCCCACTTACCATCAGGTGCCAGCCCATCCAAGCTGGCACCTGTTTGATTTTATGGCATGCCCATGTTTTCGAGGATGGAAGGTTGTCGCGGGGTCTCGCCCCCGCACGGCGACGTACTCTTTTCCGGCGAAAAGAGTACGCAGAAACGCCTGCGCCTCGCGGCGGGCATGGCACTCTCCACCGCTCGGCCGCTTCGCTCACCGCCTCTCCCCGGCCGGACACCGGCACAGCCCTTGCCACCGCTTGGCGGGGCCCATCCACTTGGGGCCCCGCACCGGGCTGCCTATTTTCATCGGTTGTCCGAAAGACCGGCATTCAGCATTCGGAACGTGTTTGGCTTTGCCTGCCATTCACCACCCCCCCGTGCCGTCGCCGCCGGAGCCGGATGGATGAATGCCGATCAGCCGGACGAATGTTCGAGCGCAGCGAGTTTTCGTCCGGCCGGCATTCATCTGGCCGGCGCAGGGAACCCGCCGCAGGCGGGCAAGACGGCGGGGGACCACGGCGTTTGATCCAAACTTTTCGCCGTGGAAAAGTTTGGCCGCAGTCCGGG
>VAUL01000066.1 GCA_005774545.1 Deltaproteobacteria bacterium | reverse complement strand
GCCCCCGCCGGCCCCCTTCCCGCCACCGGTCACGCCATCGACACGGTCAAGGATTACGACTACGCCATCGATTCCAAGAATGGCTCGGCCACCTACCTGAACGAGGCCAACACCGGCCATAAGACCCACGCCCGCGGCGCTGCCGGCGAGCACAAGTTCACCTGCGAGCAGTGCCACAAGGGGAACACCCACGACGCCCTGCCGACCCCGACGTTCCAGGACGTCTTCATCACCACCACCGGGATTCTGGCCAGTCAGCAGGGTTTTGCCCCGACCTACAACGGTGCGGCGGCCACCTGCGGCACCAACGTCTACTGTCACAGCGATGGGCAGAGCGCCCGTGCCGGCGGCGCTACGGCCAAGGCTGTTCCGGCCTGGCTGGGCGGCAACACCACCTGTACCTCCTGCCACAACGTCGGGACGACGGGGACGGCGACTGTGCATGCCACCCACCTGGCTCTCAACGGCCTCGCCAACCCGGTGACTTGCGACACCTGCCATACCAATACTGCAGCTAACGGAACCACGCTCAAGGCCTCGGCCCTGGCGACCGGCGGCGCCCACGTCAACGGTGTCGTCGATGTCGACGGAGCCTTCAATACCGGGCTCCCCGCCCCGGCGGCCTTCGCCTCGGCCACCGGGACCTGCGCGATCTACTGCCACTCCAACGGTCTCGGCACCAATGTGCAGATGCCGGATTGGGATGACTTGACCACCGGCGACTGCGGCGACTGCCACGGTTCGGCCACGGTCGGCACGTCCTCTCTCTCCGGGGGCGCGGCCGGCGGTCACAAGGTTCACGTGGTTGATTATGCCGTGGCGCCGTTCTCGATCACCTGTACGACCTGCCACAGTCACAACGGTGCCTTCTCCGGCGAGCATCTCAACGGCGTGCGCGACTACCCGGACACCCCCGCCGAAACGGCGGCGGCCTGCGGTTCCTGTCACGGTTCGTCGGTGCCGGTGTGGAACGTCGATGCGACCAACGGCAATTGTACGCTCTGCCACGGCATGGGCGTTCTCAGCGGCGGCAGCGTGGTCGCCGGGGCGTTCTATAGCGACACCAACGGCGACACCGGCACCGCCGATCCCCAGGTCGGCACCCATGAGGCGCACCTGACTTCGGCCAAGAACTGGAGCGCGAACATTTCCTGCGCCCAGTGCCACAAGACCACGGTGACCAATATCAATGCGGCGGCCACTTACGTGGACAAGGTCGGGGCGGTCGGCCATATCGGTTCGGCCCTGCCGGCGGAACTTGACTTCGATACTCTGGCCTCGGCCAACGGTGCTACGCCGGCCTGGAACGGTGCGACCTGCGCCACCAGTTACTGCCATGACGGCAGCAAGATCGGCCACGGCTGGTCGGGCACCCTCAACGTCCCCGACTGGAACACCCCGTACTTCAACGGCACCACCAGTCACGACTGCGCCTTCTGTCACGGCTACCCGCCGAATCCGGCGAACCACCCGAACGACAGCGACTGCTCCGGCTGCCACTTGAACATTGTGGCCACCGACGACGGCTTCATCGATCCGACCAAGCACGTCAACGGCATCGTCGAAACCGAGGGTGGCGATACCTGCCTCGACTGCCACGGCAGCGGTAAGTACAAGGATCCGAACACCGCCAACCCGACCCATGCCGACCACACCAACGTGGCGCTGTACCTGACCGGCAAGAAGCTGTCGACCAACGACTACGGCAAGACCGAGGCGACCTGGTACGACGTCAGCTACGACGCCACCAGCAAGCCGTACATGGGCTGCGGTCAGTGCCACCCGGCGAACCTTGCCGAGCATCGTGATGGTGTTGCCGACGTGGTCCTCTACCACGCCGATCCGGTGGCCGACAGCCTCCCGGCGGTCAATGCCAAGCGCAACAACCTGCCGGCGGCGCAGTTCAGCGGCAACAAGTGCTCGGGCGTCTACTGTCACAGCGACGGCCTGATCGACGGCAGTTATGCCGACTCCCCGGATTGGGATCTCGGCACCATCTCGACCTGTGCGGCGTGCCACGGCAACAGCCCGACCAGCAACGCACACGCCGATCACGTTGTCGGCATCCACTACGAAGATCTCTATGACGACGACGGCACCGGCGTGATGGCCAAGGAGAACACCGCAGCCGCCAAACTGGCCTCCGGTGGCGCCGACGCCGCTCACGGCAACAGCGCGACCTCCGCGACCCTGAACTGCAACATCTGTCACGTTAGCACCATCGACGTGGCCTACAACGCCGGCAACGCCGTCTGCGCAAGTTGCCACAGCGACACCAACAATGCCGTGGCCGGCAATGAATCGGCGATCATCAAGCCGAACTCGACGACGCACCTTGACGGCGCGAAGAGCGTAGCGTTCAGCACGCTTGCGAACTTCAGGTCGAAGGCGCAGATTCGCGACGACATCACCACTGTCGCCGAACTGAACACGGCCTGGTCGCGTACTGCCGGCTACAAGGCGGCAAGCGGTGCCAGCTTCGACACCGGTAAGCGTCTGCCGGTCTGGGATGGTGGCGCCAAGACCTGCTCGACCACCGATTGCCATAACGGCAATGTGGCGACCTGGACTGACAGCGGCGTCAACTGCGGTTACTGCCACACGGCGTTGCCGTAGGGATAGTGCACTGCTACCCCGCCTGCCGGCCGGCGGGCGGGGTAGCAGTGTGCGCTCCCTATGCATTACTGAATATTTTACGAGCCTTAATTGTTGAATAGTTAATTGACTGCGATCAGGAGTAGTCGTCATGAGTGAACGGCACAGTCCAATGAGCGGACACGAAGCGAATGTCGGGGGCAAGCTGCCCGCCAGCGGTTCAGTACGATGCACGGACGCGACGTTGCCTCATGACGGCAGGAACGGTCGGATTGTAAGGAGATCAGGCATGAGAGGTAAGCTGCGGGCAGCCTTGACGTTGGCGATGATCGCGGTTCTTGGAGTGGCTGGCATTCCCACGAGTGCCGAGGCCGGAACCCAGAATTACACGACTGCCGGGACCTTCTCATGGACGGCACCTGCAGGCGTGACCTCGGTGACGGTTCAGGCGTGGGGCGGCGGCGGTGCCGGTGGCCAGCGGACGACCATCGGCGCCTGCGGCGGCGGTGGTGGCGGTGCGTACGCCGAATCGACCGTGTCTGTTATCCCTGGCAACAACTATTCGGTTGTTGTCGGCGCAGCCGGCACGTCTGGCGCCGCGCCGACCAACGGCGGCAACTCGACGTTCGCCACGACCCTGGTTGTGGCCGCCGGCGGGTCGTCGGTGGCGCAGAATACCTTGGCCGGTGCTGCCGGTGGTACCGCGGCTGCCTCGACGGGGACGATCAAGTGGAGCGGCGGTTCCGGTGCTGCCGGGACGGTCGGTACTTACGGCGGTGGTGGCGGTGGATCTGCCGGCCCGGCTGTCGCCGGTAATGCTGCAACCAATGCCACTGGCGCTACGGCTGTGGCCTCCGGCGGTCCCGGGGGTAACGGCAAATCTGGCGGTCAGGGTGCCGGTACGGCTCCTGCTTCCGGTCCGGGCGGCGGCGGCGGCGGCGCCTATCGCACAACGGCCGCGACCTCCATCGGTGGTGCCGGTTTTGCCGGCAAGGTGACTCTGACCTGGGTCGATCCGGTTTGTAACCGTGCCGCGACCGTCAATATCACCACCGCGCCGATGGGTATTTTCGCTGAAAACGGCAGTGTTAATTACAATGTTGACATCACCAATGCCGATGATGCCGGCTGTGCAAACACCACCTATACCCTGGCCCGCAGCGACAGCAGCACCAAGTTCACCTCGTCGCTGCCGGCGGCCACCAACAGCCTGGCTCCCGGCGCGACCCAGACCGTCGTCCTCACAGTTTCGGAATTGACCGCCCTCGTCGGCGAGACCACCGATACGACCGTGACGGCCTCAGCCGCGGGTCATGCCAGCGGCAACGACATGGTCACCACCAGCTACGGCGGCAACTGGGTGGACAACAACATGCTCCACAACAGCAACCGCTTCCCGTCCTCCACCAAGTGGACGGCGCAGGGCGGTTGGGGCAAGCCCAATACCAAGTACGGGCCGATCACCTGTGAGACGTGTCATGCCAAGGGGACCGGCAACATCAAGCGCGTTAAGAAGACGCTGGTGGCCCCGGATCCTTCGGCGCAGTTCCCGATCCAGGCCGATCCGACTCCTCCCGCCGGCGGCGTGACGTTCCTCGATGCGCGTAACGGCACCTCGCAGTTCGGTGACGACAGCCGTGCCGACAAGAGCCAGTCGAACATGATCTGCGAGGCCTGCCATACCTTCGATGCCTCCCAGAACGCCGGCGTCAAGTTCCACGGCTACGACATGACCGTGGGCGGCAATCCCGGCCACTACAACAAGTCCGACTGCACCGACTGCCACATCCACAAAGAGGGCTTCAAGCCCGTGGTCAACTCCTGCGGTGCCTGCCACAGCGACGAGATGACCCAGGGCGCGCATGCGGCCCACGTCCAGAAGAAGGGCGGCATCATCGAGGACGATCTCTCCGACTGTATCGTCTGCCACGGTGCGGCGGTGGCCTCTTACACCAACACCGGCGGCCATGCCAACCACCAGACCGGCACGGTCAACTTCGCCGCCGGGATCGCCGACGGCGGCGTCAGCCCGAATCAGACCTGTACCGCGGCCTGCCACGCCACCGCGGCTGGCAAGGCGGCCCAGTGGTCCGCTGCCTCCTTGGCCTGCGACGCCTGTCACGGCAACCCGCCGGCGGATGGCGGCGGTTCCGGCACGGCTCACGCCAAGCACATCGCTTTGGGCCAGACCTGCGCGACCTGCCACGTTTCCACGCCGGCCAATACGGTGCACATTACCGATCTGAACCCCGGTGTCGACAACGAGGCGGCGCTTCTGAGCGACATGGGCGTGGCCGTCAACGACGAGGCCAACGTCGTCTTCAGCACCTGGAGTGACGCCAACAACACCTGCGCCAATGCCGCCTGTCACAACCCGTCCGCCGACAGCCACCTGGCTGACTGGGATACCAGCAGCTCCAGCTGCAACCTCTGCCACGGCAACACGGCCGGCGCCGATTCGATGGCCAGCGGCAGCCATGGCGCGCATGTCGACAACGCTCTGGTCATCGGCGACAACTTTGCCTGTACGAGCTGCCATCCGAGCGTGGTGAGCAACACCCATCGCGACGGGACGTTGCAGGTCAACGCCGGGCTCAACTATAACGGTGAAACCGTCATTCCCAGCACGGCCTTCGGCTCGTGCGCCTCGCTCAATTGTCATTATGATCCGTCCGGCGAGGATGGCGTGCTGGCCATCCAGAACACCAATGACTGGGGGACCCCCGAAGCCGGAGAGTGCAACTTCTGTCATGAGTCGCCGTCGGCTAATGGTGATCACCAGCCGCACTTCAGCGCCGGGCGGGTTACCAAGGGGATGACCTGCTACACCTGCCATGCCGACACCATGTTCTCGGCTGCTTCGAATACGCGCATCAAGCCTGGCAGCAAGCATCTCGATGGTTCCAGGATCGATGTCGCTGCCGGTGGCAACTACAACGCCGTTGCTGTTACCCTCACCTACAATGCGGTGCCGGACCCGTCGTCCTGTACTGCCAACTGCCACCAGACCGGCAATCCCAAGGTCTGGGAGGCTGTCTCCTCCTGCGAGGGGTGCCACGGCGACCTGAGCTACATCGGCGCGACCCATACGGCGCACATCAACATTTCCGGCAGCATCGACGCCGACCTCACTGAGTGTTCCGTCTGCCATGGTGATGTGAGCGGCTACACCATGTCCGAAGGTGGCA
This sequence comes from Deltaproteobacteria bacterium, assembly GCA_005774545.1. Classification (GTDB taxonomy): domain Bacteria; phylum Desulfobacterota; class Desulfuromonadia; order Desulfuromonadales; family BM103; genus VAUL01. The sequence goes on along the minus strand of VAUL01000066.1, from coordinate 5,116 downwards.
ACCACCAGAACAACGCGATCGATCTGGCGGCCGGCATCAGCAACACCACCTGCACCTCGGCCTGCCACGCCTCGACGGCGGGCGACGGCAACTGGGCTGATGCCAATGGCCTGAATTGTGACGCCTGCCACGGCTATCCGCCGGCTGGCGACAATCACACCAAGCACATCGCTGCCGGCATGACCTGCTCCGCCTGCCATGGCGCGGGCGATGCCGCCGGTACGCACCCGTTGACTCACAACACCGCCAAGGATATCGATATCTCCGGGATTACGACCCAGGGCGAGGCTCTGCAGTCCCGTGGCAAGGATTATCTCAACCCCGGTGGCATTGCCGTACTGGTTGACGATGCCGCCTACAATGCCGGCGTGACGACGTGGAACAACAGTGCCGTCATCGATGATGCCGGGAACACCTGCAGCAACAACCTCTGTCACGACCCGTCGGCCAACGGCAATACTGTTGACTGGGACGAGGATGTCGCCTCCTGCGCCATGTGCCATGGCGACGATGCTGGTGCGCCGATCACTTCCGGCAGCCACGCCCAGCACGTCAATGCGTCGGCCAAGTTCGGCCTGACCATCGCGTGCAATGACTGTCACCAGAACAATGCCGGCAATACCAAGCACTTCATGACCGCCGGCGTGCCGAACGCCCAGGTGAAATTCAACGGCACGAAGATCACCACCCAGTACCTCGGCGAGGTCAGCCTCCCCAACACCGGCTATGGAACCTGCAGCACCAACGCCTGCCACAACAACGGCCAGGGGCAGGCGCCGGTCGCCGCCTTCACCTGGGGGACGGTGGTGGCAACCGACTGCCAGTTCTGCCATGACGATCCGCCGACGTCCGGCAAGCATGTCACGCACCTCGGCACGGCCGTCAACTACGGGCCGTATGCCGGCGTCGCTTCGACGGCCTGCGGCGACTGTCACAATGCCAACGACGATCTCACGATGACCGGCCGTGCAACGCACATCAACGGTGTCGTCAACTTCAGCGACGGCAACTCGGTGGCGATCAGCACGGCCACCAACGACGGCATCGTCGTCGATGCCGCCGTGTCCAGCTGCAACAGCTGCCATGGTGCTCTGGCCGCGACGGCCAATGCCAATGCGGCGCTGGCCAAGGCCCAGTGGCACAACCCCGGTGCCCGTCTTGCCTGCGAGTCCTGCCATGGCAACTACACCACGGCCAACAGCAAGCCCGACGGCAGCGGGGTGGCAGCGCCGTTCCGCGCCGGCACCGACTACGCGACCAAGGGTCACGGCAAGGCCGGCATCGCCAAGGCCTGCAACGACTGCCACGACAGCACCGTGACCCACATCAGCGCGGCCCTCGGCGATGCCAACCGCCTCGACCCGATGGGCGGCAAGAACTTTGGCGTGCTCGCCGAACAGAACGACTGGTGCTCGAACTGCCATGCGACCACCATGTATGGCCACTTCGCCAACACCAAGACCCCGGGCGGCGATTCGCTTGACGGCCTCTACTGCGCGGTCTGCCACGATCCGCACGGTCAGGGCGGTCAGGACGCGATGATCGCGACGAGCGTCAACGGTCAGCTGGTCAGCGGCTTCACTGACCGCACCCAGCGTTCCAGCTACGCCAACGGTACCTTCACCGGCGTTTGCCAGGTCTGCCACGATCAGGTCGAGGTCTCTCATTTCAACACCACGACCGACTCGGTGGCGACCCACAAGGGGACCAACAACTGCCTTGCCTGCCACAAGCACACCGACAACCCGTCGTTCCCGCCGAGCGGCTGCTCCGGTTGCCACGGCGGCGGCACCTCCGTCGGCGCCAACAGCAACTACTGGCCGGACAGCTCCAACGCCCTGGTTGAAAACACGGCCGGTCGCCACCTCAAGCACATGGAACAGCTGGCTCTCAAGAAGTACGGCGAGACCCTCACCCAGCTGCTTACCGACAACACGGTGGCCAACCCCGGCCTGAGCGCCAACGACAAGCAGATCGTCCTCTGCGCTTACTGCCACAACATGCCGGGCTCCGACGCCGACCACAGCCAGACGCTGCCGGCCGAAGTCAACACCATGGCCAACCTGTGGAACGGCAACGTCGACAATGCGGTCTGGACCGTCGGCAGCAACAACGGCAACTGCTCCAACGTCAACTGTCACAACAACCAGGCCACGCCGGCGGGCTTCGGCTGGTACGGCCCGAATGCCTCGGCCTGTACCATGTGCCACGTCGCCGGCAACGCCGACAATCTGCCGGCCAACAACATCCACCCGAACACCGGTCTGCACAAGGTGACCAACACCTCGACCGTCCAGGCGCATAATCACACGCTGATCGGGCCGCCGGGGAGCACGGGCTGCACCTCCTGTCACCTCTCCTCGGCGAATGCTCCGTCGACCCATATCGACGGCACCGCCGTGGCCGACGGGCCGGCCAATACGGACCGCTTCCTCAACAGCGGCGCCGCCGCGGCCAACTCCTTCGTCTACACCGATGGTGCCGCCAACCAGGCGTCGTGCGGCTCCACTGTCGGCCTGATCGCCGGCTGCCACAGCGACAAGGGGAACTGGAAGCGCCTCTGGTCCAAGGACGCCGACTCGACCTCCACCACCGGCGGCACGCCGCGCTGTACGGTTTGCCACGGCTATGCCGACGGGGCCGGCGGCGGCTGGCGCGACGGCATCACGGTCGTTGCGCATGCGACGCTTGGCCAGCAGCTGTATACCAAGCACGGCGTCTGCGAGACCTGCCACGTCGCTCCGGCCGGTGATTACAACGAGTACGTCTACGCGACCAAGCATGAAGACGGCAAGATCCAGATCAACGCCGGCGCGGTTATCTCGCCGCCGGATACCGGCTTCATCGAGGCGGAGGGCTCCTGCACCAACACCTGTCACAGCGGTGTCAAGAAGTCGATGAGCAAGAACACGATCGTCTGGCCTGCCGAGTTGCTGCGCGGCACGACGGCCTCGTGCAATGCCTGCCACAGCGAGTTCGGCGGCGGTCTGAAGGGCGATTTCGCCGGGCTGACCCTCGACTCCGGTGGTCTGAGCGTGGCGAAGCACCAGGTGCACATCGAGGTGGCCGGGACCAAGTACGCCGATACGGCGAACAATTCCCAGCCGGCGACCTATAGCTTCGGTTGTGCCAACTGCCATCCGAACAACATCAGTCACCACGTCAACGGCGTTATCGAGTTGACCTTGAACAGCAGCCATGGCGGCCAGACCAAGTCGCTCAACAACGTCGCCATCGATCCGGTCGAATACGGCAACGGCACGTTCAACGGCGCCAACAACTGGGCGCTCAACAGCGGCGGGATCACGGCGGCCGGCGGGGCCGGCGCCCGTGCCCTCACCTGTTCGGCGGCGTACTGTCACAGCAACGGCAAGGGCAGCTTCAACGCCACGCCGGACTGGTACGGCGGAGCCTTCGCCGGGACCGATCCGTGCGCCTACTGCCACCAGAACAGCCCGGCCGGCTCGACGCACAACCTGCATAACGTCGGCATCCACTACAACAACGTCTACACCGGGGGAACCGGTGTCGTAAAAGACGGCAGCAACCGGCAGAACGCTCACGGCGTCGGCACGACCAGCACCACCATGAGCTGCAACCTCTGCCACTGGGATACCGTCCAGGTGAAGGTCAACGCCAAGAACGCGGTCTGCGCCAACTGCCACAGCGACACCAACACGCCGGCCACCGGCAACGAATCGATCAGCCTGGCCAACAAGGCGATGCACGTCAACGGTGCCGTCAACGTCAGGTTCCAGGAAGTTTCGGTTCTCTCCCGCGCGCAGCTGCGGCCGAAGTCGAACACCGGCGTGCCCGACGACGTTGGCGCCACCACCAACGAGGTGTATGAGAACTGGAAGCGCCAGGGTGGCTACAAGGCGGCCGGTGCGCCGACGGCCTGGAACTCGCCGTCCTACGACGAGACCTGGGATACCCTCGGCACCAACCTGACCCGGCCGCTCGACACGGCGACCATGTACGATTCGGCGAGCAAGAACTGTACGGTCGCTTGCCACAACATGAACGAGATCGGCTGGGGCTCGACCATCAGCAAGTGCAGCAACTGCCATACCCAGTTGCCGAAGTAAGGCGTGTAGTTCTGGCGGGCGGCTCGATTGTCGCCCGCCAGATTCCGGCGCTTTGATTTGTTCAGGTTGAATGCGCAAGAATACGTAAGTGAATTATTCGCAGATAATTTTCATTTAGAGATCGGCTGCAATCGGGAGTCGTCGTCATGAACAAAACGTGGAGTGAAGCGAATATGAATGGACAGCTTGTGGCGAAACGGCACGGCGGGCTTTGGCGGCAATCAGTCAGTCGCGTTCTCAGCGTCACTCTACTGCTTGGCCTGATGTTGTGTGGTGGCCTCCTGACGGCATCCGGTGCGTCGGCAGCTGTTACCGCGCTTCAGGCATGGACCCAGCGCTATGAGGCGGCGACGGCGAATCCAGCCACCATCGCGGCTCAGAGCGTCTCCGCTGGTTCTAACCGCCTCTACTTGGTGGCGGTCGGTGCCGAGTACGGTACGGCGACGGCCACCTACACGGTGACGGCAACTCTCAACGGTGTGGCGGTTACCCAGTTGGGTTCCACCAATGGCACCAGCGCCCGTCAGCACATCTGGCTCGGTTACATCAAGGAAGCCAACATACCGGCAGCCGCCGGTAACCTGTCGGTAACCGTGTCGGGGACGACCTCGGGGGTGCAGGTCCACACTGCCTCCTACCAGGGAGTCGACCAGACGACGACCTTCAATGCCAGCAACTTTGCCTATACGGCTGCCGTCAACCCGGTAACTACTGCGGCTGTTGCCTACCTCAACGGCGGTGCGGCGGTCCTCGTTGCCGACACCGGTTCGGGGAACACGGTGACCGCGGCCTCGGCCCCCGGCTTCACTCAGGCGCTGCTGTACAACTCTCCGACCAATAACTTCTTCTCCTTCTGGGCGGCAAACATTTTTGCCGGCGCGAACGGTAGCGTGGCCAGCGGTACGACTGTCACCTTCACCGGCGGTGCTAGCGCACGTGCTGCCGTTGCCGTTGCGGCCCTCAACCCGGCGGCCGGCAACACGACGACGGTGGGGAACGGCACCAACCCGGGGAACGCGACGCTGGCG